>JAFXSE010000026.1 GCA_017525855.1 Bacilli bacterium
ATTATTAATAGTATTTGGAATAGTTATAAAAGATAAAACACAAAAAGAAAAACCAGTTACAACTCCAACTAATACTCCAACAAATAATAATGAATATACATATGACGAAGCAAAAAACATTGGGGAAAGCTTATATCAAAGTGAGACTAATCAAACAGAAGTAATAGAAGAGGAAGATGGTTATCACATAATTATAAAAGATAAAGAAACAGGCAAAAAGATTAATGAAGTTATAATGGATAAAAGCGGTAATATAGTTTCTGAAAAGCCATCTGGTGTTACTAATGGTGGAGAAATTGTAGAAAACTAATAAAAATGTTTGAAAATTAGATAAAATGTGTTATAATACATACATGAGAAAGGAGTGGGAATAAAATACCCACTCTTTATATTTGTAGGAGGTTGTCGTGAAAGAGAAAATAATAGAAAAAGTAAATCCAGCAATCAAAGATTTAAATATGCATATAACAGATGTTTACATTTCAACAGAAGATGGTATCAAAAACTTAAACATTGAATTAGATAGCGATAAAGTTATTGATGTAGAAAGAATAACAGAAGCATCTAGCATAATAAATCCTATTATCGATGAATTAGATTTAATTGAAGATGGATATGTACTTGATATTCATTCCAAAGAAAAAGGAGATGATTGTAATGAATAATAAGGAATTTTTAAAAGCATTAAATGATATTACTAAAGAAAAAAATATTGATCCAGAGATAGTTTATGAAGCTATGGAACTTGCTTTAACATCAGCTTATAAGAAGAACTTTAATTCAAATACTAATGTTAAAGTTGTATTTAATCGTGAAACTGGAGATATTAAAGTATACTCATATTTAACAGTTGTACCAGATGATAAAATGACTAAAGAAGAATATGAGGATTATTTATTTGAGAACTATACTGATGAAGATGATGAAGATGAAGAAGAAGCAACTGAAGAAGAAACAGAAAAAATTTCATTCTTTAACCCTAATGTAGAAATAAAATTAAAAGATGCTAAAAAAATTGATAAGACACTAGAAATAGGAGATACAATTGATACTGAAGTAACACCAAAAGATTTTGGTAGAGTAGCAACTTCGACTGCAAAACAAGTTGTAATTCAAAAAATAAGAGAAGCAGAAAGAAATAGTATCATGGGTGAATTTGGAGATAAACAAGATGAACTATTAATTGGTACAGTAGCCTTAGAAGATACAGATAACTATTATATTGATTTAGGACGTACTAATGGTATTTTACCTAAAAAAGATATAATTCCAGGCGAAAAGATAGAAATGGGTAGTCAAATAAAAGTATATGTAACTAAAGTAGATAATAATGGAAAAAGTCTATTAGTTTTACTATCACGTGCACATTATGGATTTGTAAAAAGATTATTTGAACTTGAAATTCCTGAATTATCAGATGGAACAGTACTTCTATACAGTGTAGCAAGAGATGCAGGTAACAGAAGTAAAGTTGCTGTTTATTCAGAAAACTCAAATATTGATCCAATAGGAGCATGTATTGGTGAAAAAGGATCACGTATAGCTAGAATTATAGAAGAGTTAGGTGGAGAAAAAATCGATATAGTAAAATATGATAAATCACCAGAGGTTTTTATTGCTAACAGTCTATCACCTGCAAAAAACTTAACAGTTATAATAACAGATCCTAAAAAACAAGAAGCAATGGTTATTGCAGATGATGATAATTTTTCACTTGCTATTGGTAAAAAAGGACAAAATGCCCGTTTAGCAAGTCGCCTTACACATTATAAAATAGATATTAAGAATCGTGAACAAGCAAGCTTAGAAGGCATAAATATAAAAACAATCGATGAATAGGTGATTATATGAAACAAAAAAAAATACCTATGAGAAGTTGCACTGTAACAGGTGAAAAACTTCCTAAAATAGAACTTTTAAGAATAGTAAGAACTAAAGAAGGAAATGTAATATGCGATTTAACAGGAAAAGTTAATGGTAGGGGAGCATATATTAAAAAGGACTTAGAAGTTTTAGAAAAAGCTAGAAAAACAAAAATTTTAGAAAAAAGACTAGAATGCAAAATTGATGATAGCGTTTACGAAGAGGTAGAAAATGAAATAAAAAAAATATAAGAGAGTGAGGTGCTTTTTATGATGAGCTTATTAGAATATGCAATTGATGTAAACTTAGACATTGAAACAATAAAAAAGATATGTGATGAATTAGAAATTAAATATACAAGTGATGAAACTCAACTATCTGAAACAGATATAATAGAACTTGATAATTATATTTCTAATATGAACAACGATGAAGAAGAATTCAATGAAGAACTCAATGAATATTTAGAAGATGCAAAAGATTATGATAAAGCAGTAGAAATGGCTAATAATAAAGGTTTTAATTTAGATAATACAGAAAATTTTGAAAAAGTAAAATCTAAACAAAAAAGAACTCAAGAATCTAAAAAGAATACACAATTTCAAGTTGATAAAAAGAAAATGTATAAGAATAAAGAAAAACTTCAAAGTAATATTCAAGAAAAAGACGAAAACGTAGTTCTTTATAAAGAGGGAATGACAGTATCAGATCTTGCAAAAGAATTAAACGTTAGTGGTACTGAATTAATAAAAAAACTTATTGGTCTAGGAATAATGATAAGTCTAAATCAAACAGCTGATTTTGAAACATTTGAAGTATTAGTAAGTGATTATGATAAAGTCTTAAAAAAAGAAGAAACTGCCGATATTTCTAATTTTGAAAAGTTTGAAATTGAAGATAAAGAAGAGGATTTAACTCCAAGACCTCCAGTTGTAACTATTATGGGACATGTTGATCATGGTAAAACAACACTTCTAGATTACATTAGAAAAAGTAAAGTTGTAACAACAGAAGCCGGAGGAATAACCCAAGCTATTGGTGCTTATAGTGTAAATGTAAAAGATAAGAGTATTACATTTATTGATACTCCAGGTCATGAAGCTTTCACAGAAATGAGAGCTCGTGGAGCAAGTGTTACAGATATTGTCATTATAATTGTAGCAGCAGATGATGGAGTTATGCCACAAACAAAAGAAGCAATTGATCATGCAAAGGCAGCAGGAGTTCCAATAATTGTTGCTATTAATAAGATTGATAAACCAGGTGCTAATCCTGATCAAGTATTAAC
The DNA here is from genome assembly GCA_017525855.1 of Bacilli bacterium. Next base: position 3,152 of record JAFXSE010000026.1, read on the forward strand.
AGGTTTAGTTGAATGTGGTCTAACTCCAGAAGAATGGGGTGGAGATATTATTGTAAATAAAATTTCAGCTCACACTGGACAAGGTGTAGATGAATTACTAGAAAGTATTTTATTAGTAGCTGAAATGAATGAATATAAAGCAAATCCAAATAGATATGCAACAGGTACAGTAATTGAGTCTCGCCAAGATAAACAAGTAGGTAATGTAGTCAGCTTATTAATTCAAAATGGTACTCTTCGTCTAGGCGATCCAATTGTAATTGGTAATTCAGCAGGTAAAATTAGAACTTTAAAAAATGATTTAGGAGAAAACATTGTAGAAGCACTACCTTCAACTCCAGTAGAAGTAACTGGTATTAATGAGATACCAAGTGCAGGAGATAAATTTATGGCCTTTGAAACTGAAAAACAAGCAAAACAAATTGCTGAAGAACGAAGTCTAAGAGCAAAAGAAAAGAAGTTTAATTCTCAAAAAGTAAGTTTTGATGATTTGTTCTCTAAAATCCAATCAGGAGTAAAAAATATAAATATAGTTCTTAAAGCAGATGTTAATGGTAGTCTAGAGGCTGTAAAATCATCTTTAGAAAAAATAGACGTAGACGGAGTTAAGTTATCTGTTATCCATGGTAGTGTTGGAGCTATTACAGAAAGTGATATAGTTTTAGCTAGTGCATCAGATGCATTAATACTAGGATTTAATGTAAGAGCTACTTCTAAAATAAGTGATGCTGCTAAACAATATGGAGTAGATATCAAAACATACGATATTATCTATAAACTAATTGAAGATATGGAAGCTTCTATGAAAGGTATGCTTGAACCTGAGTATGAAGAAAAAGTAACAGGTCAACTTGAAATAAGGCAAATATTTAAATTCTCTAAAGTTGGTTTAATTGCAGGATGTCATGTTTTAGATGGAACTATTAAAAATAATAGTAATGCAAGAATAATAAGAGAAGGTATAGTAGTTTACAATGGTAAGATTAAAACTTTACAACATGAAAAAGATCAAGTAAAAGAAGTTAAGAAGGATATGGATTGTGGACTTACTTTAGAAAATTGCCAAGATTATAAAGAAAAAGATATAATCGAAGTATATGAATTAGTTGAAATTAAAAGATAAGTATTAAGAAATTACAAATTTAATTATTTGTAATTTTTTTTAGAAAAAAAAGAATATTATCTAGAGTTTATGAGTTAGTGTAGTGTTGTTAAAACTAGTTATTTATTGTATAATATAGCGAAAGAGGTGGTTGTATGAAAAAGCCTGAATTACTTGCTCCTGCTGGAAATTATGAATCATTAGAAGCAGCACTTCATGCTGGAGCTGATGCTATTTATATTGGACTAAAACATTATGGAGCTCGTGCTTTTGCAAGTAACTTTACAAAAGAAGAAGTAATATCTGCTATTAAACTATGCCATACATATGGAGTAAAACTTTATGTAACCATGAATACACTAATTCATGATAATGAGACGGATGATTTTCTAGAGACAGTCAGGTTCTTACATACTAATGGAATAGATGCTATACTAATACAAGATTTCGGAATGATGATGCTAGTAAGAGAAACTTTTCCTAAATTAGAAATTCATGCCTCAACTCAATTTAACAATAGTAGTATTGATACATTAAAACTATTAAAGTCCATTGGCATAAAAAGAGCTGTACTTTCAAGAGAACTTTCACTAGATGAAATTGATAAAATGAAATGTATAGACATAGAAAAAGAAATCTTCATTCATGGAGCTCTATGTATAAGCTATTCAGGATGTTGTCTTTTCAGTAGTATGAATGGACATAGAAGTGGTAATCGTGGAGAATGTACAGGATGTTGTAGACTTCCATATAAACTAAAAGAAAATGGTAAAATAATAGATGAAGGATATCTACTTAGTACTAAAGAATTAAATACAACAAGAAAAGTCAAAGAATTAATTAAAAGTGGAGTAGATTCATTGAAAATAGAAGGTAGAATGAAATCTAGTTCATATGTTTATTTCATTACAAAACTATATCGCAATTTAATAGATAATTTTGATAAAGTAGATTTAGATAAAGAAGAAGAAAAATTAAAAGTATTATTCAATAGAGATTTTACATTAGGACACTTATTTAATAAAAATAATAAAGAAATTATAAATAAAACATCTCCAAATCATCAAGGAAAAATAGTAGGTAAGGTAGTAGAAGTTACTAAAGATAAAATAAAAATAAAACTAGATGAAGTAATACATCAAGAAGATGGAATTAGATTTAAAGAAAGTAATAAAGGATTAATTGTAAACTTTTTGTATAATGATAAGAAAAAACTAGTATCTAGTTGTGATAATATTTGTTATATAAATAATAAAATAGGACTAAAAACTTTGGATACAGTATCATTAACAAGTTCAAAAACATTAGAAAAAGAAATACTTAATTTTGAAAAAAGAAAAGTCCACATTAACTTTTCATTAAATGCTCATATAGGATTTCCTTTAAAGCTTAGTGCTAGCGATGGAAAGAATACACTAACTTTAACAGGAAATATTGTAGAAAAAGCTATTAATAGTTCTACAGATGAAGATAGAATTAAAACCCAACTTTCAAAAACTAATGATACACCATATAAAATAGAAACAATTACCCTAAATTGTGATCAAAATATCTTTCTACCAATAAAAGAATTAAATGAGTTAAGAAGAAAAATATTAGATGAGTTAACAATAGAAAGATGTAAAGTAGAAACAATAATTGAAAATGAAGTATCTTTTGAAAAATTAAATATTAATCCAACAAACTATGATACTATCTTAGTAAATAATGAGGATGATTTATTAAAATATAAAGATACATATGATAGAGTTTACATAACTAAAAAAAATATATTTGACAAATATAAAGAAAAATATAGAAATATATATTATAGTGGAAAAAGAAATCTATTAGATATAGATTATGATAGTCGTAATTTAATACATGATATATCTTTTCCTAAAACTAGACTAGATATTTCGGATTATACATTCAACACTTTCAACAAATATACGGTATACTATCTACATAAATTAGGATATCAAACAGTCACATTATCCCAAGAATTAACTCCAACAGAAATAATAACTTTACAAAAAGAATTTATAAACAAATTTCACTTTACACCTAATTTAGAAGTAATTGCAAAATCAAGAGTAGAACTAATGATTATAAAAGGTAATATTCTAAAAGATAGTAAAGACATTGAATTAATAGATACGAAAAATAGACGATTTAAAGTATTATATGAAGATGGCTTTACTCATATTTACAATTATGAAATAAAAGATAAATTAGAATTTTATCAAAATAATTTACATAATATAAATATAAGAATAGACACAACATTTATATAAAATATTAAATAATAATATCTAAATAATAAAAAATGTGTTAAACTAAATATATAATGAATAGGTGGTGTAAATAGTGGAGAAGAAACAAAAAAACCTAATTAAGAATTATATTATTCTCATTTTGATTTTTCTTACTGTTATATTATTAGTTTGGTATATATGTAAATGGTATACTGTATATACTGAATTTGAAAAAGGAACTCCTGTAATAAGAGGAACACTAAATTATGAAATATCAGCAAATGATTTTGACCCGTTTATAATGGAAAATCCATCAAGTGTCATTTATATGTGTACATCTAAAGATGAAAAGTGTAGAAGTTTTGAAAAAGAATTTAAAAAATTTGTAATTAGAAAAGATTTACAAAATGATATAATATACTTAAATTTGAGTGATACAGATATTGATAGTTTTGTTGAAAACTTTAATGCTAGATATGAGTACAAAGTAAAACTTACAAGTGATTATCCATTATTAGTAGAGTTTACTGATGGAAAAGTAACAGGCCTTATTGAAGGGGAAAAAGATGAACCTCTAACTATGACCAAAGTAAAACAATTTATTGAAATTAATAAGATAGGAAAGACTGAGTAGTCTTTTTCTTTTAAAGGAGAATTTTATGAATAACATAGTATTGTTTGAACCAGAAATACCAGGAAATACTGGAAATATAATGAGAACATGTGTTGCTACTAACACAGTGCTTCATTTAATTGAACCATTGGGATTTGTATTAGATGATGCTCACTTAAAAAGAAGCGGAGTAAACTATATTGATAAGCTAGAATATCATGTATATAAAAACTTTGATGACTTTTTATCAAAGAATAAAGGAGAATACTATTTCTTTACTAGATATGGTCATAAACCACATACAAGCTTTAATTATGAAAATAAAGATAATAAAAACCTATATTTCATTTTTGGAAAAGAATCAACAGGAATACCTAAGGAAATATTAAAAGGATACCTAGATAGATGCATGAGAATACCTATGACAGACAATGTAAGAACACTTAACTTATCTAATTGTGCCGCAATTGTAATATATGAAGCACTTCGTCAACAGAACTATAACAATCTACTATTTGATGAACCTCATAAAGCAAAGGATTTCTTAGAAAGATAAAGCATTACTTGCTTTTTTTTTATATTTGTGCTATAATATGGCAAATTGAAGGGAGAATTATAATGGGTAGTGTTAATAATGATTATGATAATATAGGCGATTTTTATAAAAACATAGAAGAATTAAAAGAAAAAAAACACGAAGTCCTAGAACAATTAATGGCAGCAGGATTAAATATACCTTTTATTATTCAACAAGCATTTCTAGGATATAAATGGCTAAAAAGAGAAAAAAAATTATATGAAAAAGATGGTAAAACAGCTACAGAATTGATAAAAATATATTATGGATTAAATCCAGGGGATACAGAATTTGATAAAATGAGACAGGGATTTATTAACAAATATGTTAAACAAGAAAGTAGACTTGAAGGAGTACATTGTAAGGAAGAACTATTAGGATTAGAGGATATGTATAAATATTTACATTCTGCTGAATTTGATGAAGAATTTAGTATTTATTCATTAAAAGAATTAAATAAAAAATTATTTTCTCATGCACCTTATCCAGAATATGCTGGAATATATAGAAATGATCCTAGATATTTACCTGGTACTGGCCTAAATTTATGTGAATCATATATGATAGAACGTGAATTGTTCTTTTTAAGCAAAGATGTTGATAAATTACATAAGGCAGCTAAAGTTGTAAAACAATTGGGTAGTGTCGATGAAATGATGATGTTCTTAGATGAATGTATAGAACTAAAGTGTAGATTAGTATGGATACATCCATTCCCAGATGGTAATGGTAGAACTATTAGAGCCTTTATTAATAAATTATTGGAAGATGCAGGATTGCCACCTATTTATGTAAAAGAAAGAGAAAGAACTGAATATCATACAGCAATGAATAAAGCTATTGGTGATGGTGACTATAGTGCTATTAAAGCCTTCTATAGATATAAAATATGTGATTCAATAATAGAATTAGATATTAATGATAGAATTAAGACTTATAGCAAAGATAATAATCCTAGTACTACAAGCAAGGAAAAGACAAAAAAGAAAAGAAATGAACAGAATAACTAATTATTTAATTAGTTATTTTTTTTGTTTTAGCACTCACCCTTGACAACTGCTAAAGAGAGTGATACTATTTAATTGTTAGATAAATCTAACAATTTTTTAAGAAAGAGATGATTTTAATGAAGAAAAAACAATTTAAAGCAGAATCAAAAAAATTATTAGATATGATGATTAATTCTATCTATACAAACAAAGAAATATTCCTAAGAGAATTAATATCAAATGCTAGTGATGCTCTGGATAAATTATATTATAGATCACTAACTGATAAAAAAGTGAAAATAGACAAAGAAGATTTAGAGATAAGAATTAAAATAGATAAACAAAATAGAATACTAACTATTACTGATAATGGTATTGGTATGACTGAAGAAGAACTTGAAGATAATTTAGGTACAATTGCAAAATCAGGTTCACAACTATTTAAAGAAAATAATGATAAAAAGAAAAATATTGATATTATTGGACAATTTGGAGTAGGCTTCTATTCAGCATTTATGGTAAGCGATAAAGTGGTAGTAAACAGTAAAAGTATTGATAAAGATGAGGCTTTTACATGGACTAGTGAAGGTGCAAGCGGATACTCAATTGAAAAATGTGATAAAAAAACAAATGGTACAGAAGTAATACTTTACTTAAAAAAATCAACAGAAGATGTTAACTATGAAGAATTTTTAGAAGAATATAATATTGAAAACTTAATCAAAAAGTATTCAGATTATATTCATTATCCAATCAAAATGTTAGAAAAAACTACAACTAAGAATGATAAAGATGAAGAAGAGGAAAAAGAAGAAGATAAAACTTTAAATAGTATGGTTCCTATTTGGAAAAAAAATAAAAGTGAAGTAAAAGAAGAAGAATATAATGATTTTTATACAGATAAGTTTTATGATTATGAAAAACCAGCTAGAATAATAAGAAGCGAAGTAGAAGGAAGATGTAGTTATACAACACTACTTTTTATACCATCACATGCTCCATATGATTATTACTCTAAAGATTATGAAAAAGGATTACAACTTTATTCCAAAGGCGTACTAATCATGGATAAATGTAGTGAATTACTACCTGATTACTTTAGTTTTGTAAAAGGTTTGGTAGACAGCGAAGATATATCATTAAACATATCAAGAGAAACACTTCAGGAAAACTATCAAATTGAACTTATTGCAAAAAGCTTAGAAACAAAAATAAAAAAAGAACTTGAAACTATGTTAAAAGATGAAAGAGAAAACTATGAGAAGTTCTTTAAAGATTTTGGAATGCAACTAAAATATGGTATATATTCAAGTTATGGAATCAAAAAAGATACTTTGGCTGATTTACTTTTATATATATCATCAAAAGATAAAAAATATAAAACTTTAAAAGAATATGTTGATAACATGAAAGAAAATCAAAATACAATTTACTATGCATGTGGAGAAACAATTGATAAAATAGATTTACTTCCACAAGTAGAAAGTGTTAAAGATAAAGGTTATGAGATACTATATTTAACTGACTATATGGATGAATTTGTCTTCAAAACGATGATGGAATATAGTGATAAAAAATTCATGAATGTACAAGATGAAAAAATGGATTTAGATTCAGAAGAAGAAAAAGAAGAATTAAAGGAATCAAATGAAAAAAATAGTGAAATGTTTAATTCCATGAAAGAGTATATAGATAATAAAGTAACTAAAGTGCAATTTACTCATAGACTTAAGAATCATCCAGTATGCTTAACTACTAAAGGAGACGTTTCAACTGAAATGGAAAAAGTATTAAATGCTATGCCAAATAACGAAAATATAAAAGCAGAAGTAATACTTGAAATTAATGAAAATCACCCTATAAGTAAAAAAATTCAAAAACTATATAAAGATAAAAAAGAAGAAGAACTAAAGAAATATACAAAAATATTATATAATGAGGCAAGATTAATAGAGGGACTTCCTATTGAAAATCCAACAGAGTTGACTACTTTAGTATGTGATATATTATCAAAATAATTGGATACTTAGTATCCTTTTTATTTGCAATTATTTTTACAGATGATATAATAATAACAGAGTTAAATAAGCTCAAAAAAGTAAAGGAGAACAAAATGAAAAAGTTTTTTGGAGAGTTTAAAGAATTTATTTCTAAAGGAAATGTAATTGATTTAGCAGTAGGTGTTGTTATTGGATCAGCTTTTGGAAAAATTGTATCTAGTTTAGTTGACAATATTATAATGCCATTAGTAGGAGTTCTTTTAGGAGGACTTGACTTTACAGGACTAGCTATAAAATTCCATGGAGCAAGCATTAAATACGGTTTATTTATTCAAAATGTAGTAGATTTCTTAATTGTTGCTTTCTGTATATTTATAGTAGTTAAAGCCATGAATACTCTTGATAAAAAGGTAAAAGAAAAAGCTAAAAAAGAAGAAAAACAAAAAGAAGAAAAGAAACCAGAATTAACAAAAGAACAAGAACTTTTAATAGAAATAAGAGACTTATTAAAAAAACAAGATAAAGAAGTTAAGAAAAAATAATCTTAACTTTTTTATTTTTTATAGAATATTATGCTATAATTAATATTGAGGTGCAGATTATGAATGAAGATATTACTAGACTTATGAGGATGAATCAAAATATGAAAATGGAAAACAATTCTAATAATGAAGAACCTTTTGATATTAGAAAAAAACGTATTAGTATTTTAGATACATATGGCGAAAACTTTATAGAAAAAGAGTTTATCACAAATCCTGCCATAGGTAGAGAAAAAGAATTGAAAGAACTCATGTTAATACTTCTAACCCCAGATAAATCAGCAATTTTAACTGGTCCACCAGGAGTAGGAAAAACATCAATAGTAGAAGGACTTGCATATTTGATACAAATAAATAAGGTACCAGATAAAATAAAACAATATCAAATAATTAAAGTAAATACTTCTGCTTTACTTGGAATTGATCCAGTCACAGGTGAGTCTAAAATTCAAAACTTAATTGAAGAAATAAAAAACTATCAACATCTTATCTTATTCATAGATGAAATTCATACTTTAATGGGAGCAAAAGGGGAAGCTCTAGACTTTGCCAATATGTTTAAACCAGGACTAGATAGAGGAGATATAAAAGTAATAGGTGCAACTACTACTGAAGAATATGAAAGATTCATACTAAGGGATAAAGCATTTGTCAGACGTTTTCAAAAAGTAATTGTTAATGAACCAACAAGAGAACAAAATATACAAATATGTATAGGAACACTACCTAAAATTGAAAAAAGAACTGGTGCCATTATGATGTATTCTAACTTTATTAAAGAAAGTATGATGGAATTTCTAACTGATTTGACAAGTGAATTTAAAAGAGTATATGAAAATGGATCGAGATATCCAGATGTTACTTTAACACTAGTTCAAGATGCATTCAGTTATGCGGTTTTTGATAATAGAAAATATGTCAATGTCCTAGACTTTAGAAAAGCAATAGAAAATACAAAAAGTGTTTATCCAGATGTAATATCTAAATCTCTTCCAGAGTTTGATGAAGTATTTAGAAATGAAATTGAAGAAGCAAGACTTGATATGATTAATTAAGTGCAAGTATATACTTACACTTTTTTATATGCATAATTATTGTAACATTTTCATAGTTTATGTATAATTATATTAATGAGATAGAAAATAGAAAGGTTGAAATTCATCTTAAGCGCCTGGACTTACATAGTTGACGAGGTTTGTAGTTATCGAAATATTCGGCGGATGCTACAACGGATATAAGGTTCGTTAGATATATTAAAAAAAATAAAATCAAATTATAACAAAAAATATATCCTCTTACACATGTTTTTATAGTGGGAGGATTTTTATATATGTGTGGAATTATAGGCTACATTGGCAAGCGTAATACTACTGATGTACTATTGAAAGGATTATACGCCTTAGAATATAGAGGATATGATTCAGCAGGAGTTTGTGTTAGTAATAATAAAAAGCAAGAAATTATTAGAAGTGTAGGTAGAGTGAGCAAACTGGAAGACAAGATTAAAAAGGAAGGCAAGATAGAAAGTTTATTTGGAATAGCTCATACTAGGTGGGCAACTAATGGAGAAGCTAATATCATAAATGCACACCCTCATAAAGTAGGAAGAGTAACATTAGTACATAATGGAATAATAGAAAATGCAGATTTAATTAAGGAAAAACTAATAAAAGAAGGTTACAAGTTCAATAGTGAAACAGATAGTGAAGTGGCAGCCGCACTTTTAGATAAATATTTAAAAGATAATGAAATACTAAATGCAATTAGATTAATGACTAATGATTTAACAGGAAGCTATGCTTTTGGAATAATTATTGAAGGAGAAAATAAACTATATGCTCTAAGAAAAGATAGTCCACTTCTTATTGGTATTGGAGAAAAAGAAAACTTTTTAGCAAGCGATATAACAGCTATTATTTCTTATACTCCAAAATATGTTTTATTAGATGCATCAGAAATTGCTGTACTTGATGAAAATTGTGTAAAGTTTTATAAAAACGGAAAAGAAATAGAAAAAGAGATTTTAATTTCTGACAGTAAAGGTATTGATCACAATAAAAATGGATATGATCACTACATGATGAAAGAAATAATGGAAGAACCAATAGTAACTAGACAACTAATAAATAAATACAAAAACAAAGAAAATTGGCAAGAACTTGATTTATCAGACTATAATGAAATAGATATAGTTGCTTGTGGATCTGCTATGTATGCAGGACTTGTTGGGCAAAATCTATTTGAAGAGTTTGCAGAAATTAAAGTAAATGTATATCCTGCTAGTGAGTATCGTTATAAAAAGAAAATTTATAATACTAAGACACTAGTTATTTTAGTATCTCAATCAGGAGAAACTGCAGATACTATTGCTGCGATGAGAGAAGCTCATGAATTAAAAATAGACACTTTAGGAATCGTTAACAACCCAGATTCAACCATTGCTCGTGAAGTAAAAAGAAAAATATTAACTAACGCTGGAGTAGAAATAGCAGTTGCTACTACTAAAGCATATATTCTACAGGTATGTGTGTTATCAATGATGGCATTTATAACAGGTACTAAAAAAGGTTTAATAAAAGATGATTTTTCTTTATTTGAAGATTTACCAAGACAAATAAATGAAGTTATTGATAGAGTTGAAGAATATAAAAAAATAGCTAGTAGTATTTACCAAAAAGAATCATGCTTTTTCATAGGAAGAGGAATTGATTATGCCCTTTGTATGGAAGGAAGCCTAAAACTAAAAGAAGTCTCATATTTACACAGCGAAGCATATCAAGCTGGAGAATTAAAACATGGTACAATTTCACTTGTAGAAGAAGGTATGCCAGTATTATGTATAATTTCTGATAAAAATTTAAAGGATAAGAGTATTTCTAATTTAAAAGAAACTGAAGCGCGAGGCGCAAAAGCAATATTGATTACAACTAAAGAATTGGATGATTTTGAAAACTATGAAAAAATAGTTGTACCAACTAGCTCACCATATACATCATGTATGTTAATAGTTCCGGCTCTTCAACTTTTATCATATTTTGTGGCACTAAATAGGGGATGCGATATTGATAAACCAAGAAATCTTGCTAAATCAGTTACAGTTGAATAAAAAGTTAGAATCTAACTTTTTTTCTTTATATATAGTGAAAAATATGATAATCTATTCATAGAATTATTAGAGGTATGTTATGTTTAAAAAAACAAATTATGAAGAATACAATTTATATTTAAATAATAATCTATTTAAATTAGAATTTAATAATAATGAAGTTCCACAAGGATTATGCATTATAGAAGAAAAAGTATATATTACATGTTACAAAACAGATAATACTAACTCTTGTGTCATTGAATTAAATATGAATGGAAAAAGACTAAGAACTATTGATTTAAAAAATAAAAGTCATGTAGGTGGAATAGGTTATGATAAAAAACATAATTTAGTTTTCATCTGTGATACAAAAGGAAGAGTAACTTCATATAAATATAATAGTTTTACTAAAGTAAACAGTTTTGATATTGCTTCTTACCAAGGTAGTAAATTAATAGAAAATAACAAACTTGTGTGTTCCTATCTTACATGCTATTCAGAAAAACTATATGTTGGTAGCTTTAACAGAAGAAAGAATGGATATGTTAAAGTTTATGATATAAAAAGAGAAAAAAATGGTATAGAACTTACATATCAAAGTGAATTTATAGTTCCTAAAAAAACACAAGGACTTGATTTTTATAAATATAAAGACCAGCAATATATTATTTTAAGCAATTCTTATGGAAGAAAAAGAAATAGTAATATTCAAATATCTAGATATAATGAAAATGATGTAGATTATTCTAAAAACAGTTTTAAAATGATACTTCCTCCTATGCTTGAACAAATAGATATAAATAACAATAGTTTAATTCTATTATTTGAAAGTTCAGCTTTTAAATATAAGAAACACTGTAATTATGTAATAGATAAACTAATAGGATTAGATATAAATAAATTAATAGATGACAATAAAATATTGTAAAAGTACTTGCAAAAATACAACTTTATTGATAAAATAATTGTTGTATTTACATGGCGGCGTTGGTGAAGTGGTTAACACGCTAGTTTGTGGCACTAGTATGCAAGGGTTCGATTCCCTTACGCCGCCCCATTAAGAAAAAACCGAACTTGAAAAAGTTCGTTTTTTTGTGTTATATTATAAAATTTTATTGTTCTAAATATAAGTTATTTGATGCAGCAACCTTAAATCCTAGTGCTTCTTTATCATGAATAAGTTTATCATAAATACTTTGAATACTATTATATCCATGAATAATATTAAAGTTATCAACTTTATATAATTCTGTAGTAATATATGGAGTATAGCGTAAGTTGTTTATTGAACTGCCATAGTAAGAAAAAGTTGTATATATTTCTTTGCTCTCATTATCAATTAAATAAGTGGATTTTAAAACATAAACGACTTCAACACTAACTTTATTCTTTAAATAATAAAATCCAACATCTTCATAATTATTATCATCACCATTCCATTTTCTTATTTCTTCTTTAGATATATTTGAAAGCTTTTTAATAACATCATCTGATATATCAGATAACTTTATTTCAACATTATTACTACGTGTATTAACATCTCCTGTCATTTTAGAAAAATTAATAAATACTAATACAAAAGTACCAACTATAAAACAAAAAACTACTATAAATACAATTAGATGTATAATACTAAAGGTTTTAATAAGTTTTAAATTTACTTTATCCAAATTAACTTTACTATTTTCCTCATTATTATTTTCAATTATAAATTCAGAATTACAATAATTACATTTTACTTCTTTATCTTCTAAATTAAATTTCATATTAGCACCACAATTAGGGCATTTCTTTTCTATAAATTTCATAAAACTCTCCTCTAACAAAATATTATCACATAATCAAATATATTTAAATATTTTTATTTATTATGATAAAATACTAATAGAAAGAGGTTATTTTATGGAAAATATAGATATTGATAGTATTATTTCGACACTAGATTTTCAAAAAAATTCACTTAAGACTTGTTCAAATGGACTTCTTCTTACTAATTATGAAATAAGCGTACTTGAAAAATATAACATAGATTATAATAGAACAAAATCTCTAAAGGAAATACTATTTCTAATAGAAGAAGTATTAAACGAAGAACTTGTAGACGAAGATTTAGAAAATATTTCATTGTCTATTGCTGAAAGAGACTATTATATGAATACAAATAAATAATATATTTGTAAAGAAATCTTAATATGATATACTTTAAAGTATAAGGAGGTACTTAGATGGAAAACGATAACTCTTATTTTGATGGAGGTCTACTTCAACTAATAGGATGGGAGATTTTAGGCGGATTAATTACAGTAGTTACTTTAGGAATTTGCTACCCATGGGCCGTTTGTATGATTTATAACTGGGAGACTAAGCATACTATAATCAACGGGAAAAGATTATATTTTGACGGTACAGCTGTTCAATTATTTGGTAATTGGATTAAATGGATACTACTAATAATCATAACATTAGGAATTTATGGTTTTTGGGTAAACATTTCATTAAAAAAATGGAAAGTAAAGCATACACATTTTGTTAACTAGTAAAGATGTATGGATGTATAATCTATACATCTTTTACTTTATTCATAAAGACAAAATGTTGAAAATATAATAAAAATATGATATAATAATCATACTTTTTATATGGGGGAGAAATTAAAATGGGAAAATATGACGGAAAATGTGGAAGTTGTAGTTATTCAGAATATTATAAATCATATGGAAGAGATGAAAAAATTTACTGTACATACTATGGAACATATTACTGGGCAAGTGATTCTTGTTATCACTACAGAGGAAGCTTTATAGCAACAGCAATATGTGAGATTTTAGGAGAAAAAGAACATAAAGAGGTACTACAAAAAATAAGAGAAATCAGAAGAGAAGTATTAGAAAAAGATAAAGATTATAACATAGTTTTAGAACGATATGACCAAGTAGCACCACAAATAGCTGCATTTATTGAAGAAGACTATGAAAAAACTAATAATAATTCTCTTGCTGTTAACATATTTAATAAATATATAAAACCAACAGTAGAACTATATAATAATGGACAAATATTTCAATCAATAGAAAAATATAGCGAAATGACAGATCTATTAGAAAAAGAATACGGTTTTAATAATGATGATTATAGCAATATACAAGTAGTAACAAATATAAAAAATAAAAAATTAAATAAATAGAGCAATCAACTCTAATTTTTTTAACTTAGGAAAGGAGAACAAAATATGAATGTACAATCTGACATAAAAAAAACAATAGATATGGTGGATAAGTTTCATTTATTAGACAAGAGTACAAGAGAGATAAGAACTGTACCAACTGAAGCATCTGATTTTGATACATATAGTAAAGTTTTTCCTTTCACTAATGAAAACGTTAAAAACTATTATAAGAATTTTAAGTATGATGGAGATATTTTAACAGTAGCAGGAAGTGGAGATTGCCTCCTACACTCAATTCTTATGGACTGTAATGATATAGTAATGTTTGATCTTAATAGATTAACATATTACTATATAGCTTTAAAACTAGCAGCAGTGAAAGGTCTAAATTTCGAAGAATTTAAACAGTATTTCACAAGAAATGGTTGGCCAGGATATCCAGATATGCAATATAACTTATTTAAAAAAATTGAAGAACATCTAGAACCAGATACTAAAGAATATTGGAATAAAATTTATAGCATCTATCAATTAAATGATAATGTATACTTTCAAAAAGGCTTTTTCTTCTTTGATGGTGATTTTGATAATAATGCATACTTTTCTGAAAAAACATACAATAAACTAAAACAAAAAGTAAACAAACAAAGAAAAATAGAATTTATTAACAGTGATATATTAATGCTTGATGATAATGTACTAAATAAAAACTATAGTTCCATATTCTTGTCAAATGTAATGGATTATATAGACGATACTCTTTATTTCAAAGAATTCTTATTAAAAAAACTAGTTCCTACATTAGATATAAATGGTTCAATTATGTATAATTATTGCTGGAATAAAAAAGCTCCATATCAAGGTAGAAACTTCACTGAGATAACTACGGATGTCAAAGAAAAAGTTTGTGTATATAAAAATAAATAAATATCTTCAAACTATGTTATTATATAGTAGAAGATATTTTTTTGTGAGGGAAATATGAAAAAGATTAATAATTATATAAATAAAAACTTAAACAATATTTTAAAAATATTAATAATTATAGGACCAATACTAGATCTCTTAGTATCACTTTCTATAAATGTTTTTCACCATTCGTTAAATATAGGCATAATAATTAGAATGCTTACATTAGTGTTTATTTATTATGTATCAGTAGTGATTTATAAAAAAAAGAAGAACTTAATTTATGTGTTTCTTGCTTTAGTATATGGAATAATATTTTTAATTGTTCAATATGATAATACCATTATTTCTAATTTACACGGCTTTATGAGAACATTTTACTTTCCATTGTTATTATTAGGATTATACTCAATAAAAGAAAAAATTGATATAAAAGATAGTACTCTAGTTATTACTGTATTCATATATATAATTTTAATATTTATTGCAGTCATCACAGGTACTGGATTTGAAAGTTATAAAATAGCTAAAGTCGGAAGTCTAGGATGGTTTAACTCCACAAATGAAATAAGTGGGATTGTAAGTATTTTACTTCCAATACTATTTATATATCTTTCTAAAGGAAAAAAATATATACTAAAAACCATTCTTTCATTAATATTTGCCTATGTTATTGTAGAAATAGGTACTAAAACACCAGTTTTAAGTCTATTAATAACTTTATTCATGACTTTTATCTACATATTTATAAAGATTATAAAAAAGAAAAATTATTTATTATTATCAGGTGTTATCATCTTTAGCGTTATAGCTTTAACTTCTTTAGTGATTTTAGTTCCAAAAACCAACTTTTATAAAAATATTAAAATACATACTAAGTATCTAAAAATTACAAACATTAAACAAGTTCTAACTAATGAATACGTATTTGATCATTTTATATTTAGTCAAAGAATAACTTTTTATGATAAAACAGATACTAGATATGAAAAAATGAAAGTTTCTAAAAAATTATTTGGGATGGGTTACTATACAAAAAAAGCAAAACCATATAAAGAAATTGAAATGGATTACTATGATGTACTTTATAATCATGGCATAATAGGATTTATAGTTTATTTTAGCATTTATTTTTACATATTATTTAAAGTATTTAAGAATTTGCCTAAAAAATTAAACTATGAATACCTTATGAAATATTTAAGTTTAGTTTTAATACTTATTTTATCTCTTTTTTCAGGACATATAATAACAACCCCTGCAGTTAGTATATATGTAGTAATAATAATAATTGATTTAATTAACATAAAAAACAGTAAAGTCAAAGTTTAATGCTATAATCATTTACATTTTAACTGTTTCTCGCTATAATTGATATAGTTAGAGATTAACAATTCAAGTAGTTAATTCTACTTGTTTCTTTTTTTGACAATAAACATAAGATAAACTAGGAGGTATTATATGCGTGTAGTTATATCAGCTGGTGGTACTGGTGGACATATTTATCCAGCATTAGCCATTATCAATAAAATAAAAGAACAAGAACCAAATAGTGAAATTTTATATATCGGAACTACTGATAGAATGGAAAAAGATATAATTCCACCACTTGGCATTCCATATGTTGGAATAGAAATGCATGGATTAAATAGAAAAAAAATACTTAGTAATATTAAAGTCTTTTCTATGTATAAAAAGGCTATAAAAAAGGCAAAAAAAGCAATTATAGAATTCAATCCTGATGTTGTAATAGGAGTTGGGGGATATATTACAGCCCCAGTGGTCTTAGCAGCTCAAAAAGCAGGTTATAAAACTGTAATTCATGAACAAAATTCAATACCAGGTCTATCAAATAAATTGTTATCAAAGAAAGTGAATAAAATTCTTATATCTCTTCCAAATTCTATAGAACACTTTGATAAATCTAAAACTGTATATACAGGTAATCCTAGAAGCGAGGAAATAGCAAAAATTGCACCAATAAATAAGAAAGAATTAGGACTTAGTAAAACCAAAAAATTGGTTGTGATAGTAATGGGGTCACTAGGTAGCGCAACAATTAGCGAAAAAGAAGTTGAATTAATACCTAGTTTTAATAATAAAGATTATGAGGTAATATTGATTACCGGAGAAAAATACTATGAGGATTATAAAAAAATAGAAATTCCTAGTAATGTAAAAGTAGTACCATTCATGAAGAATTTAATAAATGTTTTAAAAGTAACTGATTTAATTGTATCAAGAGCAGGAGCTAGCACTATCGCGGAGATAACAGCTATAGGACTACCATCAATTTTAGTTCCATCACCATATGTAACAAATAATCATCAATTTAAAAATGCGAAAGAATTAGAAGAAAAAGGAGCTTGTAAAATCTTAGAAGAAAAAGATTTTAATAAAGAAAATTTGATTCCTTTAATAGATGAGATACTAAATAACAATGAATTATATCAAAAAATGAAAGAAAACACATTAAAATTAGGTGTTACTACAAGTGCCACCAAGGTGTATAATGAAATAAAGAAAGTAGTAGAGGACAAGTAAGATGAAAGATTTTTTTACGGAAGTTGAAAAAAATAATATAGGCAAAATAGAAAAAGAAGTTTTTTTATCAAAATATACAACATATAAAGTTGGCGGACTTACTAAAGGAATTATTTATCCTAAAAACGTAGAAAAACTTGTTCTTCTAATAAAATTATTAAAGAAATATAAATTGAAATATAAAGTCATAGGTAATGGCTCTAATTTGTTGTTTAGTGATAAAAAATATGATGGTATTATTATTCGCTTAAGCAATCTTGATGATATTGAAGTTAAGGGAACTAAAATAACAGTAGGTGCAGGATATCAATTAATGAGATTATGCAGTGTTGCAACAAAACACTCGCTTACAGGATTAGAATTTGCATCAGGTATTCCAGGAACTGTAGGTGGAGCAGTATTTATGAACGCCGGTGCCTATAAAAGTGATATGGGATATATTGTAAAAGAAGTAAAAGTACTCACACCTCAAAATGAAATTATCAGTTTAGCTAATAGCGAAATGAATTTTCATTATCGTACATCATTTTTACAAAAACACCCTAAATATATTTGCCTAGAAGTTACTATAAAACTAAAAAAAGGTGAAAAATCTGCTATTGAAAAAGTAATAAAAGATAGAAAAAAAAGGCGTCTAGAAACACAACCACTTGAGTTTCCTAGTGCCGGAAGTGTCTTTAGAAATCCATCACCCGATAATCCAGCAGGAAAGATAATAGAGGAACTTGGACTAAAAGGAACAAGTAAAGGTGGTGCAGAAGTGAGCACAAAACATGCAAACTTCATAATTAATAAAGGTGGAGCAAGTGCAACTGATATAAAAGAGCTAATAGCATATATTCAAAAAAGAGTAAAAGATAGTAAAGGGATTGACTTAAAAGTTGAACAAGAATTTGTTAACTGGGAGTAATATTATGGCGAAAAAAATAGTTAAAAGAAAAAAAATTAGAATTTTTAGACTTTTATTATTGTTACTAATTATAGGTACAATAGTTTTTTTCGCTTATTCATATATAAAAACTAATACTAGAAATATAATTATAAAAGGAAATACATATTTAAATGATGAAGAAATATTACAAATATCTAACTTAACAAATTATCCAAGCTTTTTAACTTTATTACCATCAAGAATAGAAAAAAAACTAGAACAGAATAAATACATAAAAAAAGCAACTGTAAAAAGAAAATTTTATCATACTATTACTATAAAAATAGAAGAATATAAAATATTATTCTTTAATAACAATAATCATAAATATGTATTAGATGATAAAAGTGAAATAGAAAGTGATAAAAATATTAGAGTACCAACACTCCTAAATTATACCCCTGAAGATAAATATCAAAAATTCATTGAAGATATGAAAAATGTAGATAAAAGTATTCTAGGCAAAATATCAGAAATAAGTTATAACCCTAATGATTATGATAAAGATCGTTTTTTACTTTTAATGGATGATGGTAATAGTGTTTTCTTGACTTTAACTAAATTTGAAATGATAAACTATTATAATGATGTTTTAGGCCAATTAGAAGGCAAGAAAGGTATATTATATTTAGATAGTGGTAATCACTTTAAAATAATGGAATAGGAGTATAAAATGGAAAAACAAGATAAAACAGCTATATTTATTAGTAAAGTATTTAAAATATTACATATAAAACTAAAACCAAAAACAGAAAACTTATTAGTACAAATATTTAAATTTGGTATAGTAGGAGTAATAGCTACAATTATTGATTTTGGATTTTTAGCACTATTTAAAGAAATACTTCATTTTAGCACAGTCCTATCAAATACATTATCATTCTGTATTTCAGTAATTTTTAACTATATAGCAAGTGTTAAATGGGTTTTTGATGTTAATAAAAATAAAGATCCAAAAAAACAATTTATAACATTCATAATATTTAGTATTATGGGCTTAATATTAAGTGACTTAATAATGTGGGCATTAACTGATAAAATCAAATTATTTTATATATTATCTAAAGTAGTTGCAACTATAATAGTTATGATATTTAATTTTGTTACTAGAAAAATATTTTTAGAGTAAAATAATAAGGAGTTAAAAATGGCAAGTAAAAGTAATAAACAAATAATAAATAATAATTCTAAAATTAATAATAAAACTAAAAAAACAGCAAAAAGTACAAAAAAAACAACAGAAAAAAAAGTACAAACAACTAGAGTGAAACTAAACAAAAAAACATATAATGGAGAACTAATAAAAAATATAAAAAAGGATAAAAAACGTACGGTTTTAGTAAGTATCCTGCTTATTAGCTTAGCTTTTAATATTTATACAATATATCATTTTATAGTTTTTAATCATAAAAAAGTAAAAATTGAAACAAAAACAGAATATAAAGTTCCAGAAAATATTTTGTTTCTTGGAGATTCAATCACAAAAGGATATGATTTAAACAAGTTTTATCCTAATAATAATACTGTAAATAGTGGAATAGATGGACATAACACTAAAGATATATTAAATGATATGGAAGACAGAGTATACCGTTACAATCCATCTAAAATATTTTTGCTAATTGGTACTAATGATATTCAACAAGGTAAAAATGAAAATGAAATTATTGAGAATATAGAAAAAATAATTGAAGAAATAAAAGATAATATAAAAGAATCTGAAATTTATTTAGAAAGTATCTATCCAATAAATAATACAGATAATGATAAAATCAATCATGATATGGTAGGAGAAAGAACAAACAAAGAAATAAAAGAAATAAATGACAAACTAAAAGAGTATTGTAAAGAACATAAAATTACATATATAGATTTATATGATAAATTAACTAATAAAGATGATGAATTAGAAATTAAATATACAAGCGATGGCTTACATATGTCAGAAGAAGGTTATGAAGTAATTACTAAAAGTCTAAAAGAATACTTATAGGAATAAAGTTGTTCTTTTCTTTTTTTTTTGTTTATAGTATAATTTAATTATATAAAAGTAGAAGGGAAGGATGACACTTGAATAATATATATGCAGGAATAGATATTGGTACTGACTGTATAAAGATTGTAGTAGTAGAAAAGATAAAAAAAGAGTTTCATCTTTTAGCTTTAACTAAAGTAAAATCGGAAGGAATGAAAAGAGCAGAATTAATAGATGCTAAATTACTTGCACCAAGATTAACAAAAGCAAAGCAAGATATAGAAGAACAACTTGGAACAAAATTAAAAAAGGTAATAGTATGCGTATCAAATAAAAACTGTATCTTTAATATTGTCACACAACAAAAGAAACTAGAAGAAAATCATATTATAAATGGAGAAGATATAAAACAAATTATAAAAAAAGCTATAACTGGTAAAACAACAGAAAATTATGAGTTAGTAACGGCTACACCTATTAATTTTAAGATAGATGGTGAAAAAACAGTTAAAGATCCTAAAGGTTTAACAGCAAAATTATTAGAAACAAAAATAGTAATAACTGAAGTTCCTAAGGAACCACTATACAAATTACTTGGAGTAATAGATACATGTGGATTAGAAGTTGTTGATATAGCTTTTGGTACAACTGGCGATTATTATGAAGTAAGAAATAGCAAATTAGATAGTAAAATAGGCGCAATTATAAATATTGGTGAAGATACTACAAATATTTGTATTTATAATAAAGGTATAATGATAAAGAACAACACTATTAATGTTGGAAGTTGTTATGTAGATCGTGATTTAACTTATATTTATAATATTCCACTAGAAAAAGCAAGACAGTTAAAAGAAAACTTTGCTGTAGCTTCTAGCAGATATGCAGACTCTTATGACAAGATAGAACTTGAGACTATTGGAGGAACAAAGTACAATATAACTCAGACTGATGTTTCAAAAGTAGTAGAAGCTAGAATAGAAGAAATACTAAAAGTTTCTAAAAAAGAAATAAAAAACTTAACAAATAGACAAATTAGTTATATAATCGTAGTAGGAGGATTAAGTGAAATTACTGGCTTTAACTATTTATTAGAAAAAGAGTTTGGTAATTTAGCTTATACCTACAATAGTACAACTATTGGTATAAGAGATAATAGTTATACTAGTGTACTTGGATTAATTAAGTATTTTGATAATAAATTAAATCTTAGAGATACACAATGTAATATGTTCACTTTAGAAGATATTAAACGATTAAGGACTGTAAAAAGCAAAGATGAGACTTCAATGAAAAAAATATTTGATAGCTTTTTACACAATAAGGAGGATAAGGTATGTTAGGCGGACTAGAAATGGACCAGTTAGCAAAAATTAAAGTTATAGGATTAGGTGGCGGTGGAGGAAATGCCGTAAACAGAATGGTTGAATCAGGTGTAAAAGGCGTTGAGTTTATTGTTGCCAACACTGACTTACAAGTATTAAAAAGTTCAAAAGCCGATGTAAAGATTCAAATAGGAGCCAATCTTACAGATGGGTTAGGAGCAGGTGCTAAACCAGAAATAGGAAAAGAAGCTGCTCTTGAATCAAAAAAAGAACTAGAAGATGCGCTTGCAGATGCAGATATGGTATTTATTACTTGTGGAATGGGTGGAGGATCTGGAACTGGAGCTGCTCCAGTAGTTGCTGAAATCGCCCAAGCATTAGGTGCGCTAACTGTAGCTATAGTTACAAAACCATTCTCTTTTGAAGGAAAAAGAAGAATGGAAAATGCCTTAAAGGGATTAGAAGAATTAAAAAAACACGTTGATACATTAATTGTTATACCAAATGATAGATTAAGAGAAATAATAGATAAAACAACTCCAATGTTACAAGCATTTAAAGAAGTTGATAATGTATTACACAGAGGAGTACAATCCATATCAGATTTAATTGCAGTAGTAGGACTTGTTAATCTAGATTTTGCTGACATCAAATCAGTTATGAAAGATTCAGGCAACGCTATTATTGGAATTGGTATTGGAATGGGTGAAGATAGAGCAATAGAAGCTGCAAAAGATGCCGTATCATCACCACTACTTGAAACAAGTATTCAAGGGGCAACAGATGCAATTATTAATATTACTGGTGGAGTAAACCTAACGTTGTTTGAAGCTGAACAAGCCGCTGAAGTAGTTAGGGCTGCTGCTGGTAATGATATTAATACTATATTTGGTGCTGTTATTAATGAAAATTTAACAGACGAAGTAATAGTTACTGTTATTGCTACTGGATTTGATAAACGTGCAAGACAAAAGACTATAGAAAAAGATAGTGCAAGAATACCAACAACTTCTGAAGTGGAAAAAAATACACCACGTCATAGAGAAGAAGTAAGCTATGTAGCAACAAGACAGTCAAAAGATGATAATAGTGATGATAGCGATGATGGATTTGAGCTACCACCATTCTTACAAAATAGAAATTTCTAAAAGAACTTTAAGTTCTTTTTTTATCGTGTAAACTTGTCAAAAAAAACATCATAACATTTGAAAATATGAGAGAAAATGGTATAATACAAATAGTAGGAGAGAGAGTATGGCAAAAAGAAAAAAGAGAAAAGTACAAAATAGTAGCTTTGAACATAAAAATGAATTAATAAGTATTCTCTTAATATTATGTGCAATTCTAGGAATTGGTAAATATGGACTAGTAGGTAGAGCTATTGCTTCATTTGCTTTATTTTTGGTTGGTTCACTTTATATGGTTTTATTATTAGTATTACTAATTATTGGACTATATATGATAATCAATAGAGAAAGGCCTAGTTTTTTTACCACAAAACTAATTGGGATATATTTAGTTATTATAGGGATTTTAGTTTTAATGCATAAAGAATTTGTAGCTCAAAACTCTGGTAATGCTATGTTAATATTTAAAGAAACAATGAGCGAATTAACTTCTGCTTTTAATGGAATTATTAATACAGGTACAATAGATGATATCTTTGTTGTTGGTGGAGGTATAATAGGAGGAACATTTGCTTTAATCTTTGATAAACTATTCTCCTTTACTGGCATGGAAATTGTATCATTTGTATTAATAGGATTAGGTGTTTTATTGTTTACAGGTTTCTCAATTTTTGAAATCATAAAAGAAAAAGTAGAGGAGTCAAAAGATAAAATAGTATCTAAACATGAGCAAAGAAAGAACGCTAAAGAGAAAAAGCAAGAATTAGAAAGTACAATGTCTCATGTAATAATAAATGGTCATGAACAGTTAGATGATCAAGAAGAACCTAAAAAAGTTATCACATCTATTTCAGAATTAACAGAGAAAAAAGAAGCAGATGATAAAGTTGTAGAAATGACAACAATAGAAAAAGATGAAGAACATCATGAAGTAAAACTAAATCGTCCTTACGTTTTACCTTCATTAGAGTTATTAGATAAACCAAAGAAAAAATCAAAAGCAACAGATGAAAGTGTTATAGAAAGAAATATTATAACATTAGAAAAAGTTTTAGCAGACTTTAAAATTAATGGTAAGGTTGTAGAAGTACATGTAGGACCATCAGTTGTTCAATATGAACTTGAAATAGCAAGTGGTACTAGAGTAAATAAAATTACAAGTATAAATAGAGAAATAGCACTGGCTCTAGCAAAAAAAGATGTTCGTATAGAAGCCCCAATCCCCGGAAAAAATACTGTAGGAATCGAATTTGCAAATGAATCTCCTACACCTGTTAGCTTTTATGAAATTATGAATAGTAAAAAAATGCAAGAATCAAAAGATAAAAAGTTAATGGTTCCATTGGGGAAAAGTATTATGGGCGAAATTGGAGTTTGTGAAGTAAATAAAATGCCACATTTACTTATTGCAGGTACTACTGGTTCAGGTAAATCTGTTTGTGTCAACGGTATAATTTGTTCAATTCTTATGAGAGCTCGACCTGACGAAGTGAAGCTTGTTATGGTTGATCCTAAAGTAGTTGAACTATCAGTTTATAATGGGGTTCCGCACTTAATGTGTCCAGTTGTAACAGATCCTAAAAAAGCAAGTGTAGCTCTTTCTAAAATGGTTATGGAAATGGAAAGAAGATATCAAGTGTTTAGTGATTCAAAAACAAAGAACATTGAGGGATATAACGAATATATAGAAAAATGGAATAGTACACATCCAATTGATTTAAAAGAAAAGATGCCATATATTGTGATCATTATAGATGAGTTAGCAGACTTAATGATGGTAGCCGCAAAAGAAGTAGAAGACTCTATTTTAAGAATTACACAAAAAGCTCGTGCTGCCGGAATGCATTTGATAGTCGCAACACAAAGACCGTCAACTGAAGTAATTACTGGGTTAATTAAAGCTAATATTCCATCACGCATTGCTTTCTCAGTTGGTTCAGGAATAGATTCAAGAACCATTCTTGATCAAACAGGAGCAGAAAATTTACTTGGTAAAGGAGATATGCTTTTCCTACCAATAGGTATGAATTCACCACTTCGTATTCAAGGATCATTTGTTTCTGATAGTGAAATTGCAAGAATTATAGACTTTGTAACTAAGCAACAAGATGCAGATTATGATGATGCCATGATGAATTTGGATGTAGTATCTGAAAACAATAGCAATACTAGTACAGAAACAGTTACTGTAGAAGATAATGGAGATGATCCACTATATAATGAAATAGTAGAATTTGTAGTAAGTACTCAAAAAGCTAGTGCATCACTTTTACAAAGAAAGTTTAAATTAGGATATAACAGAGCAGCAAGAATTATAGATCTACTAGAAGAAAGAGGTATAATTGGACCGCAAAATGGTTCAAAACCAAGAGAAGTATTAGTAACGCTAGGACAAAATAATAATGAGGAAATTAGTGAATAAAAGGTAGTAAAATGCCTTTTTTCTATTTTAATAACAAAAATGTAAATTTTACTGATATAATATATATAAAATATAAGATAAAAACATTATAGTCTTTTATTAAGAAGGAGGAATAATCATGCCAACGCCACATATTGAATCAAAAAAAGAAGATATCGCTAAAGTAGTATTAATGCCAGGAGATCCGCTTAGAGCTAAAATGATTGCAGAAAAATTCTTAGAGAATGCTCGCCTTGTAAATAGCGTACGTAATATTTTTGCCTATACAGGAACTTATAAGGGCAAAGAAGTAACAGTTTTTGCCAGTGGTATGGGAAACGCTAGTATGGGAATATATTCATATGAATTATATAAGTTTTATGATGTAGACAATATCATACGTATTGGAAGTTGTGGAGCTTATACAGATAAAATTAATCTATATGATATGATTTTAGTAGATAAATCGTATTCAAACTCAGCATATGATGATATTTTAAATGGAGAAAATGTTTCTTATTCACAAGGAGATATAACATTAAACAGAAAAATCCTAGAAACCGCTACAGAAAATAATTATGATATAATATATGGTAATATTTATTGCACAGATGTTTTCTATAGTGAAATAGAAAACCCTACCAAATTATATAATGATCATAAATGTTTAGGAGTTGAAATGGAAAGTTTTGCGCTTTTTCTAAATGCTAAAAAATTAAATAAAAGTGCTTCATGTATTTTAACTGTTTCAGATAATTTAATAACTAAACAAGAAACAACAAGTGAAGAAAGACAAAATTCTTTCACTGATATGATTACACTAGCACTAGAGACTTTAACTAAAATGTGATTAATTCTGAATAAAATATCTTGTTGTGACAATAATATAATAGAAGAAGAGGCGATATAATGGAATATTTAGTAAAAGATTTAGGAAGTTATAAATTACATCTAATTAAAACTACTAAATTTAAAACTATTAGAGCTAAAGTATTTTTTAATGCACCTATAAAAAAAGAAGAAATAACTATTCGTAACTTCTTAGGAGCAATTCTTTATTTAACTAATCAAAAATACAAAACAAAGCGTAGTTTGACGATAAAATGTCAAGATTTATATGCGTGTGACATAGGGTATAGAATGTCACGTTTTGGTAATTATAGTAACTTTTCTTTTTCTATGAATGCTTTAGAAGACAGATTTACAGAAAAAGGTAATTTAGAAAAATGTTTTGAATTACTAAGCGATATAATATATAAACCAAATATAGAAAACAATGAATTTGATGAAACATATTTTAATATTGTAAAACACAATGCCATAGTCAACATTAATAGCATCAAAGAGTCACCTTCAAACTATAGTATTATAAGACTGCTTGAAAATATGGATAAAGATAGTCCATTATCATATCGTCCAAATGGTTATATAGAAGATTTAGAAAAAATAAATAGGAGTAACTTGTATGAATATTATCAAAAAGTTCTAACTAAAGACATAATGGATATTTTCGTAATTGGAAATATTGATTTTAAAGAAATAGAAAAACTAGTACGAAAGAGTTTTCCTCCTAAAGTCTTTAAAAAAATAGTAATTCCTTGTCGCTTAGATGAAAAAAAAGCAAGAACTAAAGTGCAAACTATTAAAGAAGAAAATGATACTAATCAATCTAAACTTGCGATTGGATGCAGACTAAATGATTTAACAGAACACGAAAGGAATTATGCACTAACAATTTATACAATTATTCTAGGAGGAGGAAGTAATTCTAAGCTTTTTCAAGAAGTAAGAGAAAAAAATTCACTTGCCTATTATATTAATTCAACCGTCAATAAATTAGATAATATTCTTCTAATAAGAGCAGGAATTAGTAAAGAAAACTTTAAAGAAGTAGTAGAATTAACAAAAGAACAGATTAAGCAAATGAAAAAAGGAAAAATAACAGAAGAAGAAATAGATAATGCAAAACAAATGTATTTAAGTTCTATAGATGAAATCGAAGAAAGTGAGGATGATATAATAGACTCATATTATATGATGGATTTACTTGGAGTAGATGACATCGAAACTAAGAAAAAAGAAATGGTAAAAGTTACGAAAAAAGAAGTAGTAGCAGTCAGTAAAAAAGTAAATATGGATACAGTTTACCTATTAGAAGGTGTTAAATTATGATAAGGAAAACCCTAAAAAGTCTAGATATTAATATATACACTGAAAAACTAAATAATGGATTAGAAATATTTCTTGTTCCATTAAAAGATATGAAAAGATACTTTATAACTTACGCTACTAAATATGGTTCATTAATTACAGAATTTACTCCACATGGATCTAAAAAAGAAGTAAAAGTACCAAATGGAGTAGCCCATTTTCTAGAACATAAAATGTTTGAACAATCAACAGGAGAAGACCCTTTTGAATTTTTTAGTAAAACAGGGACATATGTAAACGCTTCTACTGGTTTTGAAAGCACTAGATATATTTGTTCTGGTACAACTAATTTTGAAGAAAACTTAAAGTATTTATTATCGTTTGTTAATCAACCTTACTTTACAGATGAAAACGTAGAAAAAGAAAAAGGCATCATTATAGAAGAATTGAATATGTATAAAGATAACCCAGAAAGTGCTTTAGATGATACTTCAAGGAAAAACTTATTTCAAAAAGATCCACATCGCATTGATATAGGTGGAGAAAGAGAAGATGTAATAAAAATAACCAAAGAAGATTTATACCTTTGTTATGACAACTTTTACAGTCCACACAACATGTTTGTTATAATTGTTGGTAATGTGGATGTAGCAAAAACTGAAATGATATTAAAGGACAAACTAGGAATTTTAAAAAATAAGTATGCTACCTTACCAAAGATTAAAAAATACATAGAACCATACGAAGTAGCCAAAGAAAAAGAAGTAGTAAGGTTTAATATAGAAGTTCCAAAACTATGTTATAGCTTAAAACTAAAGAGAAAAAGTTTCAAAATAAAAGAAGACTTTATTTTAGATTGCTACTTGAATATAATACTCAAGACTTTATTTGGCAATACATCTCTATTTAAAGAAGAAGGTAAACAAAAAGATTTATATACATCTTTCGCTTATGATTTTGATGCTACTGGTGAATATATAATAATTAATTTCTACAGTGAAACTACTAAACAAAATGAATTGCTAAAACTAATAGAAGAAACCTTAAAGAATAGAGATAACATTTTAAATATAGAAGATTTTAATAGGGCTATAAAAGTATATATTGCCAGTAAAATAAAAGATAGTTGCTATATTGATAATATTAGTAGTAATATCTATGAAGACTTAATTAATTATAAAAAAGTAATTTATAATAAAACAGAGCTCGTTAGAAATCTAGACTATAATACTATGTTAGATATTAGTAAGTGTATAGATATTAATAATAAATCTATAGTTTGTTATGTACCTAAAGAAGATAAAGAGTATCAAATAGAAATATAAAAAGTAGATGCTCTTTTTCTTATAAAGTGTAAAGTATATATAAATACTATTTTTCTTTCTTTTTTTACGTGTTAAAATTAATTTAGAAAAGAGTGATAATATGAACGAGTTTAGAACAGAAGAAAACAATAAAAAAATTTTTTCGATAAAAAAGTTTATTCCTATAATAGGAGCTATATTGATAATTATCTTAATAATATGTATAGTAGTTTTTATTACTAAAAGAGTTAATAAAAATAAGAAAACAGAAACCAAAACAGAAACCAAAACAGAAAATATAGTAAACCTTAATTCTGAATTAGATGGAGCATATCTTATTGCTAAGGAAGATAGTTATCTAGTTGTACTTAGAAAAAATAAAGAACCTAAAAGAATATATAATATTTCACAAGGCACAGGAAACCTAGGAGATTTCTATGACTATGCTTATTTTAATAAGAAAATATATATTTTATTTGGAGAAAATAATATATATTCAATATCTTTAAAAGATGGTAACGGTATTTATGAATTAAAAAAGGAATATATTTATGAACCGTTACTATGTAAAAATGGTACTAAAGGAAAAACGCAAAATATAGTTGTTACTAGCAATATAGTATATTTTAATAATTCTAGTTGTGGCATAAGTGGTTTTAATTATGGAGATGAGAATAATCAAGTAAATATTCATCAATTCTCTAAACTAACACAATCTAGTATATATTATTACAAAAACAAATTATATTTCTCAGGTGACAATAATATATATGAAGTTGATGAAACAACAGGAAATATTAATAAAATAATAGAAAACATTCAAATCTCACTTCCTCTTATAGTATATGATGATATATTACTTTACGCTGTCAAAAACAGTAACAATACATATAATTACTATGGTTATAATACAGCAACAACTAAAACAGGTTCAATAGTAAACAATGTTAAAAAGCTCGTTGTTTATGATGGTAAATACATATATTATGACAGCAATGGAATATATACATATGATGGATCTAGTACCACAACAATATATGAAAAAAGATATAATGAACTTTCAAATATGGAATTAATGGGTAATATATTACAAATAGTTGATAAAAGTACAATAGGAGATCAAAAAAAGAAAATTGTAAATATAGATTTGAAGAAAAATTATAAAAAAACAACAGCAGTAAATGAATATTCACTCGTTAAGGAAATAAACTAATGGTAACAAAAGAAAAATGGAATTCATCTAAATATGAAACAATCACAAAAGAACTTCATGACAAAAGCGATAAAGATTACTTAGAATTTAATAAAAGAATTATTAAAACAGATTATGAAATGTTAGGAGTAAGAACCCCTGATATTAAAATAATAGCTAAAAAAATAAAAAAAACAGACATTATTTCTTTTCTTAAATATAATAAAAATAATTATTATGAAGAATTATTATTAGAAGCATTTGTTATTAGTTTTATTAAAGAAAAAAAAGAATTTGATACATATTTTGAAAAATATATTAAAAAGGTTGATTGCTGGTCTTTATGTGATATGGCTTGCTCAGCTTTTAAAATAATCAAAAATAATAAAGAATATTACTTTAACAAAATAAAAGAATTAGTAAAATCCGATGAAGAATATATAGTAAGAGTAGGGATTGTATTGTTACTTGATTATTATATTGATGAAAAATATATTAATGATATTTTTAAAATAGTAGATAGCATTAATAGGGAAGAGTACTATATTAATATGGCAATAGCATGGTTACTTAGTATTTGCTATATTAAATTTCCAAGTGAAACAGATAAGTACTTAAAAAATACTAAAGTAAATAATTTTACATATAATAAAACAATTTCTAAAATATGTGACTCTTACAGAGTAGATAATATTACAAAATTAAGATTAAAACAAACAAAAAAAACATGAGTTTAAACAATTCATGCTTTTTTTAATATATCTCTTGTTTTATAAGCTCTAGATTTTTTCTCATAATAGATAAATAATCCTCTTTATCTTCTCTTTCTTTATCAGTAATATTATCCAATCTATGAAACTCTATAATTTGAACTGACTGATTTTCAGAAATTAACTTTTCAACATTTTCACTATTTTTATCATCTTTAAATTTATAAATATATTTAATCTCACTTTTTTTAACTAAATCAAGAACTTGGGCATAAGTCTTATCTAAAGCTTTATCATCTAAAACAATTACTTCAAGTCCAAACTTTTCTAAATATTTTAAACTTTTATCATTTACAACTACTGTTTTACTTTTAGCATTTTCAACACTTACTCTATAATCAGCATCAAGTTCTGATAAATTAACTTTTAATTTTTCATAATTAGTATTTATTTCTTTTATTAAATAATTATTTGTTACATATTCATTTAATCCCATTTCCACATTCTTGGCCATCATTAATAGGTAAGAAGGATTTAACCATAATTCCTCTTCACAATTTTCAATTTCTAAAACATAAGATGTATCAATTATTTTTAAATCACTATTTAAATCCAATAATTCAATAGCAAGATTTCTTTCTCTTTCTATTAGTCCCGTATAAATAAACAGATTCTTTTTACTTAAATCATTTTTCCTTTTTTTTGTAACTTTATACTCATCCAAATTAACACCATCTGGATAAACAGAAACGATATTAGCGTGTTCCCCATACATTTGACTTATAATATACTCATTAGGATAATTAGTAACAACAATATCTATATCCTCCATATCATCTTTCCTACAACCTGTAATAGTAACCAAAACAACAATAAACAATAAACAAATTAAATTTTTCTTCTTAGTATTTCTCATTTTTTCCCCTCTCTTTAAAGGCACTGGATCATAACCAGAACCTCCCCAAGGATTACACCTTAATATTCTTTTAAAAGCTAAAAAGCTTCCTTTAAAACTTCCAAATCTTATGATTGCTTCTTTAGCATATTCTGAACAAGTAGGAGTATATCTGCATCTATAATGCCAATTACCAGGTATTTTCTGATAACAATTAATAAAAAAAATTAACAATCGCTGCATAAATCCTCCTCTTATCATTTTACTAAAAAAAAGATAGTTATTCAATAATTATTATTAATTCTTTCCAGAATATTAAAAATGATATATAATAAACATGGTGGTTATATGGAAAAATTATTCAAAAAACTAAAAATTAAACCTAAAAATATAGAATTATATGAGACAGCATTTTCTCATTCGAGTTATACAAATGAACATAAAAAAAAGAATAATTATGAAAGACTTGAATTTTTAGGAGATGCCGCACTTGACTTAGTTATAGCAGATTATTTATATGCTAATTTTTCTGAAACAGAAGGCGAAATGACCAAAGTAAGGGCAAGCTATGTTTGTGAAAATGCGCTATATACTTATTCAACTGATTTAGGTCTACCAGAATATATGAAACTTGGTCATGGTGAACAAAATGAGAAAAAACGCTACACTAAAGCAATAGTTGCTGATATCTTTGAAGCATTATTAGGAGCCATATATGTAGACTTAGGATATGCTACTGCAAGAAGAGTAGCTCTAGGAATAATTGTTCCATATATAAAAAAGAATGTTACTTTCTTCAGTGACTATAAATCAGCCCTACAGGAAGCTGTGCAAACTACTAAAAAGAGCGTGGAATATATTCAACTTAATGAAACAGGACCAGCACACGATAAAACATTTACCTTTGAAGTTAGAATTGACAATATTAAATATGGAGAAGGAACAGCAAAAAGTAAAAAGCAAGCAGAACAAGATGCTGCAAAAGATGCACTAGACAAATTAGTTAAATAGTGCTATAATACATACGTTATTTACTTTTTTAGAACTTATTATAAAATTATTTGTATACGGAACCAAAAATTTAATAAATAAAAAGTAATATTTCTTTTCTGAAATATTATTTTAGTTATAATTAATTTCTAAAAAAAGAAAAGAAAGGAAGAATAAACATGAGTAAAATAAGAATTTTTAGTTTAGGTGGACTAAATGAAAATGGTAAAAATTTATATGTTGTAGAAGTAGATAAAAAAATATTTGTATTTGATGCTGGATTAAAATATGACAATGATCATAATTTAGGTATAGATTATATTATTCCTAATTATGATTATTTATTGCAAAATAAAAAAAATATAGTTGGTATATTTTTAACTCATGGTCATGAAAGTCACATAGGAGCAGTACCAGATATTTTAAATGCTATACCAGATATTAAGGTATATGGTACAAAACTAACATTAGAAATCTTAAAAAGAGACATGACAAAGGAAGAAATAGCAAAAGCTAAATTAGTAGAAATAAAGCCACATACAAAGATTAATTTTGGAAAACTTAGTGTCTTTCCAATTAGTGTAACACATTCAATACCTGATTCAGTGTTATATGTACTATACACAAAAGATGGAGCAATTGTATATACTGGAGACTATGTTTTTGATTCCACGGCAACAGGGCCATATAAGACTGACATAGGAAAACTCGCATATGTTGGTAAACAAGGAGTACTTTGCCTTCTATCAGAATCTATATATGCTGAAAGAGAGGGACATACTAGTCCTAATAACAGAGCTAATTCATTTATTAGAGAAGTTTTGGGAAAAAGTCAAGATAGAATTATAGCAACCGTATTTCCAGCTCATTTCTATCGAATTCAAGAACTAATTGACGAGTCGGTTAAAACACATAGAAAAATAGTAATTATGGGAAAACAACTACAAGAAATTATTAACTATGCTGCTGAAAATGGTTATATTAAATTAAATAAGAATATAGTAGGAGATTTAACTAACTTAAATGATAAAAATGCATTAGTTTTAATATCAGATGCAAAAGAAAAACCATTTGCTAATCTTGAAAGAATTATAAGAGGCTTTGATAAATATATAAAGATAAAAGAAAATGATACAATTTTTATCACAGAACCTACATATGATGGAATAGAAAAAACAACTGCTGAATTAATGGATGAAATTGCTATGCTTGGAGCAGATGCTGTAAATTTATCAAGTAAAAAACATCTGCTTCATCATGCATCTGCAGAAGATTTAATGTTAATGTTAAACTTAATGAATCCAAAATACTACTTTCCTGTAAAAGGTGAATATCGTTATCAACTTGCTAATGCAAAAGTTGCTGAAAAAATTGGTATGAGCAAAGATAACCTAATATTAAAACAAAATGGAGATGTTGTTGAATTTATTGATGGTAATCTAAATACAAAGTGTTTTGATAAAGTAAAAGTAGACGAAATATTAATTGATGGTAACAATGGAGAAGACATAGGAAATTTAGTTTTAAAAGATAGAGAAATGCTAGGCCAAAATGGTATTGTTATTATTAGTTGTACTTTAGATAGAATCACTAAGAAAATAGTTGGTGGACCAGAAATTTTAACAAGAGGATTTGTATTCGTTAAAGAAAACCAAGAGTTACTTGAAGAAACAAGAAATCTTTCTGTAGAAATAATCGAAGAAACAACTAACGAAAGTACTAAAAGAGTAGATTACAGTAAAATAAAAAATGATGTTCGTGAAAAAATAGGACATTTCTTCTATGAAAAAACAGCATTAAGACCTATGATTATTACAGTTATTCAAGAAGTGTAAACTAACATGTTTACACTTTTTATGTTTTTAAATACTTAATTTCATTTTCCTTTGATATATTTAAAATTATTCCAAGCATTATCATATATGAAAGAAGACTTGAACCACCATAACTAATAAAAGGAAGAGTAATACCAGTAATAGGGAAAATACCAATTGTCATACCAATATTTTGTACTTGTTGAAATATTAAACAACTACTTATTCCAGCTAAAACAAATTTATCACTAAGGTCTATTTTCCTCTTCATTAGAAGAATTATATAAACATCAAAAAATAAAAGTACCCCAATAAAAGCTAAAGTTAATATAAAACCAAAATTTGAAGAAAAAACTGCAAATATAAAATCTGTAGATGCTTCCGGAAAATATATAGGCGTTTTATTAAATCCATATCCAACAACACCACTAGATCCAATTGCAGAAAGAGCATTTTCAAGTTGTAAACCAGAGCCACTTTTCCATTCAAAAATTCTATCTAATCTATAGAATAAATTAGTGCCAAATATACTAATAAATTTATCACTATAAAAAAAGTAAAGAACAAAAACAATGGATACTAATATAACCATGATTATACCAGTTGTGATAAACCATCTAGCCCTAATACCAGATATTAATAACATACTAAAATAAATTACTAAGTACATAATAACAGAACCAGTATCAGGTTCTAAAAAAGTAAGAACAGCTGGTATTAAAACTACTATAAAAGTTTTAAAAAGAAAAAATAATTCATCTGTTATACTGGGACTTTGATATTTATAATGATAAGACTTTATCATCACACTAAGCTCTAACATAATAGCGATTTTCATAAATTCGCTTGGTTGAAAACTACCAATTCCAGGAATAATAAACCAACATTTACTGTTATTAATAGGTGGGGCAAAAAACAAAAGAAGTCCCAACAGAATATTACAAACAATATAAAATACATGAACATAATTATATAAAAACTTGTTTTTTAAAAAGATAATTATAATAATTAAAAAAATACCAATACCATACCAAATAGCTTGTTTCACAACTAAGTTTCCAAGAGAAGATGAAGTATAGAGTGATGCGCTTTTTATACTAAGTAAACTAATCATAAAAAATATCAAAAAAGGAATAATTATTTTTAAATCTACTATTTTTTTTCTATACATAATATCACCCTATAATTATTATGTAAAATAAAGTAAATTTTAACCATTAATTACATAAAATTTATTGAGGTGGAAAAATGGCAAAATTACCTAAAATATATCATAAAGATATAAACAAAAATATTTCTAATAATAAAGAGTATACTTATATAGAAAAAAAGACTACCCACAGTTTAAAAACTAATGAAACAACAGAAGAAATAATTAATTCTTTATTTAAAGAAAATGGTTTTATCTTTAATAAACCAATAATAATAAAAACTAAAGATAAAATATATGATACTGCTATCATAAAGAAAACAGCATCTAAAGTTTATACTTTAACAGAAGATATAATAAATATTAAAGATATAATATCTATAGAAAGAAAATAGTACTTAATTCTATAATTAAGTATTTTTTAATAAAAAAAAGTAGGATATCCTACTTTAACAAATATCTACATAACTATCAGGTAGACATTTTATAGCACTAACACAATTTAAATTAATAATAAAGAACTGATTAGTTGCAGCATAATTATTATCACCATTATCAATTAAGATTCGACAAGTACAGCAACAATCATCTATATCTTCACATCTAAAAACAGATGAAGTTCCAGTAGTACCATTAAAAGTATAATCAATTGTCCATAAAGCACCAGTTTGACAATTATAGAAATTCACAGGTCTTGTATTATAACAAACAAGATTAGGTGTAGGACCTAAAAAAGGTTTATCACAACCACCTTGATTACAACATTTTGAATCCTTTTTTTGAAGCTTAATAATATTTGTCAAAAGTTCATTTAAGCAAGAACAATCAATTGTATTAGTAATATCATTATTTTCTCCACACATACACAAGTCTCCTTTCTAAATACCTTCTAGTGCTAAATCATCTAAACATCTTAATACACACATACATTTTAAATTTATTGTAATAAAACTATTAGTTGAAACTATTTCTCCAGTATCAGCTATAGTACGCAAAATTCTACATTTACAACAGCAATTATTAACTTTTTCAACACGGAAAACATTACTTGTAAGGGTCTCTCCATCTAAAGTGTAAGTAGTACTGAATAGTTCCCCATTTCGTCCATAAAACTGAATAGGTCTAGTATTATAACAAATAGCACTGATATTTGGACCTAAAAAAGGTCTGTCACATCCTTCTTCTGAGCAAAAAGGATTATTTGAGTTGTTTTGTAAAATCTCAATAACTTTTAATATTTTAGCAAAACAACAACTATCATTATTTACCATATTTCCACCTCTTTATTCTTTTTCTATAATAGAATATGAATTTGTTATTAAATTGTGTAGGTATAAACCTATTAAAATATATGATACAAAAAACGAAATATTTACAAGATTACTAAAGTAATATATAATATAATAGAAAGAAGAGGAGTTATAAATGGAATATGTTATTATAGCAGCTGTCCTTTTAATAATATTACTTGCAATATTAAAAGCTAATAAAAAAGATGCCAATATAGATTTGAATAAACTAGTAGAATATCTTGGTGGAAAAGATAATATTATTAAAACAGAAGTTGAATTGTCTAGATTTAAAGTAACACTTAAAGATATAAGTAAAGCTAATAAAGCTGGTATTCAAAAACTAGGAGCTAAGGGAATAGTTGAGATTGATAATCAGTTAAAAATAATTCTAGATAGAGATTCAAAACAATTAAAAAAATATATTGATGAATTGAAGTAAAGTAGATAAAACTTTACTTTTTTTATTTTTTGTGTTATAATATGATTCCAGTTAAGGGGTATAAGAGTAATATATTAAAAAATATAAAATATAATTGAAAGGGTGAAATCATGGAAACTACTTCCAGAAATTATTTTGATGATAAAACATTAAGTAACATTATGTTTAAATATGAAGCAACAAGAAATACAGTAGTACCATATTTAGAAAACTTAACAAAGGATTTTGAGAGGAAATATGGTACAAGAACAGTAGCGCATTTAGAGTCAAGAATAAAAAAGATAGACAGAGTTGCTGAAAAACTAAAAAAGAAAAAACTTGAGATAAATGAAGAAAACGTATATAAGAATATTCATGATATGGTTGGTGTTAGACTAGTATGTCCATTTTTACATGACGTTTATGATGTGATTTGTCTAATTAAATCATCAGGATTATTTATTATTAACGAAAAAGACTTTATTACAAACCCAAAAGAAAGTGGTTATAGAGGATATCATATGATAGTAGAAATCCCTGTAAAGTTTTCTGACTATACAGAGTATGTAGAAGTTGAAATACAAATAAAAACTTCTCTTATGCATGCTTGGGATACTGTTCAACACAACGTTTATGAAAAAGAAAGAAGTGGAAAAGAAATAAACGATATAAAATACAAACTACTTCAAGAAATGTCAGAAGAGTTTATGGGACATGATATAGATCTTGATCCAACATTTAAAATAGAAAATTTCGATTTAATAAGTACAATGACTAATTATGATGAATTATATATACAATCAACTTCTAATGCCAAGGAATCAGCATTTCAAAGAGGAAAAATATTAGCTAAAAGACACCATTAAATGTCTTTTTTTCTTGACTAAGAAAATTTTAAATTATATATTAAACATGTTAATGAGGTGAAGATATGATTTATTTAGATTATAGTGCAACTACTCCAGTAAAAGAAGAAGTATTAGATACATATGTAAAAGTATCACATAGATACATTGGAAACCCAAATTCTCTACATAAATTAGGAACAGAAGCGAAAAAAATAATTGATGAAGCAACACTACAAATTAAAAATGTGTTAAAAACAGATAAGGAAGTAATATATACAAGCGGAGCAAGTGAAGCTAATAACTTAGCCATATTTGGAATATCTAAAAAATATAAAAACAGAGGTAATCATATTATTACAACTCATTTAGAACATTCATCAGTAACAGAAGCCTTAAAAAATCTAGAAAAAGATGGTTACAAAATAAGTTATGCACCAATCACAAAAACAGGACAAATTAATTTAGAGAAATTTGAAAAACTAATTACAGAAAAAACTATTTTAGTGTCAATTTGTGCAGTAAATAGTGAAACAGGTGTTGAACAAGATTTAGATGCTATAGGAAAAATTATAAAAAAATATCCAAAAGTAATTTTCCATAGCGATGTAACACAGATAATAGGTAAAAAAAGAGTTAATTTTGATAATGTTGATTTAATAAGTATGTCTAGTCAAAAATTTTATGGTATGAAAGGAATAGGATGCTTACTAAAAAATAAAAATATAGAATTAGAGCCCATTATTTATGGGGGAAAATCAACAACAGTTTATAGAAGTGGAACCCCAGCAACTCCATTAATTATAAGTTTATCCAAAGCCTTACGTCTTGCATATACTAATATTGATGAAGAATATAACTATGTAAAAGAATTAAGTGATTATACAAAAGAAAAACTGAATAATATAGACACCGTTACAATTAACAGTACTACTAAGTCAATACCACATATTATAAATATAAGCACAGAAAGAATAAAGCCAGAAACATTACTACACGCTTTAGAAGAAGAAGACATTTATATATCAACAAAAACTGCATGTAGTAAAACAGATAATTTAAGTGAAAGTGTATTTGAATTAACAAAAGATAAACAAAAAGCAAGTCATAGTTTAAGAATAAGTCTATCATACTTAACAACAAAAGAAGAAATAGATAAATTTATCAAAGTCTTGAAGGAAAAAATTACTTACTTATTAGAATTAGAAATCAAAAATTAAGATGTTTGAAAAAAAATATAAGTATGATATAATAATATCAGAATGTAGGTGAAGTGTTTGTCACGACATTTATTATGATATATCTTAGGAGGATTTTATGGGATTAATAAGAGCACTAGTTAGTGCAACATCAACAGCGCTTGGGGATCAATTTAAAGAATTTGTAGATTGCCCACAAGTAGACAATAATGTAATTATTCAAAGAGGAACAGTACATCATGGATCAGGAAACCCTGGAGCACAAGATGGTATTATTTCAGCAGGAAGTGCTATTGTAGTACCTGAAGGAATGGCAATGATGATCATTGATAATGGTAAAGTTACTGAATTTACTGCAGAACCTGGAACATTTACATGGGATACAAGTAGTGAGCCAAGTATTTTTACAGGTGGACTAGGAAAAGGTATTTTAAACACATTTAAAACTATTGGAAGTCGTTTCACATTTGGTGGTCAAACAGCCAAAGACCAAAGAGTTTACTATGTAAACATTAAAACAATTCCAGGAAACACTTTCGGATCTCAACAACCAGAAACAATTTTTGATCCAGTATATGGAAGTGTAGAAGTTACTTATAATGGAGAATATGCACTTAAAGTAGATGATCCAATTGTTCTAGTAAATAATTTTGTTGGTGCTAATGCAAAAGATACATTAACATTTGATGATATATTTGCTCAGAATGGACAAAACCAATTAAAAGGAAAATTTGCTCAAAAAATAAGTGAAGCAATTTCTGATATTATGACAGTAAATAATGTTTCATTTAATAGAATTCAAAGTTATAAATCACAAGTTACTGAAAAAATGAATGATTTACTTGATACTGAATGGAAAAGTAAATATGGTATCATTGTAGAAGATGTAACATTAAGAATTAATGCTAGTGAAGAAGCTAGAAAAGTTATTCAAGAAATGGATAGAAATGTTGCTGAAACTACTCGTATGGGTCAAGTTTACTCAAACAACTTAACTGGTACAATGGCTGCAGCTGCAGGAGAAGCTATGAAAAATGCTGCCACTAATGAAGCAGGATCTATGATGGGATTCATGGGAATGAACATGGCAACTCAAGCAGGAGCTAATATGATTGGAACTGTTGCTAACATTGAACAAAATAAACAACAAGCAGCACCTCAAACAGAAGCAAACACTGCAACTGAAAAAAAATACTGCACTAACTGTGGAAGAGAAGTAACTACAAAATTCTGTGGAAACTGCGGTACACAAGTATCTGAATAATCATTAGAAAACTTTAAAAAGTTTTCTTTTTTTTTTCTTAATGTTATAATAACGATTAAGGACGTGAGAAAGTGAAATTAGTAGTAGAAAATTTATCAAAAAAGTATGGAAAAAAACAAATTTTAAAAGATATTAACTTTACATTTGAAAACAATAAAATATATGGAATAGTTGGAAGAAATGGAGTAGGAAAGACAACTTTTTTTCAAATATTAAACAAAGATATTGATTACAATAGTGGTAGTATTAAAATAGATGATAATGATATTAATGATCATAATGTATCATTTGTTCCAGCAACTCCTAATGTTCCAGCATTTTTAACAGGAAGAGAGTTCTTGAGTTTCTTCCTAGAAATTAATAAAGATAAAATTAAGAATCTAAAAACAATAGATGAGTATTTTGATATGGTTGATATAAAAAAGGAAGATCAATATAAAATAATGAAAGAATACTCAACGGGAATGAAAAATAAAATACAAACACTACTAGGTATCATTAGTGAAAAAGAAGTATTATTATTAGATGAACCACTAACATCACTTGATATTGTTGTTCAAGAAGAAATGAAAAACCTATTAAAAAAAGTAAAAAAAGATCGTATAACAATAGTTACGACTCATATCTTAGATATAGCAATTGATTTATGTGACGAAATACTAATTTTAAAAGATGAAAAATTTGAATTAATTGAGAAGAAAGATTTAAATAATAAAAAGTATAAAACAAATATAATAAATGCCCTAAAGGATAATAACAATGATAAATAACATAATATTACAAAATAAAATTGAACAAACTATTCTCATCAATTCAAAACTATATAGCCTAAGGAAACTAGGAATTCTAAAAAAAGAAGATATACCTAACTTTATTAAAAAAATATCGCTATTATCAGGAATTCTTATAAACATAGTAAAAGAAATAATATTGAAATTAATTTACTTTTATACCATTTATTTCATTATCAAACTTATATGTGGTAAGTATAATTTTAATGTTTTTATAAACAGTTTTATAGTTCTATCTATATTTGGATCCATAATTAATTCTAAAATATTAAAAACCAGTAAAAGTAAGTATCATAGCGTTATACTTTTAAATATGAATTGTAAAGATTATACTATTTCTGAAATACTATCTAATCTAATCTTTAGTTTTATTTTTCAATTTATTAGTTTTATAATACTTCAAGACATATTAAAAATATCATTACCAGTTAATCTTTTATTATCTATTTTTATCGTGCTAATTAAAATAATAGGAGAAGCATTTAACATGCTCTATTATCAAAAAAAGAAAAATTTGTTTTTAAACAACACTATATTATATTTCTCGTTATTATTTGTTCTCATATCCATAATTATTATTACTTCAATGTTGCATGTCTATATAAATATTAATATTTTAAAAATTACAAATATCGTTTTACTAATTGTAAGTATTATAAGTTTTATCTATATCCTAAAAATTAAAGATTATAAAACAATATACAAAAGAGTTACTAATATCAATAGTTATACTTTAAATGATGGAAGTAGCATCTCCAAAGAAGAAATATATAGTATAAATAACGAATACAAAAAGAAAGTAAATAGATATAAATACAAAAGCCCTTATAAATACTTTAACAGTATATTCATAAAAAGACATAAGAATATATTATTAAAACCTATTTTACGAGAGACAATATTCTTATTAGTAATTGGAATAATAACAGTAATAGGGGTACTAATAAATAAGAGAATAAATGATATAGTAAGTTTTACAATTATGAAATATTTTATGTGGCTATTCCTAATTATATATATTCTCAATAAAACTCAACCAATAACTGAAGCTATGTTTATAAATTGCGATAGAAGTCTATTAACATATGATTTTTATAAAGAGAAAAAAGTTATTATAAATATCTTTAAAGAAAGATTAGTATCACTTATTATTATTAATTTACTACCAGTTATTATACTTAGTACTTTTATACCGCTATTACTTCATATAACAGTAGGAATAAATATATATAACATGATATTAGTATTTATAACTTTAACTACAACATCAATACTATTTACTATACATTCATTATCTTTATATTATCTAATGGAACCATATGATAAAGATTCAAGATTAACAGATTTAAGATACCAAATTATTAATTCTCTCTTAATAATTATTTTACTAATTTTAGTAAAGATAAAAATATCTCTAAACGTTCTAACTATTATAACTATATCAATAAGCATATTATATATTATAATAAGTATTATTTTAGTAAATACAAAAGCCCAAAAAACATTTAAACTCAAATAACTATTGTATTTTACACAAATTGACAAAAAAAGGGTTTTATGGTATAATAC
The DNA here is from genome assembly GCA_017525855.1 of Bacilli bacterium. Next base: position 46,262 of record JAFXSE010000026.1, read on the forward strand.
ACATATATTGATTTTAGTATAATGAATCAATTATGAGGTGAATTTAATGAAAAAATTAAATTATATTGCTGCTGGATTATCAACTATTGGTTTTTCAATGATTTTAGTAGCAATGTTAATGTTAAATGGTGTTGATATATCAAACATTAAAGTAAGTGATAGTATTCTTGCTTTTAATGAAGTAAAAGAAGAAGAATCGACAAATAGTAATGAAGAAACAATTATTAACGATATAAAAGTAAAACAACTATCTTCAGTAGTAACAGAAAAAAGAAAAATTGCAAAAGCTGAAAGCTTGAGGGTAGAAGTTTATGATGGCCTTACATTAGAAGAATTAGCAGCTAGATTAAACAGAAATTTAGGTAGTGCAACACTTGCTGGAAAAGGTGAATTAGTTGCTAGTTACGCTTTACAAAAAGGTGTGGATCCTTATGTGGCAACAGCTATTATGATACTTGAAACTGGTTATGGTACAAGTAAAATGGTTCGTACATGTAATAACGTTGCAGGACAAAAAGGTTCTCCTAACTGTATGGGTGCCTATAAAGGTTATCCAACAATTGATGATGGTATTAGAGGAGCAATAGATAATCTTTATAATAACTATTACTCTAAAGGCTTGACAACAGTTGAAACAATTGGGCCAAAATATGCTGAAAGTTCAACTTGGGTATCTAAAATAAATAGTTTTATTAATAAAATAAGAAATAATTAGACGCAGAATGCGTCTTTTTTTTACAAAAAAAGGTTAGAAAACTAACCTTGATTATTTTATTCTACTTCTTCAATTGCACTAGTTGGGCAAGAATCAATTGCATCTCTTGCGCTATCTATATTTTCTTCGCTAACTTCTTGATCGTTGTTAATTACTTGAGAGAAACCTTCATCGTTAATTTCAAATACTTCAGGCGCAATAGCTGCACAAGCACCACATCCAATACATTGATCTTTATTTACATTAACTTTCATTTACAATACCTCCTTAATAAACTACATTTAAAATACCATAATTAATAAAATAAAACAACATTAACAAGGTAATTTTATGTAAAGTAAGAAAAAAAAGTATATCAACAATTGATAAAAATATATTTTTTTGATATCCTAATAATAGGGAGATAATGTCAATGAGATTTAGAAGAAGACGAAAAAATAAGTATATGAAAAGACTTATTCTAATGCTTTTAGTATTAGTTAGTTTTTCTGTTGGTTATGCTTATTTAAATAAGTCTTTATCCATTGAAGGAACGACAACGGTTGCTAAAACAACATGGAATGTAAGATTTCAAAATATTCAAGTATTTGATAATAATGCAATAGTTGAGACTGCTCCAACACTTTTAGATAATGCAACTAAGGTAAGTTTTGCAATTAATTTAGATAAACCAGGAGATTCATATGGCTTTACAGTAGATGTAGTAAATAGTGGAACAGTAGATGCGAAACTAAGTAGTATATCATTAACAGATGAACTTCAAAATAAAACAAATTATTTAGACTATAGTCTAACTTATATAGATGGAGTAGAAATACAAGAAGGAGATGCTCTAAAAGCAGGAGAACATGAAACAATAAAGTTTAAAGCTTATTTTAAAAAAGATATAACAGCTAGTGATTTAGAAAGTGATGACACAGTATTAAATCTAGTTTTAACAGCAACATATTCTCAATCAGATGGGACAGAAGTAGCCGTAAACCATCCAGTAACATGTAGAAAGGCAACAACACTTCATACAGAAACATGTAGTAGAACAGATAGTTATGGATGTATAGCAAAAGGATATGCAAATGGGGACACTATAACTTATGGACATACAAATGGAACTAGTCTAGTAAACGGACAGAGTGGAGGATATGCACTAGACTGTGATGTATCAGGAAATGGAGACTATGAAAGATTCTACTATGTATCAGACTTATATACAGGAACAGAGAATGGAGTAGATCAGTTTGATAGTAACTATGCTGTATTAATATATCATAAAAATATAGGAACAGCAGTAGCATATAATAGTGCTGAGGAAAACTGGCATGGACCAGTAACGTTACTGTCAAGTCTTCCAACAAGGAGTACATGGGCAAATGAAAACATAAATTTAAAGAGTACATCAAGAACAATAGTAAATGAACAAGGCGCTCAAACAACAAATAATGATTCAAATACAATAGAGAATCCATTCAACTATACAGATAGAGTAGCTAGAATCTTAACAACACATGAAATAGATAAAGCATTAGGTTCAACATCAAGAATAACTAGTGGATATTTAGATAACGCAGAATACCTAATGGAAGATAGTGCTTATTCAAAGGAATCAGGATGTTCAGGAGGAGCATGCTATTATTGGTTAGAGACACCTCATTCGTCCGCTTCGGCTTATGCGTGGAGCATGCGCGGCCACTACCGCCGCTTGAGCTACGGTTCTGCTTCTGATGCGGTCTACTGTGGTGCTCGTCCCGCCGTTGAAATTCCAAAAGTAAATATTAGTTTAAAATAGAAATAGAGAACTTGAAAAAGTTTTCTTTTTTTAGTTTTTTTCTTTTTTCTTAGAATAATATATATGATGAATAAAATAGTTAATTGTTTTAGAGGAGGAAAAATGCTATGATAATGGAGTAGAGGGCTTAACTAAAGAGAAAATAGAAAATTTAAAATAAATCTTCATTTATTCTTTTAAAAATACTACTTCTCATAATTATTAAACTATGTTAAAATTAATATAATAAGAGTGCCAGAGGTGATAGTATGGAAAGTAGAATGAATAGATATGAAGAAGATTCGCCTAAAAGACAAACTAGAAGTAACCGCAATAAAGAATTATATGAAAGATTAAACGATACAAATTCATTTACTACATATACAGATATAAAGTCTACTAATACAATCGTACTTGATGCTGCTAAAAAAAATTATAGAACTCGTGAAGGTTATCAACAAATAAAAGAATATGCTGATTTAGTACCAAAACCAAAAGTAAAAAAAGAACTTGATGATTTCAATAATTTATACAAAGCAAATGAGAATAAAGTTTATGATATAAATAGTGTTATTGAAGAAGCTAAAAAGAACAGAAAAGAAAAAGATGAACTAGAAGAAAAACGTAAATTAAAAGATACAAGCTATAATGTTTTAAACTTAGATAAAGAGAAAATTGAAGAATATAGAAAAAATAGAAATAAAGTGATTCGTGCTGATTCTGAAGAATTTAAAGAAATAATTAATACTATTACTACTAAAGCTATTAATGGAGAAATTGATAAAGAAACAAGTGTTAATCTTTTAAGTGATTTAATGGCAACACAAGCTTTAGACATGATAGAAGGAATTGAAGTAACAGATGAGGATAATGAAGCAAAAAAAGAGTTAAAAGAAGAACCGGATATAAATAATGATGTATTAAGTGAAGCTGACTTAAAATTAGTTGAAGAAAAAAAACTAGAATCAGATTTAAAAGATCAAGAATTAAAAGGAAAAAATCAAAGTAAGAATATTTTTAAAGATATGGATCAATCATTCTATACTAGAAGTATGGACTTATCTGATAAAGATTTTGATTTAGAAATTGTTGATGATGATGCTAAAAAAAGTCATACAGGAATAAAAGTATTTTTTACAATAGTTTTACTTGCAGTAATTGGTGTGATTGTATATTTCATATTAAAAAAGGGTATTTAATACTTTTTTTCTTTTTTTGATAACTTTTTTACTTACTTATGATATTATATTATTGTTAGAGTGGTGGTAGTATGAATTTAAAATTTGCTGTAAATGAATATATATTGATATGGTACTTATTATTTCAACAATCTGTATCTAAAAAAATGAATGATTATAAACAAAAATTGTGGAAAAACTTTAAAAAAGAATATGCATTATTAGAAAAAGAGAAAAAAATAATTTTAGAAGATCCTAAAAACTACATTCCAGATAATGACATAATTTATGAATTAGTAAAGAACTTTGATGAATATGAAGAATTATTAAAACAAACAGAAAACTATAAAGTAGATGTTTTGAAAATCTGGGATAAATATAAAAATAAAGTTAATAAAGAAATATTTAATATTTTAAGACTTGAAATAAAAAATTGCCATATGCTACTTGTTAATCCTAAAATAAATATTATTGATTTATCGTCTAAGAATGATAATAAAATTAATACTATTGTCTATGGAAAGACATTAAGTGATCGTGATATACAAGACCTATTAGAAATGATTTATATTATTTTGAAAAAAGAGTTTAAAGAATTTAACTCAGATAATAAAGAGATAGTTGATGCAGTTTTAGAGTTAGCTATTTTAAATGAGTTAGGAACAAGATTAACAGGAAAGAGTTGCTACTTAGTTGGAAGAAGTGATCTAGGACTTTTAAAAAGACAAATATATCCATATTTTCTTATGTATTTAGGAATAGATCGTGATGATTTGACAGCTTATATGCGTAGAGATGGCATAATTTTTGATACAAAGAACTACACTAATGAAATTCAGCTTAGAAAAATAAATCTGAAAGAGTTTATTAACTTTTGTATTAACAATCAAAGAATAATTTTAAAATTAGATAAAGTTGGGGTAAAATAATCAGGAGGTAATTATAATGGATGATAAGATAAAAATACTACTAGAAAAGCTTAATATACAAGAAGACCATTATAATTCTTTTTTGTCTTCAAAACTTGATAAAATAAAAGTAAATAAAGAAAATAAAACGTGTACAATTTATATTAGCAATCCCAACATGTATAATATTGAAATCATAGAAGAATTAGATAAGAATAAGCATTTAATTGCCCCTGATTTCAACCAGGTAGATATAGTTTATAATTTTCAAAATAAAGATAATAAAATATATTTGTCATACTTTCCCCTTGCTTTAGAAAAAGTAAAAAACGAATTAAGAGTAATTGAAATATATAAAGATAAATTACGACTTGAATATAACAATTTTATTTTAGTAGCTAATAATAAAGTAGAACAGACCAAACTAAATAAAGTATTAGAACAAATAAACAGTTTTTATCATAAACTTGGATTAGTTGAAGAAATAAAGGTAGAATATCGTGAAGAACATCTTATAAAAGATGTAATTGAAAAAAACATTTCAGAAAGTATTGACAACGCTCAAAGTAGTTTAATTGAATATAAAAAGAAAGAAGAAAATAAACAAAATGATGAGGATAAACCTAAGTTTCCTCGTAGGATGAGCACAAAAAGAGATCCTGATAGTATACTAGGACTTATGATTGAAGATATGCCTATACCTATCCATTCTATTCTTGGCGAAGATAATAATGTAACAATTTGGGGAGAAATTTTTGGCATAGATTACTTTGAATCTAGTAAAAGTGACTTTAAGATTATTACATTAAAAGTAACTGATTATGAGGATAGTATATATTGTAAAGTTTTTGCTAGAGGTGAAGAAGAATATAAAAGACTTTGTGGTGAAATAAAAAAAGGTAAATGGTATAAATTAAGAGGATATGTCAAGAGTGACCATTTTTCAAATGATGAGTTAGTTTTAAATGTTAGAGACATAAACTTAGAAGATAAGAAAAAAGAAGTTAGAGAGGATAACGAAGAAGAGAAAAGAGTTGAACTTCATGCCCATACAAAAATGAGTCAAATGGATGGCCTTTGTGATGAAGTTGCTCTCGTTAATCAAGCTATCAGCTGGGGTCATAAAGCAATTGCTATTACTGACCATAATGGATGTCAATCATTTCCACATGTTTTTAATACTGTAACAGCATATAATAAAAATCAACCAGAAGAAGACAAATTTAAAGCAATCTATGGTACAGAACTTACTTTAATAGATGATTCAGTAGATATTGTTGTGAGAAAAACAGATGATATTATGCTCGATCTTACTTATGTAGTTTTTGACTTTGAAACAACAGGTTTTAATGCAGGCGGTAAGGACTCTATTATTGAAATTGGTGCAGTCAAAATGAAAGATGGAGTTATTCTTGAAAGATATGATGAACTAATAAACCCAGGAGTAAAACTGTCTCAAAAAATAATAGATGTTACAAGCATTACTGATGAAATGCTTGAAGGAAAAGACACTGAAGAAAATGCTATTAAAAGATTTATTGAGTGGTTTGGCGATTTACCAATGGTTGCACATAACGCCAAATTCGATGTTTCTTTCCTTGAAATGGCATATAAGAAATATAATTTAGGTACATTTAAAAATACAGTAATTGATACTTTAGAACTTTCACGCACATTAGACAATACTTATGGCCGTCATAGTCTAAGTGCTTTAGTAAAAAGATATGATGTACCATGGGATGAAGAACACCATCACAGAGGTGATTATGATGCTGAAGGTACAGCTTTAGTATTTTATAAAATGTTAAAAAAACTAGATAATCGTAATATAGAGAAAATGAGTGATTTGGATAAATTAGTTAGTCGTGATGAAATACACAAATATGGTAAAAGTTATCATGTCAATTTGTTAGCACTTAATAAAACAGGACTTAAAAATCTATTTAAATTAATTAGTCTTGCCAATACAAAATATTTATATAAAACACCCAGAATACTGCGAAGTGAAATAGAATCTCACAGAGAAGGTTTACTTGTTGGTAGCGGTTGTTATGAGAGTGAAGTGTTTTTACAAGCACGAAGTAAAGCTGATCAAGAATTAACCAATATTATACGTTTTTATGACTATGTAGAAGTTCAACCACTAGAATGTTATGGACATCTTATTCAAAGTGGTGACTTTGCTAATGAATATGAATTATCACATCACTTGAAAAAAATAATTAGAGTAACAGAAGAAGCAGGGAAACTAATAGTAGCAACTGGTGATGTTCATCATATAAACAGAGAAGATAAAATATATCGTGAAATAATTGTAAATCAAAAAGTTCCAGGTGGGGGACGACATCCTTTAGCTCGTAACAATATAAAAGAAATACCATCTAATCATTTTAGAACAACTAGAGAAATGTTAGATGACTTCAGTTTCTTGGAAGATGATGAATTAACACACCGCCTTGTTATTGAAAATCCTAATAAGATAGCTGATATGACTGAAATTATAGAAGTAATTATAGATACAGGAGGAATACCATTTTCTCCACGCGTTAAAAGTGATGATGGAAAAAGTTACTTAGATTGTCCTGTTGTAGTAACAGATCTTGTTTACACAAAGGCACGTGATTGGTATGGAGAACCTCTCCCATATTCTATTGAAGAACGTATAGCAACAGAATTATATGGAGATATAGTATATAAAATTATTACTGAAGATTTAGAAAAAGAAAACTTATCTAAAGAAGATTTTAATAAACAGTCACATAAGAAACTTCATGACATTATTTTGTTAGGTAAAGAAAAAGTAAAAGAGTTTGTAAGTAGTTATATAAAAAGAACAAGCGAAGAAGAATTAGATGAAAAATCATTAGAAAAAGCAACAGATAAAGCTCTAGGTGGAGTAATTGGTGGAGGATTTGATCCTATTTACTTAATTGCGCAACGTCTAGTAAAGCATTCTAATGATGAAGGATATTTAGTTGGTTCACGTGGTTCAGTTGGTTCTAGCTTTGTTGCTACTATGATGGGAATAACGGAAGTTAATCCTCTTGCAGCTCATTATAGATGTGAAAAATGTAAATTAAGTATTTTTGAGGATGAAGATGGTAATCCATTTGGTGCTGATTATTCTTCAGGATTTGACTTGCCTGACAAAGAGTGCCCTAATTGTCACATACCTATGATTAAAGATGGCCAAGACATGCCATTTGCTACTTTCTTAGGATTTAATGCTGATAAAGTACCAGATATTGATCTTAACTTTTCTGACCTAAATCAAGCTAGTGCCCATGCCTATACTAAAGTTTTATTTGGTGAAGATAATGTATATCGTGCCGGAACTATTGGTACAGTAGCCGACAAAACCGCCTTTGGTTTTGTAAAAGGCTGGGCAGAGGAACATGGAAAAGACATTCGTACAGCTGAAGTTGAGCGCCTTGCTATTGGATGTACTGGTGTAAAAAGAACAACAGGACAACATCCAGGTGGAATTGTTGTTATCCCAGATTACATGGAAGTCTTTGATTTTACACCTTTCCAATATCCTGCCGAAGATGCAACTGCAGAGTGGAGAACAACTCATTTTGACTATCATGCCATAGATCAATGTGTTTTAAAATTAGATATTTTAGGACATTCTGACCCAACTCAATTACGACTTATCCAAATGGAGTCGAAAACAGACATTATGAAAGTACCAATGGATGATAAAGCAACAATGAGTATTTTTACAAGTACCAAGGCACTTGGTGTTACTACTGAAGAGATTATGTGTAATACTGGTACATTAGGTATTCCAGAATTTGGAACCCCATTTACTATAAAACTAGTTGAAGATACAAGACCAACTACTTTTGGAGAACTTATTAAGATTTCAGGACTTTCTCATGGTACTGATGTTTGGCTTGGAAATGCCCAAGAGTTGATTGCCAATAATATTGTACCTTTTAAAGAAACTATAGGATGTCGTGATGATATCATGGTATATTTAATGTATAATGGAGTAGCGCCGCTTAAAGCGTTTAAAATAATGGAATTTGTACGTAAAGGAAGAGCTAGTAAAGATCCTGAAACATGGGAAAGTCACGTCAAGACTATGAGGGATGCTAAAATTCCAGAATGGTTCATTGGCTCTTGTCAAAAAATAAAATACATGTTCCCGAAAGCCCATGCAGCAGCTTACGTCATAAGTGCCTTTAGAATAGCTTGGTATAAAGTGCATATGCCAGTATATTTTTATGCATCATGGTATTCATCTAAAGCAACAGATGTTAATATTGAGGCTATGATAAAGGGATATGATAGTATCAAACAATCAATCCTTGATATTCAAGCGAAAGGGTATGAAGCATCAAACAAAGAAAATGGTCAAGCCGAAAGTTTAAAAGTGGCACTAGAAGCAACTGCTAGAGGTATAAAATTTCTTAATGTTGACCTTTACAAAAGTGAAGCGACAGTTTGGAAAGTAAAAAATGATACTGAAATATATCCACCATTTAACTCTATTGCTGGACTTGGTGATACAGTTGCCAAAAATTTAGTAAAAGAAAGAGAAAATAAACAATTCTTAAGTGTAGAAGATGTACAAATCAGAGGCAAGGTATCACAAACACTTATAGATAAAATGAAAGAAATGGGTATCTTTGATGATTTACCTGAATCTAATCAGTTGTCATTGTTTTAAAAAATATAATTAAAAGGAAATATTATTATATTTCTTTTTTTCTTTTCCCATAATTTCCCATATTTGTTTGATAATTCATCCATACTTTTTAGATATACTTAATTTATCAAAGGAGGTATGATACAAAGTATTTAGAAAACAAACTCAAAAAATGATATACTACTATTGGTAGGTGAAAATATGTATAAAATTTGCTTTGTTGAAGATGAAGAAGATCTTGCTAATTTAGTAAAAGTTTACCTAGAAAAAGCAGGCTATGATGTAATTTGTTTTAGTAAAGGAAATGATGCTATTAACTACATACAGAATAATCCAGATTTATGGATATTAGATATTATGCTAAATGATGAAGTAAGTGGTTATGACATAATAAAAGAAATAAGAAAAACGAATACTAATGTACCTGTAATATTTACATCAGCAAGGGATAAAGAAATAGATAAAATACTAGGACTTGAACTTGGAAGTGATGATTATATTACTAAACCATATTCAAGTAAAGAACTAGTATTAAGAGTAAATAACATTATAAAAAGAGTGTATGGTAATGAAAAAAAACTACTACAGTATGAAAAATATCAAATAAATGTTGAAAAAAGAATAGTTTATTTAGATAAAAAAGAAATTAAACTTACTACTTTAGAATTTGATTTACTTACACTACTTCTAGAGAATATAAATAAAGTATTTACAAGAGAAGAAATTCTTAATAAAGTATGGGGAGATGATTATTTTGGAACGGATAGAGTAGTAGATGACTTAATCCGTAGATTAAGAAAAAAGATGCCTCTTTTAAATATTAATTCTGTTTATGGATATGGATATCGATTATCATGAAAAAGCAAACATTAATTAAACAATTGATTATAATTATTCTTTTAGTATTCTCAACATCTTTTATATTTCTTGGCGTTGTGCTTCCTAAAACACTGATTCCTATAGCTGAAAATAATATTTATCGTCATTTAAGCGAACCACTTAGATTTATTCAATCAGGGTTTGATAAAGCTTTAACAGAGTCTGAAGTTGCTTATTTATATATAATAGATAATAAAATAGTTACAAGTGATAACTTAAGTGATGTTATAAAAATTACTAATCCTATCACGATATTAAAATATACTAATCAAAACTATGGTAAATTTTCATATAAAAATAAAACATATTATTATTATAATATAAAGTCTGAAGGTGTTACTAAAATAGCTATTACCAACGATAACTATATAAAAAATACAAAAGCAGACATACTAAAAGCTATTTTACCAATAGTCTTAGGTACCATCTTGATAATAATTCTCGTTTTACTAGTTTGGTCATCAATAATTATTCATAAAATTGAAAAACTAAAAGCTAAAGTAGATAATATTGATAATCCAGACTATGATCATAAAATCAGTTTAAAATCAAACGATGAAATAAAATCGCTAGAATATGCAATTGAGGATATGCGAATCTCTTTAAAAAATCAGGAAAAATATCGTAACGAAATGTATCAAAATATTTCACATGATTTTAAAACACCTCTTACCGTTATAAAATCATATATAGAAGCTGTTCATGACGAAGTGGAAGATAAAGATAAGGCATTAAACGTTATAGAACAGCAAACAGAAAAACTCGAAAACAAAGTACACTCACTTCTTTACTTGAATAAATTGGATTATCTCAAAGATAGTAAAGTTGAAATAGTTTTAATTGATATGAAAAAACTTCTTAATGAAGAAATAGCAAAATTTAAATGGAAAAGAAAAGATGTTGAATTTATATTAACTTATGATGAAAAATCAAAGTTCTATGGAACGGTAGAACATTGGGAAACTATTTTAGATAATTTATTAAATAATTTTATGAGGTATGCCAATAAGAAGATTAAAATTAATGCTAAACCTAATAAACTAATACTATATAATGATGGCCCAAATATTGAAAATGATTTACTTGAAGGAATTTTTACTCCGTTCCGAAAAGGTATCAAAGGAGAATTTGGACTAGGACTTGGAGTTGTGAAAAAAACTCTAAAAATTATTGGTTATGATATAAATATAAAAAATGAGAAACAAGGTGTTACTTTTATAATTACAAGAAACCAAAAATAAGGTTTCTTTTTTTTCTTTTTAGAGAATAATAATATTGGTGATAATATGAAAGTATTAATAATAGGAGGAACAAGCGGTATTGGGTATTATGTTGGAAAAGAATTATCAAAAAAAGGACATGAAGTACTAATAACGACACATACAACCAAAGAAAAAACTAATTTAGAAGAAAAGTTAAAAGAAGAACATTTAAACATTACAGTTTATAAATTAGATGTCTGCAACAAAAAAGATATAGATATCCTTGATCAACTTACTTATGATGTTGTCTGGTTAAATCAAGCAATAGGAGTAGGAGGAGCAGTACTATCTATAAAGGAAGAAAAAATAAGAGAAATATATGAGACAAATGTTTTTGGAACAATACTTTGTTTACAAAAAGCATATAACAATATGGAAAAAAGAAATATAAAAGGAAAAATAATTGTAACAAGTAGTTTAATAACTAATTTTGATCTTAAATATTTAGGAATGTATGCATCTACAAAAGCAGCTCTAAATCAATTATGTTATACAATAAGTCAAGAATTAAAAGAAATTAAAAGTAAAATTTCAATAACTATTTTACAACTAGGTGCCTATGAAACAGGATTTAACCAAGTAATGATTAACAATAAAGAAACGTGTAATAATGAAGATAGTACTTTTTATAAATATAATAATAAAATAACAAAAAAACAAAAACTATTATTTTCATTAATAGAAAAGAGTAATTATAATGAGATTAACAGAGAAATAATAAAACTTATAGAAACAAATAATCCAAAGTTAAAGATAAAACTTCCAGTTTCTGCAGGAATAATTGCTAAAATATATCAATTTATAAAACACTAATTTTTCTTGAAGTTTATAAGAAAAAATGATATTATAATTGATATCTTTTAGGGGGAAAAGTATGAAAATAAATTACGATGTTGCTATGCTTATGAAAAGTGTAAAAATTTGTGATGGATATATAATGTTTGTACCAGTTCATGCCATCACAGGTAAATTCAAAGAAGATGAAGGATATTTTGAAACTCTAGATGGATATAGCTATTATAGTTTAGATAATTACATTGGTGATTTAGATTCACCAGAAGATTTTACTTGTACTTATATAATGAAAGGAAAAGATTTCTTTAATAAGTTTTTAAATCATAATACTTTAAGAAATGCACTCACACAATATAAAAATGAATATAGTGATTTCAAAATGATTTACTATGATGCTGAATATGAGAAAAATAGATGTATTCAGTTTGATTTATCACGTTTTGAACATCTAGGTAATAATGAAAACCCTGTTTTAGAAGAAAATGTTTCAGTTACTGATGATGATATTAGTTTAGACTTAGATATAAAAAAAATTAATGATAAACATAATGCATTAATAAAATTTGTAGATGATCATAAAGAAGATGAATCAATATTAGATGACCTATGGGTTAGTTTAGAAAAAACATCTAAAAGCTATATTGATATTATGTCCAAAATAATATTTTTAAGAAGAAATGATGATAATTTAGAATTAGTAAATATATCAGATAAAGAAGAAAGTACAAAAAAAGGGGATAGAACAGAAAAAGAAATTAACAAAAAGGAATACTATCAAAAAAGGAAAAAAATTATTGATGAAATAAAAGATGTTATTAAAGGTCATGATAAAGAAGTAGAAAGATTTGTAACTGAAATATTTCGATTAAGAAATCAATATGGCAATAAAAATAGAGGTATATTATTAACAGGGTCTACAGGAGTAGGAAAAACTAAAATGTGTGAACTAATTAGTGAAAAATTAGATGTACCATGCAAGATTATAGATACCACTCAACTTACTATGCCAGGATATAAAGGTAAAGATATAGAAGATTTTCTAGATCAATTATATGATGCTCAAAATGGTGATTTAGATAAGGTGGAACACTCAATTATTGTATTTAATGAAGTAGATAAAAAAGGTTCTGGTAATAATTATGATGTTTCTGGAAAAGGTGTACTTAATCAATTACTATCATTTTTAGATGGAACAGAGTACACAATCAAAGACAGCACTTACCATTCACCAAATGAGAAAAGAACAATATCTACTAAAAATATGTTAGTTATATTTGCGGGATCTTTTACAAGTATTTATCAAAATCCTAAATTTAATAAACACAGTATGGGTTTTACTAACAAAGAAATAATAACAAAAGAACCAACAATTAACGATTATGTAGAATTAGGTGGTATGCCAGATGAGTCAATTGGTAGATTCCCAGTTATTATCCATTTAGAAGATTTAACAAAGGAAGATTTGAAAGATATTTTAATAAATTCTAAAGAAAGTCCAATTAAGTATTCTAAACTAGAATTTATGGGAGAGGCAGGAGTAGAACTAGAGTTTACAAATGACGCAATTAACTTAATAGCTTTAGAAGCATACAAAGAAAAAACAGGAGCTAGAAGTTTAAATAAAATAGTAGAGTATTGTACTAGTCTAGCTTTTAGTAAAGTAACAGATAATATAGGAATGTATAAAAAAGTTATTATTACTAAAGAAACAGTATTAGATAATTCAAAGTTTAAAACAATAAAAAATTTAGAAGATATAAAAAAGTATATTTATAAATAAACAAATTAAACGTTATTAACAAAAAAAGATGACACACATTAAGTAGAATAAGTGCCATCTTTTTTTATATATTACTCGAATATATCGAGATCAATTTCAATATGGTGGCGCCGGAGAGATTCGAACTCACGACCTATCGGGTATGAACCGATTGCTCTAGCCAACTGAGCTACAGCGCCAATAAAAATTACTTCTATAGTATAACAAATAATAATAAACTTTGCAAGTGCTTTAATTAAAAATAACAAATATATACCATAACAATACAAATTTTGTTATAATAAAATAGGTGATATAATGAAAAAAATAGTATCAATTATATTTTCTATAATTATATTTTGTTCAACTACATCATTAATATACTTAGGAGTTTTTAAATATTTTTCATCACCTAAAGTAATAAATAAATATCTATCTAATATTAAAATAACACAAAAAGTGAATCTAAGAATAAATGAGTCTAACTACTTTATTGATAACGTAAATAATACATACTTAGATTTTCAAAATATGAATTTATCACCATCAGAAATAGAAAAACTAGAAAAAACATCAAATATAAATACTGTTATACAAAATATCTTTAATAATAAAATTATGTATTTATTTAATAATAGTAAAATTAGAACTATGTATAAAAAGAATGAATTAGATCTCTTTTTAACTAAAAATATAAGAAAACAAAAAATAAAAAGTTATATTATAGATAATGATTATAAAATAATAGATTTTGAAAAAAGATTAAATGATAAAACAATAGAACTAAAGGAAAAGCATATATCAAAAATTGCATTTTTATTCACAAATAACTTTATACTATTAACGATAATCTCAATTATAATATCAAGTTTAGTTTTAATTATTATCCACAAAAAAAGATTTATAGAAACAATATCCAAAGTGATGCTAGTTTCTAATATTTTAATAATTATAGAATTGATAATAATAAGAATAATGATAAGATTTATATTTCAAAATACTATTATTGCTTATTTCTTTAACAATTATTTAACCGATTATATAAATATAACAACTATAATATCTATATGTTTTACTTTTATATTTATTATAGTTATAAGTATATATGATAAATATAATTCCAAAAATAAACAAAAAGCAAGATTAGGAGATGTTAAAACAGATGAGGAAGATTTTAATTTCTGATTATGATGGTACCATATATCAAGATGATAGAACTACAAAAGAAAATATAACAGCTATTAATAGATTTAGAGAAACAAATGTTTTTGCAGTCGCAACAGGAAGAAGTTATGAAGATTTTTCTAAAGCAATTGAGACTTATGGGATAAAATGCGATTATTATCTACTAAACTATGGTGCTCAAGTATTAAACGAAAAAGAAAAAATTATATATGAAACACCACTTTCTAATATAGAAATAGAGGAAATATACAATTTTTTTAAAGATAAAGAATGTAAAATATATTATTGTAATGAAAAAGAAAACTCATTAGCAAAAACAAATAAAACATATAAAATCATATTAGTTTATGAAGATAAAAAAATTCAAATGGAAGACTATTATGAGTTTATAAAAAAATATAAATACAATACATTTATATTAAATAATCACTCTAATATTGAAATAATAAGTCCTAATACGAATAAAAGTAAGGCTATAGATTTTATTTCAAATACAGAAAAAATTGCTGATATAAAAGTAATAGGTGATGGAAATAGTGATATATCAATGATAAAAAAATATCATGGTTACTGTGTTGAAAGTGCTATTGAAGAAGTGAAAAAAGTATCCACAAAAACATACCGAAAAGTAGCTGATTTTATTAATCAATTATTGGAGGATGAAAACAAATGAAAAAAATAGCTATTGTATATAATCCAGAAAGTGGAAAACATGACAATCATAAGTTTGTAAGATATGTATCGGATTTAATGGATAAATATAAATATAATGATTTGTTTTGCCCAACCAAAAGAAAGGGTGATGCAACAGAAATTGTAAAAAACTTACCAAATGATATTGATATAGCTTTAATAGCAGGTGGAGATGGAACACTTAATGAGGCTATTAATGGTAATTGTTTGAGAGAAAAACGAATTACTTTAGGATATATTCCATTTGGTACAACAAATGATGTAGGAAGAATGTATGGCTTTACTAAAAACTATATTAAAGACTTAAAACTTCTATTTGATGGTACAAAAAAAAAGATAGACGTCTGCCATATTAATGATAAAGCTTTTGTATATGTAGCATGTGCTGGTAACTATATGAATGTAAGTTATGATACACCAAGAAGATTAAAGAAAAAATATGGAAAAATGGCATATGTTATGTTTGAATTAAAACAAATAACTAAAAAGATTACAACATACAACCTAAAATATGAAGTAAATGGAATAAAAAAAGAAGGGGCATATAGTTTTATGTTTATAACTAATACAAGCCGTATAGCCGGAATAAATGGTATCTACAATGATATAAAACTAGACGATAAAATGTTTGAGGTAGTATTTTGTAAATCAACTAACAAAAAAGAAATACTTAAGATATTATATCTTTTAAAAATAAAAAATTTAGAAGATATAAAAGAAATTGAATATTATAAAACAAATAAATTAGAATTAGAATTTATAGATGAAGTACCAACATGGTGCCTTGATGGAGAAAAATATGAAAGAAAAGACAAAAAATATATATTCACAGTAGATTATGGAACAGAAATGTTAGTACCAAAGAAAAATATTGACAAGTTATTTGAAGAAAAATAAATATAAATATTTGCTATAAAGAAATTATATGTTATAATTAATTATAATTAAGATTATAAAAATAGGAGGCAATTATGGCATTTGAAAAATTTAAAAATATATTAGGTGGAAACGATAATGAAGAAGAACAAGTTTCTCCAGATGAAGAGTTTTATACAGAAACACGTGAGGAATATGTAGAACAAAATGGAGTGGCAGGATCTAAAATGTTATTGTTAGAACCACGCGCTTATTCAGAATCACAACAAATAGCAGATTACTTAAAAGGGCGAAACTCTGTTGTTGTAAACTTAAAAAGAGTAACTCCAGACCAAGCAAAAAGAATAGTTGATTTCTTAAGCGGAACACTATATGCAATTGGAGGAGGACTACAAAAATTAGGAGGAGGCGTATTTTTATGTACTCCAAATAATGTAAATGTAGAAGGAAAAATAAGTGACGAAAAAGATACTACACCATCTAAAAGTAATAAATCTAAAATGAAAGAAGAAGAGGAAACAGACGAGTTTAATTGGTAAAATAATTTGAAGTCCAGAGGTGAGGCAAATGGAAAAATTTAATTATGAGCCTAATGGTTATAACAGAAAAGAAGTAAATCAATTCATTAGTGATGTTATCGACCAGACTTCTGGTATTGTAAAAAAATACAGTGAACAAAAAGAAACTATACAACAACAGCAAAGAGAAATAGAAAACTTAAAAGTTGAATTGCAACATTATAGAAAAATTGAAAACGATATTAAAGAAAGCCTCTTAAGAGCAGAAAATAATGCCAGAGAAATAAAGTCCTTAGCAAGTCAAGAAAGAGATATGATTATAAGAGATGCTAAAAACAGTGCAAGTAGAATTGTAAATGAGGCATTAATAAAATCAGAAGAATTAGAAACACGTACTATGCTTGCTGCTAAAAACTTAAAAATATTTAAACAGAAGTTAAATATTATAATAGAACAGCAAAAAGCCATTGTAGATGAAATTGATGAAATAGAAATAATCTAGAAACAACTTAAACTTTGAGTTGTTTTTAGTTATCTTATTAAATATTGTTCTTGAAATAATAAAAGTTATATGTTATAACAATATTGTTAAGCAGGTGCGAAAGACGGAAATATTTGAAAGTTTATAGAGAACTCTAGTTTGGTGGAATAGAGTAATGAGTAAATTATTTCAGATCACTTTCAAGTGCTCTTTATGGATAAGATAAAGACGGATATACACGTTAAGTATAAATAAGTAAAATAAAAGGTGGTACCGCGATTTATTCGCCCTTGGTAACCATCTTTTTTTGTTATAAGGAGGAGAATAAGATGTTATTAAAAATTTTATTATTAATTGTTGGCTTTGTTATACTGATTAAGGGAGCTGATTTATTTGTTGATGGTGCAAGCGCTGTTGCAGGGAACTTTAAAGTATCTAAGATGCTTATTGGATTAACTATTGTATCATTTGGTACATCTGCACCAGAATTCGCAGTAAGCGTCAAATCACTTTTATCGGGTAGTGGTGATATAGTACTTGGTAACGTTATTGGTAGTAATATTTTAAATATACTATTAATAATTGGAGTATCTAGTATGGTTCACTTTTTAAACGTTAAAAATGCTACTGTTAAGAAGGAACTTCCGATAACAATGCTTATTACACTTTTATTTTCAACACTTTTACTTGATAGTATTTTTGATAAAAACGCAGTTAACTCATTCACTAGGGGAGACGGAGTAGCAGTAATACTTTTCTTTAGTATATTTATTTATTATTTAATTTCTATGATGAGAAATAAAACTGATGAAGAGGAAGAGTATGTTGAAATGAAACTTCCAAAAGCCATTATTTTTACAATTATTGGTATTGTATCAATAGTATTTGGAAGTAACTTAGTTGTAAATAATGCATCAGGTATTGCTAAAATACTTGGGGTAAGTGAAAGAATGATTGCTTTAACGATCGTGGCTCTTGGAACATCTCTTCCAGAGTTAGTTACATCAGTTTCAGCAACTAAAAAGGGAGAATTTGATATAGCGATAGGAAATGTAGTAGGAAGTAATATATTTAATATTGGTATAGTTATCGGTATTCCAGTAGCTATATTTGGAACAATCCCCAACGTAACAATAAACTTAATAGATATAATTACTATGATACTTGCTGCGGTACTATTATTTATATTTTCATTTAAAGATAGGAAAATAACCAAGCGAGAAGGAATTATTTTTTTACTAATTTTTATAGCATATTATTCTTACGTAATATATGCAGGATTAAAATAAAACACTTTATTTAATTTAGGAGGAAATCTTATGAAATTTGAAAAATTACAAACAGGAAAGATAAATGAAATAGAAACAACCATTACTGAAAATTGGAAGAAAATGAATATTTTAGAAAGAAGCATTGAAACAAGAAAAGATAAAGAAGCATGGGTATTTTATGATGGACCTATTTATGCTAATGCTAAACCTGGTATTCACCATGTATTTGCTAAATCAATAAAAGATGCATTCTGCAAATACAAAACTATGCAAGGATATAAAGTATTGAGAAAAATAGGACTTGATACACATGGACTTCCAATAGAAGTAAATGTAGAGAAAAAACTAGGCTTTAAGAGTAAAGCAGATATTGAAAATTTTGGTGTTGAAAATTTC
The DNA here is from genome assembly GCA_017525855.1 of Bacilli bacterium. Next base: position 65,597 of record JAFXSE010000026.1, read on the forward strand.
TGTAAAGAATGTAATAAAGAAACAGCTTCTAATATATCTGAAGTAAAAAAAGTTACTGATATGATGGGTCAATTTATAGATTGTGAAAACCCATATGTCACATGTGATAATGATTATATAGAATCTGAATGGTGGATTTTTAAAGAAATGGATAAAAAAGGACTAGTTTATCACGGTAATAAAGTACTCCCATATTGTCCTCGTTGTGGTACTGAACTTTCTTCTAATGAAGTTGCACAAGGATATCAAGAAACTTCTGTTAATACAGTTTATGTACCATTTAAAATAAAAGATGAAGATGTCTATTTCTTAGTATGGACAACAACGCCATGGACATTAATGGCAAATCTTGGCTTATGCGTAAATCCAGATTTGACTTATGTTAAAGTAGAATCACAAGGATATAAATTTATAGTTTGTGAATCACTTAAAGACAGTGTAGTTGGAGAAGAAGCTAAAGTACTTGAAAAATATAAAGGTACCGATTTAGTTGGGATAAAGTATGAACAACTTCTTCCTTTTGTAAAAGTAGAAGGTCGTGCTTTTGAAGTAGTTGCTGATAACTACGTAACAGATATTGATGGTACAGGAATAGTTCATCTAGCACCAGCTTATGGTGAAGATGATAATAGAGTATGCCGTGAGAATAAATTTACATTTATTAATCCAGTAGATAAAGATGGTAAATATACTGAAGGCCCATGGAAAGGAACAATAGTTACTGATAAGGATTTAGAAATTGAAATTATTAAATATTTAAAAGAAAATGATAAACTATTTAAAAAACTAAAAATAACACATGATTATCCTCACTGCTGGAGATGTAAAAAACCATTAATATATTATGCTAAACCGGCTTGGTATGTTGAAACTACAAAATGTAAAAAAGAAATAATAGAAGCTAATAATAAAATAAAATGGTATCCAGATTTTGTTGGTACAAAAAGGTTTAGCAATTGGCTTGAAAATATGGTTGATTGGGGAGTTTCAAGAAATAGATATTGGGGATGCCCTATGCCAATTTGGCAGTGCGAATGCGGTCATAGAGAAACAATAGGTTCAAGGAGTGAGCTTGCTGAAAAATTAGTTGAAGATATTGATGTTTACAAGCTAGAACTTCATAGACCATATGTTGATGATCTACATTTAAAATGTCCAAAGTGCGGAAAAAATATGGAAAGAGTAAAAGATGTAATGGATGTTTGGTTTGATTCAGGAGCTATGCCGTATGCTCAATTTCATTATCCATTTGAAAATAAAGAATTATTTGAATCTCAATTTCCGGCAGATTTTATTGCTGAGGGTGTAGATCAAACTCGTGGATGGTTCTATGTACTCTTAGTTATTTCAACTATTATATCAGGAAAATCAAGTTTCAAAAATGTTGTGGTAAATGATATGATGCTTGATCAATATGGAAAGAAAATGAGTAAGTCTGTTGGGAATATCATTAATCCAGTTGAAATCATGGAAGAATTTGGTGCTGATACAATAAGATTTTATATGGCATATGTTTCACCAGTATGGACGCCATTAAAATTTAGCGTAGATGGAGTAAAAGAAGTTTATTCAAAATATACATCAACTTTAAAAAACGCTTATTCATTCTTTGAAATGTATGCTAATGCTGATGGAGTTGATCCAAGAGAATATAATATTCCAGTTAAAGAACGTGAACTTATAGATAGATGGTTATTATCAAAACTAAACAAATTAGTTGAAGATGTAACCGCTGCCTATGAAGAATTTGATATCAACAAAGTGGCAAGACTTGTAGTACCATTCTTAAATGATGATCTTTCTAATTGGTATATTAGAAGTAACAGAAGAAGATTCTGGGATAGTGAACTTAATGAAAGCAAAAAGGCGGTATATTTAACTACTTATGAAGTGTTAACAACATTATGTAAATTATGTGCTCCACTTACACCATTCCTAACAGAAGAAATATATCAAAAATTAACAAATGAAGAAAGTGTACATTTAGCTGATTTCCCTAAAGCAAATAAAAATTTAATAGATAAAAAAGTAGAAGAAAAAATGGATTTAGTAAGAGATATTTGTAGTATAGGAAGGGATGCAAGAGAAACAGCTAATATCAAAGTTCGTCAACCAATCAAAGACATCATTCTAGATAATAATGTTAAGAAAACAATAGGAGATTTAGATTCAATTATAAAAGAAGAACTTAATGTTAAAGAAATTATTTATAAAGATGATATGACAGACTATTTAACTTATAGTATTAAACCAAACTTTAAAGTGTTAGGAAAAGAATTAGGTTCATCTATAAAACTATTACAAGAAAAACTAACTAGTCTTACTAGCGAAGATGCATATAAGGCATATAATAGTTCATTAGAAATAGAATTAGATAATAAAAATGTCATTTTAAATAAAGATAATACAATTCTATCTACTAATGTAAAAGAAGGCTATACAGCATCAAGCAGTGATAAAGTAGTAGTTGTACTTGATACCACTTTAACAAATGAGTTAATACTAGAAGGTTTAGCACGTGAAATGGTAAGAACTATCCAAAGCTTACGTAAAGAAGCTGATTTTATAATTACAGATCATATAAAAGTTTATTATCAAGGCGATACAGAAATAGATAATATGTTAACTTCATACAAAGACTATGTCCAAAATGAAACACTTTCAAATGAAATAATAAAACAAGATGTAAATAGTGAAGAATATGATTTAAATGGACATAATGTTAAAATAGTAGTAGAAAAAGTATAGGACGAGTTTTCCTATACTTTTTAAATATAAATCTTGTTATAAAAATTAGTTTGTTATATAATCTCTATGTGAGAATAGGAGTTAATATGACTTATAAAAAAATAATAAAATTTATTTTACTAATTAGTTGGATGAGCATAATATTTTATTTTTCTAATCAAAAAGCAGACGACTCATCTAAATTAAGTAATGGAATAATAGTAAAGATTACAAAAGTATTAGTAAAAGATAAAATCAGTAAAACAGAAAAAGAAAAAATCCTAGAAAAATATGTAACTTTAGTTAGAAAATCAGCTCATGCCTTTGTCTATTTCGCTTTAGCTCTCATTGCTTTTTCATTCTTTAAAGAATTCTATGGAATAAGTAAAAAAACATTTTTTTACACAATACTTTTATGCTTTTGTTATTCAGTAAGTGATGAATTTCATCAACTTTTTATAGAAGGCAGAAGTGGGGAAGCAAATGACATATTATTAGACACTACAAGCTCAGCTATTACTACTAGTATTAATTATAAAATTAGAATGTTAAAAAGGAGAAAAAAATAATCTCCTTTTCTTTATGTAAAATTTAGTAAACTTCATTGACTTAGATAAATAAAATTCATACAATAATGAGTTAGAAGACTAATTAAGAAAGAAGGTAAATATATGAGCAAAATTAAAATTGATTTACTTCCAAATCTATATCTAAAAGAAGATGAAACTTTTGATATGGATAAAGTACTAAATCTATCTGGAAAAATAGCAGGTGTTTGCTATGACAAAGAGGGCTTTAAACATTTAGAAAATGAACCTATTGAAAAGACCAATAGAAGAGTAGCAATGACTCTAAATAATGGGCATCATAGTGTGTATGGTCATACCCATATTAGTTTTAATATTCAAAACATACCAAAAATCCTTGCTATGGTATTAAATAATGAAAACGAATATAACACATCAGAAAAGTCAGCTAGATATACTGAAGTAAAAAGAGGAAATGATTCAGTAATTACAGAGATTGAAGAAGAATTATATATTAAATGGATAGATATATTAAAAGTAAAAATAAAAAATGAGTATCAAGAAGTATTTTCTGATTCCAAGATTACAAAACTAGCTCAAGAAAATGCAAGATACTTTGTAACAGTATTTATGCCAACACAAATGATCTATACAACATCACTAAGACAAATTAACTATTTAGCAAGCTTCATGCTAGATTATGCAAAAAATGCCAATTATAGCCGTGAATTTGATTCTAAACTAGCAGATTCAATGTTAGATTTTGTATTTGAATTAGAAAGATTAGGTGTACTTAATGATAAATTAATGACAAATGATAAAAATAGAAAATTATCATTATTTGGCAAAAACTTAGATAAAAAAGAAATCCATTTTGGAGATACATATTCAACTGTTTATAAAGGAAGTTTTGCCTATCTTGCCCAGGCTCATAGACATAGAACTCTAGACTATCAGATGGAAATTACAGAAGACAAAGAATACTTTGTTCCACCAATTATAATAGATTCCGAGGCTCTTACTTCAGAATGGTTAAGTGATATGGAAAGAGTTTCTAATATAACACCACAAGGAGAATTAATTAATATTTATGAGACAGGAACTTTTGATAACTTTATTTTAAAGTGTAAAGAAAGATTATGTTCAGCAGCACAACTAGAAATAATGCGCCAAACTAGAAAAACACTTGAAGATTATTATAATAATTTATCAGAACAAGCAAGTATAACAAAAGAAGATATTACACCATATATGAAAGGAGCTAGATGTAGTTTCCCTGACTTTAAATGTAGAGAAGACTGTGGATTTAAAGAAGGTAAAATTCTAGTTAGAAAAATATAATATGGAAAAAGGAAAATTGATAGTGATGGAAGGGTCATGTGACGGAGTCGGAAAATCTACCCAAAGCACTCTTCTAAAAGAACACTTAGAAAAAGATGGAAAAGAAATAATTACCCATCACTTTCCAACATATAATACAACTCAAGCAAAGCTAGTTGAATATTACTTAAGTGGAAGATATGGAACTACAAAAGAACTATCACCTTACTTTATTAACAGCCTATATGCAGTAGATAGGGCAGTTACATGGAATGAGTATTTAAAAGATGAATATTTAAAAGGAAAATATATTTTACTTGATAGGTATACAACTTCAAGTATGATATATCAATCAGCTGAAATTAATAATATTCAAGAAAAGAAAGATTTCATAAATTATGTTATTGATTATGAATATAACAAATTACGTTTAAAAGAGCCAGATCAAGTATTATTCTTATATGGACCATATGAAGTGTTTTATGAATTAAGACATAATAGAAAAGAAAATGATGGAATAAAAAACGATATTCATGAAAGCAGTGAACAATATATGAGAAAAGTATATGACAGTGCCATGTTTATTGCTAATTATTTAAATTGGGATATGATTAATTGTTGCAAAGATAATAAAATTGATACAATAGAAAATATTCATAATAAAGTTTATAGTTTAATAAAAAAATAGATTTTCATTAAGAAAATCTTTTTTTGACAAATTATTCAAAAATAATAACATATAATTATATTGGTGATAAGATGAAAATTAATTATAAAAAACTAATTATATTTATTTTAGGAACAATACTCATAGGTGGAATCTTTTCAATGCTTACAATGAATGGTAGTGGATATAAAGATTTAATAAAACCTATAAATGTACCAGGAATAGTATTTCCAATAGTATGGGTTATTCTTTATATTTTGATGGGAATTTCTATCTACATAATTAGTGAAGATGATTATAGCGATAAGAAAAGAAGTTATACTTTATATATAATTCAGCTAATTATGAATTCATTATGGACATTATTTTTCTTTGGTTTTAAATGGTACACTTTTTCAAGTATTTGGATAGTCCTTTTATTAATAGTCGTATTATTAATGATATATAATTTTTCTAAAATAAACAAAACTGCAGCTTTTTTACAAATACCATATGTTATTTGGCTTCTATTTGCCCTTTATTTGAATATATCAATTGCCATATTAAATTAATATATGAATTATATAGATAATAATTTAAGAAAAATAAATCAAGATAAAACTATAGGAATAATAATTACTAAAAAAGATAATAAATATTTTATTGAGTATTCAAGTGATGAATGAATACTATCTAGAGTTTATGAGTTAGTGTAGATTATAAATATTTAGTTCAGTAAGTAAAAAATAGTGTTTTAGCAACTTTTGTTAGTTGCTTTTTTTCTTTAAAACACCTAAAAATGTTGACAGTACTGTGTTTTTGTAGTAGAATTAGTGATGTTTGAAGCTTCATGCTTTAAACCGCATTGAAGAGGTTTAAAACATTTATGTACCTTAAGAGCGAGTCTTTAAAATTTATAAGGAGGTATAAGTATGAACGCAGTTATTAAAGTTGGTGGAAAACAATATTATGTTACTGTTGGTAGTGAAATCTTTGTTGAAAAGATTGATGCTAATAGTGGTGATGTTGTTAATTTTGATCAAGTATTAATGCTTGATAATAAAGTAGGTAGTCCTTATCTTACTGATGCAACAGTTGAAGGTGAAGTTCTAAAACATGGTAAACAAAGAAAAATCAGAGTTTACAAATATAAGTCTAAATCAAGATCTAACCGTAAAACTCAAGGACATAGACAACCATATACAAAAATTAAAATTACTAAAATTGCTTAATTATGATTAAAGTAGAAACTAAAAAAGAAAATGGAAAGTATATAGGAGTTAAAATATTAGGACATGCTATGTATGATGATTATGGTAAAGATATTGTATGTAGTGCTGCAAGTAGTATTGTAACAACAACAGTAAATGGTATACTTTCATTAAAAAAAGGTAGTCTAAGTTATATGATTAGTAAACAAGGTATGAATATTAAGATATTATCTGATGATAGTACTACTCAAGTATTAATTCAAAATATGATTAGTTTACTAAAAGAGTTAGAAAAAAATTACAAAGACAATATACAAGTAAAGTAAGGAGGAAACAAAGGTGAAATTATTAAAGTTAAATATTCAATTATTTGCTCACCACAAAGGACAAGGATCTACATCTAATGGTCGTGACTCTGCAGGTCGTAGATTAGGTGCTAAAGCTGGAGATGGACAATTTGTTACAGCTGGTTCTATTCTTTATCGTCAAAGAGGAACTAAAATATTTCCAGGAAATAATGTAAGACGTGGTAGCGATGATACATTATATACAACAATAGATGGAATTGTTAAATTTGAACGTACAGGTAGAAAAACACAAGCTTCCGTTTATCCTGTTGAAGATTAAAATATTAGTAAAGTTAACTGTAAACCAGTTAACTTTATTTTTTGGCCTCATTTGTTTATTGAATAAAATAAAAAAATAGTGTATTATAAATAATAGAGGTATGCCTATGAGAATAAAAAGAAAGAAAAAACAGAAAGTATTTGTCTTATTAGTATTATTATCTGCAATTAGTATAGGATATGCAACTTTAACAACAACTTTAAAACTTAATGGAATATCTGCCATAAAAGGGCAAAATTGGGACATATATTGGGATAATATTCAAATTACTCCAGGAAGCGTGACACCTGATACAGCAAATGGTGAAAAAGCCGCAGCAATAAAATCAGGAGCAACAGAGGTTGAATACTCAATAAGCTTAAAACAGCCAGGAGATTTTTATGAGTTTACAGTAGACGCTGTAAATAATGGAACAATAGATGCTATGATAGCAGCTAATGGGATAAAAAATGAAATATATGAATCAGACGGAGAAACAAAAGTTTTATCACTGCCTAAATATATACAATACAGCGTAAAGTATGCAAATGAAGAAGAAATTGAGGAATACAATTTACTTGCTAAAAAAACAGGTAATGTTGCAACAACAGAAACATATAAAGTACGTGTTGAATACATCAAAGATATTGAAGAAAGTGATATCAATAATGTAGAAACAGATACAGCTCTAAAATTTAAATTTAAAGTTGAATATGTCCAAGCTGATGAAAAATTTGTAGAAACAGGTGCAAAAAAAATAATTAAAAAATCTATAACAGAAGAACAGTTAGAAACTTTAAAAGAAAATGATGAAACTATAACAGACCCAGTCATTATAGCGCATGAATCAACATCACAATTACCAGCAACAACAGATTACAGATATATGGGTAAAACGCCAAATAACTATATTTACTTTAATTGTAGTGATTATGGTAATCAAAATGAAACAACATGTGAAAAATGGAGAATCATTGGAATAATTGAGAATAAAATTAAAATCATTTCCCCTACGTTTAATGCTAAAACGACATATAGTAGTGTCTCTAGCTATTGGCTAACATCAACTTTATACGAAACATTTAACAGTTCAATTGATAGTAATTCTCAAAAATATATAGATAATGCGACATGGTATCTAGGTAGCTTTAATTCAAATGGTAATAGACCATCAGCAGCCTATAGCTATGAACGTGGAGATATAAACGTTAACAGTGAAAGACTTATCAAAACAAATAATTATATAGCTTTGATGTATCCAAGTGATTATGGATACGCATCTATGGACTGTTATAAAACTACTACTTTATCAGGCTATAAAGCGAGTGGATGTATTAACACTAACTGGTTATATGCTAATAAAGATGAATGGCTTCTTACATCAAATTCATCAAATGAAACTACTATTTTTGTTATAAGGAGTGGTGGAGATGTTCGTAGCTTCACTAACACAGGAACAGCTGTATCACGTGAAGTGTTATATCTAAAATCTAGTGTTATGATAAAAGATGGTTTAGGAACTCTTGAAGAACCGTATCAACTAAAAAAATAATATTTAATCAAGTCATAATAGACTTGATTTTTTTATGAAAAGAATATTCATCTTTTAAAATCTCTTTTATTTACATTATTTTCTTTAAATGATATAATACAGCTAGCTAAAGGAGGGGATTTTATGTTTGTAGATGAAGTCATAATTAATGTTGTTGCTGGAAGCGGTGGAGATGGATGTACTGCTTTTAGACGTGAAAAATATATAGAGATGGGTGGACCATTTGGTGGAAATGGTGGAAAAGGTTCTGATATTATCTTTCAAGTAGATGAAGGACTACATACACTTCTTGATTTACGTTATCAAAAACAAATAAAAGGTAAAAAAGGAGAAAACGGAAAAGGAAAAAATCAACATGGTAAGAATAGCCCTGACATTATAGTTAAAGTTCCTCAAGGTACAGTAGTAACTGACATGGATACTGGGTTTGTGTTATGTGATTTAAAGAAAAAAGATGACAAATTTATAGTAGCTAAAGGAGGACGTGGAGGAAGAGGCAATACCGCATTTAAAACTCAAACTAATACTGCCCCCAATTTTAGTGAAAATGGTGAACCAGGAGAAGAAAGAACATTAAAGGTAGAAGTAAAGATGCTTGCAGACGTTGGCCTTGTAGGATTACCTAGTGTTGGAAAAAGTACCATAATCTCTTCTGTTTCAAGATCTAAACCTAAAATTGCAGCATATCACTTCACAACATTAGTTCCTAATTTAGGAGTTACAAAAACAGATAATAACTATAGTTATGTTATTGCAGACTTACCAGGACTTATTGAAGGTGCAAGCAAGGGTGAAGGCCTTGGAGATAAGTTTTTAAGACACATAGAAAGAACTAAAGTAATTGCACACGTAATAGACATGGCCAGTGTTGAAGGAAGAGATCCTTATGAAGATTATGTTTTAATAAATAATGAATTAAAAGAGTTTAATGAGAAACTTCTAAAAAAACCAATGATTATTATTGCTAATAAGATGGATATAAATTCTTCCCATGAAAACTTAAAAGCATTTAAAGAAAAAGTAAAAGATAAAAAAATCTTTGAAGTAAGTGGCGCAACAGGGGAAGGACTAAAAGAGGTAGTTAACTATCTTGGGAAAATATTACAAGAACTTCCAGAAGAAGAATTGTTTGATGAAGACAAAATAGAAAGTCATGTTTTATATAAATTTAAAAAAGAAGAAAAATATCAAATAACTAAAGAAGATGATGTATGGGTAATTCATGGCCCTGAAATTGAAAAGTTATTCAAAATGACAAAGTTTTCTTCAGATGAAGCAGTTTATCGTTTTGCTAAAAAATTAACAAAAATGGGAATAGATGAAAAATTAGAAGAATTAGGAGCAGAAGAGGGAGATCAAGTTCGCATTTTAGATTTCTACTTTGATTATAGAAAATAATTATAACATTTTGAAAAATTGTGATACAATGATTATAGAGTAGAGGTGTTATGTATGAAAAATATAGATTTTCTAGAAAAAAACGGAGTAGATATAAAATCAAGCCTAGAGTTTTTTGGAGATATAGAGTCATATAATGAAACAGTTAAAGATTATTTAGAAAGTGTGAATACTAAGCTACAACAATTAATAAAATTTTTACAAGCTCGTGATTTACCAAATTATAGTATATATGTACACTCTTTAAAAAGTGATTCTAAATATTATGGATTTAATAAACTTGCAGATATGGCATACAATCATGAATTAAAAAGTAAAGAGGGAGATCTTGAATATGTAAATGCGCATTTCAATGAACTTGCGAGTGAAGCCAATAATACTATAACACTATTAAAAGAGTATATTACTGGAGATAGTAAAGATGAAGAAATTAATCAATCTAATAATCTCAATCAATCATTAGTTTATAATAACAAAACAATCTTGGTAGTGGATGATTCAAATATTATAAGAAATTTTGTTAAAAGAATATTTAGTAAAGAATATAACGTAGCAGGTGCTGAAGATGGAGTTGAGGCCATTCAAATAATAAATGCTAATAAAGATAATGATATGATTGAAGCAATTTTATTAGATTTAAATATGCCTAAATTAGATGGATTTGGAGTACTTGATTTTATGAATCAAAACAATCTATTGAAAAAAATGCCTGTTTCAATTATATCTGGAGACTCTTCTAAAGAGACAATAGATAAGGCTTTTCAATATCAAATAGTAGATATGTTAACAAAACCATTTACTGAACAAAATGTAAAGATGGTCATTGAAAAAACACTCATATATAAAGGAATAAAATAAAAATAACATGGAAAAAATCCATGTTATTTTTTTGACTTTAATAAAAAACTGTTATCACTATCATTTAAAACAACATCTAATATATCACCTTGAACATAATAATCACTTACTCCAAGAGGAAATATATATGTATAATAGGTACCTTTTTGCCCTTTGTAAAAATTTTCTGAAGATGCATTCTTAAAAATATTTAGTATTTTATTGTTCTTATCAGTCATTATAATATCAATCTGTTGACAAAATAAATAAGTATTGATTCTTCTTTTTTTAGGAAAACATAATCCATAATTTATCTCATCTAGTTTAAATCTCAAACTTACTAACTTATCTTTAAAAGTAGTTTTAATATATATAGGAATCTTTTTTCTATTAATCTTTATATGCATATTATCACCTAAAAGAATAATAACATAAATTTATTAAAAGCACTAGATTATATCATTTTTTCATGATAAAATAATTACGAAAAAGAGGAGGATATATATGAGTGGACATTCAAAATGGGCAACAATTCATCGTAAAAAAGGTGAACTTGATGCAGCAAGAGGTAAAGTATTTCAAAAACTTGCTAAAGAAATATATGTAGCAGCAAAACAAGGAACTCCAGATCCAGCAAGCAATGCTTCTTTAAGAATGGTTATTGAAAAAGCAAGAAGTGCTAATATGCCTAAAGATAATATTGAAAAAGCTATTCAAAAAGCAAAGGGAGCAGCAGAAGGAGAAAACTATGAATCTATAAGATATGAAGGTTATGGTCCTAATGGAGTGGCTATCATCGTAGATTGTTTAACAGATAATAGGAATAGAACAGCAGGAGATGTAAGAAGTAAATTTACAAAACGTGGTGGTAATTTAGGTACAGCAGGTAGTGTAAGCTATATGTTTGAAAGAAAAGGAATTATTACTATACCAAGTGATTATGATGAAGAAAGTATGATGATGACTTCTCTTGATGCAGGAGCAGATGATTTTGAAACAGAAGATGATGTTTATGTAATAACTACAACTCCAGAAAATTTTGTTAAAGTAAAAGAAGCATTAGAAAATGCCGGTGTTTTAGAATTCTTAACAAGTGAAGTAACATTTACTCCGAATAATACAGTAGAGCTTACTGATAGTGAACAAATAGAAAAAGTTCATGCACTAATAGAAGCATTAGAAGAACTTGATGATGTTCAAGATGTATACTGTAATTTAAAAGAAGATTAAAAAAATAGGAGGCTTGGTTGTTTTGAGAATTAGAAAAATATCTTTGACTGACTTAATGTTAAATAGAAAACCAGAAATATATACAAAAAAAGAAATGATAGAGTTATTGAAACAATATAAAAGTATATTAAATACTGATATGATTGATTATTTAAATAGTTTAATAGAACTTAAATTATCAGTTACAGAAGATGTAATTAGTAGTGATGTTAGAAAAAGTTTATCTGAACTTGATATATATAAAAAAGTAGTTACTTATAATATATATAATGTAGTATTTGATTTAACTAAAGAATATGAAGATAATGGTAAATTAAGTTTTAATGTAGATGCTTCAGGTTTTTATGTTGATTTTGATGATAATGTCGAAATATTTAGTTATTCTCTTATTAATAATGCACATGATTATAATATTATGAATTTATATCAGACTGTTCATAGTGAAGAAAAAGTAGAAGAAGAAATAGAAAGAGTTATAAATAAATTAGATCATTTACATAAGCAATGTAATCCTTATGACTATTCTAAAGATCCTTATGGTTATCCAGTAATTGGTGGCCCAGGAGATTATTGGTCAGGTAATCATCAAAGTGAAATAGCTAGCTATGAAGACTTATTAAAAAAACTAAAAGCAAAAAAAGAATTAACTTCAAAGGAAGAAAAAGAAATAGAAATAACTTCAAAGATACATCAGGATTTAATAGAAGTATTTAATTTAGATTTAAATAGCTTTAAAGAACAAGAAGATATATCTTTTTATGGTTCGAAAACAAAATTACAAAAAAGAATGGTTAAGTGTATGCCTCATTTAAATATTGTTGATAATATTAAATATGTATAAGTAGTATAACTACTTATTTTTTTTGTACTATTGACAAACAAATGTACGTGATATATAATTTTATTATGGGCATTAAATATAGTTGAATTAATTTTGCAAAATAATTAATTATTGTTATAATTATTAAGGAGTGATTAGTATGTATGATTATATGAGAGGACTTGTTACTGATATTAGACCTGAAAGTATTACATTAGAAGTTAATAATATTGGGTATACTATATATGTAGCTAATCCATATAACTTTGAAATTAATAAAGAAATAATAGTTTACTTGTATCAACAAATAAAAGAAGATGAACACAATTTGTTTGGCTTTAAAAATAAAGATGAGAAAGAATTGTTTTTAAAACTAATTAACGTAAAAGGACTTGGTTGTAAAATGGCTCTTCCCATACTTGCAACAGGTTCTATCAATGGAATAGCGGAGGCTATTGAACAAGAGAATATAGCTTATTTAAAAAAGTTTCCTAAAATTGGAGATAAACTAGCAAGACAAATGGTACTTGATTTAAAAGGAAAAATAGGAAGTGTTCATACATTGTTTGATAATAATGAAATAAGTTATACGAATAATGAACTTCATGATGCTTTGATTGGACTTGGTTATAAAGATAAAGAAATTAAAGCTGTTGAAAAACAAATCGATAATACATTACCAATTGGAGAGCAAATAAAAGAAGCATTAAAACTTTTCTTAAAATAGGAGGTTAACAAATGGATGAGAGAATTATTACAACAAGAGAATTAGTTGATGATGGAATACTAGATAATAGTATTAGACCTGAATCAATTGATGAATATATTGGACAAAAAGATGTTAAAGAAAATATAAAAGTTTTTGTTGAAGCGGCAAAGATGAGAAATGAGTCACTTGATCATGTTTTATTATATGGACCTCCTGGACTTGGAAAGACAACACTTGCTTATATAATAGCAAATGAACTAGGAACAAATTTAAAAACTGCGAGTGGCCCTAGTATTGAAAAATCTGGAGATTTAGCTGCTATACTTTCCACACTCGAAAGAGGAGATGTACTTTTTATTGATGAAATTCATCGTATGCCACGTTATATTGAAGAAATATTATATCCTGCAATGGAAGATTTTACGTTAGATATAATTGTTGGACAAGATGGCAATACTAGAAATATAAAAATAGATTTACCTCCATTTACATTAGTAGGAGCAACAACACGTGCTGGGGATTTATCAGCGCCTTTAAGAGATAGATTTGGAATAATTTCAAAACTTCAATATTATACAAAAGAAGAACTTACTGAAATTATAAAAAGAACATCGCGTGTATTAAATATTGATATAGATGATGAAGCTGCAGTAGAGCTTGCTTCACGTTCTCGTGGTACTCCAAGAATTGCTAATAGATTATTTAAAAGAGTAAGAGACTTTGCAATAGTTGAAGGAAAATCTTGCATTGATAAAGAAGTAATAGATACCGCTCTAAAAAGATTAAAGGTAGATGAAGTGGGGTTAGATGAGACAGACCATGAACTTTTGCTTGCTATTATTAATAAATTTAATGGTGGCCCCGTTGGAGTAGAAGCAGTAGCTAGTGCTATAGGTGAAGAAGTAACAACAATAGAAGATGTCTATGAACCATACTTATTACAGACAGGGCTTTTAAAAAGAACTGCTCGAGGAAGAGTAGTTACACCTAAAGCCTATGAAGTATTACATTTAGATTATATGAAAGAAAGTGCTAAAAATGAAAACAGATGATTTTGATTATTATTTACCAGAGGAATTAATTGCTCAAACACCACTTGAAAAAAGGGATTCATCTAGACTTTTAGTTTTAGATAAGAAAAGTGGTAATATAGAACATAAACATTTCTCTGATATAGTAGATTATTTAGAAGAAGGTGACACTTTAGTATTAAATGATACAAAAGTATTACCAGCAAGACTTATTGGTATAAAAGAAGAAACAAATGCTGTTATTGAAGTACTATTACTAAAAAATTTATCTGAAGATATTTGGGAATGCCTTGTAAAACCAGCCAGACGCATTCAAGAAGGAACAATTGTATCATTTGGAGAAGGTAAATTAAAAATGAAATGTACAAAAGCCTTAGATGAAGGCATTAGACATTTTGAAATGATATATGATGGAATATTTTATGAAATATTAGAAGAATTAGGAACAATGCCTCTTCCTCCTTATATACATGAAAAACTAGAAGATCAATCAAGATATCAGACAGTATATGCCAAAGAAGTAGGTAGTGCAGCTGCACCGACTGCAGGGCTTCACTTCACAGAAGAACTTCTTCAAAAAATAAAAAACAAAAACATTAATGTTTGTTATATTACTTTACATGTTGGCCTTGGAACATTTAGGCCAGTAAAAGTTGAAAATATATTAGAACATGAAATGCACAGTGAATTTTATACTATGACAGAAGAAGTTGCTAACATATTAAATAAGGCAAAAAAAGAAAAAAGAAGAATTATTGCTGTTGGAACAACAACTACTAGAACATTAGAAACAGTAGCAACAGAAAACAATGGAGTTTTTAAACAAGTAAGCGGTTTTACAAAAATATTTATTTACCCAGGATATAAGTTTAAAGCAATAGATGCTTTAATTACAAATTTCCATTTACCAAAATCAACTCTTGTTATGTTAGTTTCTGCTTTTGCAGGTCGTGAAAATATTTTAAAAGCATATAAAGAAGCTGTAAATAAGAAATATAGATTTTTCTCTTTTGGAGATGCAATGTTTATCAAATAGAACTAAGTTAAATTACTACTTAGTTTTTTTGTATATAAAAGTATAAAAATACAAATAATAATTATGAACTTGACTGAAATGAAGATGTGTATACTACTTTACACAAAACAAAAATAAATTGTCTAAAATTGTTGAAAAAAAATTTTTAATATATTATGATAAAGTTGATAATAATATAGTAGTCGACGTTTGATATCTACTAGTTATTAAATGCCTATCATAACTTAATGATTGGTGCCAATAGTTTATTTTGGAGGTGAATGATGGAAAAAGAGAAACATCATAGTGGAAACGCCATAGTTGCACTTTTACTTCTAATTGTTGGTATAAGTATAGGATATGCTGCTTTATCAACAACCCTTATCATAAATGGAGAATCAACAATAAAAAAGGCAACTTGGGATGTCCATTTTGAGAATGTGGCTGTTAAAAGTGGAAGCGTAGCTATAGATACTAACAATGGTGAAAAAGCTGCCATGATAACAGATGTTTACCAAACAAAAGTAGAGTACACGATATCATTAAAAGAACCTGGCGACTTCTACGAATTTACAGTTGATGTAAAAAATGGTGGAACACTAGATGCTGCTGTTTCAAGTAATCCAGAACTAACAGAAATATCTGAGTATGAAAAGTATTTAAGATATTCAGTTGTTTGGGATACGGAAAACCAGACACCAAAAAAAGATGATGTTGTAAAAAGTGGCAAATCACGAAAAGTTCGTGTAAAAGTAGAATACCGAACAGATATAAGCAATAGTGATTTACCAACGGAAGACAAGATTATTGACTTAAAGTTCTCAATGAACTTCATTCAAGCAAAATAAATATAAAATAAGAAGGAGAAAAAATATGAAAAAAAATAATAAGAAAAATTCAAAAAAAGGTGCATTATTAGTTTTATTACTACTACTTGCTATTAGCGTAGGTTATGCAGCTTTAACTACTACATTAAAAATTAACGGTAACACAAAAATTAAAAAAGCTACATGGGATGTTCATTTTGCTAACATTTCAGCTGCTACAAAATCAGAAGGTGCAACAGTTGTAAGTGCCCCAGCAATAGTTGCTGGAGATAATACAGCAAATGCAGATCAAACAGTTAATTTCAGTGTAACATTAGCTGAACCAGGTGACTTCTATGAGTTCACAGTTGATGTTGTAAATGGTGGAACAATTCCAGCAAAAATTTCAGATAGTGCAGCAGATATATTAACAGTTAATGGATATGAAATAATAAATGATGAAAAATCATCAGAACCAATTGCTAAAACAACATGGGAAAAATACTTTAAATACACTGTTGAATGGTCAACTGAAGATGAAATTCAAGCAGGAGATAAATTAGCTGCTTCAGCAACTAAGACAATAAAAGTTAGAGTAGAATACGATAAAAATGTTAATAATGCAGAATTACCTGCTAATGATGTTGAATTTGATATAGCATTAACTATGCCATTTGTTCAAGATAAATAATACTATTAAATAGGATGATTACTTAGTAACATAAGTAATCCCTATTTCTTATATATATTAGTTGTTAGTATATATAAGAAATGGGGAAGGAATAATTAGGGAGTAAAAGTATGAGTAAAAGAAATATAAAAGATGCATTTTTACTATTAACAGTTTTACTTTATTCAGTTATCTATAGAATATTTATATTTCAAAAAGCATTAAAGTATTCTGAATCTATTACAGGTGCATTTATAATTTTATTAGCATTTATTTCAATAATACTTCTAGGCTTTAGAAAAAATAAAACAACTAAGATAAAGCATTATATAAGTAGTGTAACATTCTGTATTGTCATAGCATTCTTTGTTATATCATATGGATTAGGATTGGCAGTAGGATTTTTAAAAAATGCTTATTCACTAACATTACCAGCTATTGTTGATAATATTTTTTCGCCAATAGTTATAATAATTTGTACAGAAATATTTAGATATGTTGTAATAAATGGTAATAAAGATAAAAAAATTGTTATTGTGTTGACAACAATTGTACTAATGCTATTTGAATTATCTACTAGTATGAAAGCAATTAATTTTGCAGATTTTGCTGGAGTGTTTAGAGTAGCTACATCAACAATATTACCTATTATATCTAAGAATATTGTTTTAAGTTATTTAACATATCACGTTGGCTATAAACCAACCATATTTTATAGATTAGTAATGGATTTATATGCGTTTGTTATGCCTATCATACCTGATTTAGGTGATTATTTAAACTCTATGATAGGAATTGGACTTCCATTCTTAATTTATATTTATGCTGCAAGGTCTTTAGATGAATATAATAATGGAATAGAGAAAACGTATGGAAAAGAAACATTTAGATTAGTTGATCTACCAATTATGATATTTATTGCATTACTAGTTTGCCTAATATCAGGCTTCTTCCCATATTACATGATAGGAATTGGCTCTGAATCAATGTTTCCTAAAATTAATAAAGGAGATGCAGTAATAATTCATAAAATTAAAAATAAAAAGGATTTAAAAACAGGGGATATAATAGCATTTAAACTTAAAGAAAAAACTATTGTACATAGATTGGTAGAAATTGAAAAAGTAGATGGAGTTACTTATTATCGTACTAAAGGTGATGCTAACAACTCTAGAGATAGTATAAACTTAACTTTTGATAGCATAGAGGGTGTAGTAAAACTTGATATCCCATATATAGCATATCCTACTATATATTTAACAGAATTTTTGAATGGAGAGAGATAGAATGAAAAGGGAAATAATAATAACAATATTAACAATTTGTTTAATTGGAGCTTTAGCTTTAGGATTTTATATGTATACAAATGAAATGGTAACTTATGCCATTGTAGTTGGTGCTGTTGCACTTGTCTTATCTGCAACACTTATAATATACATTACTAGTACTAGAAGCGAGGAAGCAATTTATAGATCTACACTTAAAAGAACTTTAAATACTTATGATGCAATTCTAGTACAAAGTCATAATTTTCCAGATTTAAAAGGAAAAAATATTATTAGAGTTACTAATATTGATGACTTAGTTGATGCACAGTTAGAAATAAGAAAGCCAATCTATTACATGATTGAAGGTGAAGATTCTTGTTCATTTGTACTGCTTGACAATAATGAAGCTTGTATTTATGTAATGAAACAAAATGAAAACGTAGAATCACCATTAGAATTAATTGTTGCAGAATATGAAAAACATAACGATATAGACGCAAGTCTATTAGAAGACATAGAAAGAACAACAATTATCAAACTAAATAATATGAAATCATTTAAAGTGTCACCATATAAAAGGAAAAAAGACATAGAACAAAATGAACAAACAGAAAAAAATATTGAAACAACAACTGAAGAAAAGAAAGATAAAGAAGAAAAAAAACAAGAGACTAAACAAGAAACAGTAGAAGCTGTTAAAAACAGCAATAGTGATGATATAGAAACAATTTAGTATAGAAATAAATATGTCGACGACAGTCGACTTTTTCTTTTCTTTTTTTATATAAATGTTATAATATTAATATATCCAAAATTAAAAGGAGGAAAACATATGGAATTAAAAGGTTCAAAAACAGAAGAAAACTTAAAAAAAGCCTTTGCAGGTGAAAGCGAGGCAAGAAACAAATACACTTATTTTGCAAGCAAAGCAAAAAAAGATGGTTATGAACAAATAGCAGCTCTATTTTTAGAAACAGCTGACAATGAAAAAGAACATGCCAAAATGTGGTATAAAGAATTACACGGTGGGGAAGTTCCTTCTACTATTGAAAATTTAAAAGCAGCAGCAGATGGTGAAAACTATGAATGGACAGATATGTATGAAGAATTTGCTCGTGTTGCAGAAGAAGAAGGATTTAAAGCATTAGCAGCAAAATTTAGAGGAGTAGCTGCTATTGAAAAACATCATGAAGAGCGCTTTAGAAAACTACTTAAAAATATAGAAGATGAAGTTGTATTCTCAAAAGATGAGGACAAAATATGGATATGCCGCAATTGTGGACATGTAGTAGTAGGCAAACAAGCTCCAAAAGTATGCCCAGTTTGTGCTCATCCACAAAGTTATTTTGAAATAAAAAGTGAAAATTACTAAAAATTTTTCACTTCTTTTCTTTTATTATATATAAACAAATAAGCGTTGCTTTTAAGTTTAATAAACTGTAGCGCTATTGACAAGTACATGTAAAAAAGGGTACAATTATAGTGTTAAAACGATAAGCAGTGGAGTGATTAAATGATTACAGAATTAGACAGTACTGCTAAAATGGTACTTAGTGATACAAAAATTATAGAAGAATCTAAAGATATAAGTCTTGGATACAAAATTATTAAAAGAAGTTTTGATATCGTGATTTCATTAATTGGATGTGTTTTTTTGTTACCAATTATTCTAATTATTAAAATAATTACATTGCTATCTGGTGATTTTCATTCTATTTTTTATAATCAGAGTAGAATCGGAAAAAATGGTAAAGAGTTTAAATTGTATAAATTTAGAAGTATGGTTCCAAATGCCGATGAAGAGTTACAAAACCTTTTAAAAAATGATAAAGAATTGGAAAAAGAATACAAAAAAATGAAAAAACTAAACAATGATCCAAGAATTACTAAGATAGGTAGAATTATTAGAAAAACTTCAATCGATGAATTGCCTCAGTTTATTAATATTTTAAAGGGCGATATGACATTAATTGGTAATAGGCCTTATCTACCTAGAGAAAAAAAAGATATGAAAAAGTATTTTGATGATATTGTAAAAACTAAACCTGGGTTAACTGGTTTTTGGCAAGTTAGTTTAAGATCACGTGGTACTTTTGAACAAAGAATGAAAATGGAAAAATATTATTCAAATAATTGTAGTTTAAAATTTGATTTTCAAATTTTTTTAA
Organism: Bacilli bacterium; assembly: GCA_017525855.1. Next base: position 86,138 of record JAFXSE010000026.1, read on the forward strand.
AGACTTTTAGTGTAGTTATTGGTGGAAAAGATGCTAAATAAAGGAGTATAAATATGAAGAATATTAAAGTAGTAGTAGCAACTCATAAAAAATATCAAATGCCTAGTGATGAAATGTATTTACCCCTGCATGTTGGTGCAGAAGGTAAAAATGATTTAGGTTATACAAAAGATAATACAGGCGATAATATATCTTTAAAAAATCCTTTTTTTTGTGAATTAACAGGACTATATTGGGCATGGAAAAATCTTGATTGTGATTATATAGGTCTTGCTCATTATAGAAGACATTTTTCTTTATATAATAAAAAAATGAAAACAGAGAGTGAAAAATTTGAACACTTACTAACTTTAAAAGAAGCAGATGAAATATTTAAAAACATAGATATAATACTACCTAAGAAAAGAAAGTACTATATTGAAAACTTATATAATCACTATAAACACACTTTATATATTGAACCACTTGATATAACAGGTGAAATTATTAAAGAAAAGTATCCAAAATACTATAATGAATTTGAAAATTTAAAGAAAAGAACATCTGCACATATGTTTAATATGTTTATAATGAAAAAAGATATATTAGATGACTATTGCACTTGGTTATTTGATATTTTGTTTGAACTTGAGAAAAGAGTAGATACAACTAACTACACAGATTTTCATAAAAGATTTTATGGCAGAGTATCTGAATTACTACTTGATGTTTATATAAATACAAAAGGCTTAAAATATGAGGAAGTAAAAGTAATAGATATGGGGAAAGTTAATTGGTTTAAAAAAGGTACTAGTTTCTTGAAAGCTAAATTTAGTGGAAAGAAATATGATAAAAGTTTCTAGAATTACTAATATATTAAATGCAAGGAGTTTTATACTATGAAAAAGAATCATGAAGATGTACTTGATATAATTCATGAAAAAAACAATGCTATGGCTAAAGTGTTTCATGATTATTGTCAAAAAGAAAATTTAACTTACTATATCATAGGAGGAACCTTTTTAGGCTCTATTAGACACAAAGGATTTATTCCATGGGATGATGATATGGATATTGCTATGCCAAGAGAAGATTATGAAAAATTCTTAAACAAATTTCCTCAAAAAGAGTATTTTATACTTAATTATAAAACACATCCTGATTATAAGTACTATATTTCTAAGTTATGTAGTAGAGACTATATAATTAAAGAAAAAACAGGAAATGAAGTAAATTTGTTTATAGATATATTTCCAATAGATGGAATGCCTGATAATAAGTTTAAAAGGAAGATTCATTGCTTAAGAATACTATATCACAGAATGAAATTATCATTTTATTATAATGATACAATTGACAAAGAAAAGAAAAGAAAATTATATGAAAAAGTTTTGATTTTTTTTGCAACAAAAATACCTTTTAAGAAATTAATTAATCCTTCAAAAGAAAAAAGTAAAATAGATAAGTTGCTTATGAAAAATTCCTTTTATAAATCAAAATATTCAGGAACAATTATGGGAGCATATAGAGAAAGAGAGATTGTTGAAACTAGATTATTTGGTAAACCATGCTTATATCAGTTTGAAGATATGAAATTATATGGACCAGAGAAATATGATGAGTATTTAACACATATATATGGTGATTACATGAAAATCCCAAAAGATGTTGATCGTACTTCACATTGCGAGGAATTGATATGCGTAAATAAAGGAGAAAAGAATGACTGATTTGACAATAATAGTTCCATTATATAATCATGAAAAAGAATTAATAAGATGCTTAGATTCACTAGTTAAGTCTATAGATGATAAAATGTTAATACTTGTAGTTGATGATGGATCAACAGATAATGGATATAAATTAGGAAAAGAATATGCCAAAAATAATAAATTAGTAAAAGTTATTCATAAAGAAAATGGTGGATTATGTAGTGCACGAAATTTTGGAATAGAACATTCAAATAGTAAATATATAACATTTTGTGATCCTGATGATGCAGTTAATAATAATTATAAATATCGTGAATTAATAGATAAAATTGATGAAGGTAATTATGATTATTTAATTTTTAACTTCTCCTATAATAAAAATAATATAATAACTCCAAATACTAAGTTCCCTAAAACAAATAAAGTTTTGCAGAGTAAAGAAGATATCATGTATTTGCAAGCATCAACTTTAGTTGGTAATATAAACAATCTAAATATAGATTTTTTTGATGGTTGTTCTTACACATGGTCTAAAATATATAAATCTTCTATTATTAAACAGAATAAATTATTGTTTAATACAAATTTAAAGTTTAGTGAGGATTCACTCTATAATTTTATTTATATTTCATATATAAATAAAGCAGTTATAATGGATAAAAAGCTATATAATTATTATGTATATGATACTAATACTACGAATCGCTATAAAAATAATATTGCTGATGATTATGATATTTATAACAATGAAATAAGCTATTTAAAAAATAGCAATAATCCAATTTTAATGAATGCATACTATGCTAGAATGCTTAGAAATTTGACAAACATATTAAGATATTGCACATTTCATAAGGATAATCCTAAAAAAGGCAATATAAAGAGTGTTTTGGAAAAATATCCTTACTACAAGGAGTCTATTAAAAAAGCAAAATATAAATACTTAAGTAAAAAACAAAAAATAATATTATTTTTATTTAAAATTAGATTTTACAAAACTATTGAATTAGTTTTTAAATTATGAAGGAAGTGTAAATATGAAAGTTATTTCTCAATATGAAGTGAATAAGCAAAACGCTGGACCAAAAGCAAAAATAGACGTAGAAAGTATTTTGCATAAAGAATACAATGCTTTGTTACGACCTTTAAAAATAAAAAGAGATTTAAATTCAAAAATTAATCTATTATTTTTTAGAATAAAAAAATTCTTTTATATTGTCCGTAATAAATATATCGACGATATTAGCGTTTATCAATTGCCATTTAATAAAAGTTGCAAATATAATATAAAATCAGAAAAGTCCATTGGCTTAATTCATGATATTGAGGGGTTAAGAAATAATGATGAAATGTTGTTAAAAAGGGAAATTGAATTATATCAAAATTTTGATGTTATTATCTCACATAATAGTTTAATGACCAATTTTTTGAAAGAACATGGTTTAAATAAACCAATTGTAAATCTTGAAATATTTGATTATTTAGTTGCAAACAATACTAAAGAAAAAAATATTAAACATACTAATACAAAAAAAGTTGCATTTGCAGGTAATTTTAATAAAGCACTATTTTTAAGCGAATTAGAAGAAGAAAAAATGAATTTTGATATTAACTTATATGGTGTTGGTAAATATAATGAAAATAATAAAAAGTATCATTATTTTGGATCATTTTTACCTGATGAATTACCACTATCTATGACTGGTGACTTAGGTTTGGTATGGGACGGAGGTATTGATAATTCAAATATCAATAATAATTTTTTAAACTATACAAAATATAATAATCCACATAAATTATCTTGTTATATTGCAGCAGGATTACCGGTCATTGTTTGGAAAGAAGCTGCATGTGCAAAATTTGTTGAAGATAATAATATAGGTTATACAATATCAAATATTTATGATATAAATAATATTGATTTAAGTGATTATCAAGAAAAACTTAAGAATGTAAAAAAAATAAAGAAAAAATTAACAAGTGGTTATTACACAATAACAGCAGTTGAAAAAGCATTAGAAATAATAAATAAAAAATAGCTTTTTAGAAAGAGAACAATATGAAAATAGTTTTAACATATGGAACATTTGATCTCCTTCACGTTGGGCATATCGAAATTTTAAGACGTGCAAAGGAATTAGGAGATTATTTGATTGTTGGAATATCAACAGACGAATTTAACTACATAAAAGGTAAAAGGGCATACTATGATTATGAATCTAGAAAAAGAATTCTCGAGGCAATCAAATATGTTGATTTGGTCATACCAGAAAATACATGGGACCAAAAACGCGATGATGTATTAGCATATAATGTTAATACAGTAGTTATGGGAAACGATTGGGAAGGTAATGAACATTTTGAATGCTTAAGAGATATTTGCAATGTGGTATATTTACCTAGAACAGAAGGAATATCAACTACTAAAGTAAAAACAGATTTAAAAAATAGATAAGATTAATAGGAGGAATAATAATGATATATGTATTTTTTATAAGTATATTATTGTTACTAGTATTAAGTTTTATACTAAATAAAAAAGATATAATATCCCCAGCATTTATTTTTACATTTGGATTCTTTTTTCAATCTATATGGGTATTACTGTACGCAAAAAAATGGGAACTATCATTAAATATAAATACTTTCTGCGTAATAGTATTTGGAATTTTGATATTTATAATAGTATCAAAGTTAGTATCTGTTGCATTTAAGAAGATAAATAAAAATGATGAAACAAAGCAATTAGAATATATTCATATTGATAGATGGAAAAAAATATGCTTAATACTATTTAGTATATTTGCATGTATATATTATTTAAATTTTGTTGTTACTTCTGTAGGAGGAAGTATATTTGATTTTAAAAATATTTCAAGCTATATTTCAAAGTATGATCATATAGTAAAATTTTCTACCGAAACAATAAGAGTTCCTTTTCTAGTTGGAAATATTAAAATGGCAGTAGTAGCAATTGGATACTGGTTTTTATATGTTTTAATTAACAATATTGTACATTCAAAAAAAGTTAGTGTTCTTGATTTATTAATTATTGGTATATCGGCAATAATGTCAATTTTAAATGGATCACGAACTCCATTATTCTTCATGTTAGCGGCAGGTATTGCCTATGCATTCATGATTTTTAACATAAAACAGTTCAAAACAAAAAAATTCAACTATAAACTAATAGTAACAGTTGGGGTAATTGGCATAGTATTCTTAGGAGGTTTTACTTCATTTGCTAAATTGCTTGGTAGAAATATTAAAACAAATCCTGTTGATTATCTTGCAATATATTGTGGTGCCGAAGTTAAGAACTTAGATATGTTTTTACAAGAAGATAGTCCTAAAAACACAAAGTATTTTGGAACTCAAACATTTAGGCCAATAATTACAACAATTGGGAGAAAAATAGGTATCAAGAATTATGAAGATTATAAGCTTGATCTACCATTCAGGCATGTTGGAAAATACAATCTAGGAAATGTTTATACTACATTTTATCCATATATTTATGATTTTGGATATATTGGATTAGTGATATTAGTTGCTATTATGGCAGCCATATCTCAGTTAGTATATGATATTGCAAAAAGAAATAAAAAGCCTAGTATTCCATCTATATGCTCGGTTGCATATGGAATAGTATTTTCATGCTTATTATTATCATTTTTTTCAAATAAATTTTATGAAAATATAATAACAGCTGAATTTCTAAAGCAAATCATAATTTGGTATTTATGCATCATGTTTTTCTGCAAATTAGATTTAAAAAAAATATTCAAAAAATAGATATCTGTCTAAATTTATGATACATAGATGATTATGTAGTAAAGAATAAAATTGTAGTTAGAAAAAATTAAGGAGGTGACCAAAGTGAAAAAAGCATCGGTAAAAAAGAACTATGTATATAATATGCTATATCAAGTATTACTGATAATATTGCCAATTATAACAACACCTTATCTAGCACGAAAACTAGGTGCCACAGGTAATGGAATATATGGATATACAATTTCAATAGTGACATACTTTATTCTTTTTGGTTCATTAGGAATTAATTTATATGGTCAAAGAGAAATAGCATATAACCAGAAAGACAAAGAAAAAAGAAGTAAAGTCTTTATAGAATTAATAATACTTAAGTCTTTAACCATGTCACTAACTGCACTTACATTCTTTTTCATTTTCTGTAGAACGGGAGAATATTCAATATATTATAAAATACTATTAATAGAAATGCTTGCGAATGTTATAGATATATCCTGGTTCTATCAAGGATTAGAAGAATTTAAAAAGATAGTTATACGTAATTTTATAATAAAATTAATTAGTTTAATATGTATTTTCATATTTATTAAAGTACCTAGTGATGTAAATAAGTATTTATTAATACACGTATTAAGCACGCTATTTGGTGGATTAACTTTATGGCTAGGATTGAAAAAGTATATTTGCAAAACTAAAAAATTAAATTTAAAACGTCATTTGCCAATGATTATTGCACTTTTCATACCACAAGTTGCTATACAAGTATATACCGTATTAGATAAAACAATGATTGGTGCTATTCTTAATAATATGAATGAAGTTGGTTATTATGAACAATCTCAAAAAATTATAAAAATATTATTAACTATAATCACTGCAGTTGGAACCGTTATGCTTCCAAGATTAGCAAATTGTTTTGCAGAAAAAAATTACAATCAAATAAAAAGATATATGTATAAAACATTTAGTTTTGTATTTATGTTATCATTCCCATTAACATTTGGAATTATTGCCGTTGCTAATAACTTTGCACCATTATTTTTTGGTAGAGGTTATGATAAAGTTCCAATGATAATGCAAGTACTTAGTCCAATAGTATTATTTATTAGTATAAGCAATATAACTGGTACACAATACTTAATATCAACAAAAAGACAAAAAGAATTCACTATTTCTGTTGTTATTGGAGCTATTGTAAACTTTTTACTTAATCTAGTATTTATATATTATTATAAATCTATAGGAGCAGCAATTGCGACAGTGATTGCGGAATTATCGGTTACATTAGTTCAATTATACTTTGTAAGAAAAGACTTCAATTTAATTGAAATAATTAAATTATCAAGAAATTATATAATTGCAAGTATAATAATGTTAATTACATGTTATTGTATAGATTTCTTTATAACGGGAAGATTAATAGGTTTAATATTACAAGTATCTTGTGGCATATTAGTATATTTGATTATACTAATAATTTTAAAGGATAAATTCTTATTTGATACTTATTATGAAACGATAAAACCAATTTTTAATAAAGTGAAATCTAGGTGATAAAATGGATAAATTCAAAAAGAAAAACTATATAACACTTTTAAGTATAATTTCTGCTATTTCAGTTGTAATACTACATACCAATGGATGTTTTTGGATATTTAGTAATAAAAGATATTGGTTTACCGCAAATATCATAGAATGTTTATTCTATTTTGCTGTACCTATCTTTTTTATGATAACAGGTATAACATTAATGAATTATCGTGATAAATACGATACAAAAACTTATTTTAAAAAGAGAATTATTAAAACAGTAATACCTTTTATCATATGGAGTTTAATAGCGTTACTATACCGTATATATTATATAAAGGATATCAGTACTGCTTCACTAAATTTTCAATATATTTTTAATGGAATTCTGGGAACTAAGTTTATCACAATATATTGGTTTTTTATACCTTTATTTATTGTATATTTAGTTATTCCTATATTATCGGCAATAGATAAGAAAAAAAGAAATAGTATTTTTATGTATATAGTTATCCTTAATTTTATTTTAATAAGTTGTTTTCCACTAATCAATAATATATTTAAATTAGGATTAGCTTTACCAATAACTTCGATTATTGGTACAGAATATACAAGTTATGTATTAATAGGATATTTATTAGATAATAATGAGTTAAAAAAGAATCATAAAATTATAATATATATATTAGGAATCATAGGTTTATTAGTTCATATTATTTTGACTTATATTGTTTCTAAAGAAAGCGGTATGGTACTTAGAACTTATAAAGGTTATAATAATGTACCATGCATCTTATATTCAACTGCAGTATTTATATTATTAAAAGATATATTTAGTAAAATAAAAGGTGAAAAGGCATTAAAATATGCTAGTATATTCAGTAAATATACATTTGCAATATATTTAATGCATTTCTATATAATGCAAATCATTCAAAAAGAGTTTGATTTGAGTATATATAGTATTATTTATAGATTAGGTATGCCATTAATTATTATTCCAATATGCATTCTAATTACATGGCTATTAAGAAAAATACCAATAATAAAACATATTGTTCCATAGGAGGTAAAAAATGAAATATGATTATTTAATAGTAGGAGCAGGACTTTTTGGTTCTACTGTTGCGAATAGGTTAAAAAATGAGGGTAAAAAGGTATTAGTAATTGATAAAAGAGGAAATATCGGAGGAAATATTTATACAGAGGAAATAGAGGGAATTCAGGTTCATAAATACGGTGCACATATTTTTCATACAGACTACAAGGATGTATGGGATTATGTAAATTCATTTGTAGAATTTAACAGATATACAAATTCTCCAATTGCAAGAATTGGTAATGAAGTGTATAATATGCCATTTAATATGAATACATTCTCAAAAATTTGGAGTGATGTATTTACGCCAGAAGATGCACTTAGACATATCGAAGAAGAAAAAAAAGAAATAGTAGGTGAACCTAAAAATCTAGAAGAGCAAGCAATCTCTTTAGTAGGAAGAACTATTTATGAAAAATTAATTAAAGGTTATACAGAAAAACAATGGAATAGAGATTGTAAAGATTTACCAGCATTTATTATTAAAAGATTACCAGTAAGACTAACATATGATAATAATTATTTTAATGATAAATATCAAGGAATACCAATTGGTGGATACACTAAATTAGTTGAAAAAATGTTAGAAGGAATTGAAGTTAGACTTAATACTAATTATTTTGATAATAGAGAAGAGTACAACAAAATGGCTGATAAAATAATATATACTGGTCCACTTGATGAATATTTCAATTATAGTTTAGGAGAACTAGAATGGAGAAGTTTAAAATTTGATACTAAAGTACTAGATACTAATAATTATCAAGGAAATGCAGTAGTAAATTATACTGGTCATGAAGTAGAATATACTAGAGTAATTGAACACAAACATTTTGAATTTGATACAACTAGCCCTAAAACAGTTGTAACATTTGAATATCCATCAGATTATAAAGAAGGTATGGAAAAATATTATACTGTAAATGACGATAAAAATAATAGTCTTGCAGATAAATATAGAGAACTTGCTGGAAAAGAAGAAAATGTGATATTTGGAGGAAGACTAGCAGAATATAAATATTATGATATGGATGACGTTATAAAAAGAGCTTTAGATATTAATTTATAATAGGTGATATTATGAAAAAAAGTAAAAAAAGAATAGTTATCAGCATCATAGTTTTTATATTTATAATATTATGGATAGGTATTATTTATAAACTAAGTTCTATGAACACCACTAATTCTAATGGACATTCTAAAGATATAATTAGTGTCTTTATTGAGGATACATTAGAAGTTACCAATAAATATGGTATTACAAGTTCTTATCCAAATGAAAAGAAATTAGAAAGGGCAAGTACATTACTTAATGCACCACTTAGAAAAGTAATGCATGCATCAGTTTATTTTGTCCTTGCTTTCTTAATAATTATTGGAGTTAATATATTATTTAAAAATAAAAAATATATTTTATCAGCACTGATTACTATTGTTTTAATAATAGCTTTAGCTTCATTTGATGAATATCATCAAACATTAGTTGAAGGAAGAACTGGGCAAGTAAAAGATGTAGTTATTGATACAATTGGATCAATAGCCGGTATATTATTTTATGGAACATATTATTTAGTTTATAGACAAGGGTATAAAAAAGGAGAAAATAAAAACTAAAATTACTATTAGTTTTTATTTTATTATGTTATAATCTAAATAATGGTAGGTGGTAAAATGAAAAAGAAAAGAATAATTATTATTTCAATAATAACAGGATTAATTGTAATTGGGGCAATATGTATACTAATTTTTAAACAACCAAAAAGTGACAATAAGAAGAAGACAACTACTAAAAAAGACAAAACACCTGAAGTAGTAGAAAAACTTAAGATAGTTGATTTAGAGTCAAAAACAAGACCTTATGCTGTAGTAGTTAACAATACTCCTGTTGCTGTTAAAGTACAAGAAGGTGTAAAAAAAGCATATATAGTTTATGAAATCCCAACAGAAGGATCTACTTCTAGACTAATTGCTTTATTTAAAGATGTAAAGGATTTAACAATAGGTACAATTAGAAGTGTAAGACATAACTTTATTGATTTTGCTTACGAAAGTGATGCAATCCTTGTAGGACATGGATGGAGTCATTATGCACAGGATGAATTAAGGGGCTCAAAAGCAATAATTAATAATATTAATGGTATGGTTGATAATGGTTTCTGGAGAAATAATCCAGAAGGACTTGCAAGTGAACATACTTCATATACAAGTATCGAAAATATAGAAAAAACTGCAAAAGATAAAGGATATAGTCTAGAATCAAGCAACTGGAAACTATTAAATTATAGTGTTAAAGAAATAGATTTATCAAATAAAGAAGGGGTAATGAATGCAACAAAAGTTACACTTCCATATGGAAATATAACAACAGTATTTAATTATAATGCAGAAAATAAAAACTATGTTAAAAATGTAAATGGAATAGATATAGTAGATCATGCAACAAAAGAAAACCTTACAGCAAAGAATATTATAATTGAAAAAATTACTTATCAACCAGCAAGTGATAATTATTATTGGAATTTAAATACAGTAGGTTCTGGTGATGGATATTATATTACTAATGGAAAAGCTGTAAAGATTAAATGGAATAAACAATCTCGACAAGATAAAACAAAATATACATATTTAGATGGTAAGGAAATAGAACTAAACGATGGTAATACTTATATTGAAGTACACGTTACATCAAAAAATGAAACAGTAGAATAAGGAAGTGTATTATGAAAAAAAAGAGAATTAAACGAATAAGTAAAATAATAAACTTTTTATCATTAATAGTTTCTGCTTTCTTAATATATACTTTATATATATCTAACCTTATACCAACAAAATATTTTGTTTTGATTTGTACTGCAATAATTATTGCTGAGTTTATTTATACATTCTTTTCTTATAATAAAAAAACAAAAAGTTGGTTACTAATATTTTTAGATACATTAGCAGTTATATTTATAGTTGTAGAATTATTTGGAGCCCTAAAGTTAAACCAAACTTTGAATTTTATTGCAAAAAATTTAAATGCTAAATATACAGAAGATTTATATTACATTGTTACCAATAAACAATCAAAATATAATAAACTAGAAGATTTAGATATAAAAAATATATATTATTACGATGATAATCTAGATACAAATAGAATAGAAAAAGAAATAAATAAAAAAGTAAAAATTTCATTAACCAAGGAAAGTGATTATGGAACTTTACTAAAAAAACTAATTGAAGATAGTAAATATGTAACTGTCCTACATTCAAGTAATTATGAATCACTAATCGATATGGATGAAAAGAATAAAGAGAACTTAAAAATAATAGATAAAATTACTATAAAGTCATTAGTGGCTACTAAGAAAAAGAAAGAAAAGCAAGTAGTTAAAGATTTAAGTAATACTCCGTTTACAATATATCTAAGTGGTATAGATACAAGAACTGGAACTATGCCTGCAAGAAGTTTAAGTGATGTAAATATAATAGTAGCGGTAAACCCTAACACTAATAAAGTGTTATTAGTAAGTACACCAAGAGATTATTATGTTCAAATTCATGGTACGACAGGATTAAAGGACAAATTAACCCATGCTGGTATGATTGGAGGACTTGAACTTTCCAAAGCAACAGTTGAAGATATTTATGATATATCATTAGATTATTATATAAGAGTTAACTTTAATGCAGTTATAAAATTAGTTGATGCTGTAGGTGGCATTAATCTATATAGTGATGTTAATTATAATTTTTCATGTTGGACAGACCGTAGTTGTGTGTTCAAACCAGGTAATAATTATGTAAGTGGAAAATGTGCTTTAGCTTTTGCTAGAGAGCGTCATGCTTATGCAAGTGGTGACAGACACAGAGGAGAAAATCAACAACAAGTTATAAAAGTATTACTGTCTAAACTAACATCACCTGGAAGTATTTTGTCAAACTATTCAAATATATTAAGTTCTTTAGAAGGAACATTTGAAACGAGCTTTACACAAAAAGACATCACTGGAGTTATCAACTATCAACTAGATAAAATGCCATCATGGGATGTTGAAAGTATAAGTGTTGATGGAACAACAGGAAGTAGACCTACACATTCTTATCCAAATCAACCTTTATCAGTAATGGTTCCTAATGAAGAAACAGTGCTAAAGGCAAAAGAACAAATAAAACAAATATTAAATGCAAAATAATATTTGTCAAAAATAATAATTTATGCTAAAATGATAATGTCAATTGACATTATCATTATGGTCTGTTGGTGAAGTGGTTTAACACGCGCGCCTCTCAAGCTCGTATTCACGGGTTCGAACCCCGTACAGACTACCAATGTGAGAATAACTCGAACTATTATGGTTCGAGCTTTTTTATAATAAAAAAATAATAAAGTAAGATTAGTTTTAGATGAAACTATAGAATTTTGATACAATTAGTAACAATTATTAACTTTTGACAAATATATTAAACTATGCTATATTGATGTTGCAATGAAGAGGAAAAGTAATTTATTTTCTTATTCGAGTGAATTAGGTATAGTGTGAACTAATAATAAGGGATAAATGAAAGAACACCTTGGAGCTAACTACCGAAAAGTAAAAACTTAGTAGGCTAGTTCGGAAACAAACCGTTATCTAATTGTATATATTTAAATGAGAGATTACTAAATTATATTTGGTTAGTAATAAAAAAGGTGGCACCGCGAATACCCATATTCGTCCTTTTATAAGGACTTTTATGGGTGTTTTTATTTAAAAATAAGGAGGAAATATGACATTAAAAGAATTATTTGAAAAAAAAGAAAACTTAGTAAATAGTGATGTGGAACTAAAAGGATGGATTAGAAATCATAGAAAACAAAAAGAATTCGGTTTTATTGATTTTTCTGATGGTACTTGTTTTAAACATGTACAAATAGTATATGATAACAAACTAGAAGACTTTGAAAATATTCAAAAACTTCATGTAGGATGTTCCATTGAGATAGTAGGTAAATTAGTAAAGTCTATTAATGAACAACAAGAACTTGAAGTACAAGCTCGTGATATTAAACTTCATGGTGACTGCCCTGAAGATTATCCTATTCAACCAAAGAGACATTCAAAAGAGTTTTTAAGAGAGCAAGCATATTTAAGACCACGTACTAATTTATTTCAAGCAGTTTTTAGAGTAAGAAGTATAGCAGCGTTTGCTATTCATAAGTATTTCCAAGAAAGAGGCTACATTTATTTTAATGCCCCATTAATTACAGCAAGTGATGCTGAAGGAGCAGGAGAGATGTTTCATGTGACTTCACTTGATCTTGAAAATATACCAAAATCAGAAGGTAAAGTAGATTATACAAAGGATATGTTTAATGTTCCGGCATCTCTTACTGTATCAGGACAACTAGAAGCAGAAAGTTTTGCCCTAGCTTATGGAAAAACATATACTTTTGGTCCTACTTTTAGAGCAGAAAACTCAAATACTAAAGTTCATGCCAATGAGTTTTGGATGATTGAACCAGAAATTGCTTTCTGCGACCTAGAAGAAGATATGCAAATAATGGAAGATATGCTTAAAAATGTTGTTAAGTATGTTTTAGACAATTGTAAAGATGAAATGAAGTTCTTAGATAGCTTTGTAGAAAATGGTTTATTAGATAAATTAAATAGATTAGTTACTTCAAAATTTACAAGAGTTACACATAAAGAAGTTATAGATATATTACAAAAAGCACCAGTAAAATTTGAATTTGAACCTATACAAGGTGAGGATATAGCAAAAGAACATGAAAAATATATAACTGAATACTTTAATGGACCAGTATTTATTACAGATTGGCCTAAAGATATTAAGGCATTTTATATGAAACAAAATCCAGATGGTAAAACGGTTGCAGCAGTAGACCTTGAAGTACCAGGAGCTGGTGAAATTATGGGTGGATCACAAAGAGAAGATGATTATGATAAATTAGTAAAGCGTATGGATGAATTAAAAATGGATAAACAAACACTAGACTGGTATATTAATCTACGTAAATATGGTGGATGTATACATTCAGGATTTGGTATGGGATTTGAAAGATTGCTTATATATTTAACAGGTGTTGATAATATTAGAGATGTAATACCATATCCAAGAACTCCTGGAAATTGTGATTATTAAAAGAGGTAGTTATGGCAAATATAATAGAGGTTAAAAACTTAACTAAAGAATATAAAGGCTTAACAGCAGTAGATGACTTATCATTTGATGTAAGAGAAGGCGAAATATTAGGACTATTAGGGCCAAATGGAAGTGGAAAATCAACAACAATAAATTGCATACTTTCACTGCTTAATTTTCAAAAAGGAAAGATAAAAATATTTGACAAAATAATGAAACCGGATGCCTATGATATAAAATCAAAAATAGGTGTAGTTTTTCAAGATGTTGCTGTATTTGATGAATTAACAGTATATGAAAACATTGACTATTTTTGCGGACTTTATATTGATGATAAAGATACAAGAGAAAAGTATATAAACGATGCCCTAAACTTAGTAAGTTTAGAAGAATTTAAAAAATATTATCCTAAACAACTTTCTGGAGGACTATTAAGAAGGCTTAACATTGCTTGTGGTATAGCTCATAAACCTAAATTAATATTTTTAGATGAACCAACAGTAGCAGTTGATCCACAAAGTCGTAATAGTATCTTAGATGGTATAAAAAAACTAAGAGATAACGGAGCAACAATTATTTATACAACTCACTATATGGAAGAAGTAGAAATACTTTGTGACAGAGTAATTATTATTGATAAAGGTAAGATTATTGCCACTGGTACATGTGATGAATTAAAAAATCTTGCAAATATTGAGGAGAAAGTGACAGTAGAAGTTAATGATTTAGATGCAAGATTTATCCTAGAAATTAGTAAGTTTAAAAATGTAGATGAAGTCTTATACGACAGCGGTATTCTTCTAATTAAGTATAAAAAAGGTAAACATAATTTAACTGAAATAATTGACTATTTAAAACAAAATAAAATAGCTTATAACAAAATCTTCTCAGAAAGGCCAACATTAAACGATGTTTTCCTAGAACTTACAGGAAAGGAATTAAGAGATTAATGTTTATACATAATTTTAAATATACCTTTAAAACTCTATTTAAGAAAAAACAACTCATATTTTGGACATTCTTCTTTCCACTAATATTGGGTACTTTCTTTAATATGGCATTTTCTGATATAGAAAATAATGAAAAGTTAGATATTATTAATATAGCTATTGTTAATAATGAAGGTTTTAACAATAATGAAACCTTTAAAAGTGCATTTAAAGAATTAAGTGATAAAAAGAATAAAGATAGGTTATTTAATACAAAATATGTTACTTTAAATAAAGCAAAGACTTTACTAAAAAAAGATAGAATAGTTGGTTATTTAATCATTGACAAAAATATACCTAAAGTTGTTATTTCATCTAATGGGGAAGATGAAACAGTATTTAAATATGTAGTTGAAGAAATATCTGGAACAGAAAATATTATTAAAAACTTAACAAAAGAAGAAATAGAGAAAGAAATATCACTAGGAAACAATATTGATTACAATAACATATATAACAAAGTATCACAGTTAATAGCAAATAATAATGAAGCTAAAATAAATAATGTGGCTAATAAGAATTTAAGTTATACTATGATTGAATTCTATACATTAATTGCTATGGCATGTTTATATGGTAGTATACTTTCAATGGTTGCTATTAACCAAGCTTTACCTAATATGGGAAGTATTGGAAAAAGAGTATCAATAACACCTGTAAAAAAAGCAATCATTATATTTAGCAGCTTACTAGCAAGTTTTATAACTCAACTTATAGGAATCGCTATTTTATTTCTATACACTATATTTGTTTTAAATGTCGATTATGGAAACCATTTAGCTCTTGTTTTATTAATAACTACAATAGGAAGTTTTGCTGGCTTATCACTAGGTGTTTTCGTATCTACTGTTTTTAAAACAAATGATAATAATAAAACAGGAATAATTATAGCTTATACAATGCTAGGTTCATTCTTATCAGGAATGATGGGAATTACTATGAAATATATAATTGATAAAAATTTACCTATCATAAATAAACTTAATCCAGTTAATATGATTACTGATGGATTGTATTCACTATATTATTATCAAACATATAATAGATATATTTTTAATATAATTAGTTTATTAGTATTTTCTTTTATACTAATCCTAATATCATTTATGAGTTTAAGGAGGCAAAAATATGACAGTATTTAAAGCGTTCTTAAAAATATTAAACAAAAATAAGTTTATTGTTATACTTTACTCTGTATTCTTAATTACATTTGGTGGATTTAACATGAAAAATCAAAGTACCACAACTAACTTTAGTGCAACAAAGCCTGATATATTGGTTGTGAATAAAGATGAAAATAAAGGGATAACAAAAAACTTGATTGAATATATCAAGAAAAATAGTAAAACAGTTAAAATTAAAGATACAGAAGAAGCAAGAGATGATGCTCTTTTCTATCAGGATGTTGACTATATTATTTATATTCAAAAAGGATATCGCAATAGTTTTTTACAAGGAAATAATCCTGAAATTAAAGTAAAAAGTGGTATTAATTATAATTCATCATTAGCAGAGATTATATTAAAAAGATATATTAATGTTTCTAATACTTACAGAAAAAGTATTACTAATGAAGACAAGCTAATTAAAAAAATTAATGAAACACTAAACAACAAAGTAGATGTAAAAATGACATCAAAAGTTGATATCACCAGTTTGGCTAAAATAACTTTCTATTATAATTTTGCAAGTTACAGTATTTTAGCGTGTCTAGTATATGTAATATGCTTAATACTAGCTAGTTTTAAAAATGAACCTGTATTAAAAAGAACAATTATTAGCAGCATGAACTACAAGAAACATAATACAATACTTCTATTATCAAACGGACTATTTTCTTGCTTACTATGGATAATATATGTAATTTTAAGTTTCGTTTTACTTGGAAAACCTATGTGTTCAACTACAGGAATAATATACTTAATAAATTCTTTTATATTTACTGTATGTGCAACAACACTTGCGTTTTTTATAGCTAACTTAGTAACAAATAAAAATGCTATTAATGGAATAGTAAATGTAATAGCTTTAGGATCAAGCTTTTTATGTGGGGCCTTTGTTCCTATGAGATATTTACCAGATAGCGTATTGATGATTGCTCATGCTTTACCATCATATTACTATATAAAAACAAATGAGAAATTAACTTCAATTGAAACACTAAATTTCACAACATTAAAACCATTAATTATAAATATGATAACAATAATTATATTCTCTATACTATTCATAGTTTTAGGAAATATAGTATCAAAAAGGAAAAGAAAGATTGGCTAAAGCTTTCTTTTTATTATAAAAAAATATTAAATATGATATAATTATTAATGTAGCAAGAAAGAAGGTATATAATGTCAAAAATTAAAACAGTACATGCAAGAGAAGTACTAGATTCAAGAGGTAATCCTACGGTTGAAGTTGAAATAACAACAGAATCTGGAGCTTTTGGTAGAGCTATAGTTCCAAGTGGGGCATCAACTGGAGAAAGAGAAGCTTTAGAACTTAGAGATAATGATAAAAATAGATACTTAGGAAAAGGCGTTTTAACTGCTGTAAATAATGTTAATGAAATATTAAGTAAAATTGTTATTGGTATGGAAGTTAAAAGCCAAAAAGAAATAGATCAAAAATTAATTGAAGCAGACGGAACTAAAGATAAAAGTAAGTACGGAGCTAATGCTATATTAGGTATTTCATTAGCTGCATGCCATGCAGCAGCAGCTGAAGAAAATATCCCTGTTTATAAATATTTGGGACAAGAAAAAGCCGTTACATTACCGGTACCAATGATGAATGTTTTAAATGGTGGAAGTCATGCAGATTCATCAGTCGACTTTCAAGAATATATGATAATGCCTATTGGAGCTAAAAATATTCATGAAGCTATTCGTATGGGTGTAGAAACATTTCACACTTTAAAAAAGATATTAAAAGAAGATGGACAAGTTACTGCAGTAGGAGATGAGGGAGGCTTTGCTCCTAACTTAAAGGATAATGAAGAACCACTAAAATATATCGTAAAAGCTATTGAAAAAGCTGGATATAAACCTGGTGTTGATATTTCTATAGCAATGGATGTTGCATCTTCCGAATTCTATAATCGTAGTACAAAACTATATGAACTTAAACACTCAAATGGTGGAGAAAAAACAAGTGATGAAATGATAGATTGGTTAGAAGAATTAGTTAATAAATATCCAATTGTATCTATTGAAGATGGACTTGGTGAAAGAGATTGGGAAGGTTGGAAGAAATTAACTGAGAGATTAGGAAATCGTATTCAATTAGTAGGTGATGATTTATTTGTAACTAATCCAGAAATCTTTAAAGAAGGAATAAAAGAAAAAGTAGCTAATTCAATTATCATAAAACTTAATCAAATAGGAACATTAACAGAAACAATTGAAACAATAAATATGGCAAAAGAGAATAATTATACTGCTATAGTATCACATAGAAGTGGTGAGACTGAAGATGTAACTATTTCACATGTTGCAGTTGCATTTAATACAGGACAAATTAAGACAGGATCTATGTCAAGAACTGATAGAATTTCTAAATATAATGAACTTATGAGAATAGAAGAGGAATTAGGAGACAAAAGTGTATTTAAAGGAAAAGATGTATTAAATAATATAAAAAAGTAGACAACTACTTTTTTTAAATTTAAATAATATTGCTTTAAAAGAATATTTTGTATTATACTATAAATATAATAATAATGAGGTAAATATTTATGAAGAATATATTGAAATATATAAAAGAAAATAAACATTATCTTATTTTTTCATTCTTTGTAGTATCAATTATGTGCTGGTTTGGTGAAATGGGCTATGCATATGTTATAAAAAATAAAAGTATTTTTCCTGGAGTTCTGCATGGACCATGGTGCCCCATTTATGGTTCTGCTTTTTTAGTACTTATAATATGTCACAATGAAAAAGAATCTAAATTAAAAACTCTTTTGAAAATATTTGTAACTGTAGTAGTAGTAGAATACCTAGCTTCATACATATGTGAAATAGTCTTTAAAAGAAGAGTATGGAATTATACAAATTATCCTCTTGATATTGATGGTAGAATATGTTTGCACATGTCCCTTCTTTTCACAACTACTGCTTATATATTTATGAATTATGTTGAAAAATCAATGAAAAGATTTTATAACAAATTAGGAAGTAATGTAATAATAGCTAATATTATTTTATCCTTTATATTTGTTATGGATTTATTATTAACTATTATAACAAAGTTTTAAGGTGAAATATGAAAAAAATTAAATTAATAATTGCAATTATAATTGCCATAGTAACTATAGTATTTATATATAATGATGACTTTCTATATAAAGAAGAAATAATGAAAATAACGCATATTGAAACTATTAATATAGAAAAAGAAACTAATGATTTAGGAATTGAAGAAGAATACTATAATCTAAGTATTAAAGGTATTATAACTAATGGTAAAAATAAAGGAAAATATAAAACTGTAACATATGAAGATACATATTCTCAAGTAGTTACTGATAGATATAGAATTCATGATAAAGTATTCATTAAAAATAGTAATATAGAAGGATTAAAAAGAGATGTTTATATAGCAATATTAGTAGTAGTTTTTATATTATTAATATATATAGTAGGAAAGAAAGAAGGTTTACTATCCATATGTAGTGTAATTCTAAACTTAATAATTTTCTATATTGGTCTAGATTTATATTTTAGAGGTATTAATATCTTATTTATTTGTATTATAGAATCGCTTATTTTTTCTGCTTTATCACTTTTTATAGCTGGAGGAATAAATAAAAAAACAGTATCAGCAATCATATCAGTAGTAATATCTACATTGATCATCCTTTCAGGACTTTTAATAATAGTTAAAACAACAAATTATAAAGGTATAAACTTTAATGAACTTAGTTTCTTAACAGTACCTCCAGAAGATATTATTCTTCCTGAACTTTTAATTGGAATGTTAGGAGCGGTAATGGATGTTGCAATTACAATCTCATCGTCGATAGATGAACTAATAGAAAAAGACAAAAAAATAAGTACAAAGAATTTAAAAAAGTCTTCTAAACAAATTGGTAAAGATATTATGAGTACCATGACTAATGTTTTATTTTTCACATACTTATGTAGTGGATTACCAATATTTGTATTAGCTATTAGAAATGGCTTTTCAATGTATAATTATATAACAACTAACTTTTCATTAGAACTTACTAGATTCCTAGTAGGAAGTATTGGTATAATTATGACTATTCCAATAACTACCTATATTTCAATAAAAGTATTTAGAAGAGGTGAGCATCAATGAATATCATTCTAATAATAATACTATTTCTTTTAATGATATATATAGATAAAAAAAGGGGAATTAAATTATTTATATCTCTATTCTTAAATTTTATCATTTTGATGATACTATTTTACTTAATTTCTTTAGGTATAAATCCAATAATTACATCCCTAATTGGTTGTTTTATCATAAGTTATATTATTTTATACTTTGTTAATGGAGAAAATGTAAAAACAAAATCATCATTAAAATCAATTTTCTTAGTCCTTTTAATTCTTGCTATACTCATATTTATTATGACTAAATTATCACGCATTGCAGGTTTTGGCTATGAGTCTTATGAAGAAATTAACATGTTTTCGTATAATGTTAGAATAGACTTTGAAAATATAGCTATCTCAATTATTTTAATTAGTCTAATAGGAGCAACAACAGATTCATCAATTGCTATATCTAGTGCTTTATATGAAGTATATGAAAACAACAAAGGTTTGTCCAAAAAAGAATTGTTCTTATCAGGAATAAGTATAGGAAAAGATATACTATGTACTACAACAAATACATTATTATTTGCCTTCTTAAGTGAGTTTATGACGTTAGTTATTTGGTATTATAAAGGAAACTATGGCCTCTTAGATATAATAAATTCTAAGACTTTTTCTCAAGAGTTTATTAGAATACTATTTAGTGCAATAGGATGTGTGCTTGTAATACCTATAACATCATATATAACTACAAAATCAATTTTAAATAAAAAGAAAAAAGTAAACTAAAATAAATAGTTTACTTTTTATTTAAATAATTTATTTATAAACTTTCTAGTAAGAGTACCAACACCTGTAGTAACCATTCTATCTATAGCTTTTTCAGTAGTTGATTTTCCACGACGAGTAGAAGTCTTTTGTTTTTCTTTTTCACGAGCTAACTTTTCTTCAAGTTTCTTTTTCTCTTCTTCTTCTTTAATTAACTGTTTCTCTTTTTCCTCTTGCTGTTTAACACTTTGAACTTGTTCAAAAGCTGAACTATCATCAACACTTACTTTATATTTATTATATAACTCATTATTTCTAATAAAAACCTCACGTGTAATATCATCAATTGTACCCATAAAACTTTGTGGTGGTAGAATAGTTACACGATCAACTATATTAGGCTCTCCTTTTTCATTTAAAAATGAAACAATGGCTTCACCAGTTCCTAAAGAAAGAATAACCTCAGCTGTATCAAAACTACTATTTGATCTATAAGAATCAGCAATAGCTTTAATATTCTTTTGTTCACTTGGTGTGTATGCTCTTAATGAATGTTGAATCTTATTACTTAATTGAGATAATATTTCATCAGGTATATCTTTAGGAGACTGAGAAATAAAGAATAAACTAACACCTTTAGATCTTATTAATTTAACTACTTGAGTAACATATTTGATCATATATGAAGGCATATCACTAAATAGAAGGTGAGCCTCATCAAAGAAGAATACAAGTTTAGGTTTTTCAACATCACCAAGTTCTGGAAGTTTAGTATTAAGTTCATTTAAAAGCCATAATAAGAAAGAAGCATATAAAGTAGGCTTTTGAAATAATTTAGTAGCATCTAATACATTAATAATTCCGTTACCTGTGTTAGGATCAAATTTTATTAAATCATTTATTGATAAATTTGGTTCACCAAAGAAATCATTTCCAGCTTGTTCTTCTAACACTAATAGACTTCTTTGAATAGAGCCTATACTTTGACTTGATATATTACCATAAGAAGTAGTAAATTCACCTCTATTATCACCAACATATTGAAGAACTGACTTTAGATCTTTTAAATCAACAAGTTTTAAACCTTTATCACTAGCAACCTTAAAAACAATGTTTAAAACACCTTCTTGAGTTTCATTAAGACCAAGCATACGAGACATAATCATGTAACCAATATCTTCAATACGAGCTCTAACAGGAATACCTTTATCACCATATACATCCCAAAAAGTAGTACTAAAATCTCTAAAATTGAAATTTTCTATTCCAATATTTTTAAGTCTTTCTTGTATTTTTTCTGTATTATCCCCAACTTTACACATACCTGCAAGATCACCCTTAACATCTGCTAAAAAAACAGGACAACCAAGACTACTAAAAGACTCTGCTAAAACTTTCAAAGTAATAGTTTTACCACTACCACTAGCTCCAGTTATTAATCCATGACGACATGCCATATTTGGGAGTATAAAATATTCTTCTAAATCTTTATTTTTACCAACTAAAATTTTATTATCTTTTAACATAATTCCCTCCATTTATTTAGATTATAACAGATTTTTTTATATGCTTCTATAATTTTATTGTTTTTATACCAAATCTCTAAAATATAAAATTGTATAATACTTGTAAAGAAATAGAAATTATTTGTTTCTATTAATATTTTTTGATATACTCTTAGTATAGAGGTAAGATATATGAAACGAGTAATGGCAATAATAATAGTACTTTTTCTATTTTGTATAGTATATGAATTTGGAGTACTATTATTTATAAAAAAATATGACTATAGTTACACTTTCACAAAAGATAATAAAAAATACAAAATAGAAGAAATATATAATTATTCCAATAAAGAACACTTATACACTATAAAAGTGAATGTAGATAAAGATACTTTTATATATTTAGTTAATCATAATTTTCGCAAAGAAAAAGAAATAATTGAAGATCTATTAGTCTATAAAGAGAATAATCTAAATTGTATTTTTCCAATATTTAAAGATAATGTTTTAAGTAACATACAGTGTAGTGATAATAACCATAAATTATATAGTTATGATTATTTATTACAACAAAATGATGAGAGAGTTTTAAAAATCAAAAATGAAATAGAGAAAAATGGTTATAGTATTCATTCTTGGAAAGAAACTAACAATGAAACAAAAGATTTAAACGCTATTGGTACAACGCTTTCATATTATACTGACTTTATTCCAAATTATAATGTTGTTGTCTGGAATTACAAAGGTGTATTTTCTATTAATAAAAAAGAAACAAAAGTAAACCAGTTCTTAAATTTTGATGTGTATGATTCAAAGTATTTAACATTAACTAATAGTAATATGTATATTATGAATGCAGAAGAAATTGAGCCATCATTTGATAAAATATATATAGTTAATTTAAATGATGGTAAACAAAAAAGTATTGATGTCCTAGATTCATCAGTATCTACTAATAGTTATTTTAATGGAGTTTATCAAGATGACATTTATTTTATCGATTCAAATAGTAATACTCAATATAAAATTAATAGCAAAGAACAAAAATTAAAAGTAACAAGTAAACAAAACAAAGTTAAATATTATGATGGTAAAAAACTAATTGATAAAGAAGTATCAAGTATTTCAAATAGTAATATTATATTTTACAGTAATGCTGTTAATGAAAAAATTACAAAAGAGTATAATACTACGGATATAAGAAAAAGTAATAATCATTATTATTTTAAAACAAATAATGGTAATATCTATATGTGCTTAAATAAAAAATATAATAACCCAATTTTGCTATTTAATAATTTAGACTTTAAAGAATGGAGTGTAGTAGATGATACTATTTTTGGAATCGTAGGAAACACTTTATATGCATATAATCCTAAATATGGATTAAAACCAATAATTATATATAATGAGTTTTATTATCACACAAAAAATATGTATGGAGCTATAAGAAAATAATAATTAATCCTTCTCTATCATAATATTAGGTAGGAGGGATTTTTTTGTATAATTATTATGTAGTTCAAAGAGGAGATACACTATACTCAATAGCAAATATGTTTAATACTACTGTATATCAACTAAGACTTATAAACAATTTTTTAAATAATAAAGTTTTGGAAATAGGAGAAGTTTTATTAGTTCCAACAAATAATATCAGCAGTAATCAAAATATGAGTAACATGATACCAAATAATAATGAAAATTTATTTGATAATTATGTTGTTGAAAAAGGAGATAGTATTTATAGTATTAGTTCCAAATATGATGTATCAAGTAATGTATTAATGTATTTAAATGGTCTAAACAACTCATTTTTACGACCAGGCCAAGTACTAATTGTTCCTAAAAGACAAGTATCTGTTTTCATAACAAGAGAATGAGATAGTATTCAAAGTATATTAAATGAAAAACAAATTGATATAAGAGATTTACTAAATTACAATAATAATATTTATTTATTACCTAATCAAGTTTTAATTTATAGAAGCAATTAATTGCTTTTTTTCTTTTATTATTTATGTTAAAATTAACTTATGGTGGTACAAATGGATATATATTTAGAAAATGATACATCTTTTTATAAACAAATAAAAAAGTATATAAAAAAGGATAATATTATTCATCTTAAATATAATAATTATGATATTGTTGATGATTCTTTAATTGATAATTTTAAAGATCAAGATTTAAAGTTTAAAATATATTCGATTTGCGCTATTAATATTAAAGATATAGAAAAGAGATATTCATATATTTATGATATTGTATGTGATTATTTAGATAATTTATTTCTTGAAAAAAACTTATGTGATTTTAAAGAAAATAGATGCATATCTGTAAGAAATTCTTCTCATTGTAAAGAATCACTAAATGGTTGTTGCTATGGTAGAAAAAGAGGACTATGTAAAAATTTTAAAAATGGAAAATGTAGTATTAAATCATTATCTTGTAAACTATTTACTTGTAGATATTTAAAAAAGAATAGAATAAAAATTAAAGTTAATGATATTGTCCTTCTAAAATACTTCTTTAATAACAAACAAAAATTTATATTAGATACATCTATATTCAAAGATAAAAATGAAATTATAGATTTACTAATGAAAAATAAATAGGAGAGAATTATGAATAAAAGTGAATTATTAAAATTAAAAGAAAAATTATTAAAAAGTGAAACATACTGTTTAGTAGACATTTTTGGTAATGAAGATGGCTATATAAATTTAGAATTAATAGATAATACAAAACTATTAAAAGAAAACATTGAAGGTGCTCATAGAGAAGATAGTGAAGATGTAGCAGTTAGATACTTTGAAAAAGCATGTGAAAACTTTATTAGAACAATGGCAACTAATAATATTTCTTATGATCAAATTGAAGTAGATATATCACCTTTGTTCTATATAAAATCAAGTGCTATTGATCAAAAAGCAACTGAAGAGGGTGACATTTTAGAAAGTGATTTTCAAGCTCATGATTTACTAGATGACATGATAGTTACAAACTTTGCTTTTTGTGCTTTAGAAAATGGAAAAAGAGTAGAAACAGATAGTATTAATCATTACACAGATAAACTATTAACACCACAATTTACATTAAAATATAGCACTTTTGTAGATAAAATGAGTAACAAAGATTTTGATTTAGATACAATAAGTTTTAAAGACGTAGTAGAATCAAGAAAAAATGGTAAAAGCTTAAAAATAACAATAGATTTCACAAATAAAAAACAATTATAAAAAACTCAAACAATTAAGTTTGAGTTTTATTTTTTTATGGAGTAATAGATAAGACAAATTAAAACTATCATTATATAAGTTAACACAACTAACTTCTATAAATATATAAAAGTCCAAAATAGAATCAAAAAATAGACAAAAAAAATATATATGATATAATTATTACATAAGATTTGTGAACAAAGCTTTATTTGAATGATGAACTATATGATGTTGAAATATGAAAGGGATGAAATTAATATGAATGGAACAACTGATAACAAAAGTTTAGAAAAAATCTTATCTTTAAATAAAGAAGAATTAGAAAGAATATTCTCACAATTATCAATGGAGGAAATTGAAGATTTATTAAACAAGTTAAATGAGGTGAACAAAAATGACTAAAGAAGAATTTTTATCAATGCTTAATAATGAACTTGAAAATTTAGAAAAAGATTATCAAACAGCACTAGAAAGAGTTAACTATTTTAAAGCGGTAAATTCTAGAAGCAAGGAATTTCAACAAGCAGAATATCAATTAAAAATGGTTGAACAAAAAATTGTTAGGTTGCGAAACTTTCTAACTCTACCTGCATATGCAAGAATACAAGCAATGTCAGAAGCTGAAATAGAAGAATATAAAAAAGGTAAAATAGAAGAATTAGAACTAAAAATTAAGGAAATTCAAGCAAGAGAAGAACAAGAAAAAGAAAAATTATCTCAATTAAAAGCAGAACAAGACCAACTTGTAGCTCAATTTGGTAGCCTTTCTGGAAGAGAAAGAGAAATAGCTATTTCTAAAGGACAACAACTTAGTGTCGACTTAACCAGATATGATGTTAATAATCAATGGGGTGTATTTGCTAATATTAAAAGAGAAATAGATAAAGTTAGAAAACAACAAGAACAAATCAAGGCAATGACACCACAAGAAATTAAACAACAATTATCTTCAGAAATACCAGGAAGCTATAATTTGGCTCAAAAAGTAGAATGGGCAAGAAAACCTATTGATGCATTTAAAGAACTTGAAGCATCAATTGCACAAGATCCAGAAAAAGCACAACAAATGGCAACTTTGTTAACATATTATAGAAGATTATCTGATGAACAAAGTCAAATTAAATGTATCATGTATATATCTTTATGGAATCAATTACCTAGAATGTTAAAGACGAGATTAAATACATCTGCTTACCACGATCCCAAATCAATGAAGTTTGAATCAAGAAATCCAGATAAATCAATGGAGATTATTCAAGAATTTGAAGGATCTTTCGAACAAGCAAGAACAGTTTTTAACGAACAATTTACAGAACAAAAATTATCAAAATTAGTTGGTAGAGAACATGGTATTAATAGTTCAGAAGTTGATATAGAATTTTTGCAACAACATACTGATAAACTACCTAATGGTGAATTAGAACTCCTACAAAGTTTAGTTGAGCAAAGAGATAAACTATCAAAGAAAATCATTAAAACCAGAAATACAAAAAGTGACATTGCAAATTTAAATAGTAGAATAAAAGAAGAACAATCTAAAATATATAAAGAGATAATTGGATGGTATAATTCTCAAAATACAGATCTTTTAGGCATAAGCGGTGTTAGTTTCTATAGTTTAGAAGCATTACGAAATGGTTTAAAAAGAAGTAAAGAAGAAATTGATCAATCCCACCAAGCAATATTTGAACTTAGGGAAACACTTAGAAAAGAAAAAGCAAAAATGGAACAGCAAAAACAAGCTTATGAAACTAAAAAAGCAGAAGTCACTCAACAAATTAGAGCTCTTGGCGGTGAAAGACATAAAGAAACTGACATACCTTATGTATATGACAGCGTTGATGATAATTTATACGAAATTGCAAGTGCTCAAAGTAATGTTTATGCAAGAAATGTTATAAATAGAGTTTTACAAGAAGCACAAAATCAGGCTGATAAAAGAGAAGCTGAATTATTACAAATGAAACAAGAAACTCAGCCTAAGACCGAAACTGCTGAAGTTGAAGGTTCACATGACATCAAAATATAAGAATTAATAAAGACGGTAGCTTACAATTGATAAGCTTCCGCCTTTTTCTTTATATTTTCCATCATTATAATAACTTTCAGCAAATTATTTCATTTTATCACTAATCTTTTTAGTTTTTTAAATTCTTTATTAAAACCAAGATTAATACGTGGAGAAAGGTCTATAAAAAAACTCAAACAATTAAGTTTGAGTTTTATTTTTTTATGGAGCGATTGGTTAAGTTGTTTACAACTTAACTATCACAATTAGGAAATAATGCAATTTGTGCCAATTTCTATATACATCTTAACATAATTTTTCTTTTAAGCCATTATAATTCTACAATTTTTGTTAAATAAGTTAAAAATAATTTAAATATATGTTATAATTATTAATATAGAGGGAGGTAAAAAATGGAACAAGTTTCAAAACTAATTGAAGGTGGAATTGAAAGTCAATATTTTGATATACAATATAGACCAAGCATAGATCATAGTAATTTTAAATTAAATTTAAATTGTAGCTCACTATTAACATACATGGCATTAGCTGATATTACTAGAAAAGAAGAGCAAATAAATAATTTGCAGGAAAAGTTTTTAGAAGCATTATCAGAATGTAAAACTGAAGAAGAAATGAAAAACCTTGCTACATTTTTAGAAACAGTAGCTAAAGTTGGAGGTTATGCAACAACATTTTATCAAAACAACATTTCATTAGTTTCTAGTCAAGGTAAAGACTATGCTCAACAAAAACTAAAGGAAATTAAAGATGAAAGAGAAAAACCAGTTTCATCAAGAATAGATGGTGGTATTCAAAGTGCATATTTTGATATACAATATAGACCAAGTGAAGATAAAAGTAATTTTAAATTAAATTCAAATTGTAGTTCATTGTTAACATATATGGCATTAGCAGATATTACTAGAAAAGAAAAACAAATTAAAAATTTACAAGAAAAATTTTTAGAAGCATTATCAGAATGTAAAACTGATGAAGAAATTAGAAATTTTTCTAGATTTATTCGCGAAGTATCTAGAACAGGTGGATATGCAGTTCAATTTTGTAACAATAATATAACACTAATAAATAAAGGTGGTGTTATAGATGCAAAAAAAGAGTTAGAAGAAAGAAAAGAAGAAAAGAAAAAGCCAGTTTCATCAAGAATAGATGGTGGTATTCAAAGTGAATATTTTGATGTTAGTTATAGACCTTGGGAAGTTTTAGATAGTAAATCAATTGATTGTAGTTCATTGTTAACATATATGGCATTAGCTGATATTACAAGGAAAGATGAGCAAATCAATAATTTAATGTTTAAATTTTGTGAAATTTTATCAAAATGTGAAACTCCAGAAGATTTTAGCAAATTCTCTACATTCATGAATATTACTGCTAATGTTGGTGGATATGCTATGGAATTTAATAGCAAAGTCAGTGGTTTGATAAATCAAGATGGAAAAACTAGAGCTCAACAATATGTAAAAGATGTTGAAGAGCAGAAAAAATCAAATGCTGGCAATTTAGAAGATTTTAAGGAATCTTATGAACGTTTAAACAGAGCATTAGCAGAATTAAGAGAAAGCAGCATGAAAGATGATGAAGAAGTTGCATATCTTTTAAAAAAATATAACGAACTTCAATCTGATCTATATGATTTTAACGGATTGATTGACAAAGAATTTATTTCACAATGTGATGAGCAAATTGAAGATGCAATTACTTATTTAAAAGGACTTTATAGGGGTTTGGATGAAATAAAAAGTTCTTTAATGGGACTTTAAAAGACGATAGCTTACAATGATAAGCCATCGTCTTTTTCTTTTTTATCAGTATAAAACTCTTCAGCTGATTCATCCATTTCATTATTTAAATGTTTAGTTGCCTTTTCAATTTCTCTTTTATTAAATAAATTAGTTATTTATATATAATATTTTAGAATAATTAAATGCTAGGAAAGTAATTCCTTTAATAATAACTCTATGTGGCTCAATATAAGATAAATTAGAGTTCTATATTTCTTATATTAACATTTATTATTTTCGATTTGGTATTACAAAAATCACATATAAACTCAATTTTCTTTTTTAATTCAGTTTCAAACTCTATTGGTTTACTTACAATATTAATCATAATAAAATCCTTTCTTAACACAAAAAAATATCAACTTCATTTAGAAATTGATACTTTTCTATATTAAGTTCAAACATAAAAGTTCGAGCGTATTTCCTTATGGAGGGCCTAGTCGGATTTGAACCAACGATCAGGGAGTTGCAGTCCCACGCCTTACCACTTGGCTATAGACCCATATGACATTATTAATTTTAATATAAAAATATTTAATTGTCAATTCTTAATCATTAAATAATATGTGATAACAAAAAAAATAGACCGAAGTCTATTTTGCAATTGTAATAGAATAAGTTTTACAATTATTTGGACAACATGTAGTAAAATTGATAAAGTTACCATTTTCTGTTAGCCCAGATATGTATTTACCTGAAACTGCATTGCTATTATATTCAGGTTTAAATTCAACGCTTATATTTCTTTTTTGAAAGAATGATTTAATCTTTGATACTGTATCATCATAGCTTTTAACATTAGTTAAAATATTGTTTAATTCCCTTATATTAAGTTCGTCTGGCGTTATTGTTTTAACATCACATTTTACTTCTTCTTTTTGAGTGTTATTACTTTGATTGTTATTATTATTTGATGTATTACTAGAAGTATTATTACTTACAGAAGGAGCCTTACCATTAGAAAGTATAATAGAAATAGTTGTATTAACAGCAACATCACTTCCAGATGCAAGTGATTGTCTTAAAGCAGTATCTTTTGATTTAGTACTATTTTGATATTGAAAAACACAGTTTAAATTAATACTTTTACATTTACTAAGTATATTACTCATTGACATTCCTATAAAGTTTGGAACATTTGTCTTTTCACCATTAGATACTACTACTGTTATAGTATCATTGTTTTTAATTGTATCTCCTTTTTT
This sequence comes from Bacilli bacterium, assembly GCA_017525855.1. The sequence continues at coordinate 117,153 of JAFXSE010000026.1, forward strand.
ATGAGAAAAACTAATTATTTTACCATTTTCAACACTATCACTAAACTCATATTCTACAGAATAGGCTATACCATATTTTTTAGCCCAATCTTCAAATTTACTTAATTCACTAAATTCCTTCATTACTATTTTACCTTTGGAAATAGTAATAGTAATTTTATCCCCATCAGATATAAAGTCTCCACTTTTTACACTAGATTCAATTATTTCTCCTTCTTTAATAGCCTCATCATATCTTTTATTTATTTCTAATTTAATATTGTTTTTAGTGGCCCACTTAGTTATTTCATCTAATGACATTTTTTTAATATCAGGAACTTTAATTTTTTCTCCTTTAGAAATAACCAATTTTAATTTTTGCTCACTTCTTTTAATTTTTTCTCCTTTTTTAATACTTTGACTAATCGTATATCCTTTTTTTATAGTATCACTATGTTCTTCGCTAAATTCATAGTCAATTCCATATTTAGCAAGATAAGCTATAACTCTTAGTTTACTCATATTAGTTAAATCTATTAAAGTAACTTCATCACTTAATTCAATTTGTCCTCTAGAGAAAGTAAAAACTATCTCATCGCTTCTTTTCATATTACCAATTTTACTTTGTTTAATTAAGTCATCTTCTTTTGCTTCGTTTTCTTCATACTGTATTTTTACATTAGTTAATTCATTTTTCTCAATATAATCTAAAACCTTATCTAAAGTATACCCAGTCATATCTGGAATCATTAATTCTTTTAAAGGGTTTTTACCACTACTTACAACTATATTTAAAACATCAACTTTATTTAGTGTTTTACCAGCTTCCACATCTTGGTATATTACATGATATTGCTTTGTTATATCACTATATTCATAAGTTTCATTTACCACAATCTTATTACTAGCTGCCCATTTTACTACTTCTGTATATTTCTTATTAGAAAAGTTTGGCATTTTCTTAAAATAAGATATGTTTATAAACCCAAGTGATGTATTTAATAACAAAACATTGTATAGCACTAAAAAACATAAACTAATATTCAAGGTTAAAAACTTTTCTTTATCTGTATTCCATATATAAAATGATAAAAATAAAATAAATAAAGCTAAAATTACAAATCCACAAAGACTTTCAATATTATAATTCTTTTTATAAATAACTGATACCAAAACATTTGTAACAAAACATATTAAGTTTAACCCTAATAATCCATAAACCAAAATTTTCTTTTTGTTCATAAAATCACATCCTCATAACTTAATTTTACTATAAATTCTATGATTAAAAAAGAAATCTAGTAACTTTTAATTTAGATTTGTCATAATTTTACTTTAATTATTATCATTCGACATATTATGACTTTCATATTTGTTAGGATAACTATGGTGATAATATGAATAAGAAATTTTTATTAAGTATTTTAATTGCAGTAATATTAGGTATATCTACAGCTAAAGTAGTATATAGTAAAACTAATATATCTAAAGAAGATAAAAACGATATATATTTCTTACAATTGGGAGTTTATTCTAGCATTAATAGTATGGAGGAAGATACAAAAAAGGTAGATAATAAACTAGTCTTAAAAGAAGATAATAAATACTATGTATATGTAGCTATCAGCAAGTATAAAGATAATTTAAACAAGATTAGCAAACTATATAATAACCTAGGATATAATTTATATATAAAACCTAGGAAAGTAGTTAATCAAGAATTTTTACTAAATTTAGAACAATTTGATAAATTACTAAAAACCTCTACAGCTTTAGAAGAAATTAATACAATTAATTCTGTTGTTTTATCAAGTTATGAAGAAATGGTAATTAATTCAGAAAAATAAAAAAATAACCTTAATAATATAATTGAGGTGAATTTATGAAAATAAAAAATATTCCACAACAAGAAAGACCAAGAGAAAGATTTATGGAAGTAGGAGCAGCTAATTTATCAGATCATGAGCTTTTATCAATATTATTGAAAACTGGTACTAAAAATAAAAGTGCTACCGATATTTCATACGAAATACTCAATAAAATTTCAAATATAAGTGATTTAAAAGATATAAATTATCACAAATTATTAAGTATAAAAGGAATAGGAAAAGTAAAAGCAATAGAACTAGCTACTGCGATTGAACTTGGTAAAAGAATATTTTTATCTGGAAATAGGAAAAATAAACAAAAGTTTAGTAATGCTGAAAGTATATATTTAAACAACAAATACTTATTTATTGATAAAAAGCAAGAATACTTTTATTGTTTTTACTTTAATAATAATCAAGAATTAATAGAAAGGAAATTACTATTTATGGGAACCATTAATAGAAGTTCAGTTCATCCAAGAGAGGTCTTTAAAGAAGCTTATTTAAGAAGTGCATCATCTATTGTATGTATACATAATCATCCTTCAGGAAATACTAATCCTAGTCGTGAAGATATAAAATTTACAAGAACTTTAAAAGAAATTGGAGATACTTTTGGAATACCTGTAATTGATCATATTATAGTTGGTGATGATGGATATTATAGTTTTTATGAAGAAAGCGATATATTCTTGTGTTAGGAGTTAATATGAAAAAGAAAAAACGAAAACATATAATTATCTACATTGGAGGAATAGTTTTAATTTTAATAGGTGTTTTTTATTCACTTAAAATAAATAGAAAAACAAACATTTTTGAAAAAATAGGAAAAACTATTTCAGATAGTATTACATCAATTATTTTTCTACCAATAAAAGAAGATGTTCCTCAAGATAATAGCTATATCCTAGAAAAAAATAAAAATAAAACTCTTGAAAAAGAAATAACTGAGTTAAAAAAAGTATTAGATTTAAAATCAACTTATACTGACTATGATAAAATTAATGCAACCGTAATTGTTAGAAATAAGAGTTACTGGTTAGATACAATTAGTATAGATAAAGGTAGAAAAGATGGTATAAAAAAGAATATGGCTGTTATTACAAAAGAAGGCTTAGTAGGGAAAATAGATAAAGTATATAACAACTCTAGTGAAGTAAAATTATTAACTACTAATTCTAAAAATTATCAGGTATCTGTAATGATTTCAAATAAAGAAGAAGATCAACTTGGTATACTTAATGGCTTTAATAAAAACAATAATCTACTAATCATTACAGGAATAAATAGAAACAGTAAGATAGACATAAATGATCAAGTAACAACAAGTGGGATAGGAGGAGTATTTCCTAAAGGGATATATATTGGAAAAGTAGAAAAGATAGATATCGATAAATATAATTTGAGTAAAACTTTATATGTAAAAACAAATCAAGAGTACAATAGAATACATTATGTAACAGTATTAAGGACTAAAGATGCTTAATGTAATTGTAATTGTTATATCATTTATATTAGATGGTATCTTATCATTAATACTGCCATATATGAGATTGCATCTGTCACTTTTTACATCTTTATTTGTACCTATTACCATTTATCTTATTTATCCAAATTTTAAACAAAGTAATAAGAAATACTTTCTAATAAGTTATATAATAGGTATTATTTATGATTTGTTTTTTACAAACTTACTATGTTTCAATGGATTATTATTTTTAATTATAGCCCTAATAACCACTTTTATTTATAAAAATTTTAAAATAAATATATATATGAATATATTATACTTAATACTAATAATTAGTCTTTATGAAATAATAAGTGCCTCACTATATATTTTATTTAATATAGTACCAATTAGTATATATGATATTGTTTATAAAATTACCCATACACTTATTATTAACTTAATTTATGGCAGCATTATATATTTAATAATGAATAAAAATAGAAAAAAGAAATATTATATAAAATAGGTCTTTTTTTTATTTTATTAAATATACTTTACTAGGTGATTTTTTTGAGAAAACTATATCCAATATTCTTAAGTTTTTTGCTTGTGTATTTTAGTTTTTATTATACTAATAAAGTTATAGATATAGTTAGAAGTAAAGATAAAATTATGTTACAAATAAAAAAAGAAAAAAGTAAATATGAACAAAAGGCCCAAAGCGCTCAAATTACCGATAATAAAATAGTACCAGGAAAAAATGGTAAAAAGGTAAATGAAATAAAAAGCTTTAGTAAAATGAAACAGTATGGAAAATATAACGATAGTCTATATGTCTTTGATGAAGTAGAACCAGACATATCAATAAATTCTTATTATGATAAATATATTGAAAAAGGAAGAAATGATGAAAATAAAGTGGCTATTGTGTTTCATATTGACCGTTTTGATAATATAGAAGATGTTATTGAAATATTAAAAAATAATAACACTAAAGCAACATTCTTTATGGATGGCTTATTTATTGAAAATAATTCAAACTCTATAAAGAATATGAAAAACAGTGGTCACGAATTAGAACTATTAAACTATAATGGCAGCTATGACAAAATGTACTTTGAAAAAGGTCTTCATAGCTTATTTAATATAACAAAAGAAGAACCTAGATATTGTTATGCTGAATATGATAATAAAAAAGTACTAGAACTTTGCGATTCTCTAGGACTACATACTATAATACCAAGTATTAATACTAATAATAATTCCTTTAATATCATAAAAAATAAATTAGACTCAGGTTCCATAATTAGTTTAAAAAATAGTAGTATAAATCTAAATACAATAATTAATTATATAAAGCAAAGAGGATATAAACTTGTTACTTTAAATGAATTATTATTAGAAGATATAGAAAAATAAGAGACTTAGGTCTCTTTTTTAGTATCTAAAACCAATTTTTTTCTTTTATTTCTTATACATTTATTGTATAATAAAATATGTTAGTAAGGTGATAATATGTATTTAAAACAAATAAATGCTTATGGATTTAAATCTTTTGCAGATAAGATGAATATAAATCTAGATAATAAAATCACATGTATTGTAGGTCCAAATGGTTCAGGAAAGAGTAACATTGTAGATGCTGTTAGATGGGTACTAGGTGAACAATCTGTAAAACAACTACGTGGAGATGGCTCAATGAGTGATGTAATCTTCTCAGGAAGTAAATCAAGAAAAGCATTAAATGTTGCTACTGTAGAACTTGTATTTGATAATAGTGATAACTACTTAAATGTTCCACATACCGAAATATCTGTAAAAAGAAAAGCATATAGAAGTGGTGAAAATGAATACTTTTTAAATGGAGACAGATGTAGATTAAAAGATGTAATAAATCTACTTATGGATAGTGGTATAGGAAAAGAATCATATAATATTATTTCTCAAGGAGAAGTAGATAAAATTATTTCTAATTCTTCAACAGATAGAAGAGTTATTATTGAAGATGCAGCAGGAGTAGTAAAATACAAAAAAAGAAAAGAAGAAGCCTTAAAAAAACTAGATAAAACACATGATAATTTAGATAGAGTTAATGATATTATTTTAGAACTTGAGACACAAGTCGAACCATTAAGAGAACAAAGCAAAAAAGCCCAAGAATACTTAGATAATAAACATAATTTAGAAAAACTAGAAATAGCACTACTTGCTTATGATATATATAATGATAGTGAAGAAGTAAAAAAATTAAAAGAAAAGCTTAAAGAATTAGAAGAAAAACTAGTAGAAGAAAGTATTACTTCTAATAATAGTGATGTAAAAATTGCAGAACAAAATGAACAATTGTCAATAAAAGAAAGAGAATTAAGAGAAAAAAATAAAATACTATTAGAAGTCGTAGAAGAATGTGAAAGACTAAATAGTGAAAAAATACTATTACAAGAAAAAGCAAAAAATTCTAATTTAGATGAGAGTAAATTATCATTAAGAGAAAAAATAGAAGAAAAAGCAAATATTAATTCACAAATAAAAATATTAGAAGACGAAATTGATCAATTAAATATTAAACTAAATAACAAAAGTGGCGATTTAGTAAGTTCTTTAAGAGAAATAGATGATTTAAAAAATAGAAAGAAATTAGCTACACTAGATTATTCTAAATTAGAACAAAATATTATCACTACAACACACAAAATAGAAGGATTACAAACAGAAATTGATAATGGAATAGGAATTCCTTACGCTGTTAAAAAAGTCTTAACAAATAATAATTTAACAGGTATTTATAATACTATTGGAAATATATTAGAAACAGAAAATATTTATACAAAAGCATTAGAAGTATCAATTACAAGTAGTAAGAATTTTATTATTACAGAAGATGAAGAAAGTAGTAAAAAAGCAATAAAGTTTTTAAAAGAAGAAAAACTAGGAAGAGCAACATTCTTTCCATTGACAGTAATAAAAAGTAGATATGTAGATAAAAATACTTTAGATGTTTTAAAAAACAGTACAAGCTTTATAGGAATTTTAAGCGATTTAGTTAATTATGATAAAAAGTATAAAAATATTATAGAAAACCAACTAGGAATAATAGTAGTTATTGATAACATTACTAACGCTGTAAATATTGCTAAAAAAATAGAACATCGTTACAAAATAGTAACTTTAGAAGGAGACATTGTTAATGTAGGTGGTTCTATGACTGGAGGCTCTACTAATAATAATTCTCGTAGTATTGTAACAATTAGACAAGAGTTAAATCTATTAGAAGAAAACAAAATAAGTCTAACCGAAGAAAAAGAAATTTTAAGTAAAAAACTAAGTAGTATATCTAATGATATTGAAAAAGAAGAACAATCTTATTTTGAATTAAAAAGAGATGAAACAAGTATTAATGAAGAATTAAAAGAAAAACTTAAATTACTAGATTCTAAAAAACATCTTTTGACAAACATTTTAAAAGAAATAGAATCTCTTAACAATATAGTTAATGATAATGTAGATACAAAAGAAAAAGAATTAATTGAAAAATATTATGAGAAAACATCAGAACGAGATACTATAAAAAACAGAATAGAATTTTTAAATAAAGAAATAGAAAATTTAAAAATAAAAATAGAAGAAGAAAATGTAGATTACAAAATTAAAAGTCAAACTATTCGTAGTTTAGAAAAAGAAAAAAATGAAGTGACTATTAGAATTAATAGAATAGATGTAAAACTTGATAATATGTTAAATACCCTAAATGAAGAATACTCTTTAACATATGAAGCAGCAAGAAATAAATATAATTTAGAAGTTGAACCTGAATATGCAAGAGATAGAGTTAACTTATACAAAAACAATATTAAAGCATTAGGTATGGTTAATTTAGCTGCAATTGATGAGTTTGAAAGAGTAAATACAAGATATGAATTCTTATGTAAACAAAGAGATGATTTAACAACAGCCGAGGAATCACTTCTTGAAATAATGAGAGAAATGGATGGGGTAATAGAAGAAGAATTTACTAATACATATCATAAAGTTAATGAAGAATTTACTAAAGTATTTAAAGAATTATTCTCTGGTGGTACTGCTTCATTAAAACTAACAGATCCTTTAAACATGCTAACAACAGGAATTGATATAGTAGCAAGTCCTCCTGGAAAAAAACTTTCATCAATTACCTTATTATCAGGTGGAGAAAAAACTTTAACAGCTATTAGTTTATTATTTGCAATACTTAATGTAAGAGAAGTACCATTCTGTTTATTTGATGAAGTAGAAGCAGCACTTGATGAGGCAAATGTTGATCAGTTTGGAAAATATCTAGAACATTATAAAGATAAAACACAATTCTTAATTATTACACATAAGAAAAAGACAATGGAATATGCAGATACATTATATGGTATAACAATGCAAGAGTCTGGTGTGTCCAAACTAGTAAGCGTAAAATTAAATGAACATGTTGATACATTATAAACAGTAATATATTTACTGTTTTTCTTTATTTGACAAAATAAACTCTTTATGATATAATGACCTAGCGCTTTTGTAAGGGGGGTATTATAGTATGATGAGTTTAAAAGAAGCATATTGTACTTTAGGAGCAAAAAGAAGTGATAATTTAGAAAAAATTAAACATATATATCGTAATAGAGTAAGGAGTCTACATCCAGATCTTAATCCAACACTATCTTGTGATATGATATCAAAGGTAAATGTAGCATATGACATTATTAAAGAATATCTATCAAATAATAACATAGCTAACAATGATGACTTTGAAGTTGATGATGAAGAATTAAGTATTATAGCTCAAAAATTAGATGCATCAATAAATGAATTACGTAATACGTTTAATGTTTTCAAAAAGACTAATAATTATAGTGGTAATATTCTAGATTATTATAATGATATTATTTCAAAATATTATGATAAGAAAAATATAATTATTGATTTGTATAAACAACTACATTCTAATTATAATGGTGGATTATTATTTGTAATTACACAGTATTTAGAAAATACAAATAAAGATATATCTATAGAACAATGGTTAACGAGTCTTGTTAAAACTAAAGAAATGTGTGAAAAAATAGGAACAAAACCTGCCTTTTTACATAAACAATTTATACTTGATCAAGAAAAAGGATATAACAAAGAATTTTTACCATGGTTAAAAACAGTATCAGAAGATATTAACATACTTTCAGAATCTGGTGATAATTATGTAACTTCATTGTATAAATATTGGGATTTTCAATCAAATGGTTATACAGGAGCATTTGTTGATTACTTAGAACAACAAGTACTATATAAAAAGTATAATTGTAGTGCTGAGGAAATAATTTTAAAACTATATCATATAGCAAGAAATGAAGGGATGGACTCTTCTCTTGCAGAATATATAGGCGCACTAATGGGTGAATTTGATCAAGATTCAAAGACTAAGAAGCTTTATAGTTAAGCTTTTTATTTTTTTTAATAAAACAAAAATATTAGGGAAAAATAAGAAAAGTTAAGTTGATATTTTATATATTTTATGTTAAAATTCTACACGAGGAGGACGTTATGGAAAAAAGAGATATTTTAATTGGTGGTGCGTGGCCTTACGCTAATTACTATTTACATGTTGGACATTTAGCAGCTTTATTACCAGGAGATATTTTAGCAAAATACTTTAGAGAAAATGGCGATAATGTATTTTATGTTTCAGGATCAGATTGTCATGGTACACCAATTACAGAAAGAGCAAGAAAAGAGAATACTACTCCAGAAAAAGTAGCAACATATTATCATAATGAATTTTTAAAAACTTTTGAAAACTTAGGATTCACATATGATTGTTATTCAAAAACCATGAGTGAACATCATAAAAAATATGTAATGGAACAATTTAGAAAAATGTATGATAATGGATATCTTTTTGAAAAAGAAGAACCAGAAGACTATTGCAATAATTGTCAAAAATATTTATCAGACAGAGAAATAGAAGGAGTATGTCCTCACTGTGGTGGTAAATCAAAAGGAGATCAATGTGATAATTGTGGTGACTCTTTAGATAGTAGCGAAGTATTAGATAAACATTGTAAAATTTGTGGAAGTCCTACTACCATGAAAAATAATAAGCATTTATATTTTAAATTACCTGAGTTTGAAGAAAGATTACAACAATTAATTGAGAATAGTAAAAACAAATGGAGAAAAAATGCTTTAGGAGAAGCCCAAAAATATATTGATATGGGGCTTGTTAACCGTGCTGCAACTCGTCAACTTGATTGGGGAGTAGAAGTACCAGTAGAAGGTTATGAAGATAAAAGAATTTATGTATGGATAGAAGCTGTTTTAGGTTACTTATCAGTAGCTAAAAAAGTAGCAGATGAAAGAGGTTTAGACTTTGATAAAATTATGTCAGATGATAATCCTAATTTAAAAACTTATTATGTTCATGGAAAAGACAATATTCCATTTCATACTACAATATATCCAGCACTTATCATGGCTACAAAAAACAATTATAGATTGCCTGATTATATAGTATCATCAGCATATGTTAATTTAAATAACGAAAAAATGAGTAAATCAAAAGGAAACTTAATAACAGCTAATGAACTTCTAGAAATGTTTAATAGTGATACTTTAAGATTTTATTTCTCATTTAAAGGACCAGAAACTAATGATATGAATTGTTCTATTTTAGATATAGTTCAAACGCATAATAAATTCTTAGTAGGAATGCTTGGTAATTTTATTAATAGAAACCTATCATTTGTAAATAAAAAATTTGATGGAATAATAAAAGAAGCTAAAATAGATGAAGAAGTAAGAAATGAAACAATAAAAACTTATAAAGAAGTAAGTGAAATATTCGAAAGAGGAGAAATAAAAGCAGTTGTTACTAAAATAGTAGACTATATTTCATTTGCAAATAAATACTATGATAGAGAAGAACCATGGATAAAAGTAAAAGAAGATATAGAAAGATTTAATCAAATTACTTATACTTGTCTTTATATAATAGCAAACATTAAGAACTTAATTTATCCTATTATGACAAATGGATCCCTTAAGATTAAAGATATGTTAAACCTTAATGATTGTAAATGGGAAGAAGAATTAATTAGTGGAGACTATAAGATAAAAAACTTAGAAGTTCTATATACAAGATTAGATGAAAAAGACTTTGAGAATTAGTTGGTATTATTAAAGTACTTGAATAATTATAATAATTTGGTATAATATGAGTATCTGCAATGAACAAGAGGAGTAAGTTATAACTTATTATAGAGAGCAAATGGTAGATGGAAATTTGTATAAGAAATAACTGAAGGTAGCTTGGGAGCATATTTTTTGAAATTAGTAGAAAAATACGTTGTACTGCGTTAAAGTATTAAGATGCATAGTTAACTATGAATTAAGGTGGTACCGTGGACTAAAGTTCATCCTTTGTTGGATGAGCTTTTTATTTTTTAGAAAGAAGGGATAAAATGTTAGATAAAAAGTATAATCATATAGAAGTAGAAAAAAACAAATATGAAGACTGGAAAAGTAAAGGTTATTTTAAATGCGATGATAAAAAAGATAAAACACCATACTGTATTGTTATACCTCCTCCAAATGTTACAGGTAAACTTCATTTAGGTCATGCTTATGATACAACTATTCAAGATATAATTATTAGATATAAAAGAATGCAGGGATTTGACACTTTATGGCTTCCCGGAATGGATCATGCCGCAATAGCAACAGAAGCAAAAGTCGTTAAAAAACTAAAAGAAGAAGGCATTGATAAATATAAATATGGAAGAGAAAAGTTTTTAGGTGCTTGTTGGGATTGGACTCATGAATATTCTGATAATATTAGAAATCAATGGGCAGGACTTGGACTTTCAGTTGATTATTCCAAAGAAAGATTTACTCTTGATGAAGGATTAAGTAAAGCAGTAAAAAAAGTATTTGTTGATTTTTATAATGAAGGATTAATATATCGTGGAGAAAGAATAATAAATTGGGATCCTGCAGCCCAAACTGCTTTATCAAATGAAGAAGTTATATATAAAGATGTAGAAGGAGCTTTTTATCATTTAAAATATGTAATTGATGGAACAGATGAATATTTAGATGTTGCTACAACACGTCCAGAAACATTATTTGGAGATACTGCTGTTGCAGTTAATCCAGAAGATGAGAGATATAAAAAGTATATTGGTAAAAATGTAATACTTCCTGTTGTTGGAAAGAAAATACCAATAGTTGCTGATAGCCATGCTGATCCTGAATTTGGAACAGGTTGTGTTAAAATTACTCCAGCTCATGATCCTAATGACTTTGAAGTTGGAAATCGCCATAATCTAGAAAGAGTAGTAGTAATGAATAAAGATGCTACTATGAATGAAAATGCTGGTAAATATTGTGGAATGTCACGTGAAAAGTGTAGAGAAGAACTTCTTAAGGATTTAGAAAAAGATGGATTACTATTATCTGTTGAAAAAATGACTCATGCTGTTGGACATAGTGAAAGAACTGGAGTAATGGTTGAGCCTTATCTTTCAAAACAATGGTTTGTTAAGATGAGACCACTTGCTGACAAAGTTTTAGAAACACAAAAACTAAAAGGTAAAAAAGTTAATTTTGTACCTAGAAGATATGAAAAAACTATGAATCACTGGATGGAAATAACTTATGACTGGTGTATATCACGTCAACTTTGGTGGGGACATAGAATTCCTGCTTGGTATAAGGGTGATGAAGTATATGTAGGAATGAATCCTCCTGCTGAAAAAGGTTGGGTACAAGATGATGATGTACTTGATACTTGGTTTAGTAGCGCTTTATGGCCATTTAGTACTCTTGGTTGGCCAGAAAAAACAGATTTAATGGAAAAATATTTTCCAAATGATTGTTTAGTAACAGGTTATGATATTATTCCATTTTGGGTAAATAGAATGACATTCCAATCATTAAAACTAAACGGAGTAAGACCATTCAAAGATTGTATTGTTCATGGACTAATTCGTGATAAAGAAGGAAGAAAGTTTTCGAAATCATTAGGTAATGGAATTGATCCATTTGATATGGTTGAAAAATATGGTGCTGACTCACTTCGTTATTATTTAACAACTGATGTTGCCCTTGGCACTGATTTAAAATTTGATGAAGTAAAGATGACATCTACTTGGAATTACATTAATAAAATCTGGAACGCTTCACGTTTTGTTCTTATGAATATAGAAGATTTAAAAGAAATAAAACTAGATGATTTAAAAATTCAAGATAAATGGATTTTAACTAAATATAATAATATTTTAAAGAGTACAATTAAGCATATGGATAAATATGAATTTAATTTAGTAGGTAGTGAAACATACGACTTTGTATGGAATGACTTCTGTAGTAGTTATATAGAATTATCAAAAAATAGTACTGACGATATTACAACTAAATCTGTACTTTATACTGTACTTCTTGGTATATTAAAAATGCTACATCCATTCATGCCTTTTGTAACAGAAGAAATATATTCAATGCTTCCAATAAAAGAAAAAGAATCAATAATGATTTCTAATTATCCTAAAGTAGATAAAAAATTAATATTTAATGAAGAAACTGAAATGTTAGATGAAGTATTAAACGATATTGTTGCAATACGTAATTTAAAAGCAGTTAATAAAATTACAAAAGAAGCTAAAGTTAATTTTGAGACTAAAGAAGAATTAATAGATATATATAGTTCACAATTAAAAATAAAAGAAGAAAACTTATGTAGTGATGATCCTGATAACATGGTAACAGCTAATTATAAGTCAAAATATATTGATATAGTATATTTCTTTACAAAAAGCAGTGAAGATGAAGCTAGGACTCTTGAAGAAATAAAAAAATTAGAAGAGTCTATTGAAAGAAGAAAAAAATTACTTTCAAATGAAAACTATGTAAATAAAGCACCAGCTAAGCTCGTAGGAAAAGAAAAAGAAACACTTGAACAAGAAGAACAAAAACTAGCCCTTTTGAAACAGAAAAAATAGTATTGACTTTAAAATTATTTAGTAGTAATATAATTTTAAATTTAATTTTTGGAGGTTCTTATGGGTATAGAAGTTCTTATGTTAAATTTAGTATCAATAATAATCATAGGAATTTTCTGCGACTTATTATGCCTTTTAAAATTAATTGATGTAAAAGTATGCGACTAAAGAGTTTAATCTCTTTGGTCGCTTTTTTGTTATTGGAGGTGTTGTTATGAATGAGTTAGAATTTAGTGATTTATTAGAAAAAATTAAAGACTATAGCGAAGAAGATATCAAACAAGTTACAAAAGCATATCTTTATGCTAAAAACTTACACGATGGACAATTGAGACAAAGTGGAGAACCATATATCATTCATCCATTAAATGTTTGTTATACACTCGCTGTAATGCATGCTGATTGTAATACACTTTGTGCTGCACTATTACATGATGTATTAGAAGATACACCTGCAACTTATGAAGAAATAGAACAAGAATTTAATACAGATGTTGCAAAATTAGTAGATGGAGTTACAAAAATAAGTAATATAGCATTCTCATCAAAAACAGATAGAAATTATGCTAATATTAGAAAACTAATCAATGGTTTCACAGAAGATGTTAGAATAATTATAATAAAACTATCTGATAGACTTCATAATATGAGAACACTACAATTTAAAAGACCAGAAAAACAAAAAGAAATAAGTATTGAAACTATTGAGATTTTTGCGCCACTTGCATATTGTATTGGAGCTTATAGAATAAAATGTGATCTTGAAGATTTATCTTTAATGTATTTAAAACCAGATGAATATAAAAATATAGTTGATAAAAAACAAACTATAGAAAATAGAAGTAATAAACTATTAGTTGAAATGTTAAAAAGTATTGAAGAAGCCTTAAATGATAGAAATATACCTAATGAAATAAAAATTAAGACTAAAAATGTATATGGTATATATAGACAATTAAATGCAGGACATAAAATATCAGATATTCATGATTTATTAGCTCTTAGAGTAATGGTTGAAAGTATAAATGATTGTTATCAGACACTTGGGATAATACATTCTAAATATAGACCTTTAAATGATAAGTTTAAAGACTATATATATAATCCAAAAACTAATATGTATCGTTCACTACATACTACTGTATTTGGTAAAGAAGATAAATTAGTTCAAGCAAGAATTAGAACTTTTGATATGGACTTAGTAGCTTCATACGGTCTTCCTGCTTATTGGTATTTAAATAAAGAATGTGCAAGAGAAAAAATGCAAGAAGATTTGATTAACAAATGGCAAAGTTTTGATGCTTTAGTAGAAATAAATAATGCCTTTTTAGATAATCAAGAATTTGTAACAAAAGTAAAACAAGAAGTATTATCTGAAAAAATATATGTATATACTCCAAAAGGTGAAACAATGGAACTACCTAAAGGAGCAACAGCAATTGATTTTGCTTATAAAATACATACTGATGTAGGTAATACAATGGTTTCGGCAATAGTAAATGATGAAATAGTACCTATAGATTATGAATTAAAAAATGGTGATATTGTCAAAATACAAACAGATGAATTAGCATATGGATCTCGTGAAGGATGGTTAGATAAAGCACATACAACTTATGCAAAAAGAAAGATAAAAGAGTTTAATAGGAAATAGAAAAAATACTAACTTTTATAGGAGATAAAATTAATGATGAATAGTATTTTTTGGGAAATAGTAAATAGCTATAATAAAAAAGAAATAGCACATGCTTTTTCTATAATATTAAGAGCACATTATGAAAAGATTAAGATGAATGAATTAGGAATTGATAAAAAATTTGAACTAAATCAAATGAATAACTTTCAAATTGTTTATGATGATGAAAAGTTTTTTCTAACAACAAATAAAAAAGAAATAATTATTAATAACAGTTTATTTAATAATTTAGTCACAAAAATATATCAGTATTTCAAAGATGAATACCCAATTAACTATGATTATAAGTTGATAGATCCCATTTTTTTTTCATTATTCTTTTATGATGTATTAGATAAAATAGAAAAAGTTAATTATGATGTTATTAATATATCTGATATTAGATTATTGAGATATAAATCAAAACCAGTTAGTATGGATGAATCAGAAAGATATAAAGCATTAATAGACGAAAATTATGAAATGTATTCTCCATTTAATTCTAACCTAACAATAGAAACGCCAAAACAAAGATTAAAAAGATCATTAAAAAGTATAAAAGAAAAAGGTTATGGTTATAATGATCAGTATGCAATATTTTATAATGATGAACCATATATTAGAGATGGCCAGCATAGAGTGGCAGTTATTAAATACTTATATGGTGATATTGATATAAAAATAATTAGAGTATATCTAAAAGATAACTACTTTTATGATTAAGGAGGTTTATATGAAAAAAGTGTTAGTTGGTATATGCCCAATAGGTAATGGACATATAAATAGACAAATATGTGTAATAAGAGAATTATTGAGCAATAACTTTGAAATCCTAATAGCAACAGATGATAGTAAAATACAAATGCTAAAAAATATTTTTCCAAATGAAAAATATATTGCCATAAATATACCATGGATAGTATGCGATGATAATGGATTTAACTTCGCTGATACTTTAAATAGATATAATAATAATGATTTATTCAAAAAGTTTTTAGAATTTGGTATTGATGTAGAGAAAAAATTAAATGGTAAACCAGATCTAGTAATAACTGATTATGAACCTAATGTTGCCCAATATTCATATGCTCAGTCTATTCCGCTTATTACAATGGAACAACAATCAAAATATATGTATATAGATGAAATAGAAATGCATAATTATTCTATTAAAGAAGAAATATACCGTTTAAATTATTTTTTTCCTAAATTTAATAAAAAAATTATATCATCTTTTTTTCCATTAGATATTAAAGAAGAAAATGTCATACAAGTATCCCCAATTATTCCAAAACTGAATAGATATGAAAGGCATGATAGTTTTATACTTGTTTATTTTTCTCCGTATTCTAATTCTGATAAATATGAAAAGATTATCAATATATTAAAAGAGTTTAAAAATATTAGTTTTAAAGTTTTTTCAAATAATTATGATGATTATGTTAATAAATATAAATTTGATAATGTTAGTTTTAATAAATATAATGATGATTTTAAAGAAGATTTAGCAAAATGTTCTGCATTAATTACTACTGGAGGTCATCAATTAATTAGCGAGGCTATTTCATTAGAAGTTCCATTATATGTTTTACCATTAGAAACTTATGAACAACACTATAATGCTTATATGGTTGAACACTATGGCTTAGGTACTAATGAAAAAATATCCGAAGAATCAATAAGAAAGTTTATAGAAAATCGAAATAATTATGTCAATAACATCAAAAAATATAAAAAGAAGTATTATAAAGAACCATGGCAGAAAATACTTGTTAAAACTATAGAAAGCATTAATAAATAATATATAAATAATTTAAGGAGGATTGTTTATGATTTATACATATTCAAATAATAGAACTTTAAAATATAGTACTCCATTAATAGACTATATTAAGAATAATAATTTATATAGTAATGAGAATTTAATGTATACTAGGAAGTATACAGATGGTACATTTTCTATAACTAATCCTACTAGTAATTATAAAAATAGTGAACTGGTAAATGGATATCCTCATTTTCATATTCCCTTAGAAATAATAATGAATGAGATTGAATTTTTTATTAATGAATGCACAATGTATGATAATAATATTCTTATACGATATGGTGATACTCATCCACATAAACCTGTCCCTAAATTAGGACAAATAAGAAATTTAGTCATTAATAATTCATTAAGTTCAATGATAGGTTCAAATGCTACTTCATATTTTGTTATAGGTGATATAAGTATTAAATCTTTAAACTATTTTAAAGAAAAATATGATTTAGATATAGAAGGGGAAAAATTGTTTATAGATATAGTGAATAATAATTTGGATCAAGCAGTTAAAGAGTTATTAGATACTTTTAATAAAGATGCTTTGATTCAAATACAGGAATTTCTAAAAAAAGCTAATTTGGATGCTAGTAGATTTTATATAGAAAGTGATTTATATAATAATCAAGAATTATACAAGGAGTTTAAGAATGATCCTAAATATAAAACTGAATTAAAGAAAAATGGAGAATTAAAATATACTTTACAGGAAATGATGTTTATTTGTTCTCATCTTAAAAACCAAAGAGATTGTTTAATAAATATAATTGGTTCTAACCAATCAGAACATATAAAAAAGGTTAATAATATTCTTTTACAAAGCAATAAAGGTCTAGATGTTAGATTTTTATCATATGGTATGTGTAATAATGCAGAAAGTAATAATTATGAGCAGTGGTCTTTAAAAATACAAGAATATATATATCATAGACAAATAAAGCAATTATCTTCTTACATGAATCATAATGATTTTTTAAAGGCTTTAATGATTATTAATAAAAATGATATGGCATTAGATTTTGATGATTTAGATAAACATATTAATGACATTAACAGATTTAATGGATTTATAGACTCAATTTCACTTGCTGATAAAAGCGCCAAAAACGTCCACGATACTAATGATTTATTATGTAAAATGGCATTAGTATGTTATAATTTGAACAGAGCTATAGAAATGGGAAACCCAAATATGTTTTATAGATATTTACTTTCTGTAGCAAATGAATATGAATCACATAAAGATCAATATAAAGATTTAAGCGGTTTATACTATGATTTTATTTGTTCTGGTATGAAAAGACTTGGTTATCCTATTTTTGAACACAAAGAAGGTAAAAGGATGGTGTTAAAATGATATATCCTAGCAGTATACAAAAAGGTGATAATATAACTCTTATTTCACCGTCTAATGGTTTATATGATAGTAAATTATTGGAATTAGACAAATCAATAGAAGTTTTACAAAGATATGGTTATAATATTGTAGAAGATAATTATACACGCAATAGCACTATGGGGTGCAGCTCTGATAGGATGTCACGTGCTAAAGAATTAAATAAGAGTTTTAATGATAATTCAAAAGTTTTAATTGCAGTCAGTGGTGGAGATTTTATTAATCAGATTATGGATAAGTTGCAGTTTAGAAGATTCTTAAACAATATAAAATGGATACAGGGTCATTCTGATATTACTGTATTGCTATATTATATAACTACTAATTATGATGTTGCTACTATCTATAATTTTAATGTTAGAGGATACTTAAATAATAACAAAAGAGTAGTAGAATATGGTATGAATGCTATTCAAAAAAGACTGTTTTTACAAAAATCATTTTCCTCATGGAAAGTAGTTAATAATTTTAAAAAAGTTAATGGTAGAATAATTGGAGGTTGTTTAGAATCATTAAAAGATATATTTGGTACTAAATATGATAGCTTTAAAAAGTTTGAAAAAAAATACAAAAAAGACGGTATTATCTGGTATTTTGATATTTCAACTTTTACTAATGAAGATATTTCAAGAACATTGTGGCAGTTAAATACTATGGGGTATTTTAAATATTGTAAAGCTATTATGTTTAGTAAAATTGAAAATGAGGTAAATTACACGGGGATTAATTTAGAAAAGGCTATTACTGATGAAATAGGTCATTTAAATATACCAATTATTATTGGTTGTGATATTGGACATATTTCTAGCGTTATTACCATAATTAATGGATCTCTAATTGAAATAACACAAGATAATAATGAATTTATTATTACAACTAGGTATGATTAGCCTTTTTACATTAACTTTACATATTAACAAATATATTATTATAAATAATAAGTAACAATGATATACTTATTTTTGGAGGGTTACTTATGATTTTAATAATATGTTTGTTATTATTTTTATATTTAATATTTGACGTAGTAGCAAGTAACTACTTTATTTCAGTTGCTTTAACTAGAAATAAAAGAAAGATAAAAAAATATAAAAAGAGTTTATTTAAAATATCAGATAAAGTAAAAGAAGAAAAGAATAAAAATAGAATAGAAATGGTAGAGTGGTTAAGTAAAACTATTTATGAAGAAGAAAAAATAACATCACATGGTCTAAAGCTTTCAGCACTACATTTAATTAACAATAGTCATAAATGGGTTATTTTAATACATGGTTATACAGGAGCAAGAGAAGAATTATTACATGTAGGTAAATGGTATTATGAACAAGGTTATAATGTTTTACTTCCAGATTTAAGAGCTCATGGAGCAAGTGGGGGAAAATATTTTGGAATGGGTTATACTGATAGATTAGATATTTTAAATTGGATAAAACATATTACTAATCAAGATAGTGCTGCTAAAATTATTTTACATGGACACTCAATGGGAGCAGCAACAACACTCTTTACTGCAGGAGAAAATCCTAATAACTTAGTAGGATGTATTAGTGATTCAGCATATACTAGTGTTTATGAAGTGTTTAGATTACAAATAAAAAAAATATATAATCTATCAGGACATGCGTTATTAAATACAGTTAATATATTATTTGGTCATAGAAAAGAGGGATACTATCTAAAAAAAGGAAATGTAGTTGAATATACAAAAAGAATAAAAGTGCCAGTACTTTTTATACATGGTAAAAGAGATGATTTATTACCAGTATCTATGTGTGATGAATTATATAATGCATGTAACTCTAAAAAAGAAAAAGTATTAATTGATAATTGCGGACATGCTCAAGGAGATTTAGAAGATTACGACTTATATATTAAAATTATAGATAAGTTTTTAAAGGAAAGTGTTGTTGAAAAATAATGCTTTTTTTGTATATAAATGTCTAATTTATTGTTAATTACTAGTATCTGTGCTATTCTAAAATTGACAAAATATGTAAAATATGATATAATTTGTGCATATTTGAGGGGGAGTAAAGAAAGATGGAAAGAAAAAACACTGGTTATCCACATATTGATAAACCATGGATGAAATATTATGATAAAAATAAGGCAAATGAAGAATTGCCAAAAGAGACAATATATCAATATATGAAAAGAAATGTTAATAAGTATCTTGAAAATACGCTAATAACATATAATGGTAAGAAAATTAATGGTTATCAGTTTTTAAATTCAATTGATCAAGCTTCTGGAGTTTTAAGTAGTGTAGGTGTTTCAAAAGGTAAACGCGTAATGTATCTTATGCCAAATATTCCTGAAACTGCTTATACTCTATATGCCGATTCTAAAATAGGCGCAGTATCTGATTATATTGATCCTAGACCAGACAGTATTAATCCAGAAATAAGTGCTAAAAAGACATTACAGATGATAATTAACGAAAAAATTGATTACATTGTTGTTTTTGAGTCTTGCTATTTGGCTATGATTAAACCAATAGAAAATGAACTTAAAAATATAGGGCTAGATACAATAATAGTGGTTTCTGCTAATGATTTAATGTCAAAAAAACAACAGCTATATTATGTAAATGAATCTATTAAATTTTATGGATTAAACACTACATTAAATAAACTAAAATTCATGAAAGAATTATCTTCAAAAACGAAGGAAGCAATGGAAAAGTCATCATTGAGAGTATTAAACTATGCTGATTTACTTAAAGATACAAAATATCAAAAAACGACTGAGAACGATTTTGAAGAAAATACATTAGCTGCAATCACGCATTCTTCTGGTACTACAAGTTCTTTTCCTAAATCTATTCCATTAAAAAATGAAGGTATTAATTCATATGCGTTTCAATTGACAAGATCAAACGTTAACACATGTTGTGGTGATAGTTCATTACATATTCTTCCTTATTTTGCAGCCTATGGTTTAGGAATAAGTCACATGGGATTTAGTAATGCTGATAATATGATTGAAGTTCCAGAATTTAGCCCTAATTGTATGGGAAAACTGATAAAAAAATATAAACCTAATATTATAATGGGAACTCCAAACTGGTATTTAGCACTTCCAAAGGACAAAGTACTATCAAAGGCAGATTTATCTTTTATAAAGATAATTGGATATGGTGGAGATTCCATGAATCCATACGATGAAATAATAATAAATAAGTTTTTAAAAGACCATAAAAGCTCACAATATGTTACAAAAGGTCATGGGATGAGTGAAACATCAGGTGGTGCAAGTTATGCTACAGGTGAATATAATGTACCTGGGAGTATGGGAATTCCTATGATTGACACAATATATGGTATTGTTGATCCGGAAACAAAAGAGTTAGTTAGATTTAGTGAAGATTCAGATAAAATAACAGGTGAATTCATTATTTCATCCCCAGCTATTGTAGATTCAAAAATTGATGATAGAGATGTGGTAAAACATGTTGTTCATGACAATATTGATTTTATATATACAAAGGATATTGGTACAATGGATAAAAATGGTATTTTAACTTTTCTATCGAGGGATGATAGAGGGTTTACTAGATACGATGGATTTAAAGTCAAACCATATGAAATAGAAAAACAGATTAAGAATTTACCAATTATAAAAGATTGCATAATAAGTTCTTATGAAGATGAAGAAAAGTTCGGTAAAATGATAAAAGCTGATATTATTTTAAAGGATGGGTTGGAAAATGCTACTGAAAGAGAAGTTGTTGAAAAAATAATTAAAGAAGCCTTTACTAATAATACTGGTGTATCAACACGACAAATTCCAACTAAGTTTAAATTTAGACAGGAATTTCCGATGACAATAAATAATAAAGTTAATTACAGGGAAATAGAAAATGAACAATTGACTGGCGATGAAATATCTGTAATAATTGATGAGACTAATGTTTCAGTAAGCCGAATTACAATTATTGAACCAGAAAATAAAAAAGTTTTAAAAAAGATTTAATTTAATCATATTAAATTCTTTTTTTATGCTATAATTAATAATAGAGGTGTATGGAATGAGCGAAGGGTATTTGTTACTAAATATATATTCATTACTAGTCCTTATAGTTTTATCTCTTGTTTTCTTTCTAAAAGAACGTTTACATAAAGCTGAAGATGTGACATATTCAAAAATTTTGATTTTTACTATTTTAACTATAATTTTTGGATTATTTAGTGGCTTTTTGGTATCGTTTAATGGAGTGTATATTAATTTTTTCATTTATTTAACTAGTAAATTATATTTAATAGGATTAATGGGAATATTCATATTGTTTTTTTCTTATACATTATATATTTCAAGAGATGGTAATGTAGTGTCAAAAAAACAGAAATATATATTATTGATTATATATTTAATTTTAACATTGATTATTATGCTTTTACCATTAAATATCAAATATAGTGGTGGTAGTATGGATATTTCTGGTTTAACAATAGATTTTACATATACAATTTTTTCGTTAATTTATTTAGCATTAATTGTTATTTTTATAGTCAAGTATAAGAAAGTATTTAATAAAAAATATATACCAATATTTATGTTTGTAGTGGAAGGTATGGCTTTGTTTTTTATTCAATTATTATTTGCTAATTTAAATTATTTAACTAACCCTTTTATAGTTATTACATGCTTAATTATGTACTTCACAATTGAAAATCCTGATGTTAAGATGCTTGAACAACTTGCTATTGCTAAGGAACATGCTGATAAGGCTAATCGTGCTAAGAGTGATTTCTTAAGTAGTATGAGTCATGAGATTAGAACTCCATTAAATGCTATTGTTGGTTTTTCTGAATGTATTAAAACAGAAGAAACATTAGAAGATGCTAAAAAAGATGCAGAAGATATAATTATGGCTAGTGATAACTTACTAGAAATAGTTAATGGAATACTTGATATTTCAAAGATTGAAGCAAATAAAATGGAAATAGTAAATAAAGAATATAGTCTACTTCCAGAACTTGAAAACTTAGCTAAACTAATTAAACCAAGAATAGCTGAAAAACCAATAGAACTTCAAACATTCTTCGCACCTGATATACCAGATGTTATGTATGGTGATATTGGTAAGATAAAACAAATAATTACAAATATTTTAACAAATGCCGCTAAGTATACAGAACAAGGAGTTATAGCTTTCAATGTAAGTTGTATTAATGATAGCGATTATTCATCATTAGTTATATCAGTACAAGATACTGGACGTGGTATTAAAAAAGATAAAATTAATTCATTATTTACTAAATTTGATAGATTAGATGAAGATAAAAATACTACTATTGAAGGAACAGGACTAGGACTTGCGATTACTAAATCATTTGTTGAGATGCTAGGTGGAAAAATAATTGTACAAAGTGATTATGGTAAAGGTAGTAAATTTACTATATATTTAAGACAAAAAATAGTTAGACTTCATGGTGGAGTAGAAAAGAAAGAAATAATAGATGAGAAAAATAATATAGATTTTACTAATTGTAAAGTATTAGTTGTAGATGATAATAAACTAAATTTAAAAATAATTGCTAAACTTTTAGATAAATATGGTATATCACCTGTCTTAATTGATAATGGAGAAGAGTGCCTTAATAGGATTAATAATAAAGAAAACTATGATATTATCTTAATGGATGATATGATGCCTAAAATGAGAGGTACTGAAGTATTTGCAAAACTAAAACAAATTCCAAACTTTAAAACTCCAGTTATTATATTAACTGCTAATGCATTAAGTGGAATGAGAGAGGCTTATATTAATCAGGGATTTAATGATTACTTAGCTAAACCTATTGAAAAAGCTGAATTGGATAGAGTACTAAAAACTTATTTAAATACTAATTCACAAACAAAAGAAACTACTGATTTATCTAAAGAAGAAGTAGAAGTATTAGAAAATGATGATACTGAAAAAGAAGATAATAAACAAACAAGAATAATGGTTGTTGATGATAATAAACTAAATATTAAAATTACTTTAAATCTTATGAAAAATTGTGGTTATATAATTGATGAAGCAACTACTGGAAGAGAATGTATAGATAAAGCAAAAGAAAATAAGTATGATTTAATATTTATGGATATTATGATGCCTGAAATGGATGGAGTAGAGACATTATCAAAACTAAAAGAAATTCCAGGCTTTAATACTCCAGTTGTAGCTCTTACTGCAGATGCAATTTTAGGATCTCGTGAGAAATATTTAAATGCTGGATTTAATGAATACATTTCAAAACCAATAAATAGAAAAATATTCTTTGATGTATTAGAGATGTTTGTTGGAAGTAGCAAAAACAGTAGTAAAGCTACTGATAATACTAATGTTAACAATATTAATTACTTAATAGAAAATGGAGTTAATTATAATAGCGCATTAGAACTTTTAGGTGATAAAGAAATGTATGATGAGACTCTTAAAGACTTCTTGTCTAGTATAGATGAAAAATTAAATAAGATGGAAGAATATAAAAATAGTGAAGATAGTAAAGAGTATAGTGTACTTGCCCATTCTTTAAAAAGTGATAGTAAGTACTTAGGATTCGATAAATTATCAGAAATCGCTTTAGAACATGAATTAAAAGGTAAAGATAATGATATTGAATACATAAAAAATAATTATGATACTTTAAAACAAGAAACAATAAGTATTATTAATATTATAAAAACATATTTAGGATAACATCAGAAATGATGTTATTTTTTTCTTAAAAAACAATACAAAATGTTGATTTATGAACAAACGTTTGATAATATTAGATTGAATGAAGTATTAGGTAGTAATAAAGCAGGAGGTAGGTTATGAACGATATTATAAAAGACAAAGAATTAAAAATAGAAGATATGATTTATGAAATTAGAGGGAAACAAGTTATGTTAGATTCTGATTTGGCTAGACTTTATGAATGTACAAATGGAACTAAAGATATTAATAAAGCGGTTAATAGAAATATTAATCGTTTCCCAACTGATTTTTATTTTCAATTAACAAGAGAAGAATATGAAAACTTGAAGTTCCAATTTGGAACTTCAAGTTTAAGTAATCATGGAGGTGTGAGAAAATTACCTTATGTTTTCACGGAGCAAGGCGTTGCTATGCTTGCTACAGTTTTACGAACAAAAGTTGCTTCTCAAATGAGTATTTCTATTATGCGAGCTTTTGTTACAATACGCAAATTTATATCTACAAATTTGATAGAACAAAAATATATAAATAGTTTAGTATTAGAAAACCATAGTTTAATAAAACAAAATTCAAAAGATATAGAATTACTTCAAGAATCATTTCAAAAACTAGAATCAAAAAGAAAAGTAAGTGAAATTTATTTTAATGGACAAATTTATGATGCATATTCAAAAATACAAGAAATATTTCAAGGTGCTACTAAATCTTTAATAATTATAGATAGTTATGCTGATAATACTATATTAGATATTATTAAAAGATTAAAAGTTTTAGTTGTTGTTATAACTAAGGAAAATAATCTTTTAACAAAACAAGATATTTCCAAATATGATAAACAATATCATAATTTAAAAGTTGTGTTTAATAACTCTTTTCATGATAGATATTTTATAATAGATAACAGTATTATTTATCATTGTGGAGCAAGTGTTAATAGAATAGGCTATAAGACATTTTCTATTAATTTAATCAGTGATAAAGAAGTAAGTAATTTACTAATTAGTAATGTTAATAAAGTTATAAACTATTGATATTAAATAAATATTATTTTATTATAAATAATTGAGGGATTTATTATGAATGATTTATATATAGAATGTCTTTGTGGAGTTAGTGGAGATATGTTAGTTGGAAGTCTACTTGATTTAGGAGTAAGTGAAGACAAATTACGTAGAGTTTTATCATCTCTTGGTATTGATGATGAATTTAGTATTAAAATTAAAGAAGTAGTTAAAAGTGAAATTACTTTTAAAGATTTTGATGTTATATTAAAGTATGATTATAATACTCATCCACATAAAACTAGAAATATTTATGATGTTTATAAAATACTTGATAATCTTGAGGATGAAAGAGTAAAAGATTTAGCTAAAAAGATATTTATGATACATGCAGTAGCTTTTTCTAAAGCACATAATTGTAAAATAGAAGAAGTTGATTTTCATGAAGCAGGAGCAGTAGATTCTATTATTGATATAACATCTGCCTCATTTTGTTTAACAGAGTTAAACTTAGATAAAATTTATGTTTCTAAATTATATGAAGGATATGGTTTTATACAATGTAGAAAAGGTCTCCTTAGTGTACCAGTACCAGCTGTTAAGAATATTATAAATGATTATAATATACCACTAGTAATAACTGATAATGAAGGAGAACAAATTACTCCAACAGGTGCAGCTATTATTGCGGGTATTAAAACAGATAACGATATTTGTAATATGGGAGAAGTTTTAAAGACTGGATATGGTTTAGGAAAAAGATATCCAGATAGATTAAGTTTTGTAAAAACTATGTTACTAAAAAAGAATTAGAATAATATTTAGTGATATGTTAATATTAATATAGATAAGGAGTAATTATGGAAAAAGAGAAAGTATATTATACAAAAGAAATAACACCAGAATCATTAATTAGAATATATGAAAAACTAGGAGTAGAGTTAACTGGTAAAGTTGGTGTTAAAGTATCAACCGGAGAAAGAGGATCAAAAGGTTATTTGAAGGCTGATTTAATAGGACCTTTAGTAAAGAAATTAAATGGAACTATTATTGAATGTAATACTGCATATCCTGGGGCTAGAAATACTAAAGAAGAACATTTAGAAGTTGCTCGTGAACATGGTTTTACATCATTTGCTGATGTTGATATTATGGATGGAGATAATGAATTTAAAATCCCTGTTAGAAATGGTAAACACTTAAAATATGATATTGTAGGTGAAAACTTTAAAAATTATGATTCAATAATAAACCTTGCTCACGGGAAAGGACATGCTATGGGAGGATTTGGAGCTAATCTTAAAAATCAATCTATTGGTATAGCCTCTCGTAATGGTAAAGCATATATTCATTCATGTGGTCAAACTGAAGATCCAGATCAATGTTGGAGTGTAGAATATGAACAAAAAGATTTTATTGAATCTATGGCAGAAGCAGCTAAAGCTGTATCTGATTATTTAAAAGAAAATAATAAAAAAATAGTATACATTACAGTTATGAATGCTATTTCTGTTGATTGTGATTGTGATAGTCATCAAGGAGATCCAGTAATGAATGATTTAGGTATACTAGCAAGCTTAGATCCAGTAGCAAACGATCAAGCATTTATTGATATGTTGTGGAATAGTACTGATCCTGGACATACTAAAATGATGGAACGTGTTGATAGACAACAGGGAAGACATATTACAGAATATGCTGAAAGTATTGGATTAGGTTCAACCAACTATGAACTTATAGAAATATAAAAAATATTAAGCCATTATTTGACTTAATATTTTTTTTGATTAAATACACCTTTTTCTTTTTCTACTACTTGTACGACTCTAGCAAGCATATTTAAAGCAATTTGCTCTGTTTTTCTATTTTCATCTCTTAATGGATTAAACTCTACAATATCCATTGATGATACTTGATTTATTCTTTTCATTACTTCTTCTAAAACTTCCATTGCCTCTTTTTCATTTATACCATCCACCTCAGGTACTGATACACCAGGAGCAACATCAGGATCAATTACATCTATATCATAACTTACATGAACAGTTTTATTTCTCTCTAGGGCAATATTAAATGCTTCTTCCATAACAGTTTTAATACCTTTTGTTCTTAAGTCTTCAGTAGAATAAATAGTAACACCAGCATACTTTAAATTATCTTTTTCCCAAGGATCAATACTTCTTGCTCCAACTATTACTGTTTTTCTAGGATCAATAGTTTGTCCATCGAAGAAAGTTCTTAATTCTTCACATTTCCAACCAGTAATTGCGGCACAAGGTAGACCATGAATATTTCCGGTTACAGTAGTTTCAAATGTATTATAGTCAGTATGAGCATCTATCCAAATAAGACCAACTTTTCCATCATTAACCTTACTATCAGCTAAACTGCTAGATATAGCTACTGAATGATCTCCTCCTAAAGTAATTGGAAATAATTTTTCCTTTAATTTTTTTAGTTCTATTTTATATAAAGCTGTATTAAACTTTTCAAGCTCTACATTGTTTTTCTTTTTATCAGATAGATTGCGACTTTTTACAATTGCCTCATCTTGCATTAAGTTAATCATTTCACCATGATAAAAACTTTTCATGTCATTCATTAATTGAAGTGGTCCAAGGTGAGCACCATCAATATGAACACCTAAATCACTTCCTGCACCAATTATTACAGTTTTCATTTAATCACCACTATTATTCTATATGAAAAAGATTTCATATTCAATACTTTTTCCCATTTATGACATTTTATTGACAATCTATTTTATTTTAACCTGATTTTGTGATATTATGTAATTATAGATGAAAGGAATATAAAAATGAAGAAGTTATGTGAATTATATAATATCGATAGTGATGTAGAAATAGACGGAATTTCCATAAATTCAAAACAAATAAAACCAGGGGATATCTTTGTATGTACGATGGGCGTTAAGGCTGATCGACATGATTTTATAGATGAAGCTATAAAAAATGGATGTAGTGCAGTTGTTGTTAGTCGTGATGTAGGAGAAAAAAGTGTACCTATTATTAAAGTAGAAAATACTAATGATGAATTACCTAAATTATGCCAAAAGTTTTATGATTATCCTAATCAAAAGCTTACTATGATTGGAGTTACAGGAACTGATGGAAAAACAACAACAACAACAGTTATTCAGGCTTTGATAGGGAAGAATAATTGTGGTTATGTTGGTACTAATGGGTATAGTTATAATGATATTAAAGGTGATACTGAAAACTCGACTCCTGATAGTCATAACCTATATAAGTATTTCAATATGTTTGTAGAAGGCAATTGTAAATATTGTGCGATGGAAGCAACAAGTGAAGCATTCTTTAGAAAAAGATTAGAAGGTTTAGAGTATGATATTTCAGGAATTACCAATATAACACGTGAGCATTTAAATATTCATGGTAGTTTTGAAAACTATGTTGAATGTAAATGTGAACTATTTAGAAGAACAAAAAAAGAAGGTTATTGTGTTTTAAATAAAGATGATTTATTATTTGAAAAATGTATGGAGTCTTGTCGTGGACAAGTAGTTACATATGGAAAAGAAGAGGACAATGATTTACAAATAGTTAAGTATCAAGTATATCCAACTCATACTGATATTACTTATAAATATGACGGAAAAACTTATGATATAAAGAGCCCTCTTCTAGGCGACTTCAATGTTTATAATTTAGCTTGCGCTCTTCTTATTTGTCTAAAATTAGGCTTTAAATGGGATGAATTAGTTAAGAACCTTAAAGATATTTATGTCGATGGACGTCTTGAAATGCTAGATACTAATACACCATATTATGTTATGGTAGATTATGCTCATACTCCTAATGGTATTAGAAATCTATTAAATTTTGTTCATACTTTGGATATTAATAGATCAAT
This sequence comes from Bacilli bacterium, assembly GCA_017525855.1. Next base: position 146,951 of record JAFXSE010000026.1, read on the forward strand.
TGTTGTCATTGGTTCAGCAGGTGAAAGGGATTATTTAAAAAGACCTATTATGGGAGAGACTGTTTTAAACAATGCAAGCTATGCGATATTCTGTTATGAAGACCCAAGAAGTGAAGATCCAAAAGATATAATTGATCAATTGATTTCTACTGCAAAAAATACACATGACAATTATGAAATAGTAGTTGACAGAAGAGAAGCTATTCAAAGAGCAATCGATCTTGCTAAAGATAAAGATATCGTATTAATATTAGGTAAAGGAAATGAAACATATCAAAAACTAAAAGATAAAGTAATTTATTTTAATGATGTAGAAGAAGCTTATAAAGCAGTAGAAAATAGAAAAAACCGTGAAAAAGTTGAAGTATAAATATTGTAAAGAAAAAGAGGTGTTAAAATGAAAAAGAAAGATATAATTACAATAATAATCTTTCTTTTTTTTATATTTTTGATTTTTATTGGATATAGATTATATAAAAATTATCAAGTAAAGAATGCTGTAAAAATTGTTGAATTAAATTCTAAAGAAGTAGAAGTTTATTCTGATATAACGCTAAAAGATATAATAAAAAGAATCAATGGAAAGTTAATTACAAATCCTAAAATAGATACAACTAAATTAGGTAAAAAGAAAATAGAATTTGAATATATGACTGATAAAAATATAAAAGTACCATACACAGCTGAAATAACAGTAGTAGATAAAACACCACCTTTAATACCAAATATAAAGAAAAAAACTATATATAAAGGTGATGGTACTTTTTCTAAAAATTTATTTTGTGGAGATAATTATGATGATAAACCTAAATGTAGTATTGAAGGTGATTATGATATAAATACCCCTGGTGAATATCAATTAACATATAAAGCAGAGGATTCTTCATCTAATGTTTCAGAAAGTAATTTTACTTTATCAGTTATAGAACCTCCAAAAGAAGATGAAAAAGATAAAACAGATTTTTTTGATGTCAATGCTTTTGATTATATAGTATCAAAATATAAAACTACAAATAATAAAATAGGTATAGATGTATCCAGTTTTCAAGGTAATATAGATTTTGAAAAAGTAAAAAATGCAGGTGTGGAATTTGTCTATATCAGAGTAGGAAGAGGAGGGGGAATAAATAAAAATCCAGTGATTGATTCTAAATTTGAAACAAATATCAAAGGGTTTAATAAAGTAGGAATACCAGTTGGTATATATTTCTACTCATATGCTGTAAACAAAGAAAGTGCTATTAAAGATGCAAAATGGGTCATAAAAAAAATAAAAAAACATAAAGTAGACTTAGAAGTAGCTTATGACTTTGAAGATTGGAAAGATTTTAAAGAATATAATATGAGTTTTTACCACTTATCTGAAGTAGCTAATAAGTTTAATGAAACAATCGAAAAAGCAGGCTATAGACCTATGTTGTATAGCTCTAAGTATTATTTAGAAAACGTTTGGTTTAAATCTAAATATCCAGTTTGGCTTTCACACTATACAAATAAAACAGATTATCAAGGAAAGTTTAAAGTATGGCAAATGTGTGAAAATGGTATGGTTAATGGAATTTATGATAGCTTAGTAGATATAAATATAATGTATGACTGATTACAAATATTTTAATACTTGGATAATTACATGATTACTTTTAGTATTTTTAATAATTCCACCATATTTAAACTTACCAACTCTTTTAATGCTAAAAACATCATTTGTCTTTAATTTATAGGAAGAATTTTTTAAGAAATCATAGTTTAAGATGATTTCTTTTTTTCTTATCATAGAATCAATACTTTTCCTTGAAATATGACAAATACTAGATATTACAGTATCTATTCTACTGCTTGATACTATTAGTTCAATACTTTCGTATCTTCTTTCAAAGCTTTCCAACAAACTTAAGTCATGTTGTATTAATTCAATATGAGAATTTTTAATCATAACAAAATTTGCTTCAAAATAATTTCTAATACTTTCAAGTATATATACATAGTAATGATCATCAATTATTACAATATCCCCGAAAAAACCAGGTGTAATGTTTAATGAAAACAAACTACCTAAAATATCTTGATGGCGAACCTCAATACCAATTTTTATTTCATATAGAATAACATCTGGCTTTCTCTTTTTATATATAATTGCTTTTTCACTATCTTTATATGGATAAAAAAATTGATATTCTTCTTTTTTTAGTTTTGAAATTACTTTCATAACTTCATTAGGATCTAGAAAAAAAGTATGATTGTTATTTTTTAATCTTGTTAAATTATTCTCAATAAAGTACATAATATCCCTCTTTTTAAATATTATAACAAATTATTATCTTGATAAACATATTTGATAGTGTTAACATTGAAATAGGTGATACAAATGACATCATTATATGCTTTTAAAAGTAATGTAAAAAAATATCTATTTAAAAATCAAGAGTTAGAATGCGTTATGGCATATTTTAATGCCTTTTTAAGTATTGAAGATATTGGTAAGTTATTTGGACAAAACAAAGATAATTTAACAGAACAAATTAAAACGTTTTATAATATTATGCTAAATGAAAATGAAGTTCACTATACTTTTATCGATTGGGAAAATAATCAAACTGAATATTATAATTTAGATGTAATATATTTATTAAATGAAAAGAATCATCAAGAAAATGTAGTAAAATTTCTTTTATGGGCAAATAGAAAATTGAAATCTTATCTTATAAAGCAAGAATATAATCAAAGTAGAATGGCACTTCGAAATGTTAGTGATGAAATTGATTTAAGATTACCAAAATACAAAAAGGAACCAAAAAGTGCTACATCTAATTATCTTGTTTATGCTAAAGAAAAATATAAAAAATAATCAAAGTACTTGTAATAAACTGATTTTTAGTTTAATATAAGTATTGAGATTGCCCCATAGCCAAGTGGTAAGGCAGTGCGCTCTGACCGCATTATGCGTTAGTTCGAATCTAACTGGGGCAGCCATATTGATATAACAGAGATTATCTGTTTTTATTTTAAGGAGATTTTATGTATTGTAGTGAATGTGGGGCAAAAAAAGAAAAGGGTGTATGTCCAAATTGTCATGAAATAAGACAAAATAATAATATTAATGAAAAAGTTATAATCAAGCGTGATGAATCATTAGGAATAACATCATTAATAATTGGTATTATTGCTATTTTATTAGCTATAATTATTAATGTACTAGTTTTACCGCTAGCAATATTAGGATTAATACTTGGTATTATTAATAGAGTAACAACAGGTAAAAAAATTTCAGGTATTGTATTAAATGCTGTTGCAATTGTACTTTCATTTGTCGTTTTAGCAACAATAATATTCTTAATTGCATCTTCTGATAAAACATATGACTTCTTAAATAGATTATATAATGAACTTAAGTATTCAACAGAAGAAAACTATGTTAGTGGAAAATATAGTTGCAAAAGCTTTGATGGATCGGTTTCAAATAATGATTATATTGTTACAATGCAATTAAATAAGGATAAAACATTCCTTTGGGCAAAGTATGGTGAAGAAGCTAATAATTATGTAAAAGGTGATTATACATTTAAAGATTTAAAAAAGACAAATCCAAGTGGTGATTATAAGTATTTTGATATTAATTTAGATGGTAGCCAGTTTGTAAAAGAAGGAACAACTCAAGATGAGCCATACCAATCTAATTATGAATTTGGTCTTACAGAAAAAAATGCTAAGAAACAAGGAATATTAATGAATAAAGCAACCTACAATATGTATTACTGCTACGAGGATTAAAAACAATCTTATGATTGTTTTTATATACAATTATTTTATAATATTAAAAAATTTTGAGGTGGTATTATGTCTAATAAAAAAATAGAAAACTTGGTTGAAAATGATAGATTTAATTCGTTAAGGAATTATATGAGTTTTAATGGATTTTTATATTTACGTAACAAATTTAATGATTTAAAAATAGAAATATTATCAAATCCGGCATCTGATCTTTTTACTCTCTCTGAAACAGGTAAATTAGAAGAATGGTGCTGGGAAACAACAGAAACTGCAATACTTTTTATGAATGATAATGATTATATTGAAAGAGGATATCTAATCATTGATGAAAATGAAGAAGAATATTATCACTCTTGGATTTGTTTTAGATTTCTAGGTACAGAATATACATATGATCCATGCTTTGACATACTTTGTAAAAAAGAAAAATATAATCAAGCTTTTAAAGCAAAAGTTATAAGTAAAATAACGGCTAAAAAAGCCAAAGATTACTTCATAAATTATATGGAGAATCCTCCAAAAATAAGTGAGGAAAAACAAGAATTATATAATTCTGCAGATCAAGTATTTAAAACATTATTGGGAGAACATGCTTTTGATAAATGCGAAAATGAAATGATTATTCCAAATACAGATGATATAAGTTCACCAATGTTTAGAAATGGCGTTGGTTATAAGGCAGATATATCAAATGGTAAAATCAAACAATTAGTTGCTCACTACTATAAGTAGTTATAAATGAAAATATTATATTGTAATAGATTATTTATAAAGATATGTCTAAAAGAAGATAAGGTTTGAAATTATCTTCTTTTTATGCTATATTATGTATGTTTAGAAAAGAGGGATATTATGAATGATAATGAAAGAAGAGAACTTGCTGAAATACTATTTCCAAATATTAAAATAACAAGGGATGAAATAGAAGCAAAGTATCCTGAACGACAATTAAAAGAAGGAGCTAAAGTTACTCGTTTTGCACCATCTCCAACTGGATTTATGCATGTTGGAAACCTAGAAGGGGCGTTCTTAGACTATGTTTTTGCAAAGCAAAGTAATGGCGTTTTTTATTTAAGACTTGAAGATACAGACCAAGAAAGATTTGTTGAAGGAGCTAATGATTTAATAAAAAACACTCTTAATATGTACGGTATTATGCCTGAAGAAGGGGCTTTTTCATCTGGAAATTATGGACCATATGTACAAAGTGAAAGAAAAGAAATATATCAAGCTTATATTAAAGACTTAATAATTAAGGGACTTGCATATCCATGCTTTATGACAAAAGAAGAACTACAAGAAATAAGAGAAGGACAAGAGTTAAGAAAAGAAGCAATAGGAATATATGGACATTATGCAGTTGACCGTGATTTATCCCTTGATGAAGTAAAGAAACATTTAGATAATGGTGACAATTATGTAATTAGAATTAAATCTCCTGGAGAAATTAATAATACAGTAATTTTACATGACTTAATCAAAGGTGATATTACCATGCCAGAAAATATGATTGATGAAGTAATCATGAAAAAAGATGGACTTCCAACGTATCATTTCGCTCATGTTATTGATGATCACTTAATGCATACAACAACTGTAATCAGAGGAGATGAGTGGATTCCAAGTTATCCAAAGCACTTACAACTATCTCAAATTCTAGGTTTCAAACCTTTAAAATATGCTCATCATGCACCACTTACTAAAAAAGATGAAGAAACAGGAAATATTCGTAAGCTTTCAAAAAGGAAAGATCCAGAATTTTCAGTAGGTTATTATGAACAAGCAGGTATCCCAGTTGAAGGAGTAAAATTATTCCTTTCTACAATTGTAAATACTAACTTTGAGGAATGGTATCTACAAAATCCTGAAAAAAGTTACTTAGATTTTCAATTTAGCTTTAAAAAAATGCCTGTTGGGGGAACACTTTTTGATGTAGAAAAACTAAACAATATTTGTCGTACATATTTTTCTAGAATCTCTGCAGAAGATATTTATAATATGAGTTTAGAGTATTTTGAAAAATATGATGAAAAGTTCTTTAAAATAATGAAAGAAAATAAAGACCGATTAATTGGATTCTTAGATATTGAAAGAAATGGTAAGAGACCTCGTAAAGATATAGCAACACTAAAAGATGTCAAGACAGAATCAATTTATATGTTCGATGAATATTTCTTTGAAAATAAAGAAAAAACATATAGTGAAATAGATAAAACAGGGATTGATATAGAATTATTAAAGAAATATTTAGATATATTTGATGCAAAAGATGATAATGAAACATGGTATTCTAAAATTCAGACTTTAGCTAGTGATAACGGATATGCATCATCAGTTAAAGAATATAAAAATAATCCTGATAATTATAAAGGACATATTGGTGATATTTGTGAGATGATTAGACATGTTGTAACTGGTAAAAATCAAACACCTAATCTTTCTAATATACTTAGTATTTTAGGAAAAGAAAATATAGAAGAAAGAATTAATTTTTTTGAAAAATAAAAGTTTTAAAGTAATTTAAAACTTTTTATTTTTGAATAAAAAACAACTTTTCTTTCATAATAATAATAGGAGGAATTATGAAAGAAATAACTAAAGAACAATTACAAAAAATAAAAGAAGAGTACAAAAATAACAAAATATATACACTTAGTAGATGTGCGTTAAATAAGAATAAAATAAGTGACTTAGTAAGAGTTGGAGAACAAAGTGAATATGTAGGAAATAATTTTTCAATAGATATAGAAACAATGAAAGTAGCTAATCAAAAGAATAGTGGTAGGTGCTGGATTTTTGCAGGACTTAATATATTAAGAGAAAAAGTAGCTAAAAAATATAATATTGAAGAATTTGAACTCTCACAAAATTATGTGGCTTTTTATGACAAATTAGAAAAATGTAATTATTTTCTAAATTCAGTAATAGAACTTGCATCAAAAGATAAAGATGATAGACTTTTATCATTCATATTAATGCGTGGTATCGAAGATGGAGGACAGTGGGATATGTTTGTTAATGTAGTAAAAAAATACGGAGTAGTGCCTAAACAAGTATTCCCTGAAACGTTTCAAAGTGAAAATACTAGTGAAATAGATAATGTTTTAAACAGATATTTAAGAAAAACTACTTTCAAAATTAGAAAACTTTATAAAGACGGTAATACTGAGAAAATAGCTGTTTTAAAAGATAAGACCATGGAAGAGATATATAAATTATTATGTAGTGCATTTGGTATTCCTCCAGAAAGTTTCTCATTTGAATATGTAGATAAAAACAAGAAATATAATATACTGAAAAATATTACCCCACTTGAATTTCTAAATGAATTTGTAGATATAAATTTAGATGAATATACAAGTATTATTAACAGTCCTACTTCAGACAAACCTTTTAATGAAACTTATACAATCAAATACTTAGGAAATGTAATAGAGGGAAAGAAAATACTTCATTTAAATCTTGATTATAAGAGATTTAAAGAATTAGTACTTACCCAATTAAAAGATCGACAACCGGTTTGGTTTGGAAGTGACTGCAGTAAATATGGAGATAGAGATATAGGATTATGGGATGATAAAAGTTATAATGAAAGTGACTTATTACAAATCAATCTTGAAATGAGTAAAGAAGAAATGCTTGATATGAGAGAATCTGCGATGAATCATGCAATGATATTTACAGGAGTTAATATAGATAATGATGTTGTAACTAAATGGAAAATAGAAAATAGTTGGGGAGATGAAAAAGCTAATAAAGGCTATTATATAGCAACAGATTCATGGTTTGATAGCTATGTCTATCAAGCAGTTATTAATAAAAAATACTTAACAGCTGAAGAAAAAAATAAGTTAGAAGAAGAACCCAAAGAATTAGAACCATGGGATCCAATGGGAACACTTGCTTAAGTGCTCTTTTTTTGATTAATAATATTAAATCTAGTACATATATTTAACTATATTAAAATCTTTGTGTTTATAATGATACATGTTATAATAAATAATATAGGTGGTGATTAGATGAGTAAAAAAACAAAAGTAATAGACCATAAATGTCCAAATTGTGGTTCTAAACTTGATTTTGTCCCTTCTAGTGGAAAGTGGGAATGTAAGCATTGTGACAGTAGTTTTACTTTGGAAGAATTACAAAAACACAAAAATGCTAGTAGTGAAGAAAACAATCAAAGTGTAGAAGAGGAAAATGTTGATAATTACGATGAATATTTCTCTTATAATTGTCCAGACTGTGGAGCTGAAATCATTACAGATGAACAAACAACGGCTACTTTCTGCGTATATTGTGGAAATACAGCAATTCTTAAAAATAAGCTTTCTGGAAAGTTTTCACCTAGTAAAATTATCCCTTTCAAAAAAGAACAACAAGATGCCGTTGAAGCTTTTAAAAATTTAACAAAAGGAAGACCTCTTGTCCCTAAACATTTTACTGATCAAACGAATATAGAAAAAATAAGAGGTATATATATACCATTTTGGTTTCATAGTTTTAAAATTGAAGGAGAACTAGATTTTACAGCCAACAAGTATACTCATTGGAATAGTGGGAATGTAGCATATACTAAAACTAATATCTATGATATAGAAAGAGAAGGAACAGTTACTTTTAATAGTGTTCCAGTTGATGGATCTACTAGATTTCAAGATGATCTTATGAATACTATTCAACCTTATGATTATAAAGAATTAGTACCTTATAATCATGCTTATTTGTCTGGCTTTTTAGCCGAAAGATATGATGTGGAGAGTAATGATACAAGAAAAGAAATAGAAAAAAGTGTACTAGATGATGCTAAAAATATGTTTTTAAATACAGCATCAGGATACTCAATGACTAAAATTAAATCTAATACTCTATCAACAACTGAATACAACATTGAATACGTTTTACTTCCTGTATATATGGTAAATGTTAAATATATGAATAAAATGTATACCTTTGCAATGAACGGCCAAACTGGAGAGTTTATTGGAAATATACCAGTTGATAAAAAGAAAGCTGTAATTATCTCTATAGTTATGTTTATCTCTCTTACCATACTATTCATAGTAGCAACTTACATTGCATATAAGTTTGGAGGTAATAATTAATGAAAAAATTTAAAATACTATTATTATTTACCTTAATACTTTTTCCAATACATGCCTTCGCAACAACTAATACTACTGATAGAAATACTTTAGATAATTTAGGCGTTAATAAAAAATGGGTAATAACAGATAAAAACAGAAGTAATGTATTAAACTCCAAAAAAGTTGATGCGAGCGAAAAAATCTATGATTTTGCAAACTTATTTACTGAAAGCGAAGAACAAGATATCTATCGTAAAATAGAAGAGTTTATTAGTAAAAATAATGTGGATTTAGTTATTTTAACAGATAAATTTAGTTATAATTACGATTCGGAAAATGAAGATTATGCCGTTGATTTCTATGATTATAATGACTTTGGACTTGATTATGAAAAATATGATGGAATAATTCTTTTTATAAATATGAATGAAAGTAATAGATATGTTAATTTCTATTTATTTGGAAATAGTCAACTATATTTTGATAATGAAAGAAAAAACGGACCTATTAATGGTATGCTAAGTTATTTAAAAAGTGGAAATTATACTTCGGCAGTTAAACAATTTATTGATTATTGTGATAGATATTATGATGAAGGTGTTCCATATGATTTAGAAGGATATTATGTAGATGACTATGGCTATTTACAAAAAGATCCAAACTTTGTTAGAAAAAAACCACCATATAAAGCTCCTTGGGCAGGAATAATAGGGGCAGATTTTATAATTATTCTTATAACTATGATAATCTTAGTTAAGAAGAATAAAATGGTAAAAAAGAAATTGCGAACTATGGACTATGTTGATAAAAAAACTTTCAAACTTACAAAACAAAAAGACAATTTTGTAAGAAGTTATGTAACAAGTCATGTTATATCATCTAACAGCGGCGGTGGCAGTCACGGAGGTGGAGGATTTTCCTCTTCTTCAGGCTCATCTGGCGGAGGCCATTCATCTGGTGGTGGCGCTCACTTTTAAATCCCTAAAATAATACAAGCCTTAAATAATCTTGTATTATTTTTTTTATTTGATAAAATATATTTAGAAAGAGGTGCTTTATGGAAGAATTAAAAGATTTAGTTAAAAAGAATAATAAGTTTAGTCTAGAAGATAGTTATCATAAAGCATGCCGCGATAAAGATTTTTCTAACTATGTAAAAACTTTACCAATTAGTGAAAAAATATTAATGAAATATACTTCGCAATTAGAAGAATGTGTCTCAATGCGAAAACTATGTAAATCTTGCCCAGGAATAAAAGAATGCCCTCATGCTGTAAAAGGATATGTTTTAACTCCAGAACAAGATAACAAAAGAGTTGTTTTTTCATATATAGCATGTAGTAGGAAAAAAGAAGAATTATACAAAGATAATATCACCTATTTTGATATTAGTCGTGATGTAAAAGATGCAAGTATTAAAAATATTTACAAAGACGATAAAAGTAGATTACCAGTTATAAAATATATTAATGATTTCATAAAAAACTATGATAATCAAGATATTGAATCAAAAGGCTTATACTTAACAGGATCATTTGGATCAGGTAAAACTTATTTAGTATGTGCTATTCTAAACGAAATGGCTAAAAGAAATGTAAAAAGTGTTATTGTATATTATCCAGAATTCTTAAGAGCCTTAAAAGCTTCATTTGGAGAAGACTTTAATGAAAAGTTTAATGCTGCAAAAAAAGCTCCAATTCTTTTCCTAGACGACTTAGGAGCAGAAAACTGTAGTAGTTGGGGAAGAGATGAAATACTAGGTTCTATTTTACAATATCGTATGGAAGAACACTTGACCACTTTTATTACTTCCAATCTATCTTTAGAAGAGCTAGAAAATCATTTATCAATGACATCAAATGGAGTAGAAAAAGTAAAATCTAGAAGAATAATAGAAAGAATTAAACAATTAACTATACCTATGGAACTTATAAGTAAAAATAGGAGAAACTAATGAAAATACAATCTAAGAATCTAGATAAATTACTAAGTATATTTGATAATTATCATGGCCAATATGATAAAGTTTTAAATTGCCTACTTTTAGATAATGAAGAAGAATCAATAGGCGCACTATTACAAATTATAAATAATTTAATAAAAGAAGATAACTTAGTAAATAATATTAATTCTGTTAATAATATGCTTGACTATATTGATAATTATTTAAAAGAAAACAGAGATATAGATAAAACAATATTAAATAGAACTCTTACTAAAATATTAGAATCTATAAATACAGTTTTAATTGATGAAAAGTATGAAGATTATAATAAAAAAGAATATAGAACAAAATATTATCATCTATCAAGAAAGATAATGAAACTACCAATAGAAAAAGATGAAAACACTAAATATTTAGAAATTTTATGGACTATAATAACAAAAGTTAAAAATATAGATTACTTAAATAAAAGTATAGAAGTACTAAATATAGAAAATAAAGTTTTTAAAGATAGTCATACAATAATAATGGAGTTAGTATCTTTATATATAGAAAAAACAAGAGAAATATATACTTATTTAGATGATGTAACATATTATAACTCCGTTATAAAATTAATTTTATTCAATAAGTTTTGGAATGTATCTGAAGTAGAAAAAGAATGGTGTAGAAATATTTTATCTCAAGAATTAAAAGTCTTGAATAAAAAAGATTATAATTTTTTAAAGATAAAATTTATTGACGATATATTACAAAGCTTTAATTATTCCTTTGATAGTTCTAAAATGTTATGTGACTTATCTACTAGATACAATATCAATATTGAAAACAGTACTGTATGTATAGATAATTTGGATATAGATAAACGCTTAAGTAAAAGAGTAATTGCTACTGATTATATCATAAGTATAGATAGTTATGATACTAAAGAAATAGATGATTGCTTATCATGTAAAAAGTTAGAAGATGATAGTTACTTGCTAGGAATACATATAGTTGATATTTTTGGATATATTGATATTACAAATGAAATTATTAGAGATGCTCTAACAAGAGCTGAGACAATCTATTTACAAGACTTATTAGTATATATGCTTCCTAAAGAACTCGCAACAGATAAAGCATCATTTGTAGAAAACAAACCTAGATATGCCATTTCTGATTATTTTGTAATAAAAAAAGATGGAACAATTACTTCAAATATGATGATGAAAACAATTATCACTAATAATAAAAAATCAACTTACGAAGAAGTAAATAAAGTACTTTCTGAAAATAAAAAAGATAATTCTGAATTTAATATTACTGTTAGAAATTTAAGAGATGTGAAAAAAATATTGGAAAGAAAACTATTTTCAAATTACAATATAGAAAATGATAATTCCAAAAAGAGTAGTACTGCTAATAAAATAGTTTCATATTTAATGACACTGGAAAACTTATATATCGCAAAATACTTTTCTGAAAATGATTATCCATTAATATATAGAATGAGTGATAATACAGAAGATGATTTCGAATTAGAAAACTTTCTAAATGAAAAAAATATAGATTTAGAATTAGATGAGCTTTTATATCAAATAAGAAAAGGACCTGGAAAAGTTATATATGGTACAAATGGATGTCACAGTGAGCTTGGATCATTATACTATTGTCATTCAACTTCTCCTCTAAGAAGATTTGCAGATTTATGGAATAGATACTTAATTTCAATAATCAAAAATAAAAATATAAGTAAAGAAAGACTAGAAGAACTAAAAGAAAAAACAGAACAAATTGTCTTAACGATTAATGAAGTGTTGAATAGACACGAGTATTTTTCGATTGAGTATAATAAAAAAATAAAACAAATGAAATGATATAGTTGCAAAAAAAAATAATTTATGATATAAAATAAGTGTATTTAGAAATACAGTGATCAAGGACAAGATTTATAATTTAATCTTTAAAGAGAGTTCATGTTTGGTGTAAATGAATAAGATAATTATAAGTTACTACCTTATGAGTAGAATTATGAAAAGTAATTCCGGTAATTCCGTTAAGTAAATTAAGAAAAACAAAGGATGGTAACGTCTATTGACTCCTATACATTAGTATAGGAGTTTTATTTTGGAGATGATTATGACAAAAGAAGAATTTAAAAAAGAATTAGAAAAACTAAGATTTGATGAGTTAATGGAAAAAAATATTGAAAAAAGAAAATTAATTCATGACAAAATAGTACTTTTGAAAAAGCAATATAGTCATTTATTAGCAGAAAAGATGATTGAAAATAGGAGGAATTTAAAATGATAAATATTAAAGAAGATGAAAAACTTAGTGTAATGAACCATTCATGTGCGCATTTACTTGCTCAAGCAGTTAAACATCTATATCCAGATGCAAAATTCTGGGTAGGGCCTGCAATAGAAGAAGGATTTTACTATGATATAGATTTAGGAAATAACACTATTGGAGAAGAAGACCTAGAGCGTATCGAAAAAGAAATGAAAAAATGTAGTAAAAGCGCTAAAAACATAGTTAGACATGAACTTTCTAAACAAGAAGCATTAGAAATGTTTAAAGATAATCCTTATAAAATAGAATTAATAGAAAACATGGATGATAATGAGATTATTAGCTGTTATACACAAGGAGACTTTACTGATCTTTGTCGTGGACCACATGTTGAAAATACTAAGATGTTAAAATATTTTAAACTTCTAAAAGTAAGTGGCGCTTATTATAAAGGAGATTCTAAAAATAAAGTGCTTCAAAGAATATATGGTATTTGTTTTGATAACGAAGAAGACTTAAATAAACATTTAGAATATTTAGAAGAATGTAAATTAAGAGATCATAGAAAACTAGGAAAAGACTTAGGTATATTTATGTTCGCTGATTTAGTTGGAAGAGGACTTCCTATGTGGCTTCCTAATGGGTTTATGTTAAGACGTAGCTTATCAGACTATATTATGGATAAAGAAATATCTTTAGGATATAAACATGTACTAACTCCATCTTTAGGTAATGTTGATCTTTACAAAACTAGTGGACATTGGGATCATTATAAAGAAGATATGTTTCCAGCTATGGAGTTGGATGATGAGGCATATGTGTTAAGACCAATGAACTGTCCTCATCATATGATGATGTTTAAAAACTCACTTCATTCATATCGTGACCTACCATTAAGGATCGCAGAAGTAGCAAGTGACTTTAGATATGAAGCAAGTGGTGCACTTTGTGGAATTGAAAGAGCTCGTGCTTTTACTCAAAATGATTCTCATATATTCTGTACTCCAGATCAAATTAAAGATGAATTCCAAGGTGTTGTTAATTTAATACTTGATGTTTATAAAGACTTTGGATTTAATGACTATGAATTTAGATTATCACTTAGAGATAAAAATGATAAAGAAAAATATTTTGATAATGATGAGATGTGGGATAAAGCAGAAAATGAGTTAAGAAAAGTTTTAACAGAATTAAATATTCCATTTTATGAGGCAGAAGGAGAAGCTGCATTCTATGGGCCTAAACTTGATGTTCAAGTAAAAAGTGCAATTGGCCATGATGTAACACTTTCAACTTGTCAACTTGATTTTCTACTTCCAGAAAGATTTGAACTTACTTATATAGATGAATTTGGAACTAAAGCAAGACCAGTAGTAATTCATAGAGCAATATTAGGTTCACTAGATCGTTTTATTGCCTTCCTTCTAGAAGAGACAAAAGGTAACTTACCACTTTGGCTTGCACCACTTCAAGTAATGCTAATATCTGTATCAAGTGAACATCAAGGAGACTATTCTTATGAACTAAAAGACTTATTTGAAAAAAATGGTATTAGAACAGAAGTAGATAATAGAAATGAAAAACTAGGTTATAGAATGAGAGAAGCTCAAATTAAGAAAATACCATATTCTCTAGTAATAGGAGATAACGAAAAAGAAAATAAAACAGTTACATATAGAAGACATGGTAGCGATGAAAAAATAACAGTTACAAATGAAGAATTTATTAAACTCCTAAAAGATGAAATAAAAAACAAAACAAGACATTAATTATTACCTTAATTAATAATTGAACAGTAGTACTACAAAATGTACTACTTTTTTTGTCAAGTTTTGTAAAAAGTGTAAAGTGGTATAAAAATCTATTGTTTTTCTTTACAAAAAGTGTTATGTGGGGTATTATTATAGTAAGCAGTGGTTGATAGTGGGGAAAAGTGGTGAATTTTTATGTTAATGGGAGAGTATCATCATAATATTGATGATAAAGGTAGACTTACAATTCCTTCTAAATTTCGTGATGATTTAGGAGAAAAGTTTGTAATTACTCGTGGTATTGAAAAATGCTTATTTGCTTATAGTGAAGAAGATTTCAATAACATTGTAAAAGAATTACAAACCATTCCATTTACTAAAAAAGACGCCCGTAATTTTATGAGATTCTTCCTATCAGGAGCTACTGTAGTAGAATTTGATAAACAAGGTCGTATTAATATCTCCACACCACTTATTTCGTATGCTGACATAAAAAAAGAATGTGTAGTTATCGGAACAGGTGATCGACTTGAAATTTGGGCTCTTGATGCCTGGAATGAGTTTATGGATTCTACTAAAGACAGTATGTCCGATATAGCTGAAGGCTTATTCAATGAAAGTACTAACTTATAGGTGATAATATGCATATTAGTGTTTTAAAAGAAGAATTAATAGAAAACTTAAACCTTAAAGAAGATAGTATTATAGTTGATGGTACTTTAGGTTATGCCGGAGATAGCAGTATCATCTTAGAAAGAATAAAAAAGGGGTTTTTATTCGCCTTCGATCAAGATAGTGAAGCAATTGAATATAGTACCAACCTTTTGAATAAGATTGGTACTAACTTCACTATCATCAAAAGTAATTTCGTTCATTTAAAAGAAGAATTAAATAAAAGAGGAATTCAAGAAATAGATGGAGCTATATTCGATTTAGGAGTATCAAGCCCACAATTAGATAATAAAGAAAGAGGATTTTCATATCATGAAGATGCAAGACTTGATATGAGAATGGATCAAGAAAGCACTTTAGATGCTTACTATGTAGTTAATAATTATTCTTTAAATGAATTAAATCGCATTTTTAGAGATTATGGAGAAGATAAATTTTCATATGGTATAGCAAAAAAAATAGTCGAACAAAGAAAAATAAAACCAATTGAGACAACACTTGAATTGGTTGAAATAATTAAAAGTGCTGTACCAGAGAAAGAAAAAAGAAAAAAACACCCTGCAAAGCAGATTTTTCAAGCGATAAGAATAGAAGTGAATCATGAATTAGATGTTATAAAACCAGCCTTAGAACAAGCCTTAAGTATGCTTAAAATAGGCGGAAGAGTAGAAGTTATTACATTTCATTCATTAGAAGATAAAATAGTAAAGAAATACTTTAAAGAATTATGCGAAATAGATGAAAGAGTAAAGGGAATGCCTAATATCGATTCTAAATATTTACCAGATTTTAAACTAGTTGTAAATAAAGCCATAGTTCCAAGTGAAGAAGAACTAAATAATAACAATAGATCAAGAAGTGCTAAACTTCGAATTATTGAAAGAATAAAATAAGGAAAGTGATAATTATGAGAAAGAAAAAATATAAGAAAGTAGTAAAAATATCAAAAGTAGAAAGATTACTTTATACTCTTGCTATGGCATTGGTTTTACTTGCGCCTATTTCGATAGTTTTTTCAAAAGCAACACTTTCTAAGCTTAATTTTGAAGTAGAAAAGAAAAAAATAGAAATTTCAAAACAGCAAAAAGAAAATGACAGCTTAGCAATGGCAATCGATGAACTTGCATCTCTTACAACCATTCAAGAAGTTGCACAAAGCGAAGGATTGAGTTATAATAATGCTAACATAAAGGTTGTAAGATAACCAAAGGACGTGAGAAATTTGAAAAATAAAAAGAGAAGAAATAATGTTAAATATAGTCGTCTATTAATTATTGCTTCTCTTTTTTTAGTTGCAATAATGATAGCACGATTAGTTCAACTTTCTATAGCAAAAGAAATAGATGGAATCAATTTACAAGATTTAGCAAGTAAAAGAACAACTAGAACAACTAAACTAGAGGCAAAAAGAGGAACAATATATAGTGCTAATAATGATGTCTTGGCTCAAAATGTTACTTCTTATAAATTAATAGCTTATCTTTCAGAAGCTAGAACTACAAATGAAAAAAAACCACAACATGTAGTTGATAAAGAAAAAACGGCTGAAAAACTAGCCCCAATACTAGGAATGGAAAAAGAAGAGATTCTAAAATATTTAAATAAGAAAAACTTATATCAAACCGAATTTGGTAATAAAGGTAAAGGTTTAACGGAAATTCAAAAAAACGAAATAGAAAATCTTGGCTTACCAGGACTTGACTTTATTGAAAGTTATAAAAGATATTATCCTAAAGGTAATTTCTTATCCTATACTTTAGGATATGCAACCCAAGACGAAGATAAAGAAGGAAATTATGTTATTTCCGGTAAAATGGGACTTGAATTATATTATGACAATATTTTGAAAGGTGAAGATGGTTATGTTACTTATCAAAAAGATTTGAGAGGTTACAAAATATCAGGAACAAATGAGATTAGACATGAAGCAACGCAAGGCAAAGATATATATTTGACAATAGATAGTAATGTTCAGTTCTTTGTAGAACAAGCTTTAACAAATGCTAAAAATAATTTTGGATATGAATGGTTTACTATGGTAATTATGGATGCCAAAACGGGTAAAATACTAGGACTATCTTCTAATCCTAATTTTGATCTTAACACTCGAAATGATATTAAAAACTACTTGGATCAAACTATTGCCTCACCTTATGAACCTGGAAGTACTATGAAGACTTTTACTTACATGGCTGCTATGGAGAATAATGTATATGATGGTAATGCCACATACAAATCCGGTGTATATGTTACAACAGATGGAACAGAAATAGGAGATTGGAATAGAAACGGATGGGGTTATATTACCTATGATAGAGGATACGCTTTATCAAGTAACGTAGGAGTTATTAATTTACTTCATAATTTCATGAATAGTGCTATGCTCAGACAATATTATAAAAAACTAGGCTTTGGTAAGAAAACAGGCATCACTTTACCAAATGAAAGTGCCGGTAAGATTAGTTTTAAATATGAAACAGAAATATATAATGCTGGTTTTGGCCAAGGAATAACAACAACTCCACTTCAAAATGTTCAAGCGATGACCCCACTTACCAATAATGGTATTCTTTTAAAACCTTATATAGTTGAAAAAATTGTGGATCCAACAACTGAAGAAGTAATCTTTTCTGGCAAGAAAACGGAAAGGGATAGGGTAGCTAGTACTCAAACTGTTCAAAAGATGATTAGTTTGATGGATGATACCGTTAATGGAATAGGTAATACTGGTTCTGGTTATAGAATTGAAAGTGGGGAACTTATAGGTAAAACAGGTACAGCTCAAATTGCTGCTAGTAATGGTCGAGGTTATTTAAATGGACAAGAAGATATTATTTCGTCATTTTCAGGAATTTATCCTAAAAGTAATCCCCAATTTATCATCTATGCCTCAGTTCAAAGACCAAGCGGAGGAAGTCAAAAAGGAATCTCTACTGCAGTTAAAGAAGTAATAAGCAATTTATCTAAGTATTATGGTACAGAAGTTAGTGATACAAAAGGAGAAAAAATTACTACTTATAAATTACCCGCATTAGAAAACAAAAAAGTAGATGCTGCAAAACAAATATTAAATAGTAATGCTATAAATAATATTATAATTATTGGAAATGGTAATAAAGTAATAAAAGAATATCCAGAAAAAGACACAACAATTACTACAAAAGATAGAGTTTTCTTAATAACTAATGACTCTAATCTTACTGTTCCTAATGTAGTTGGATATTCAAGTAAAGAAGCAGTAGGCATTTTAAAACTTTTAGGCATAAAAACAAAATTAACTGGTACTGGATATGTAACAAGCCAAAGTATTAAAGAAAATGAGCCAATTAATTCTAATATGGAAATAGAATTAATATTAAATCCTAAATTTGATGCTAATATTGGCACGTAATCTGGATAAAATATTAATGGTGATTAATTTGAATAAAGATAAACACAGACAAGAAGTAGTAAAAATGGTATTAAATGATAAGATGAATAAAAAAGAAAAAGAAGAATTACTAGATGTTTTAGTTGATCAACCATTAGCAATTGATGTAGATAAGCAAGAAGAAAACAAACTAAGTTTTGGAGATAAACTAGCTGATAGGCTTTCAGAGATAGCAGGTAGTTGGGTCTTCATCATAATGTTTGTTTCTTTTTTGCTTTTTTGGATTATATTAAATACAACTATTTTAACAAAAGAAAACCAGATAGATAAATTTCCATTTGTTTTACTTAACTTATTACTATCATGTCTTTCGGCATTACAAGCTCCTATAATTATGATGAGTCAAAATAGACAAAGTAAAAAAGACAGTCTAAGAAATAAGAATGATTATAAAGTTGATTTAAAGAGTGAATTGATTTTAGAAGAATTACATGATAAGATAGAATTGGTCTTAAAAGAACAACAAATAATATTAAATAGAATTAAACAAATAAAAAAAAGCGGTGAAAAAAATGAAAAAGATGATTAAATATTTTACTTTTTTAATAGTAATATTAATAATGTGTAGTGGCTGTGAAGAAGAGAAAAATAGTGAATTAACTAAGAAAAAAAATGAGAATGCTCTATACTGTACTAAGGAAACATCGGCTAAAGATAACATGTCAACATCTTTAAAGTATACAATATATTATAAGGGAGAATATGTAACTAGAACCGTATCAATTGAAAAAGTAATATCAGATGATAATAATATTTTAGAAAAATATAAAACAGCTTATGAAAATGTCTTTAAAGCATATCAAAATATTGATTATTATGACAATAAAGTAGAAAAATTAGGAAACTCAGTTACTAGTACTACTGTAATTAATTACGAAAAAGTTGATACCAAACGTCTTCTTGAAATTGAAGGAGAAGAGGGAAATGTTTTTGATAGCAATGGCAAAGTAAAAAAAGATACATTGGTTAATTTATATAAAAAATATGGAGCTAAATGTGAATAGCTTCACTTTTGTTCGAATAGTTTAAAGGATAGAATACTTTCCTCCGACGAAAGCAGTGTAGGTTCGATTCCTACTTCGAACACCATATGCCGATATAGTTTAGTGGTAAAACAGATCCTTGGTAAGGATCAGCGGAGAGTTCAATTCTCTCTTTCGGCACCATAGGGAAATCCGCTCAAACTTTTTATAAGTTTCGAGAATAAATAGATAATCAATTCTAAATTAGAATTGATTTTTTTATTAAATGTAAAATAAAGAAATTTGACATTATTATAAAAAAATGTTAGTATGAAGTTGTCAGATTATAATGATAATTTTAAAATGGGAGATGTTATTTATATGATAAAAACAGTAGTTTACAATTCATGGCACCTTATAAATAACACTTATACATATCGATAGAGAATATTGATTATAGGTATAAGTGGTTTTTGAGTTGCTTATACCTGTATAAAATAAATTACTTCTAAAGAATACAGGTTATGATTATAAATTTGTATTCTTTTTATATTTATAGGTGATGAAAAATAATAAAATAGAAAAGAGGAGTTTTATGAAAAGAATTTTAACTGGCTTACAGCCTACCGGATCAATTACTTTAGGAAACTATATAGGAGCAATCAAACAAGTAGTACAATATCAAGAACAATATGATTCATTTATATTTATTGCTGATATGCATGCTATCACAGTACCACAAGATCCAACTGTACTATCACAAAATATTCGCAGTTTACTAGCAATCTATTTAGCATGTGGAGTAGATCATAATAAGAATACTATATTTTTACAATCAGAAAATGTTTATCATGCTAATACTTCATGGATATTAGAATGCCTAACTCCATATGGCAATTTAGGTAGAATGACTCAATTCAAAGATAAAAGTCAAAAACATCAAAATTTCTCAGCTGGATTGCTAACATACCCAGTCTTAATGGCTAGTGACATTTTGTTATATGATACTGACTATGTACCTGTTGGAAAAGATCAAAAACAACATGTAGAACTAGCTAGAGACATAGCTGAAATAGTTAATAAAAAATATAATGAAAATATATTTAAACTTCCAGAACCATTAATTTCAAAAGAAGGACAGAAAATAATGGATTTAATTGATCCTACTAAAAAAATGAGTAAATCATCTGAAAATAAAAAAGGGACAATATTTTTATTAGATGATGAAAATGATATTAGAAAAAAAATAATGGGTGCCACTACAGATTCAGAAATGACTGTAAAATATGACCCGGAAAACAAACCAGGAATTAGTAATTTAATAACTATTTATAGTGTTTTATCTAATTTAACAATAGCTGAGATAGAAGAACACTTTAAAGATGTAAATTATGGAACTTTTAAAAGTGAAGTTGCAGATTTAGTTATAAATACTATAAAACCAATACAAAAGAAATATAATGAATTAATAAATAGCGCTGAGCTTGATGAAATACTAAATGAGGGTATTAAGAAAACAGAAATTATAGCAAAAAAGAAATATGAAGAATTAAAAAATATTGTTGGACTACATAGATAATAAGAAAGAACTTTCTCGAAGTTCTTTTTTTGTGCCATTGTATTAATATAGTCATATATTACCATGGGAGGAATGATATGGCATACGATTACAAATTTGGAAACAATTATTATAAATATAATGGAAATATAGGAGTTAAAAGCACAGTATATAACATTTTAGCTCCAGAACAATCACAAAATGTACAACCGGGTATGGAATATCCAATGAGGCCATTACCTGTATTTGATAATCCTAATTATAAAGGAAGTGGGAAACTAAGAGATAAAGTAGCTATTGTTACAGGAGGTGATAGTGGACTTGGAAGAGCATGCAGTATTGCTTTTACAAAAGAAGGGGCGAAGGTCGTAATAGTCTATTATAATGAAGATAAAGATGCCCAATATACAAAGAACTACATTGAAAAGCTAGGAGGGGAATGTTTTCTAATTCGTTGTGATATAACTAATCATAATTTTTGTAAATACATAGTTAATGAGACAATTAAAAAGTATGGACACATTGATATTTTGGTAAACAATGCAGGTGTACAATATCAACAAGATAGCCTTGATAATATCAGTGATCAACAATTTGACTGGACCATGAAAGTCAATGTTTATGGAATGTTTTATTTAACCAAAGAAGTACTACCATATTTAAAAGAAGGATCAAGTATTATTAATCTATCATCCGTTACTGCATTTTATGGTGATCCACAATTAATAGATTATGTAACAACAAAAGGGGCTATTGTAGGATTTACCCACGCTTTAGCAAGAAATCTTGCTCTAAAAGATATAAGAGTAAATGCAATAGCGCCAGGATTTTTTTGGACTCCACTACAACCTGCATGTTGGGTTAAAGAAAAAATACCATCTTTAGGATCAGATGCCGCAATGGCAAGAGGGGCAATGCCTTATGAACTAGCTCCAACATTTGTATATTTAGCATCACAAGATTCTAGTTACGTTACAGGTCAAGTGTTTCATATTAATGGCGGGCAAGTAATGGAATAAAAATAATTTTTTTACATTTCAATTTAATATGTTATACTATAATTGTATAAGGTAGAAATGCTTTACACTCAGGAGGGTAATATGAATAGTAGTAAAAAAGAAGATAATACTTCTGGAAAAAGTGTTATCAATATATTATTAGATTTAGATGGGACATGTGACAATATTGATTCTGATCTTGCACGGATATTTATTTTAAAACTTGATAAAGTAAGAAGATATTTTAATGCTGAACTTACACTTATTAGCATATCTACTCATTACAGCGACCCTAGCAGAATAAAAATGATATTAGATTTATTGACTTCAAACATTAATGACAAAATAGACATTGGACCTAACTTCTATTATGGAGGAATTTATGACTATAAATTAAACAGTATCCGACCAAAAGAAAAAGAATTTAATACTGATAAAATTCAAACATTTAAAGACTACTATTTAAATAAACCTATTTATAACACTAAATTTATAGCTATATTTGATGATATGATTTTTTCTGATAGTTACATGGACTTTAAAGATGATTACCCAATACTTATATGTAGGCCATCTCAAATCATAGTTAATCAAATAGATAATAATTTAATGAGTTATTCAACATCCACAAAAGGTTTTTATGGAGTAGTTGAAGGACTTGATCAATATATGGACACAATAAAAAATATAAAGTTAGAAGAAATACTAAAAATCCAAAAAGAAGCTGAATATCATATATCTCAACATGAAATAGTAGATAAAATAATGAATAAGGACTATGAATTTATAGAAAAAAATTTTCAAAATATAAAGTTTAATACTAGTGATTATTTTAATATGATTTACCTTCTTATAAATATAGTTTCAAATAAAAATCTAAATGAAAATGATATATATCACTTGAATAATATACTAGAACTTATTATAAATAATAATAAATTAGAAAAAGAAGAACAAGAAACAATCAAAAGATTAACAAAAATAATTAATAATAATTAGTGGAGAATAACTATGAAAAGAATAATACTTGGTTTGTCTATAATACTTTTATTAACAGGATGTAACTCAAATAATAAACCTATTAATAAAAAAAGACCTATTAAAGAAGAAAATATCAAAGAAGAATATATTGACAATAACAAGATGCCAATTGCTTTTTATCAAGATAAAGAGCTTATTAAAGAATATCAAACAAATCTAAAATCAGGAATTGATATTGGTATTTTTCAAATATATCCATCACAAGTACAAACCCTTTCGTATACAGGAAAGTATGCAGATAGTTTCTATTCACAGTGGACAAATATTGATCCTAATCATAAAATAAGAATAGGTTACAACCTTTCATACAGTTTAGAAGATGGAACAAGTATTTCACATAATATATTATCAGTTAGTGATACTATGAAATACGAAGGATATATTGCTACATATTTATATGACGACTATGAAAATAGAAATTCTAATTGGTATTCTCATTTAGAAGAGACTGATGTTAATGACAATACCTTTTTCACTTCTATAAAATTATTTCCTCAAGGTGGTATTGGTGACGTTAATTCAAAAATTTTACTTACTGTGTTTACTTATGATACAGATGATGATTTTGATGAAATAACAAAAGAATATCGAGGCGGTAGCAAATATACTATTACAATATGTGATAAAAACAAAACTTGCGATAAATAATAAAAAAGAACTTGTAATTAACCTACAAGTTCTTTATATATTTTCTCATTAAAACTATGTTGAGTTTTTTCTAATTGTTGCAGCTTTACAGTGTCTATTAAAAAGAAGTTGTGGTCAATATAATTATTTCCATCACTTGCAACAGGGTCATCCCATGTAAGATCTAAATGTAGCCAATTCCCATTTAATAACACAGCATTCCATACATGCGTATTGCTAGATATTTTATAGTTTTTAATACCAATGTCTTCTAAAAATAAAGCCATAGCATCAGTATATCCACCACATATGGCAAACCCTTGAAAAAATGCCCCATAAGCTGTATCTGAATCATAGTTTATTATATTTCTATCACTTCTGTTGGAATCATATATATTATTATCAATAATATAATCATGATATATTCTTATTTTTTCGACATCAGATAAATTATCATTAACTAAAAGTTTTTGCTTTATTTCTTTTATTTTATCATTTATTAGAGAGATTTGCTCTTCACTATAAGTATGATCAACATTTATAGTTATTTTTCCATAATTATTATATTCTGTTTTAATATTTTTAAAACTATTAAAAGGATGAACTAAATTATTTATATCAGAAAGTAAAGCCCTGTTATTAGCAAGTTCTTCTACATCTTTAATACAATTTTTATATTTAACATCACAATAAAAAGAAAAACTATTAGCTCCAGAATTTATAACTGTATAATATATATTGTACAAATCTTTTTTACTACTTGGCAAAAAATGACTAGTATTTTTCACAAACATAAAATCGTAGTCTCTATAATATTCGTTCTTAATAAGTTTTTCTTGCTTGTGAAATTTTACTAAGACAACATTATAAAAATGCACAATACTATCTTGAAACGTAAAAATAAGACCTAATATAATACAGACTATACCAATGTTTATAAGTTTTTTCATTATTTCACATCCTATAACTTATTATAAAACATTTTTTCATAGTATAACAATTCTTTGCTAAAAAAATAAATTACTTTACAAAAAAAGAGTAAACACGGTTTACTCCATTTCATTTTTTGATTTAGTTAATCTTGATTTTAATCTTGCAGCTTTATTTAAATGCACAAGACCAGCTGACTTAGCTTTATCGATTCTTTGAATAGCAATATTTAAATTATTACTTGCTAATTCTTTGTCATTTGCTTTTACACTTTTTTCAAAATTTTTAATAGCAGTTCTCATACTAGAAGTAATTGTATTATTAACAACTTCCTTTTTAGCATTACTACGAACACGCTTTTTAGCACTTTTAATATTTGGCACCTTTTTTCACCTCTCTTTGTTAAACATTTTAATTCTAACAAAAAAATGTAAAAAATGCAAATAAAATTGCAAATTTTGGTAAAAGTATTAATAGGTGATTATATGCATGAAGTAAATTTAGAAAAATTTCATCTAAGAACGGATTTAGCGATTGATGATTTTAATGATTTAGAATCAGATAATTATAAGAAGAAAATAGTAAATAATAACGTTTATATAGAAGAGGTAAATATTAAAGATTTAGAACTTTCAAAAAAGTATAAAAAAAAGATAGGCATTTATAAAACAATTTGTTTTAAGGATATTACAGATTCCACAAATTTTAATGATGTTTTAAAAGCTTTTTCAATTACTTTTAAAGAAATGCTTGATGAAAACAATATCAAGGAAGAAGATTCAGTTTTAGTAATTGGATTAGGCAATAAAAAATCAACACCGGATGCCTTGGGGCCAAAGAGCCTAACACACATACTTGTTACAAGACACTTATTTAATTTAGGAGAAGTAGAAAATGGATATCGTAATGTGAGTATTTTAGAACCAGGTGTAACAGGTGAAACAGGAATAGAAACAAAAGATACTATATTTTCTATAACTAATACAATAAAGCCTAAATTTATAATAGTAATTGATGCTTTAGCTACAACTTCAATTGATAGACTTAATAAGACAATTCAAATAAGTAATAGTGGCATAACTCCTGGTAGTGGAGTTAATAATTGTAGAGTAAGTATAGATAAAGATACAATGAATATCCCTGTTATAGTAATCGGAATACCAACAATCATAGACAGCAGTGTAATTGTTGCTAATACTATAAAATACATGATGAAAAAATTTAGCTATGATAAAGATAATATAAATAACAAAAGTAACAAGTTAAAATACAAAATAGACTATAAAGATTATGATAAAGATTTAGATAATAAAGATAAAAAGTTTCTGTTAGGAATAATAGGGACATTAGAAGAAGAACAATTACTAAAATTAGTATTTGAGGTACTTAATCCAATCGATTATAATTTTATGGTAACCCCAAAAGAAATAGATTTTCTAATAGATAAACTTTCTCTTCTAATTGGTAAAGGACTAAATATAGCTTTACACAAGAATATAACTAATACTACATTTACAGTTTAACCTCTATCTGATAATATATATCTTGAAGAGGTAATTATGAGACAAAAAAACGTAAAAAGAATATTTAATATTATAACTTTTATTATAACCATTATTATAATAAGTTTAATTGCTATTGGCCTTAAAAAAGGTCTTTTCTCATCGCCTGATAAAATAGTGGTACATGTGAAAAAATATGGAATATTTGCTCCAATAATATTTACTTTATTACAAATAACACAAGTGGTAATGCCAATTATTCCAGGCGGAGTATCGTCTCTTGCCGGTGTTACTCTTTTTGGAAGTATAAAAGGATTTATTTTAAATTATATAGGTTTATCACTAGGATCCTTATGTGCTTTTCTATTAGCTAAAAGGTTTGGCTTAAAACTAATATCGATGTTATTTTCAAAGAAAACAATTAATAAATATATCAAATATATAAATAACGAAAAGTTTGAAAAGTTTTTCTTTATAACAATTGCATTACCATTTTTTCCAGATGATTTACTATGTTATATTGCGGGATTAAGTAAAATTAGCATCAAAAAATTTTTAACTATTATTTTAATTGGTAGACCGATATCACTAATTGCATATAGTATTGTAATACAAATATTTCCTAGATTATTTTCCTAATATGACAAAAATATACAATCTATATCTTTATAATTATTCTAGGTGATAATATGAAGAAAATGAAACTTAAAGGTAAAAAAAAGATTAGAATCAGATATAAAATTATCATCTTGTTTTTTATCTTTTTTTTATCCCTTTATTTAATGTTTCGGTTTTTAGTAAATTTAAATATTAATATAAATGATGAGGATTTAGTAAATTACCTTCTAAAAGATTATACAAAAGAAGATATTATTAAAAACAAAGTCAGTGATAAACTTTTAACTTTTTTTAAAACAGAACAATTATTAGGTATGAAAAAAGTATCACTAAAAGAAAAAAATATGAAAGTATTAAAAGAAGAAAAAAGTCCAATTGTTTATTTATATAATTCCCATCAAACTGAAGAATATGCCAAAACAACTTTAGCAGAATACTCAGTTAATCCCACAGTGTTTATTAATGACTATATTATGCAAGATATCTTAAATAAAAATGGTTTTTTAACATTGGTTGAAGAAAGAAGTATTACAGAAATTAGAAACTTAAATGGTTGGAATTATGCCGGATGCTATAAAGCTAGTAGAATTCTTATGGAAGATGCTAAAAAGAATAATAACAGTTTAAAATACTTTATAGATATACATAGAGATTCACTTCCACATGATAAGACCACAATAGTAATTAATGGAGAAGTTTTTGCTAAAATCATCTTTTTAATAGGTTTAGAAAATTCAAATTATCAAGAAAATTTAAAGTTTACTGAAGAAATTAATAAGAAAGTAGAAGAAAAGTATCCAGGCCTTAGTAAAGGAATATATAAAAAAGGAGGGCCTGGAGTCAATGGAATTTATAATCAAGACTTTTCAGATTACACTATACTAATAGAAATTGGAGGTAATGAAAACACAATAACAGAAGTTATGAATACAACTGTTGCTATAAGTGAAATACTAAGTGAGGTGATAAAACAGCATGAAATCCAAGAATATAGCTAGATTTATTACTTTGACACTTCTTATACTTTTCTTATGCGTATATATAGCCCAAGCTACTGGATATTATGAATTTAATACAAGAAACAAAACAGCTCTAACAGCAGAGGCAATCGATAGATTCGAAAGTGATATTAAAAAAGGAAAAAATGTAAAAGCTAAAGAGTATTTAGAAGAAGAAAAAAACTATAACAATTCTTTTTATAAAATTGGTATAACAACTTCTAATACCATAGAAAAATCATTCAATAAATTTATGAATTACATATTTAAGGAAATAGGTGAGACAGTAGATAAGGAGTAAAATGTAAAGATGTTTACATAAAAATAAAAAAAGACTTGTATGAGTAAAGTAGAAAATGCTATACTGATAATGTAAGAATATAGGAGGGTTCAACTTGAATATATTCTTAAAGAGATATTAAAAATAATATGGAGGTGAAAGAAAAATGTCAGAAATTAGAATGAATAGTGAAGGATTAGGAAATAATGCTGAACAATTCAAACAATATTCAGAACAATTTACACAAAATCTAAATAAGATTAAAAACGAAGTAGAAAGCTTAAAAGATAGTTGGACAGATGCAGCAGGAATTAATTTCTTCCAAAAATTTGAACAAAAATATAACGTAGTAAAAGAAATGGGACCAGCTATTGAAAAACTTGGAGAAGCTGTAGAAAAAACAAATAATCGTCTAAATCAAGCAATTGATGAAAGCATTAGCTCATTTAGATAAAATAAAATAATAAGGAGGACAAAATGGAAACAGTTTTTAGTTATAGCGAAAGCGAAAATGCAATGGAACAAATCAGAAAATACAACAGAGAAATTGAATCAATTTTTCAAGCATGCGACAATGTAAATAACTCACTAAAAAGTAATTTGCAAGCTGATGGTGTTTCAGAAGCAGCTGAAAGAACTTATAATAGTTTAAAAGCTCATTATGAAGAATTTAATGCATTAATAGAAGAAAATGCACAAAATATCAATACTCATGCAGGAGAAATGAGACAAGCAGAAACAAAAGCAACAAGTTTCATGGAAGAAGCAGAGTCTTCACAAAATTTACAATAATAAAACAAAGCATACTATTGTAGTATGCTATAAGTATAGGATGGCTTATATTTATAGCATACTACAGTTTTTTAAAGGAGGTAGAATAAAATATGGGAAAAAAATTTGGCGACATAGTTATTGATACTAAAAATGTTGGTAGATTCTATATTCCAAATTGTAAGCAGTTACATGAGGCTATTCTTGAGTTTCAACAGAATATAAATATTTTTACAAATATACATTATTATGTTTATACTGCAGCAAACGGCGATGGTGGCGGTGATTTAGGTGCAAACTTTCTAGTGGATGGTAAAAACTATATGGGTGATAAATTAGATGAGTTGACTGAAGAATACTTTAGCAACTATCAGGGAATACTTGATGCTTCATACGATTATATAGATGCGGTTGCAAGAAGCGTTAGAGGAGAAATATGCGATGAAAAATTATCTATCATAAATAGCAAAATAAACTCTTTAACTAAAGATTGCACTCATACAAGAACAATTATGACTGGCCCATACAAAAGTTATGAAACTTATATAGATTATGGCGATAAAGAAGGCTATTACAATAGCTTAATATCAGATAGAGATTTAATTGAGGCGGCTAAGAATGGAGAGAAAGATTAGGTGATGGAAAATGAGTAGTACTATTAATACAGATGGTATGAGAAACTATGCTGAAGTAATAAAAAATTCACTAAAAAGTAGTGATAGAGATTTAACATCCCTTAATGATGATATGATAGACTTTGCAATGCAATTATCAAGAATGGGGTTTTATAGAAAACTTAATTTAGGGGGTACTATAGTATCTAAGATGAATTCATTTCCCAATAAATATAGAAAACTAACAGAAGATTATTTGCTTAATGTTGAGCATTTATGTGATAATATTTATAAAGCTGCTGATAATATAGATAAGGGAAAAGATGTTGGAGTCGACATATTTGAAGAAGCCGAATATTTTGGTGCTAATCAAACGCCATTATTTGGTAGCGCTTCATCTAATCAAACGCCATTATTTGGTAGCGCTTCATCTAATTTCGTAATACCATTTACTCCAGATGAATACAAAAAAGGAAATAGATTACAAGGAATTCAAGAAACAGAAGAAGAAAATGAGCCAACAAAAGTGCCTAATTCAATGAATATGGATGACATCCTACGTCAAATGGGAATTACTATGCCTTTTCTACAAGGCCCATTAACTTTGTTTTACAATTCATGGGATGATGTACTTGGTAAAGGTGGTAAAAAAACAACACCTACCAATATAACACCTAATAATGGTAATGGTAATAATACTAATACTAATAATGGTAATAATACTAATACTAATAATGGTAATAATACTAATACTAATAATGGTAATGGTAATAATACTAATAATGGTAATGGTACTAATATTAATACTAATAATGGTAGACAAGTTACTAAAGAAGGAACTACTTCGCCAATCGTTAAAACTCCAAATAATAATACAGGAAGTGAACAAACTAAGAGTGGTACTAGCAATAAACTTGAAGAGAAATTAAAAGAATATGATAAAAAAATCGCAGAACATGATAAGAGAATTAAAAAATTAGAAGATGAAGCTAAAAAAGGTTCACTAGGAACTGGTAGTACAACACCTAAAAATCCAGTACCAACAAAAAAACCAGAAGAAAAACAACAAACTATTCCAGATACTAAAAAGCCTACGACTTCTCCTGAAAAGGAAATCGTATTAGATGATTTAGATAAAATAGAAGTAATTGATAAAGAAACTACTAATAATTCTAATGCTGCAAAAGATGTTTCAGGAACACCGTCAAACAATACAAACGTAGAATACACTACTAGAAATTACAATGAACATTCCGAAACAGTAGAGATTCCAAATACAAAAAGTGAAGATGCTGTTAGCAATGATTCCGTAAAGATTGGAACATCCGTAACAGAATCAGCACAAGATCTATTAGGAAAGAAAGATAACAAAACAGGAACAACACTTCCTAAATCAAGCAGTAGTAAAACTACAATTAATGCTAGTAGTAGTAGTAAAAAAGGATTTAATCCCGTACCACTTGCAGTTGGCCTAGGTGCAGCTGTTGCTGGAGGAATTGGAATTAAAGCATATAAAGATCATAAAGAAAATAGTAACTTTAATGATGAAAATGAAGATAGTTTTACTAATGGAAATAGATTTTGGACTGATGAAGAACCTAATGTAATCAATTCAGAACAAAATGATATGAGTGGTGATATTTTATTTGAAGATGAAACACCACAACCTAGCTATGAAGCAGTTGATAATGGCAACAAAGAACTTTGGAAAGTAGAAGAGTCTATTCCAGAAAATACAGAAACATTTGATTTATTAGGAGAAAATTAGGAGGAAAATATGGAAAAAGAATTTTTACCAGTTGGTTCTGTCGTTTTGTTAAAGGGTGGAACCAAACGAGTTATGATTACAGGCTTTTGTTCGGTTGATAATAACGATAAAAATAAAATGTATGATTATACAGGATGCCTATATCCAGAAGGTATAATTAATTCTAATGAAATTTGCTTGTTTGATAATGATCAAATAGAAAATGTTTATTTCAAAGGATTTGAAGATGAAGAAGAAAAATCATTTAAACAAGAACTTAATAAAGCAATTGGAATTTTCTTAAGCCACGATGATATTCAATTAGAAAAAATAGAAGAAGAACCTAGCTTAAGTTTTGAAATTAATGATAATATCTTTGCAGAAAATGAGTAATTTAGAGAACCACTAGTGTGGTTTTCTTTTTTTTGATATAATGTTTCTGAGGGATAATTATGAAAGATTTTAAAGATAAATTAGCTCTAGTACCTAATAAGCCAGGAAGCTATCAAATGAGGGATAAAGATGGCATTATTATTTATGTTGGAAAAGCTAAAAACTTAAAAAATAGATTAAAAAGTTATTTTACTGGTACCCATACTGGGAAAACATTAATGTTAGTAGAAAATATTGATGATTTTGAGTATATTGTTACATCATCAGAATTAGAATCCTTAATTCTAGAGATTACTTTAATAAAAAAATATAATCCAAAGTATAATATTTTATTAAAAGATGATAAGAGTTATCCATATATTGAACTTACAAATGAAAAATATCCACGCCTTAGAATAATAAGAAACGTGAAAAGAAAGAAAAATAAAAACTATCTTTATGGACCATATCCAAATGTTACAGCAGCAAGAAAAACAGTTAATATGATTAATAGAATTTATCCTCTAAGAAAATGCGAAAGCCTAAAAAAAGATTTATGTCTTTATTATCATATTCATGAGTGTCTTGGTTACTGTAAACTAGATATTGATAAAAATACCATAGAAAACATGAAAAAAGAAATCATTGCCTTTTTAAAAGGTGATAGTACTGAAATAGAAAAAAGAATAAAAAAAGAAATGGAAAAAGCAAGTCTTTCAATGAACTATGAAAAAGCAAAAGAACTAAGAGATATGTTAAATGATATAGATATTACTCTAAAGAAACAAAAAATAGATTTAAATAAAGATTCAAACTTTGATATTATTAATTACTATACTAATAATAATTATTTATCTATTCAAATTTTCTTTATTAGAGAAGGCCTTTTGTATGGTAGACACAAAGAAATCATTCAAACAATGGGAGATATTAGTGAAGAATTAATGGAGTATATTATTAAGTTTTATGACAAAACAGGTATTTTACCCAAAGATTTATATGTACCACTTGAAGTGGATACAGAATTGTTAAGTAGCTACTTAAATATTAATGTTTTAAATACTTATAGAGGTAAAATTAAAAGTTTATTTGATTTAGCGCTAGAAAATGCTAAAGAAAATTTAAAAAATGAAGAAGAAACAATAGAAAAAGATGAGACAAAAAGAAAAGAAGCGAGTATTCTTCTTGCAAAACTTTTAAATATTCCTAAAGTTGAAAGAATTGAATCATTTGATAACTCTCATTTGTTTGGAACATATTATGTTGGTGGAATGGTTGTTTTTGATAATTTTTTACCTAATAAAAATGAGTACAGAAAATATAAAATATCATCAACGGTAAAAGATGATCTTGGTGCTATGAAAGAAGTCCTTTACCGCAGATATTATAAAGTACTTATGGAAGATTTAACAAAACCAGATTTAATAGTTTTAGATGGTGGCGAAAATCAGATAACCGTTTGCAAAGAAATAATTGATTCACTAAATTTAAATATTAAGATAGTAGGATTGGTAAAAGATTCACACCATAGAACTAATCATTTGCTTGATGAGAATTATAACCTGATTGAAATACCAAACGATAGTAACTTATTTTTATACTTATCGAGAATTCAAGAAGAAGTACATAGGTTTGCTATAACATATCATAGAGATATTAAATCAAAAGGTGCTCTTGTTAGTGTTTTAGATATGGTTCCAGGTATTGGAGAAAAAAGGCGAAAAGAACTATTAAAAAAATTTGGTTCCTTAAAGAAACTAAAAGAAGCAAATATAAAAGATTTAGAAACTATTATACCAAGTGATATAGCAAAAAGCTTACATGAATATTTAAAAGAAATATAATTGCTTTAGTGGGAAGGATTGAATATAATGAAGAAACAAACAGCTATTGAATTATTAAAAATAGATTGTCTAAAAATATTATTTAATTAATTGATATCAAACACTATTAGTGCTATATTTATATAGAAGTTTAAACAGGAGATTATAGTATGAGTAAAATACAAGTAATGGACGAAGTTTTAGCTAATAAAATTGCAGCTGGAGAAGTCATAGAAAAAATGATGAATATTGTAAAAGAATTAGTTGAAAACAGTATTGATGCCCAAAGTACAATTATAAAAATTGAATTAATAGATTCTGGTACTAGAATGGTAAAAATATCAGATAATGGTATTGGAATGGATAAAGAAGATGCAAAATTAGCTTTTTCAAGACATGCTACTAGTAAATGTCATGATTTACATGATTTATTTAATATTAATTCCTTAGGCTTCAGAGGAGAAGCTCTTCCTTCTATTGCATCTATTTCCAAAGTAACTCTAAAAACTTCTAATAAGAAAGAGGGGACTATTGTAAAAATAGAAGGAGGAAAAATTATTGAAACACTTTCTTCTGATTTACAAGAAGGAACAACTATTACTGTTGAAGATATATTCTATAATACGCCAGTAAGACTTAAATATATTAAGAATTTATATAGTGAACTCGCAAATATTGTAGACTACGTTAACAAAATGGCCTTATCGTATCCAAATATTAAATTTACTTTAATTAATAATGGTAAAGTATTACTTGATACAGATGGAAAAGGGAATTTACATAAAGTAATCTATGAAATATATGGTGGCAGCATTGCTAAAAAAATGGCAGAAATCACAAAAGAAAATGATGATTACTACATTAGTGGCTATATTTCATATCCTGAAAATGCAAGAAGTAGTAGAAATAGTATTACAACGCTTGTTAATGGTCGAGTAATAAAGAATAATGAACTAATAAAAACTATTACTGATTGTTACCATAATTATATGCCAAAAGATAAATATCCTATTGTTGTACTAAATATAGATGTTGATCCTATTTTAGTAGATGTTAATGTTCATCCAACAAAAATGGATGTTAAGTTTTCAAAAATGGATTCTTTAAAAGATTTATTAAATGATGCTATAACTTCTAAATTAAAAGAATTAACTCTAATTCCTAATGCAAGTGTTAGAACAGAAGAAAAAACAGAAACAAAAGAAGTAAAAGAACAAGAGCAAGAGCAAGAACAAGATATCTCATATCAAGAGATGTCACTAATATTTGATGTAGAAGAAGAGCCTGTTAAGTATGAAGACAAAAAAGAAATTAAACAAGTTGAATATGAAGAAGTAGTAGAAGAAAAGTATAAAATTAAAGAAATGATACCTAGAGGTATTATTTATAAAACATATATAGTTGCTGAAAATGAAGATGGTATGTACTTAATTGACCAACATGCTGCTGCAGAAAGAGTTAATTATGAAAAATGCATGAAAAAGATTATGGAAAAAGAATTACAAGTCATTCCTCTTTTAGTACCAGTCTCTATTGAATGCCCTAAAAACGAATTTATTATTATTAAAGAACATCTTGATCTGTTAACATCACTTGGCTTTGAGACAGAAGAATTTAGCGACAACACTTTTATAGTAAGAAGCCATCCATCCTGGCTACATAATGGAATAGAAAAAAGTGATATAGAAAAGATTTTTGAAATCATTTCAAATACCGAAGATTTTAGCAAGCAAAAATTTCTTAATCATTTAGTCGCAACAATGGCATGCAGAATGTCTATTAAAGCTAATGATTATATAACATTAGAAGAAGCCAAGTTTTTACTTCAAGAGCTTAGAAAATGTGATAATCCCTTTAACTGTCCTCATGGTAGACCAACAATAATTACTTATACAAAATATGAACTTGAAAAAATGTTTAAAAGAGTCGTATAATGTGGTATAATAAGTACTAGTCTTTTTTTGAGGGAGTGTTTATGTTATTACATGAAAGAAGTGAAGAATTAGAAAACTATCTTTTTCTATTGAAACAACAAAAAGGTTTAGAAATTTCAAAACCATTAATACATAGTTGTTATGATGAAGTTAAAGATTATTTTTCATATGCAGATATACAAATGGAAATAAGAGGAAAATTAGAGCGGTTTTTAAATCATTTATATGACGACACTAAACCATTCTTTTTTAAACAACATGAATTATTTAAGTCAATTGATTATGAGTGGATTGATTATATAGCTAGTTACTTTTATGCTGTATATTTAGATAATGAAGCTTTAGCAGATAATTTTATATATTTGATGTCTTCATTGATTAGAAATTTCATGCCACATATAGATTTTGATTATGATAAATTTGAAGAGAGAGTCTCTGAAATGTTTAGATATAGAATGTCTGAAGATAGGATAACTATTTCATTTCCTAAATATAATCCTAAATATGATGAAATATTACCAATGTTAGATGTTATGCCACTTAATAATATTGATATGTTCTATATTTGGTCTGAAAGAGAAGTTTATAATTCTGAAAGAAATATTAATCCACAAAATAAGATTATTTGGGTAGCAAAAGAAGAAGGCGACGGATATGGTTATGATGTATTAAGCTATAATCCATATAGTAATAAAGAAAATGCTATAGAAGTAAAAGCTTCCAAAAACAGTAGTAGTACTAGTTTAACAGAAAATGAAAGATATTATGCACTTAAGTCAAGATATTATACAAATACAGATTATTCTATTTATCACTATTTTCATAATCCTGCTAGTGGTGAGATTTCAACAACAAAATATTGTTTAGATAAAGAAACTGGTTTGTTTATTGGAACTGATGGTTTTGAATATTCCATTAGTGGTAAACTTAATCAATATAATCAGTTTAACTTAGAGAAAACACCAGAAAGTATTGAAAAAGTATTTAAAAAATTTAAGTGTAATCAGTAAGGACGTGTTATATGATAATTACAATTGTAGGACCAACAGGAGTTGGTAAAACAAAACTTAGTATAGAACTTGCTAAAAAATTTGATGCTGAAATAATAAATGGGGATTCTATGCAAGTATATAGAAATCTAAATATAGGTACTGCTAAACCAACCGAAAAAGAAAAAGAAAATATTATCCACCATCTATTTGATATTGCGGATGTAAATACAAACTATACAGTTTTTGACTATCAAAGAGACTGTAGAAATAAAATAGAAGAAATAAGGAATAAAGGAAAAAATGTTATAATAGTAGGTGGTACAGGATTATATATAAAAGCAGCACTTTTTGATTATCAGTTTACTAGTGGTACAACATACAAAGATTACGCTGATTTATCAAACGAAGAAATATATAAAAAAATTAAAACATATGACAATAATATTGATATTCATATTAATAATAGAAAAAGACTAGTTAGAACATTAAATAAAATAGAAAATAATGAACCAATAACTAATAATAAAAATAAGTTACTTTATGATACAATATTTATTGGTCTTACGACAGATAGGAATACTTTATATGATAGAATTAACAAAAGAGTAGATAAAATGTTTTCATCTGGACTAATAGAGGAAGTAGAAAAACAAAAAGATAATTACAAAACATCAAAAGCACTTAATAGTGGAATTGGATATAAAGAGTTTTATAATTATTTTTATGAAAATAAAACACTTGAAGAAGTAAAAGAAGAGATTAAACATAATTCAAGAAAGTATGCAAAAAGACAATATACGTTTTTTAACAATCAATTTGATGTAAAGTGGTTCGAAGTGTCTTTCGAGGACTTTAGAAATACTATAAATAAAATTATAGAATATGTAGGTGATAAATATGACAAATGAAATACTAAATAAATTATTAGAAAACATTTCTGATATAGAATTAATAAAATTAATTAATGAGCAAGACGATTATATAATTAATAATATCGTAGAATTATTCAGCACACAAAATCAAGAAACACTCGTTCTAGGAAAAATAACAAAAGAACAAGTCTTAACATTAATAAAAAAAGCATTGCTAACAAATAACAATCCTAGAATATTTGGTGTACTACGAGTTTTATATAATCAAGATGTTATATTAAATAGAGATTATAATCAAATTAGTAGTATGTGTAATTACATTTTTCAACTAGATGAAAATGATCTTGATTTAAGAATTAAAGTACTTACTAGTAAAGATATAAACGAATATTTAACCTTTAAAGATCAAGTTTCTCTACTTTTTAGTAGTGCAGGATCTATCAATAGCAAATTAAAATTAATCTCAACAGTGAT
The DNA here is from genome assembly GCA_017525855.1 of Bacilli bacterium. The sequence goes on from JAFXSE010000026.1 coordinate 184,994, forward strand.
ACATAATAGTAAAAATTTTAAAGGTAGTATTTTAAAAAATAATGTTATTAAACTTATTGTTGACCTTAAAGATGACAACAGATTAATGGTTATGAATAGTTTCCTAATGGATATAGATAGCCATTCTCTAACAACAGAAGACTACTACAATATTATAACAACACTTAGTAAACCACCAAAGAATAAAGAACATAAAGATAAAGAAGTTTTAAATAAAAGATCAGGAAATCTATATCAAGAACTATGTGATATGAGAAAAAGAACATACAAAAAAGGAATACTAGAATCTTTTAAAGCTGGATCTAATATAGATATAAATATATTAAAACAAATTGATGCATGTATATCAGAGATTGATGATGATGAAATTTTAGAAATAATATATGATGTATCTTCTTGCGATAAATTAAATGAAAAACTAACTAAAGAAGAAAAAACTGATATTATAACACTAATGAGTAAATTAGATAAATATAATTGTAAAAAGATAAGAAAAGTATTTACTAATGAATTGGTAATAAAAAATCGAGAATACAATGAGATGTTAGATATAGTAAAAGAAATATTTAATTGTATTAACTATAATCAATATATAGATGTACAAGAGATATTATTAAATAAAGGTATTTTACAATATAGAACAGAAAAAGAGGCAATTTACCTTCTAAATAAATTGAAAAAATGCTCTACTAGTGAAAGCATGTATGTAATGACTAAATTAATAAAACTAGAAGGAGTAATAGAAAAAATAAGCTTTGAAGAACAAAAAGAAGAAATAGATTTAATTACAACAATAGATAATACAGAACTTGCAGATATGATTTTAACTTTATTAAATAATTATCGAATAATTGAAAATAGAACGTTTGAGGAAAGAAAAGAATTTGTAAATAAGACGTTAAAACAAGAAAGTATGTTAAAGCTAAAAGCTGTATATGAATTTTTATCAACATATGCTATTTTAGGAAATCTAAAATTTGAACAAGAAATGGATTTGGCGGATTACATTAGTAATATACCATCAAATAAAATTGCTTATTATGTATCATCAATATTCACAAATGCAAATTTGTATGAAAATATTGATGAAGAAAAATTAATGTCTTTATTAAAACCTACGGCTACAGGTATTAAAAAAGTTGATGAAATAAAAAAGAAAATTTACTTAACTGAAAGAATTAATTCATCATCAAGTATTGAAGAATTAAAAAATCTAGTTAATCCGATAAAACACTATACAGTATAGTGTTTTATAATTGTCACTTTTTAGCACTCTTACTTGACAAGTGCTAAAATAGTGATATAATTACAATGTGAGGTGATATTATGTTTAATAATAATGAAGAAGAAAATGTTCTAGAAAAATATGGCCGTAATATTACTGAAATAGCCAAGAATGGGAAAATGGATCCGATTATTGGTAGAGATGATGAAATACGTAATATTACTAGGGTATTATCTAGAAAAACAAAAAATAATCCTGTTTTAATTGGAGAACCAGGAGTAGGAAAAACAGCAATCGTTGAGGGGCTTGCCCAAAGAATTATACGAGGAGATGTACCAAATAGTCTAAAAGATAAAACAATATGGGAATTAGATATGGCAGCACTAATTGCAGGAGCTAAATATCGTGGAGAATTTGAAGAAAGATTGAAAAAAGTTTTAACTGAAGTTAAAAAATCTGAAGGACAAATTATAATGTTTATTGATGAAATCCACACAATAGTAGGAGCGGGTAATTCAGAAGGAGGAATGGATACATCAAATATTCTAAAACCCATGCTTGCACGTGGAGAAATACATGTAATTGGGGCTACTACTTTAAATGAATATCGTAAATATATAGAAAAAGATGGAGCTTTGGAAAGACGTTTTCAAAAAGTAAAAGTAAATGAACCTAGTGTTCTAGATACTATCACTATACTTAGAGGACTAAAAGAAAGATTTGAAATACATCATGGTGTAACTATTCAAGATAGAGCTCTAACCGCAGCAGCATCTCTTTCTAATAGATATATTACAGATAGATTTTTACCAGATAAAGCTATAGATTTAATAGATGAAGCATGTGCAACAATTCGAGTACAACTAGATAGTGTTCCTGAAGAATTAGATAACTTGCAAAGAGAAATAATGAGACTAGAAGTAGAAAAAGAAGCATTAAAAAAAGAAAAAGATGAATTGAGTAAACAAAGAGTCTTATCTCTTCAAGAAACACTTGATAATTTAAAAATAAGTGAAAAAGAATTAAAAGAAAAATGGAATAAGGAGAAAGAAATAATTGATTCCATCAAAGACAAAAAAAGAGAATTAGAAGACAGAAAGTTTGAATTATCAAAAGCAGAAAACGAATATGATTTAGAAAATGCAGCCAGATTAAAACATGGTGTTATTCCAGGCCTTGAAAAAGAACTTAATGAATTAAGAGAATCTACAAAAAATCAAATATTAAGTGATGTTGTAACTCCAGAAGATATTGCCTTGGTAATATCAAGAACAACTAATATACCAATATCTAAGTTAGTAAGTAGTGAAAAAGAAAAACTGTTAATGCTTGAAGAAAACTTAAAAAAGAGAGTTATGGGTCAAGATGAAGCAATAAGATTAGTAAGTGATGCCATATTAAAAAGTCGTAGCGGAATAAAAGACCCTAATAGACCAATTGGTTCATTTATGTTTTTAGGACCAACAGGAGTAGGTAAAACAGAAGTAGCAAGGAGTCTTGCTTATGAACTTTTTGATGATGAGAAACATATGATAAGAATTGACATGAGTGAGTATATGGAAAAATTCAGTGTTTCTAGATTAATTGGATCTCCTCCAGGATATGTTGGATATGACGAAGGAGGAGAATTAACAGAAGCTGTAAGACGTAATCCATATAGTATAGTATTATTTGATGAAATAGAAAAAGCTCATCCAGAAGTATTAAACTTACTTCTTCAAATACTAGATGATGGAAGACTTACTGATTCAAATGGAAGATTAGTAGATTTCAAAAATACTATTATTATTATGACATCTAATTTAGGAAGTGAACATGTTTTAGAAGGACATAAAGATGAAGTTTTAAAAGAAGTACAAAACTATTTTAGACCTGAATTTATAAATAGAATAGATGAAATAGTAGTATTTAATGAATTAGATAAAACTTCAATTAGAAAAATACTTGATAAAATTATTTCACAAATTGAATCAAGACTTAAAGAAAATGATATTTCAATTAAACTTACTGAAAAATGTAAAGATTTTCTAGTAGATAACGGTTATGATGTTAATTTTGGAGCAAGACCATTAAAAAGAATAGTAAGTCGTACATTAGAAGTATTATTAGCAAAAAAACTTATAAATGGTGATATAAAACCATCGTCTATTGTAAATATAGATTATGATAATGATTTTAAAATTAGCTGTATAAATAAAAGTATTAAATAATAGGTGAAAGCCTATTATTTTTTTTTAAAAAAATTATTAAAAAGAAAGTAACTATGATATAATGTTTATAGTAGAGGAGTGGGCGTATGAAAATAACTTTATTTTTAACAACAGGATTATTTGATTTTAGTTTACCTAATGACATATCAGGAAGTTACTCATTTGATAGTAATATAGACGAAAATAGTAAACTAATTAATGTTGAAGCAAGAGAAGGAAAATGGGTAATATATTCAACAACAGACGTAAAAATATTATCAGGAAATCAGTTTGTTAATGAAGCTTATTTAATGGAAAATTATTTCTACATTTTAAGAAGAAATGATATTGATTATCTTATCTATGCTGAAATACCAGCTCATGGTAACATGGCAGCATATAATTGCCCAGAAAATGCAAATATTATAATTGGAAATAATGAAAATAGTAACGTTAAGTATAATTGTAGCCTTTTAAACAATAGTGCAATTAAGATCTCTTACGTTGATAATAAATTAACATTACAAAGAACAAATAATGAACTTGTTTATGTTAATAGCTTGTGTATAAAAGAGACTAACTATAGTATTAAAAACGGTGATCAAATAAATATATATGGACTAAAAATAATATTTTTACCTGGATATATCCTTGTAAATAATCCAGGCGGACTAGTTACAATACTAAATACATCTAACCTAACAGATAAAATAATAGAGTTTGATGATAACTGTGTTGAAGAAGAAGTAAAAGACGTGGACTTATACAACAAAAACGATTATTTTTCTAAACCACCAAGAATAAGAAGAGTAATAGAAGAAAAATCAGTAAAAATAGATGCTCCTCCAAAAACCACTGAACCTAATACCCCTCCTGCAATACTTACAATCGGTCCAATGCTTGCGATGGGAGTTACTTCAGTTGTTACGTTTATAAGTACTATTACAAAACTAAAAAGCGGACAATCTACTATGCAAGAACAACTTCCCCGTTTAATCACATCTGGTGTAATGCTGATGTCATCACTTCTTTGGCCATTACTAACAAATTTATATAATAAAATCCATAGAAAAAATGTAAAAAGAAGAACAATCAAAAAATATAATAAATATCTTTCAGAAAAGCAAAAAGAATTACAAGCAGAAATGGAACTACAAAAGAATATCCTAATGGAAAACTTATTGAGTGTAAAAGACTGTGTAAATATAATAAATACTAAAAGTATTAATTTCTGGGATAAAAGAATTGAACAAAGTGACTTCCTAATGGTTAGACTTGGAGTAGGAGATGCTCCATTAAAAGTAAATATAGAATATCAAGAAGAAGGCTTTACAATAGATGAAGATGAATTAAGAAAAACAGCTGATAAAGCAGTTAATGAATTAAAATATATAAAAGATGTTCCTATAGGATATTCTTTTTATGAAAACAAATTAACAGCTATAATGGGAGAATATGATCAAACCCATAACTTTATAAATAATATAATACTACAATTAATTACATTTTATAGTTATGAAGACCTAAAACTAGTAGTTTTCACTAATAAAGAAAATGAAAAAAGATGGGATTATATAAAATACTTAAGTCATAATTTCGATAATTCTAAAAGATTTAGATTCTTCTCATCAGACCTTGAAGAAGTTAAAGAAATATCTGAATATATTGAATTTGAAATGAACATGCGTCTTCAAATGGAAGATGATAGAGCTAAACATCAAAAACCATATTACTTAATCATAATTGATGATTATGATATGGTTAAAAGATTTGACTTTATAAAAACATTAACAGAAATGGATAATAATATAGGCTTTAGTATTATTATAGCTGAAAATAGAATGAGTAAAATACCAAGTAAATGTATTAACTTTATAACTCTAGGTGAAGAACGCTCTAGTGTGTTATTAAACTCATATGAAAAACAAGAAAGTACTGACTTTACAAATGAAATAGATACATCAATTGATATGAATCAAATAGCCAAAATCTTATCAAATATTCCGATTGAATTTGAAGAAGGTAATAAACAATTACCAGATTCAATTACATTCCTAGAAATGGAAAAAGTAAGTAAAGTAGAGCAACTTAACATATTAAACAGATGGAATACTAATAATTCAACAACTAGCTTAAAAGCAGAAATAGGTGTTGATGAAAATGGGGATTTAATGTACTTAGATTTACATGAAAAGAAACATGGACCACATGGATTGATAGCTGGTATGACAGGTTCTGGTAAATCAGAGTTTATCATTACATATATTTTATCTATGGCTATAAACTATAGCCCAGATGATGTTAGCTTTATTCTTATTGACTATAAAGGAGGAGGTCTTGCCTTTGCCTTTGAAAACCAAGCAACAGGTATGTCACTTCCACATTTAGCAGGAATAATTACAAACTTAGATAAAGCAGAAATGAATAGAACTTTAGTTAGTATAGATAGTGAAATCAAAAGAAGACAGAGAGTATTTAATGAAGCAAGAGATGCTTTAGGAGAAAGCACTATTGATATATATAAGTATCAACAATTCTTTAAAGAAGGAAAACTTACTGAAGCTGTTCCCCACTTATTCATTATTTGTGATGAGTTTGCTGAATTAAAAAGCCAACAACCAGAATTTATGGATAACCTTATTAGTGTAGCTCGTATTGGACGTAGCCTAGGAGTACATTTAATACTTGCTACTCAAAAACCTTCAGGTGTTGTTAATGACCAAATCTGGTCCAATACTAAGTTTAGAGTATGTCTAAAAGTACAAACTCAAGGAGATAGTAATGAAATGCTTAAAAGGCCAGATGCAGCAAGTATTAAGCAAACAGGAAGATTTTATTTACAAGTTGGTTATGACGAATACTTCGCATTAGGACAATCAGCTTGGTGTGGTGCTAAATATTATCCTTCCGATAAAATTATTAAAACAGTAGATAAAAGTATTAATTTTATAAGTAATACTGGTTCATTTATTAAAAGCATTCAAGCTGGAGATAACAATACTAAAAGAGAAGCTCAAGGAGAGCAACTTGCTAACATTATGAAAAATATAATAGCTGTTAGTAAAGAAACAAATAAAAAAGCAACTAGACTATGGCTTGAGAATATTAAACCAATTATATTTGTAGACAACCTAAAAACTAAATATGAATTTAAAGAAACTCCATTTAATATAAATGCAATAGCTGGAGAATATGATGCTCCAGAAAATCAAGAACAAGGGCTACTTACATTCTCATTTAATGATAAAGGTAACTGCATTATATATGGTAATGATGCAACAGAAAAAGAAAATCTACTTAATTCAATAATATATTCAACAATAACTAATCATAGCCCAGAAGAACTAAATTATTATATTGTAGATTATGGTTCTGAAACATTAAGAAAATATAGTAAAGCACCACACATTGGTGGAATGGTATTTAGTGAAGAAAAAGAGCCTCTTAACAATTTAATTAAATTAATTACTAATGAAATTAATGAAAGAAAACAATTATTCTCAGAATATGGAGGAGAATATAACAGTTATATTAAACAATCTGGTAAAACGCTTCCAATGATGACAATTATTATTAATAACTATGATGCTTTTAGTGAATCTAACAATACATTGACTGATACATTAGTTTCCTTAACTAGAGATTCGCAAAGATATGGAATTATATTTATAATTACTTGTAATAGTACAGGATCAATTACAAGACGCATTACACAAAATTTTGAAACAACATTTGTTATGCATATGACAGATACTTCAGCTTATTATTCTATGTTTAATGTAAAAAATAGACTTACACCTCGTGATATACCAGGACGTGGTTTAGGTTTAAAAGATAATGTTGTTCACGAATTCCAAACAGCATCAATTGCTGAAGAAGATAATTTAAATGAATTCGTAAAAGCAACAATAGATAAACTTAATACAACATATCAAACCAAAGCAAAACCTATACCATCATTACCAAATCAAGTAACATTTGATATGATAAGTAGTTATATTAAAGACTTTAAACATATTCCAGTTGGTATTTCTAGAGAAACGTTAGATGTAGTTAAATATGATTTTTCTTCAAATATTTCTACACAAATTATTTCAAACAAAATAGAAAATGGAAGATCATTTATCACATCATTAGTTAAAGTATTTACAAGTATAGAAAACACTAATTTAGTCTTCATTGATTCAAATAAAATTTTCCCTAATTTAAAAGAATCTTTAACTAATTATTTTGATGATAACTTTGAGGGAAATCTTCCAAAAATTACAGATTTTATTAAGAAGATTAAAACTGATGCCCAAGATAATAGTAGAACTATTATTATGATATCAGGAATTGAAAAACTAAAATCAAAAGTTTCAGATATGAAGATTATTGAGAATTTAGTAAATGAATCTATAGGCAGTGAAAACATAAATATTATTATTTATGACGGAGTAAAACAATTTAAATCAATTGATTTTGACGAATGGTATTCAAAACTAAAAAATTCTAGTGATGGTATCTGGATAGGTAGTGGAATAGGTGAACAAAGTGCATTTAGATTATCAAAAGTAACAAAAGAAATGAGTGCTAAATGTCCTAATAATATAGGATTTGTTATAAAAGAGTCTGACGCAACAAGAATAAAACTTTTGGAATTTGAAGTAATCAAGGAGGAAGAAGATGAATAATAAAGTTTTAATAAAATTGATTGTTCCTGAAATAGATGAAACTTTTGATTTGTTTATTCCTGTAAATGAAATTGTTTGGAAAGTAAAAAAAATGATAGTGCAATGTGTTAATGGCTTATCAAGTGGAGCACTTGATGTAGATAAGAAGTTTGTTTTAATAAACAAAAACACGGGTATGGTTTATCCTAATAATGGTACTATACTAAATACAGATATTAGAAATGCTAGTGAAATACTATTAGTTTCATTGCTATATTATTAAAATGTCAACAAAATGTAAAGTTAAATCCATATTGTTGAAGCAAAATAATTTTAATGTTATCATGATAATAGATAAAGAGTATTTATCTATTATCGTTTAATTATATTAATAAAGAATAGGAGAGTGAAATAATGAACGGTATGTATGGTTTTGATGCAACTGAAATTTATGCACTTAGAGGAAAAGTAAAAAGAGGCTTAGGTGAATTAGAAGAAGTACTTAGTCATGCAATGCAAATCTATGTATTGGACCCATTAATGGAAAATTGGTATGCTCAAGAAGCGGTAGAAGCAATAACAAGCATTGCTCATTCTATTACAGCAATGAATTCACCAATAATTAGTGCATATAATGCATATCTTGATGCTATTGCCGAAATCGTTAAACTTTGGGGAGCTTCAACAAAAGACCCTGAATTTACGGAAAATTTTCAGTATGCGTATTTTGGATCAAGTGATTTTTCAATAACAGTAAGCTATGAAAACGCAAGTGTTCGTAATTCAATGAATCAATCTGGTATGAACTATCAAGCTTGTCTTCAAACTGCAGGTCAAGGTATGACTACGGCCAGACAAAACATAAAAACAGCAATTACTCAAATTCAAGCTGGGCTTACTAGTGCTGGTGCATTTTTAGGAGGAACTCAAGAGGAAAAAACAATTGAATTATTTAAAGCAGTTGGTAACATAGTTGATCACATGTTTAGTTCACTAACAGATGGTGAAGATAGTTTAAGAAATCAAATCAATAAATATGCTCAAAAATACGATGCACTTAGAGAACAAGCAGAACAAGCAATGGAAAATGCAACAACCGAAATCAATGCAAATGTTTCTTCAGGAACAACTCCATCAGCACAATAATTATATTTATAAAAACAGTATTAAGAAAAAGCATTCTTTTTCTTAATATATAAGAACCATTGCACAAATGGTTTTTATATATTGAGAAAAGGTGATAAAAATGAAAATTTATGTAAGTGGTATTAACGAAGAATTAAAAAAACTTGATTCATACATCACCGAGTATGAAGAAGTTTATTTATCTATGTTTCATGAACTAGGTGTTGCTGCCAGTAATTGGTGCGATACAAGAGCTACTGTCTTTAAAAATAACATGTATGACGAAAGAATTAAAACAAGTAAAAATTTCAAAATGTTAACAGATAAAAGAGATATATTTAAATATATTAAAGATGAATACTCAACAATTGGTAATAATATAGAAGTAGAATTAAATAGAAAAACAGAAATAAACAATAAAATTAATTATACAATAGCACTGTTACAACAAGCGTTAAGAGAATATAATGATCTATACGATTCTGGATTAGGATATTATTCTGTACAAGTCGCTAGTAGATTATCAAGATTTAAAAATGCCATGACAAATTATATAACAACACTGGAAAAAGTACAAAATGAATTTAATAATTATATGAATAAAATAGAAGAGATTGAAAATAATGTTAGTAAAAAAATAAACAATATGGAATACTATAAAATTACATCTTATACCATGCAAAAACTATAAAAGAGGATGATAAAATGACAAAAGTTTTTATTAATGCTAATGAGATAGAATATTCAATAAATAAAGTCAAAAGATACTTAGATAAAGAAGAAGTATTACTTACAAAAATCAGATCATCCTTACTAAATAACTTCGATAATTATTATACATCATATAATATGTCAAAAATGCATGCTGCATGTAGCTCTTTAGGATATTATAATTCTATACTAATAGATAGTAGAAGAAAATATATTTTAACGCTCAATAATGTTATTTCAAAATACAAATTAACAACAAAACAGGCTGAAAGAATGCTTGAACGAAGTCAAAGGGAGATAAAGAATAATGCAAACAGAAAATAAAGAAGTATTAAGACAAAAAACATATACTTTTGGAACAACAGCATATGATACATATGTGAGTCTCTTTGAACTTGTTAATATGTTACCAAAAGCTATAAAAATTGATGGCAATGCTCCTAGAATACAAGAACTAATAAATGCTCGTGATGATATGTTGCAAATTCATAGGGATACTTATGATTCTGCGAATAAAGATTTAATATAAGAATTATAGGCAAGGATCATTCAAAATCCCTGCTTTTTTTTGCTGTTTCCCTTGTACTTATATTAAAAAAAATGTATAATAATATATAGTAGGGTTGGTGGCTATTGTTACAAAATATTAAGAAGAAAAATACAAATTAGCCCAATATAATACATAATTAAAGGTGGTACATATATGAAAGAAAACTATTTGCCATTAGGTAGTGTTATAAAATTAAAAAACAGCAACAAAAGTCTTATGATAATAGGATATGGACTTTGTACAAAAAATAAAGATGATAAAAAGTATTATGATTATTCTGTATGCACTTGGCCAGAGGGAACTATAGAACTTGATAAAATGATTCTATGTAATCAAGAAGATATAGAAACTGTTATATTTGAGGGATATAAAAATGAGGAGTCTAATAAATGGATAGAAACAATAACGCCTGCCTTAAATAATTTGAAAAATAACAAGAAAAATATAATAGAAGAAAAAAATGATAGTTCAACAAATAATCAATTAGAAACGAGCAACATTCAAAATACAAATCCAACTAACTCTGATTCAATAGAAAAAAATGAAGAATCAGCTAACCTATCTATAAAAGACAGTAGTAAATCAATTATAAACAATGAAGAAGTATCTAATTTAGAACAAGATGAACCAACAGTATCAATCGTAGAATAAATCAAGTTTATTCAAAAGCAAAAATGAGAGTAGAGTGATGATATGAGTAAATTTAATGCTGATTATAGAACAATGTCATTTGGACCAGTAGACAATGATATTAAGAATCAACAAATAGATTACAGTAAGCATCTAAGAGACCTAAGTAAAGATTCAAATACAATTATTTTAAATTCAGCTGTCCCAAATAATGGTGGGGAAGTTGAAACAATACACATCGGTACATCAAGTACTGTTGATACCTCTAGCTTATCAGATCCTTCTGTTAAAGAAAAAATTGTATCTGAATATGGTGAAGATTTTTATGAAAAGATTCAGTACCAAAAAGAATTATATAATAAAATGAGCATTACAGCAGGAAACTTATATTTGGATGAAACTGTAATAGCAGAATTAATGGACTTTAAGAAAAAACCATTAGATTTGGGTGAAAGTGATACAGAAGATAAAGATACTTCTTCATCAATGAAACAACTTTATGGTCCAATTGATCCAAATAAGTATTCTAAAGGGTCATTAATTGCTGAAAATCATTTAAAAGAATTTAAAGAAAAACCATTAGGGATTAATTCAACAGAGAATGATAAGATACATGAACTTACAATGCCTAAATGTGATTTTGGTAGTGATGAATATTATGAGTACATAGATGCAAAATATAAAGAATTAGAAGACCAACAAGAAATACTAGAAACAATGCTTCAAGTCTATATTGACTTAGTTCAATCAACTGGTTGTTATAATGTTGATGACTATGGTAGTGTCAGTGCAGTATTGATGGATATGAATAAAAAATATTCAGATGATGGAATGTGGCTTTCTGGCCATGCAGAGGTAAATATTAGTAGGTTTATTCAATGCTTAATGGACAACAATATAGATCCAACTGAATTCTTTGGACTTTCAAAAACTGAAATAATTTCAATGGAACAAGGTAAATTATGGAAGTATATGAATCAAGGACTTCAAAAGTATGCAAGAGATATACAAAATATTGAATCAGCAATATCATCCACAAAACAGGTTAGAGATGAACTATGGTGGCGTGCATTGACTGAATGTGAAGATTTTAAAAATTTTAAAGCAGGTGTTTTTCCAGAAGAAGTAGATTTTGATGACCGATATAATCCAGATAATATTCCAATATTGTTAGATTGTCTTAAACATTATACATTAACAAGAAGTCAAATAGATGAATTTTACGGAGGACATAGCAATGTTCCACCGGCATTCGCTGAATGGACTTCGGGTTTAGACGATGACATAGAAATGGCAAAAAAAATGACTAATGATCCGGATTGTCCAGAAGAATGGAAAAATTTAGATAAAATCACGATGTTTTTAAGATATAAGCTTTGGGAAGATGAAGAACAATATAATAGTTTATTCGATGACTGTGAGTACATTTCTGTTAGTAATCCCGCTGCTGAAGTCGGGAAATTTATGGATAAGTATATAACTCAATATGAAGGATATAATGAGTTTAAAGATTTCTTTTTCATGCTTGATAAACAAAAGTTTTCAGAAACAGAGATTTCTAGCTTCCAGACTGACTTACTTGACTATAAAAATTCTCATGGTGGAGTTTTCACATATAGAGAAGTGGGAGAAGTTTTAAAAAACAATGGCTCTAATAGCGAACAAGTAGAGAACTTTATGAGAATGATTGAACAAAATACTAGTCTAGATAATGCTGCTACTTATGACGAAGTTGTGGAAGCATTAAAAGCATATGAATGGATTGATTCAAGTGATATTGATAATTATGTCTATACATCTATAGAAGGTGGGTCTGATGGAGTTAAAGGCTACCTTCAAAGTATTTTTGGTTGGATAGATAATAATGAATATAGCGCACAAGATTATAAAAATATGTATATAGCAGAAGCCCTAGCTAATTATAGTGGGTTAAACTGGACTTATAATATATCTAGCTCTATTGGTAATATGGCTCCAAGTATATTACTAAGTATTGTAAATCCTGCTTTGGGTAAATTTAGTTTTTTTACCTCTTCTGGAGGTGCATCATACAGGGATGCCAAACTAAATTATGGAGCAAATAACACACAAGGCTTTTTATATGCAATGATTTCTGGACTTTCCGAAGTAACATTAGAAAGCTTTTTAGGTGGTATACCAGGACTTTCTGATGTTAATGTTACAGATTTAAAATCTTTTGTTGGTGCAATGTTGAAAGAAGGCAATGAAGAATTAATTCAGAATTTTGTTGGTAGAACTGCATCAAGAATGTTGGGAATTGATAAAAATGCTGATATAGTGGGAGCAGAATATCTACGAGAAGATTTAGAGACTTTTGCAGCAGGAGCAATCACTGGTGGAATATTTAATATCCCATCTTTAGCTATTGCTGCCCATAATAGTTTCAATAATACTGGAAATGCTACTAAAGTCGATATAAATAGTGTTAGCCCTGCATTAGATATGAATATTGAACCTATATTTAAAAGTGTAGAAAAAAATGATACCACCACTACAAATCCTTCAATTGATACTAATATCAAAACAGAGGAAAAAGTAGATTTCAATAATAATGCAGCAGTTGAAGAGAGTAGCAATACACAAAAAAGCACACCAAAAATTCAACCTGCAACTGAATTTGAAGTAGGAGACAATACAGCTAGAGATTATTCTGAAACAGCATATCAAGGACGTACACCAAGAGAAATGGACTTAGCAGCAAAAGAAATGTTTGCTGATTTAAAAATTACAGAAATCACCTTTGATAATAAACCAACAGAGATTAATAGTCTTGATGACATAAAAACATTATGGGGCAATATAAGTACAAGAGCTTTAGAATTTCCAAGCATAGAAGTTTTTGATACAAAACTAGATACTGCAATAAAATTATGGCCACAGCTTAGTAAAGATGGTAATGTTAATTATCTTTTTGGAAAAGGAATAGGTGCTGAACTTGCTTTACAAGGTAATGTTAAAAATAGGGTTAAAAACATTGATAACGTCACATTTAGAACTCATAGTGATATGGAAATTTATGATGCCAAAAGTGGCAATCCTCTTGAAAATATAGGTGGCGAAGCATTTTATTATACATTTGGTTCAGAAGAAACTCGAGGTAAAACAGATACTAAATTTTTACATAATATTCCAGAAGGTCTTATGGATTCAACCTATGATACTGTTGAATATAAAGGAAACACATATTTAGTTCCAGAATTAGAACTTCTCTTTTTAGACAAGTTCTTTAGTGATAAAACTACAAAAAGAGGAATTACAGATCATGAATTGTTAATGCAAGCATATCACCTTGATATTGATAAAATTAATAATTATTTTGAGAAGTTTTATAAAGAACCTAGAATGGATAGTTTTAATGAAAAAATTAAAAATCTTAGTATAGAAGAACAAGAACAAGCACGATTAACTGAACAAAAAAAATATGATAATATACTTCAAAAAATAAATGATTTATACAATAAATATTATCCAAGCAACTTAAACAATCAATCATCCATAAAACCAGTAGAATTTAACGGTAAAGTAATGCCTATAGAAAATATAGAAATGGCAGATTTTAAAGAAATATTTAATGAAGCTTATAGGAAAGCCAGTTCTGATGAAGGTATAGGAGTTGGAATTGGAGCAGCTGGTATCATTACAAATGATCAAATGGTAATAGAATTTACAGAATCAGGAATAGATCCAACAACTGGTGAGACTGTAAAGGGACTTGGAGGCCATTTCGACGCTCAAGAAAAAATGATATCTGAGATATATGATATTAAGCAAAAATCTATGTTTGGTGTTATTGGAAAGAATTCTAATGATATAAGAAATGATATAGATAACCAAATTATGAAGATAAGAATTGTTAATGATTCTGGTGGAAATCAGATTATTATAGAATTGCCACATGGTGAGCACAAAATTTCATCATCTCAATTATCAGCTGTTAAATATTTAGGCGATACAATAAAGTCACTTAATTCAGACTTGAGCCAAGAAGTAACCTTTGGTGTTTTTGGTATAGGTGTTGATGAAAGCGTAACTGAAGTTGGTTCAGTAGACGAAAAAATTATACCATTTTTACAACAATATGTTGATGACAGTATAACACCAATAAAAGATAAAAATATATTATCAAAATCTTTTGATAATGTTCCTAACCCTGAAAATGTAGTTGTTGATTTTACTAATGAAGATATTACTTCTTTGATTGGTAAAGCTGATTTAAAAGATTATACTATGGCTTTCAATTCTAGTGATTTATCGAGTGTTTTACATAATAGTTTAGATCCTATAGTTGGTTCTCAAAATGTTAATTTATTAATTAATTCAATGAACATAATACCAGCTAATCAATGGAATAGTTTACTTCGTGAAAGAGGCTTATCAGAAAATATTGTTGGATTTGTTGATAAAAATAGTCACCTATATATTCCAGATAATGCTAATTTACACACTGTAGTTCATGAAAATTTACATAGATTTTCTGAATTATCTAAACAAAGAGTATCATTTGGTGATAATACTTATAAAGTAACTGGTATTAGAGAGTTTTATCAAGATGGCAGAAATACAGGCTTTGCAAATGAAGTTTTAACTGAATATTTAGCTTCTAAGATTTCTGATGGCAAATTATATCAGTCTATGTATGGCGTCTTTGGTGTAGAAGTGTGGGAAAGAATTGATCAATTATTAAATGCAGTTTATGGAGAAAACAATTATTTGTTAACATCTTATATAACAAATAATGTTAATTTTATTAGATCTTTTATTGATAACTATTCTGGCACTGGAACATATGATAGCATTGTTTTAGGCCTTGATGCTACCGAAAGTAATAAAATAAAAATTACAAATATATTGGATACTGTAACTAATAATGTTTTTAGAAACCTACCTAATCTAAAGTTTATAGATAAAATAAAATTAAAATTTGGTATAAATATAGATATAGATAAATATACTCCTATAAATTTTAGTAAAATACAAAGTGATACTACAACGTATAATCCTAATATTAATCAGTTCACATATAATGATATTACGGCCCTAGGTTATAATAGTTCATTATATATAGAAAACGAATATAGAAACAATGTTCATACTGCATTTGCTGGTATATATAATGATGCAGATATTGACATGGTATTAAATCAAGTTAGAATTTTATCAGATGCTGAATGGAATGAACAAATAAGACAAAATGGGTTCCCCTCTAATATTTTTAAATTCGCTGATAGATATGGAAATTATTATTTTAAAAATGATAGTAATATAAATTCAATTTATAGTGTAATTATAAGAAAATTATCAACTGTAGGTAGTAACAATACTAATATGGAGGGAATAACACAATATTATCAAGATGGATCTAGTAGTGCGAATGCTTCAAAATCTTTAGCTGACTATTTGGCATCTAAAATATTTGGATGGGATTATTATGATTCTGTAGAAAACAATACCAGTAATAAATATTACTACAATGAACTATGGAGTAGACTTGATACTCAGCTTGAAAATATATACCCTAATCAACATATTTTATTAACTGCATTTTTATACCATGATGTTAATTTTTTAAGAAGTTTTGTAGATACTTATTCTTATCAAGGTGCTTATGATAGTTTAGTTTTATCTATGCAAGATACACAAGCTAATCAAGTATTGTTTGATGATGTTATGGCTAGAGTAGAAAAGAATGTTAGTAAATATTTAAATCCAGACGCTAACGTAGGTGTTTTTGGTAAAATTAAGTCTATATTTTCTAATAAAAAGGAAATTAGGACTAATAAATTTAGAAATACCGATGAATTGCTTAGCAAATTTACAGATCCTTTGAATGATTATCAAAAACTAGAAAATCTACATACAAAACTATTTGAGGCTAAAAGGACTGAAATGGAAACTGGCACTAGTATATCAGTTTATAGTATAATTACCCGCCTTGGAAATAATATAATGAAAAAATTACCTTCTTTCGCAACTTGTTCTAATTATTTTTCTCAAATTTGTAATCCTAATAATACTGTTATTTTACAAAAAAATGGTGGAATAGATATCTATAATTCTAATGACTTGCTTTATGAACAATCAAATGCCTTTTTACATGTTAGAAGTAAAACATTTGATGTGAATGATGTAGGACATAGATTATACGCAAATGTTGACCTAGATACATTGTATAAAATATTACCAGATTTCATAAATGAATGTGAGAAACAAGGATTGGATTACTATTTTAAAACAGCATGTTATAATGGAACTGTATATAATGATTTTCAGTTTACAAGAGATGAATCAATAGTTATTTATTCTAATAAAGAAAATTTATATAAATACTATGAAATATTTTCATCTTGCTTATCTAAGGTTAAAAACATAGAATATGGAAGCCTTCCACAGTTATCAGCAACTATAGACGGTGTTATTGGATATGGTGCAGAACCTAGAGCAAGTGGAAGAGAATCATTTAATAGTTTAAGGGCTAAAGCAATTGACTGGGCATTTAATCTTCTTAATGATTGGGAACAAAAGAATTGGAGCCCTAATTATACTACAGAACAACGGCTTAATAATTTTTACTACTTTTTAAAAGAATCAGCCAATATGTTTGGAATTAATCCGGACAATTTTGCAATGAATAAGGAGTAATAATATGAAAGAGATATATCAAATTTCAAAAATTAATAATACTAGTACTGAAAATATTGAAATTCAGAACTTTGTAGCTATAACTAGTTTGTTCTGTATCGGAGAAATGATGGAAACTAACAATGAACAAAATATAAAACAAGCATATAATGATGCAGTATATTTACTTAATTTAAAAAAATTAGATAATGATTCTAATTATAAAACAATAATTCAGATTTCTAATAATTTTATTAATAATTATTATAATAGGGGAGAATAGGTAATGAAGGAAAATTATTTTATTGAAATAAATGGAAAAATATATATTTCTATATGGAATGAAATTATAGATAATATCAGATATCATTTGCTAATCAACCAAAATAATAATAGTGATATTGTTGTTGGAAGTATTACAGATAATAAACTAATTGTAGAATATGATAAAGATAAACTAAAAAAGATAATATTTAAAATGATTAGAAACATCAGACTTTTTATGGAATAATTTATTATTTTAGGAGAATAATATGAAATACGAAGAATATGAAAAACTTGTTTTTGAAAGATTTAGTAATAGTATTTTGACTGATAATGCTTCATTAAAAGAAAAATTAGTAAATTATTTAATGTTTTGGTACAATAATATATTAAAAGAAGATGTTCAAAGAATTTTTGCGACTAATAATTATGAAGACTTAATTCCTATTACATATAAAATAGATTATTTATGCCAACTAACAGATTTAGATAAAATCAAATATATATATAAGGATGACAATATAGATAAGTTATATCAGTGTTCCAATGAAATTTATCAATTATGTATTAAACATATAAATGATGATTTTACTATAAATAAAGAGGAATATGACAAATATCTTTTAAAACTAACAGATGTTTCTAAAGATATTAATGTAATTTATAAGTCTCAAGTAGATGAAGAAATATCTGAATGTATATTAGATTTAAATTATTTATCTGGTAAACATAATACTACTAGTGTTAGATTAAGAGAGTATATTAATAAATACAAAAATGTCAAAATGTAGAATAATTTATTTAATATAAAGTTAATAATAAATATTGTTGTAAATGATTATTGGATTTTCACAACTTATAATTGATATATAATTAAGATAGGAGCGCTAGCTATGAAATATGAAGAATTTTTTGAAAAAGTAAAAACAACATTTAAAAATTCAATCCACACACAAGATGAAGAATTAAAAAATAAAATTTATTTAACATTATTAAAATGGTATGGAGATAATTTTGAAAGTGAATTAAAAAAAGCTTTTGAAACTAACAATGAGACTAAAGTGCTCCTAATTGCAGATAAAATATCTAAAATTTGTGATTTAGATGATTTAAATAAATTAAAATCCACTTATAAGGATGAGTCATTAATTGAATTAAATAAAATATCTTCCGAAATATTTGAAAAAGTAATTAATTATAAAACAGATATAGTTTTTACAGAAGAGGAATATAATAATTATAAAAACAAAATAGGAATGTTAAAAAAACAAATTAGTCCAATATTTAATAGTGAGATAGAATACATAAGTTCTGAATGTGAGCTAGATTTAAACTATTTATTAAATAAAGGCAATGTAGAATGTCTAAGTGTTAGAAGCAGTGCTTATATTAACAATAGAAATTAAAAAGTGTAAGTGATAAATAAGTCACATACTAAAAATTATATATCCATATAATTGCAGGTTTTACCTGCTTTTTCTATTTAAGTTGAAATATTATGTTTAAAAAGGTATAATATAAACACAAGGAGTGATTTTTGTGAAAGAAAATGATACACCAATCAATGAACAAAAAATAGTTGATAGTATAAGATTACTTGCTATTGATATGATTGATAAAGCGGAAAGTGGACACCCTGGAATAGCTCTAGATTTAGCACCTACTATATACAGTGTTTTTGCTAATCATTTAAGATTTGACCCAAAAAATCCAGAATTTTATAATAGAGATCGTTTTGTTTTAAGTTGTGGACATGCATCAAGTTTATTATATGCTACTTTATATATGGCAGGTTATGATATTACAATTGATGATTTAAAAGAATTTAGACAACTTTCATCAATTACCCCAGGACATCCTGAGTATGGAGTAACACCAGGTGTAGATATCTCAACAGGACCACTTGGTGAAGGCTTTGCTAGTGCTGTTGGTATGGCAATGGGAGCTAAACATACTAATGCTTTATTAGAAAAAAATATGGATGTAGTTGATTATAATGTCTATGTATTATGTAGTGATGGAGATTTAGAAGAAGGAGTAAGTTATGAAGCAGCAAGCCTTGCTGGAAAACTTAAACTAAATAATCTAATTGTATTATATGACTCAAATAGAACAACTTTAGATGGAGAGTTAAGTCTATCTTCTGATAATAATATTCGCCTTATCTATGAAGGCATGGGTTGGAACACACTAGAAGTCATTAATGGTGAAGATTATTCCATGATTAGCGCAATGATTGATCAAGCTAAAACAAGTGATAAACCAACTTTAATAGAAGTTAGAACTAATATAGGAGAGTACTCTAAATTACAAGGTAGTTCATTATGTCATGGAAAACCACTTGAAAAAGAAGATATCACAGCCATAAAAGAAAAACTAGGAATTCGTGATATTCCATTTGCAGTAGCAAGTGAAGCTTTAGAAGATTTTAGATATATAATTGAAGCTAGAAATAGTAATATTGTTGATGAGTTTAATAATAGAGTTTCTAAATTATCTGAGGAAGACCAAAAGTTTATAAATGACTTAATTTCTAAAGATAAAAATATAACTATGGGTGAAATAGATTTAGATCCAACTAGTCAAGATGAACTTAGAACAGTTGGTGGTAAGGTATTAAATGCTTACAGTAAAGGATCAAAACTATTATTTGGTGGTAGTGCAGACTTATTCGCATCTTGTAAAAATCTAATAGAAGATGGTGGAGTATTTTCAAGTAGTAATTATGCCGGTAGAAATATTTACTTTGGTGTAAGAGAACACGCTATGGCATCAATCCTAAATGGTCTTGCTTTAGTTGGATATATTCCATATGGATCTACTTTCTTAAGTTTCAGTGACTATTTAAAACCAGCTATTAGAATGGCAGCTTTACAAAAATTACCAGTATTATATATTTTTACACATGATTCAATAAGTGTAGGGGAAGATGGTCCAACTCATCAACCGGTTGAACAATTAACTAATCTTCGAAATATAATTGGCATGAAAACATATAGGCCATGTGATAGTAACGAAACACTAGGTGCATTTAAAGATATTATGACTAACTTAGATATGCCCTCTGCCTTAATACTTACTAAAAACTATATACAGCCTCTCGAAGGAACTTCAGTCAACAGTGTTAAAAAAGGTGGATACATTGTAAAAGAAGAGCAAAGGAACTTTGATGGTATTTTGATATCATCAGGTGAAGAAGTAATGACTGCTATAGAAGTAAGCAAGCGCCTTGCCGTTAAAGGATTTGACTTAAGAGTTGTAAGTATGCCATCACTTGATATATTCTTAAAACAGAGTGATGAATATATAGATGAAGTATTACCAGTAGAAAAAAGAAAGATTGTTATTGAAAAATCACTTGGAATTAACTGGAATAAGCTAATATTTAATGATAAGTATATAATTTCACAAGAACAATATGGCGCAAGTGGTAAAAAAGACGATGTACTAAAAAAATATGGCTTTGATATAGATACGTTAGAAGCCAAAGTAGAATCATTGATTAAGTAACAAAATCCGACAAAAATAAAAGTTCTTATAATCTATACTGATAATGGTGAGATTATGAGAACTTTTTTAATTTTCAATATTAATGACAGTTATTATTCCTTATATAAAGATTATCCAAAATCAATCTATAATATGCTAAATCAAGTATACCATTTAAAAAAAGATAATATAGTATTCGCAAAAAACTTATTTAATCAATTAGTAAATAGTTTCAATAAAGAAGAAATGAATAAAAACTTGTTTATAAAATTACATAAAGATATTCCATATAGTAAAAGGGGTAATATCCATATTTTTAATAATTTTTATCTTGGCGAGATTACAACTATGGAAATAAAGAATAAGTATATTAAAATTACTAGCACTAAAGATCAAAACTATTTTTTTCAAAGTTTATTAAACTATAATAAGCATTTATTTGTATGTGACTTTGAGAATAATGATTACTTTTTTTTAGAATCACTTGTTGTAAATAATAGTTAAAACACATAACTTATCTAATCTTTTAAAATTATTTATTATATGTTATTATGTTGTAGTAGACATGTAAAAAAGGTAAAAATAAGGAAGTAGTAATAAGATGAAAAAATATTTAATAGTTTTAATACCAATTGTAATTATAATAACTGTATTAATTATGATATATTTCTTTTCTCCTATAAAAATACCAGTTATTACTTATCATGACTTTGTTTATCAAAATAAAGAGAATAATATGCAGATAAGTAAAAAAGAATTTGAAGAAGAAATGAAATATTTACATAATCATCATTATAAAACATTAAAACTAAAAGACATTGAATGCTTTATTAAGAATAAGTGTAAATTACCTAGAAAATCAGTTTTAATAACTATGGATGATGGATGGAAAAGTGAACTTGAAATAGCTGTTCCTATTTTAAAAAAATATAATTTAAATGCTACTATATTTTACGTTGGAGAAAACTATGATGGAAAAAATAAAAACTTCATGGATAAAGCTGACTTAGAGCTAATTAAAGAAAAATATCCGAATATTGAACTTGCTAGTCATAGTTATCAACTACATTATGAAGATGCTTATAAACTTGGAAAAGAAGAAATAAAAAAAGATATAGATAATATGGAAAAAATACTAAATTCCAAATACTATGCATATCCCTATGGCAAATATAGTCAAGAATACATAAAAGCATTAAAGGAAAAAGGGTATACTCTTGCCTTTACTTTTGGACCAGATAAAGCCCATAGAAAAGCAAGTAAAAAAGATACTCCATATTTAATACCTAGATTAAATATGAGTTCTGGCATACCAATGTGGAAATTCATACTTAGATTAAATTGGTATAGATAAAACTAAATCTTTACTAAATCTTAAATATTTAGTAAAATATATATGTGAAAGGAAGATAGACGATGAGTGTAGGACACGATATATTATTAATAGTTATTAGTATAATTATAGGAGCTGTAATTGGTTTTTTAATAGCTCGCCATGTCATGAAAAAATATTTAAAACAAAATCCTCCGATTAATGAGGCTATGATTAAAGATTTAATGATGCAAATGGGAAGAAAACCAAATCAAAAACAAATTAATCAAATGATGAAATCAATGAGTAAATATATGTAATATTTACTCATTATTTAAAGAGGTAATTATATGGAAAAGGATAATAAAAAAATAACATCTAGGGAAGTAGATTTTGCTAAATGGTATACAGATGTAGTAAGAGCAGCAAATCTTGCTGATTATTCGTCTGTTAAGGGTTGTATTGTAATTGAACCTAATGGTTATGCTATATGGGAAAAAATGCAAAGTATTTTAGACAAAGAATTTAAAAAACTAGGACATGTTAATTGTCAAATGCCATTATTAATACCTGAAGCTATGTTAAATAAGGAAAAAGATCTTGTAGAAGGATTTGCTCCAGAGGTAGCTTGGGTAACAGAAGGTGGAAGTAAAACTTTAGATGATAGACTTTGTATTAGACCAACTAGTGAAACTTTATTTTGTGATTACTATAGTAAACATGTTAAATCTTATAGAGATTTACCAATGCTATATAATCAGTGGTGTAACGTTTTCAGATGGGAGAAAGAAACTAGACCATTCTTAAGAAGTAGAGAATTCTTATGGCAAGAAGGACATACTGTTCATGCAACAGAAGAAGAAGCAAAAGAAGAAACTGATAAAATGATAGAAGTTTATCACTGGTTTCATAATGAAATACTTGCTATTCCATCAATTCGCGGTAAGAAAACAGAAAAAGAAAAGTTTTCTGGTGCTGAATATACACTCACAAATGAAGCATTAATGTATAATGGAGTAGCACTTCAAGCAGGGACATCACACTATTTTGGACAAAAATTTTCCCGTGCTTATGACGTTAAATTTGCAAATAAAGACAATAAAGAAGAATATGCTTATCAAACATCATGGGGAACAACAACTAGAATGATAGGTGGACTAATTATGGTTCATAGTGACGATTATGGACTTGTACTTCCACCACGTATAGCACCACGCCAAGTAGTAATTATTCCAATAGGAAAAAGCGATGAAGTAATATTAAAAGCAGAAGAATTTAGAGATAGTTTATTAAAAGAAGATATTATTGCATATGTTGATGATAGTGAAAAGTCACCAGGATTTAAATTTGCAGAAGCAGAAGTTAATGGTATTCCAATAAGAATAGAGGTTGGAGAAAGAGACTTAAAAGAAGGAAAAATCATATTTGTTCGCCGTGACACACGTGAAAAAATAGAAGTTAATAAAGATACTAATATAGTAGAATATACTAAAAACCTTCTTGAAACTATTCAAAATGATATGTATGAAAGAGCAAAGAAAAGAAGAGATAGTTTAACATTTGAAGCTCATAATATGAATGAATTAGAAAATATTCTAAATACTCAACCAGGATTTATTCATGCAATGTGGTGTGGAGATAAAGAATGTGAAGAAAAAATAAAAGAAATAAAAGGTTGTAAATCTAGATGTATTGTAGAAGAAGAAAAAATAGATGATAAATGTATCTGCTGCGGAAAAGATGCTAAATATCATGTAGTATGGGGTATACAGTATTAAAACAGTCATTATCTTAAAATGACTGTTTTTCTATAAAACTAATTACAACTTCTCCAATAATCTCTTTATATTCTAAATACACAAAGTGACTACCTTTTGGAAATATCATAAGATGAGAGTTTTTAATCCTTTTGTTAAAAAAGTATCCATCATTAATAGGAGTATCAATATCATTTAACCCCCATAACAATAAAACGTTACAAGAAATATATTTAACATATTTTCTTAAATCCTCATTAATTATATTTTTAAATGTATTATACATACTTTTATCTAGGCTAATATAATCCACCGAAGAATATTTCTTTTTCAAAGAAGTGAGATACTTTATTCTTTTTTTCTTTGGTAAAAAGAATGTTAAACGTTTTCTAAACTTATATAACTTTTGCTTTAGGAATCTCTTTATACTTTTCCTTCTAATACCAGCAATATCAATTAAGACCATTTTATTAATACGAACTTTATACAACCCACTTAAGATTATAGATATTCTTCCTCCAAAAGAATGAGCAATAATAACAGGATTTTCTATATTATTATCAAACATAAAATTTTTAATAAGCATTGCATAATCATAAATAGTTAAGTCTTTTTTTGGAAATGGTGAATTACCAAAACCAGGGTAATCAACTATATATATTTGAAATTGTCTCTTCATCTTTTCTATTAAATTATAAAAAGTTATTCTAGTATCTCCCCAACCTGGAAGAATTAACACTTTTTCCCCTTTTTTATTACCATGTATTTCATAATACATAGTAATACCATCATTTTTATAAAACATAAAATCACCTATGGTAAGATATGCCAAAAAACAATTAGTGTCAATTATAGTAAAGTTCACTTGAATAATACATTTAATTATGTTATATTATAATTGTCTAGAGGATGCGATTCTAGCAAGAATAAAACCGACTAAAAAAACGATATGGGAACTTTGAAATGCTTATCGGTGTTGAATGCCTTTAATTAGGAATCCTAAAGATAAACTAAAAGTACCCACCTGCACATATGACAGGTTTTATCGTTATGCAAAGACCGCTCCTTTGGCTTTTTTTTTGACTTAAAATATTATTTATGATATAATATCCCTTGCTTAGGAGATGGTTTAAAATGATAGTTTTACCAATATTAAATAGAGGAAGAGTACTAAATGTAAAAGTTGAATTAAAAAATGTTAGTAAAATTGCTAAAGAAATAAATACTTTTAACATCTCTTCTAGTGATATTGTAATTAATAACAATAGATATAGTGAATCCTTTCATAGTAAAGATATTGCTACTTGCAAATCAGTAATGGATTTTATACGTAGTAATTCTAAGGCTTCTAAAAGTAGTATATTGGTTTCTACCAAAGCTGATGAATTTGGTAATTATGATATATATGAAATTAAACTATCTGATGAAAAAGTAAGTGATGGGATAGATAATTTAATTGGAACTTTAATATTAGATTTAAAAAATGAAAAGTCAAATCAGAAAGGTCGTTACCTAGATTTATTTAAACTAGGAGTATTTGATTTAATTACTGAAGATAAATTAAACAGTTTAGAATATGCTAAAGATAACATGGAACGATTAAATATTAGTAAGTATATTGATGACAATAATTTAAGAAGTTTATTTAAATTAGTTAATTGTATGGATGACTTTAGTTTTACTGTTATTAAAAAATCAGTTATGAAAGAAGAAAAATTGTTAGAATTAATTAATTTTTTAGAACCAACTAATAGTAAAGATTACAATAGTCTAATGAATTACCATGATTTAGCAAAAAGTAATCAAAATGAGTATTCAAAACTATCATATTTATACAAAACAGTTAATAATAAACCCCTAGATTTAATACATACAAATCACGAAAAAGTAAAAGTTTACACAGATGAACACTTTGATGAGGTTGCATAAATGAATAATGCTTTTCAAAGATTTATTGAATTATATGGAATAGAAAATTATAAAAAAATAAAGCATAGTACAGTCCTAGTGCTTGGCTTAGGCGGAGTAGGAGGATATGTAGTAGAATCTATTGTAAGATGTGGCGTAGGAACAGTAATTCTTGTTGATAATGATACTGTTGATGTAACTAATATTAATAGACAATTAATAGCAAATTATGACACCATTGGAATGAAAAAGACAGATTGTTTTAAAGAAAGAATTAAAAGTATTAATCCTAAATGTAATGTAAAAACTATTACTAAATTTATTAATGAAGATAATTATTTAGAATTATTTAAAGAAAAAATTGATTTTATAGTTGATGCTATTGACTCAGTTAAAACTAAAGAAATTGTTATTAAATATGCCTTAGAAAATGATATTAGAATAATATCTTCTATGGGAACTGGTAATAGAGAAAATCCAAGTGACTTAAGAATAATGGATATTAGTAAAACCACGGGAGACCCCATAGCAAGACTAATTAGAAAGTACTTAAGAGATAATAAAATTTCTAAAAAACTACCAGTATTATGTAGTTTAGAATTACCAATGAAAAAAATAGATAAAATAATACCATCTAATTCCTTTGTCCCATCAAGCGCAGGACTTTTAATTGGAAGTTATGTAATAAAAGAACTTATGAAAAATTAAGTTCTTTTTGATTGAAAAATAAGTATTAGTTTGATATTATACAAATGTGGGTGGTTCGTAATGTTAAAATATAGTACTATAGAAATTACTAATGTTATAAACAAATTAAGAGATAAAATACTAACTTATTTTACTGATATGCAAATGCAGTATGATATATATAACTATATAAATGATGAAGATAAAGAATATAGTGAAGAAGAACTTAAAAGATATGAAGATTTATTCATTTCTTATCAAAATAGAATTATTGATGATTTTGAACAACTAAAAATTAGAGATTCTAAAATGTATAAACAAGTAATTACTTTAATGTATCATGATTATTGTATTATTGCACATGATAAAGATAATGAATACTATGAAGATGAAATAGAAACATTTAATGATATAAAACAAAAAATTAATAGTTTTAAAGACTTAGTGGAATATTTAAATAATTATGATGAATTCTATTGTGATTTAGCTGCAGATTTTATAGATTACACTAAAACAGACTATTTTAATAAAAGAAAACTTATGTTAGAAAATGAAGATTTAGATGATTACTTAAAAAGAATATATCCTCTACATATAATAGATAAGCTTTATTATACATTGCGTTATACAAAAGATAATTTTATAGGTTATCTAGATCAATTTGGTGAAGATGGAATAGGTAGTATAATTGAAACTTTAAAAAATTTATATCATACTGATAAAGATAACTATAATACTATCATGCTTGAATTAATAGAAATATACTATAAAAGTACATTATATAAATTAAAAAACGTCTCATCTAATGAAGACTTAACACTTTTAAAAAAAATAGAAAATATTAATATAGATTGTTTAGCAGATTATATAATTAATAATCTGGATTATTTAGAAGAAATAATACTTGAATTCTATAGATATTCAGTACAATATAATGAAAATTATATAAGTGAAGTTGATAAGCTATATGAAACAAGTGATTTACCACTAAAAAATAAAATTAAGAAAAGAATGTGATATTGATGATACAGTTTACAGATGAAATACACATGTTTCGAAAAAGTATTAATGATAAATTTTCTCGCTTTTTTGACTCTAGTAATATAGATTATGATGATATGTTATATGAAATAGAAAAAATAAAATCAAATCATTGCCTTTATAAGAATATAGTTACAATAGGTTATCTTGATTGGTATAAAATTGAGTTTCAACATATACTATATAATGATCTAAATAGTAGTGAAATAGAAGAATTTATGTACTTAGAAACAAATATACATAATAGTTCTGATATTTTAATTTATGTTGAAGATGAAGATAATATCATTGAATTTTTACAAGCGATAATACGTTTTTTTAATCTTGATAGTAACAGTCAAAGAGAATTAATAAATGATTGTAAACTAAAGTTTAATTATTTAAAAACTATAAGCCCACTTCATATATTAGATGTCTTATATTATGCATATCCATATAACTTGAATGATTTTTTAGAATTATGTCAAGAAGAAAAACTAGAGAATAATACTACTATTTGTGTTGAATCAATTGTAAGTTTTTCACATACATTGGAAGAAATATTTATTTCAGATTCTAAAAACTATGAAAGTATTATTTCTGAGTTAATTGAGACTTATAAAGTTATGAAATATCATCATATATTAGGTGATGATTTAGTAGATAAGATAACTGATAAAGATATTGTAGAAATAGGTAATACATGTTATACAAATCGTAATTTGAGAGATAGATTACTTGATTATTATTTACAATTTAGTCTCTTAGAAGATAAAGAAGAATTTTACAAAATATATAAAAAGAAATATAATAAAGATAAATAAGAATAGAATAGAGGTATTAATATATGATAGATATACATTCACATATTATGTATGGAATAGATGATGGTAGTAAAGATATAGAAACTTCAATAGAAATTTTGAAAGAGGCAAAAAAAGAAGGAATTACAGATATTTTTTTGACACCACATTATATTGAAAATAGTAAATATAATACAAATAACAAAAAGAAGAATGAATTACTAAAAAAATTACAAAAACAAATAGAAAAAGAAAATCTTGATATAAATTTATATATTGGTAATGAAATATATATTAATGAATCAATAATAGAATATATTAAAAATAAAGAAATATCTTCTCTAAATAATTCTAAATATATATTAGTAGAACTACCTATGGGAAAAATGTATCAAAATACTAAACATATACTTTTCAATTTAATTAGAAATGGATATATAGTAATACTTGCTCATCCCGAAAGATATATATATTTGAAAAATCATGATGAGGTATTAGATGAATTTTTAAGTATGGGAGTTTTATTACAAGGAAATTATAGGAGTTTGTTTGGTTATTATGGAAGAGATGCTAAAAAAGCATTAAAAAAATACATAAAAAAACATCAAATTAGTTTTTTAGGAAGTGATATCCACGAAAATGATGGATACATGTTAGAAAAACTAGAGAGAAAGCTACTTAAAATTTCAAAAGATGAAGTATATACTAAAAAAATATTAGAAGAAAATGCAAGATGTATAATTAAAAATGAAAATTTAAAATAATACATTATAACAGTATAAATCCTTATAATCTACGTATAATATAATTAGAGTAGGAGTAAGGAGTAAATATATGAGAGTGGTAAAGATTATAGGAATTTTATTTATAATTATGTCTTTATTATTTATATACTGTTCTATGGTAGTTGCTAGTATTTCAGATGAAAATTCAAAATATGATGATTGAAAAAATGACTTTTTGTCTTTTTTTTTGCAAAAAAATATATTTTTTCCCAAAAATTACTTTTTTTCTTTTAATTATAGCAATAATATGTTATAATGATAGTGCAATTTGCAAAGGGGAGCACCAATGCTAAAAACTTGTGCACAAAGGAGTATAAAATGGAAGAGATAAATTTAATGGAAGTATTTAGCTATTTTAAAGCAAAAATAGTTACAATACTCATGATTGTAGTTGTTGTTATGATTCTTGGGAATGTTTACACAATTGTTGTGAAAGAACCAATGTATCAAAGTAATACAACTATATTATTAGTAAATGAAGATTCACAACAGAATATTTCAGATTTACAACTTAATAAAAACTTGATAAGTACTTATAGTGAAATAATTAAAAGTAGAAAAGTTTTAAATCAAGTTATTAAAGTTCTAAATCTAGATTATAGTGTTCAACAACTATCTAAAAATATTACAGTTTCTTCAGTTCAAGATACAGAAATAATAAAGATAACAGTAAGTGATAGAGATAAAGAAAAAGCAGCAGTTATTGCTAATCAAATATCAGAAACTTTCTCTAAAGAAATAAAGGGATATTATCATTTGGAAAATATTTCAATAATTGATAAAGCAATAGTAGCAAATGGGCCATATAATATTAATTTGTTAAAAGATAATATAATATTCTTGCTAATAGGAGCTGTATTAGCATTTGGTATCATATTTGTAATTTATTATTTTGATACTAGTATTAAGTCTAGTGAAGTAATTGAAAGTAAATTAGGATTAACTGTCTTAGGAATAGTGCCTAAAGAAAGGGGTGAATAGGATGAAGGATTTAATTGTAAATAAAAACCCTAAATCAATGTTTAGTGAAGCAATAAAAACAATTCGTACAAACTTAGCATTCTCTTCTTTAGGAGACGAAATGACAGTAATTCTTAACACTTCACCAGAAGCAGGAGATGGAAAAAGTTTTATCTCAGCAAATCTTGCATTAGCATATGCAGATGAAGGTAAAAAAGTATTACTTATAGACTGTGACTTGAGAAAAGGAAGACAACACGAAATATTTAATATTGATAATTCTATTATGCATGGTTATTCAAATTTAATTTTAAATTATAATAAAAATACTAAATTAGAAGAATACATAGTTAAGACTGAAAATAAAAAAGTGTTTGTTATACCTACAGGTCCAATGCCACCTAATCCAGTTGAATTATTAAATTCAGAAAATAATAAAGAATTATTAGAAAGTTTAAGAAAAGATTATGATATTATAATACTTGATTGTCCACCAGTTATAGGACTTAGTGATACACTGGTATTAACAAAATATAGTGATGCAAATATTGTAATTGTATCTAATAAAAAAACAAAACTAGAAAACCTACAAAGAACACAAAAAGCATTTGAACAAATTGGATCTAAAATAACAGGAGTCATTGTTAATAAAGCAACACCAAAGGATAGCGGTTACTATGGATATTATTACAATGATTCTTACTATGCTGAAGAAAAAAAGAAAAAAACAAAAAAGAAAATACGCAGAAAATAAACAACATAATCCGGTAAGTACTTTGTATTTATCGGATTATGTGGGTAATAATGGGGGATTCTGAGTTAAGAATAGTTGGTGAAAAATATGAAAGCAGTAAATAAATTTTTAAAAAAGAAAACTAGTAGAATACTAATACTTATTCTTTTAGATATTTGTATGATGATATTATCCGCAATATTTGCTTTATGGCTTAGGTTTGATTTTAATTTTATGCCTATTCAATATATAAAAGGAGTATTTGAATATATCATAATTGATATAATTTTAATGATTTGTGTGTTTAAAATATTCAGATTATATACAAGTATTTGGCAATATGCATCTATTAACGAACTTATGAGAGTAGGTATGAGCTGTGTTATTGTTGAAGTATTATCATTTTTATATAGAGGTTTTCTAAATGTAAACTTATTTAGAAGTTATTATATTATACATTTATTAGTATTTGTAATACTAATAGCTGAAGTAAGATTTTCATATCGAATTTTAAGAACAATTATTATAAAAATAGAAGATAAATATAATGACATAAATACAATGATAGTTGGAGCAGGAGAAGCTGGAAGATTATTAATTAATGAAATAAGAGTTAATAGAAATTCATTTAATAATAAAATAGTATGCGTTATTGATGATAATAAAGAAGTAAAAAACACATATATTAAAGGAATACCTATTGTAGGGAATAGAAAAAAGATAGAATCTGCCTGCAAAAAATATGAAATTGAGGAAATTATAATAGCAATACCTTCAGCTACTAAAGAAGAAATATCTAGTATTGTTGAAGAGTGTCAAAAAACTAAATGTAAAATTAAGATATTACCTAAAATAAGTAATATGATGGATAGAAGTTTAATGAAAAAAGTTAAGGAACTCTCATATGAAGACTTTTTAGGTAGAGATCAAATAGTAATAAATGTAAGTGAAGTAGAAGATAGTATTAAAGATAAAACAGTTATGGTAACAGGTGGAGGAGGATCTATTGGATCTGAACTTTGTCGTCAAATAGCTAAATGTAGTCCAAAAAAACTAATTATCTTTGATATATATGAGAATAATGCATATGAGATACAACAAGAATTATTAAGAAATTATCCAGAGCTTGATTTAGAAGCTATTATTGGTTCAGTAAGAGACTATGATAGAATGGAAAAAGTATTCAAAGAATATAAATTTGATGAAGTATTTCATGCAGCAGCACATAAACATGTTCCATTAATGGAAGTAAGTCCTAATGAAGCAATTAAAAATAATTGTTTAGGAACACTTAATGTAGCTAAATTATGTGATAAATATAAAGTTAAAAAAATGGTTTTAATTTCAACAGATAAGGCAGTAAGACCTACTAATGTAATGGGTGCATCTAAACGTATATGTGAAATGATTATTCAATCATTAAATAAAAAATCCAAGAACACTGATTATGTTGCAGTAAGATTTGGTAATGTATTAGGAAGTAATGGATCAGTTATACCACTTTTCTTAAAACAAATAGATAATGGTGGACCTGTTACAGTTACTCATAAAGAAATGACAAGATTCTTCATGACAATACCAGAAGCAGTATCATTAGTTTTACAAGCTAGTGTATATGCTTTAGGTGGAGAAATATTTATATTAGATATGGGTAAGCCTGTAAAAATATATGATTTAGCTGAAAAACTAATTAGATTTAAAGGATATGAACCTAATGTAGATATTCCAATTAAAATTACAGGACTTAGACCTGGAGAAAAACTATATGAAGAAATACTTATGGATGAAGAGGGATTAAAAGAAACACCTAATAAATTAATTCATATAGGAAGACCAATAGATATGGATGAAGAAAAATTCTTAAAAGATTTAGATAAATTAATAGAAGCTGCTTATAAAAATAATGATGACATTAAAGACAAAGTAGCTAAAATTGTACCTACTTATACAGTAGACAAGAGAAATTTAAAGAAATAAGGTGAATAGGATGAGTAAAGATTTTAAACCTTTTGAAAAGAAAATATGGTTAAGTTCTCCAACAATGCATAATGGTGAAGAGATGAAGTATGTTAAAGAAGCATATGAAACTAATTGGATGAGTACAGTTGGAGCTAATATTAATGAAGTAGAAAAGATAACTTGTGAAAAAGTAGGGTGTAAATATGCAGTTGCATTATCTGCTGGTACTGCAGCACTACATTTAGCTGTTAAACTTGCTGGTGTAAAACCAGGGGATAAAGTATTTTGTTCAGATATGACATTTGCAGCCACAGTTAATCCAGTTTTATATGAAGGTGCCGTTCCAGTTTTTATTGATACTGAATATGATACTTGGAATATGGATCCAAAAGCTTTAGAAAAAGCATTTGAATTGTATCCAGAAGTAAAAGTAGTAGTAGTTGCCCATCTTTATGGAACACCAGGTAAAATAGATGAAATTAAAGCTATATGTGATAAACATAACGCTATAATTGTAGAAGATGCAGCTGAGAGTTTAGGAGCTACATATAAAGGAAAACAAACTGGTACATTTGGAAACTATAATTGTATTTCATTTAACGGAAATAAGATTATTACTGGATCAAGTGGAGGAATGCTTCTTACTGATAGTTTAGATGCTGCAAACAAAGCAAGAAAATGGTCAACTCAATCAAGAGAAAATGCTCCTTGGTATCAACATGAAGAAGTTGGCTACAACTATCGTATGAGTAATGTTATTGCTGGAATAGTAAGAGGACAATATCCACATCTTGAAGAACATATAGCTCAAAAGAAAGCTATATATGAAAGATATAAAGAAGGATTTAAAGGATTACCTGTTAAAATGAATCCAATTGATTTTAAAAATAGTGAACCAAATTATTGGTTAAGTTGTATGATAATTGATGAAGATGCTATGTGTGAACAAGTACGTAGTGAAGATAAAGCATTATATAGAATTGAAAAAGGAAAGAGCTGTCCAACTGAAATACTAGAAACACTTTCAAAATATAATGCTGAAGGAAGACCAATTTGGAAACCAATGCATATGCAACCAATGTATAGAATGAATCCATTTGTAACAAGAGAAGGAAATGGTAGAGCACAAACTAATGCGTATATTAACGGTGGTTACTTTGGTAAAGATGGTTTACCACTTGATATAAGTATGGATATATTCAAAAGAGGATTATGTTTACCAAGCGATAATAAAATGACTGAAGAAGAACAAAATCAAATAATTGACATTATAAAATCATGTTTTGAATAGTTAGGGGGAAATTAATATGTATAAAAAATACATAAAAAGATTATTAGATATATTGTTATCTTTATTTGGAATTATAATACTTTCACCAATATATTTAATATTATATATTCTAGTTTTAATATTTATGGGATTTCCAGCTATATTTAAACAACCTAGACCTGGAAAAAATGAAAAAGTATTTAACCTTTATAAGTTTAGAACTATGACTAATAAAAAAGATAAAGATGGTAACTTATTATCAGATGAAAAAAGACTTACTAAGTTTGGTAAGTTCTTAAGGAAATCATCTTTAGATGAACTTCCAGAATTGTTTAATATATTGTTTGGACAAATGTCATTCATAGGACCGAGGCCATTACTTGTAGAATATTTACCATATTATACTAAAGAGGAGCATCGTAGACATAATATAAGACCTGGTCTTACTGGATGGGCCCAAGTTAATGGAAGAAATAATTTGGAATGGGATAAGAGATTTAAAATGGATGTATATTATGTTGATAATGTTACTTTCCTTTTAGATTTAAAAATAGTTTTTTTAACTATAAAGAAAGTCCTATTTAAGGAAGATATAGCTATGGGAAACGGATTAAAGTTCGGCCGCTTGGATGTTGAAAGGACTAAGAAAAATGGAAAAAAGAAGCAATAATATAACAATTAGAAGTTTTAGTGAATGTGATATATCTAAAAAAGTTGAAATTATTAATAATAGTAGTAATAATAAATTCTTGCATTATGATTTACCACTTCAATATGAAAAAACCCTTTCTTGGTTCAATAAAATCAAAGATAATAATAATCGCTTAGATTTAACTATACTGCTTGATAATACTATTGTTGGTTTCATTGGGTTACTTGGAATTGATAATATTAATAAAAAGGCAGAGTACTATATCTGTGTAGATAGTCAATTTAATGGCAAAGGTATTGGAACTACATCTTCTTTGTTATTACTTGATTATGCCTTTAATGAATTATCTTTAGAAAAAGTATATTTATTTACTGAAGAACAAAATATTAAAGCACAACATCTTTTTGAAAAAATAGGATTCGTAAAAGAAGGTTTATTACGAAACGATATCATTTATAATAATAGAATTATTAATAGATTTTCTTATAGTATATTAAAAGGTGAGTATAATGAAAGAAACACTAATTCAAAAAATAAATAATAATCTTTATATAAAAAGGGATGACTTAATTCCAATATCTTTTGGAGGAAATAAAGCAAGGAAAGCAATAAATTTTTTTCATGAAATAGATAATGGTAATTATGATTGTGTAGTAACATATGGTAGTAGCAGTTCTAATCATTGTAGAATTGTATCAAATATGTGTGCGAGTAGAAATATAAAATGCTATATTATAAGTCCAAAAGAAGCTTCTGAAACAACTTTTAATAAAAAAATGATGGAATTGTTTGAAGCAACTATAATTGAAGTTCCAGTTGATAGTGTTCATGATACTATAGAGAATAAATTAAAAGAATTAAAAAAATCCGGTTTAAAACCTTACTTTATACCAGGGGGTGGACATGGTAATTTAGGCACAAAGGCATATATTGATTGCTATGATGAAATAATTGAATATGAAAAAACAAACAATATAAGATTCGATTATATCTTCTTTGCTTCTGGTACTGGTACTACACATGCAGGCTTAGTATGTGGTCAATATTTAAATCATGATTATGATAAAAAAATTGTTGGAATAAGTATAGCAAGAAAAAACCCTAGAGGTAAAAGTGTTGTACTTGAAAGTATATATGAGTATTTAAATAGTTTAAATATTAAATATGATAAAGATAAAATAGAAGACCTTACAATATTTGATGATTCATATACTGGAGATGGTTACGGAAAAGAAAATGAGAAAATTATTTCTGTAATAAAGGACAGTATGATTAAATATGGTATTCCACTAGATTCTACTTATACAGGAAAAGCATTTTATGGTATGCAAGAATATTTAATAAAAAAAAATATAAAGAGCAAGAACATTTTGTTTATACATACTGGAGGTACGCCGTTGTTCTTCAATGATTTAGAAAGGATGTAATACAATATGAACATTTTAATAACTAGTGCAGGTACAAGAAATAAAGTTGTACAATATTTTAGAAAAGAATTTAAAGATTTAGGTAAAGTAATTGCTACTGATATGAGTGATTTGGCTCCCGCAGTTTATGAAGCGGATAATTTCTATTTAGTTCCTAGAATAGATGATCCAACATACATTGATAAACTATTAGAAATATGTAAAAAAGAAAACATAGATTGCTTATTTGCTTTAATCGATCCTGAACTTAGCTTAATAGCAAAGAATAAAGATAGATTCTTAGAAATTGGAGTAACACCTTTAATCTCTAACTATGATGCAGTAGAATTGGCATTTGATAAATATGAAATGTTTAAGTATTTAAATTCCAATGGATATAAAACAGCTAAATCATATATAGATAAAGATGAGTTTTATAAAGACTTAGAAAACGGTATTATCAGTTTTCCTGTATTTGTAAAACCATATAAAGGTAGTGCAAGTATAAATATAAATAAAGTTAGTTCAAAAGAAGAAATAGATACTTTATTTGATGTATATGATGACTTAATAATTCAAGAATTCCTTGATGGTAAAGAAATAGGTGCTGATGTTTATATTGATCCAATTTCTAAAAAGGTTGTTTCTATCTTTACTAAAGAAAAAATTAAAATGAGAGCTGGAGAAACTGATAAAGCCAGATCATTTAAAGATGAAAAACTATTTCGTTTAATAACTAAATTAGTTGAAGAAATTGGTTATGAATATATGATTGATATGGATATATTTAGAATTAATGGAGAGTATTATATTTCTGAAATAAATCCAAGATTTGGTGGAGGATACCCACATGCTTATGAAAGTGGTGTTAATTTCCCTAAATTAATTGTTAATTCAATGAAAGGTATCGAAAACCAAAATGAAATTGGAAACTATAATGAAGACATTTATATGATGAAATATAATGAAATTAAAATCATAGAAAAAAAATAATATCATAGGGAGTGATATAATGAAAAAAGCATTATTTGTAGCAACAGTAGCTAGTCATATTAGGGCTTTTCATTTGCCATATTTAAAGCTTTTGAAAGATAATGGATATAAAGTTTATGTCGCAGCTAATTGGAATCTTAATAAAAATGAAAAACTTCCAAATTGTGATGAATTTATACAGATACCGATTCAAAGAAGTCCATATTCATTAAAAAATATTACTGCAATAAAAGAGTTAAAAAGAGTAATTGAAAAAGAAAAATTTGATATTATTCATTGCCATACACCTATGGGTTCTGTTGTTGCTAGATTGGCATCTATAAAAGCTCGAAAAAATTATGGTACTAGAGTAATATATACTGCTCATGGGTTTCATTTCTACAAGGGAGCACCTAAAAAAAATTGGTTAATGTTTTACCCTGTCGAATGGTATCTAGCCAAATATACAGATTGTTTAATCACAATTAATGGTGAGGATTATGATATTGCGAAGAAAAAATTTACTAAAAGATGTCATAGTGTTCTGTATGTTCCTGGTGTTGGGATAGATCCACAAAAATTTAATATAAATATTAGTAATCTAGAAAAACAAAAACTGAGAGAATCACTTGGTTTGAAAAAAGATGATTTTGTATTTCTATATCCCGCAGAATTATCCTCAAGGAAAAGGCAACTATGGCTTATTAATTCATTATCTACAGTTTTACAAAAGCACGCTAATATTCATATACTATTAGCTGGCAAAGACTCATTAAAGGGCGAATGTCAAAAATTAGTGAATAAAAGAAACCTACAAAGTAATATTCATTTTTTAGGATATAGAAATGATATACCTAAACTATTAGAAATTGCAGATGCAGCTATATCATCTGCTAGACAAGAAGGATTGCCAGTTAATATAATGGAGGCAATGTATAAAGAATTACCAATAGTTGCTTCAAATTGCCGTGGGAATCGAGATCTAGTTATGAATAATAAGAATGGTTATTTAATAGATATAAATGACTATAATAAATATGCAGAATGTGTTGAAAAAATATATTTAGATAAAGAAAAAAATAAGGAATTTGGTATTCAGAGTAAAAAGCTGATTGAAAGATATTTATTAGATAATATAGTAGAAGAAATGAAAAAGATTTATAAGATTTAAATTTATGATAGAGGTGGTTGTGTGAATTTATTTAAAACATTAATATATATGTATTTACTGCTAAGACCATATTATTTTTTTAGTTCTGGATCATTACAAATAAGTGATTTTGCTTTAATACTAGCTTTTTTTGTATTTTTGTTGCAGAGTGCTTCAAATAAGAAGATAATAATCAATAATATTCAAAAAAACCGTGAATTTCTTATTTTTACATTACTTGTTATTATAATCAATGGTATATATTATATAATA
Source organism: Bacilli bacterium (assembly GCA_017525855.1). The sequence continues at coordinate 224,115 of JAFXSE010000026.1, forward strand.
TATGGCGACTTCACTTTTATAAAATCAAGTTTGTTTTTTATATTTAATTTTATTGTTATTATTCTATTTTCTAACTTAATAGAAGATAGTAATTTTTTAGTAAAAATGTCAAAGATTATGAAATTAAATCTCCTAATTCAACTTTTAATATGTATAACCAAAATTGGAAGAATTTATGGTGGAGTAAGATATATGGGCACTTTTAATGATCCAAACCAATTCGCTTATTTTGTATTAACTACATATAGTATATTTTTTTTGTTGAATTATAAAGAAAAAAATATGAATTTACTTTTATATTTGCTAATAACTGTGTTTTTAATTATTCAGTCTGGTTCAACAGGAATGTTATTGGGAGTAGGAGTATTTGTTATATTTGAAATCATTGCTATATTAAAAAATATTCCTAGATTTTTTAAAAAGTATTTACAATATATTATAGGGTGTGCCTATATCATATTACTTTTATTTTCAATATATGAATTAGTTATATTTGCTAATCCAAGTGTTAAGAATGATGTAAAAAACAGACTATCAAATATTAACATTGTGACAAGACTTAATAATAAACTAGTAAAAGCAAACAAAAGTCAAGGTAACTTATGGCAAGAAAGAGGATATGATAGAATTTATTATTATCCAAAATACTTGATATTTGGTTTTGGAGAAGGAAATTATAGCAGATTATCTTTGACATATTATCACGGTGAACTTCATGCCACTTTTCCATCAATTTTATTTTGCTATGGTATTATTCCGTTTTTGATATTGATTAAATGGATATATAAAAAAATGAAAAAAATTCCACTTGGAATTTTAGTAATATATATTGCATTATTTGCCGAAAGTTTTACACTACAAAATGAGAGACAATCATTATTTTGGATAATAGTTTTATTAGCTTCATTGTTTAGAAAAGAGGGTGAAATGGTTGAACAGAATTAATTTAACATTTGGTATACCTGTATATAATGCAGAAAAGTATATTATTGAATTATTAAAATGCTTTAAAGATACTAAATATTTTACTTATGAAGTAATAATAGTTGATGATGGAAGTACAGATAATTCATATGAAATTTGTAAAAATTATAATAACAAGAATTTTAAAGTATACCATAAGAAAAATGAAGGAGTATCTGCAACAAGGAATTTTATTATCGACAAGGCTAATGGAGAATGGATTACTTTTATTGATTCTGATGACTTAATCAATTTTGATAAGTATGCTGCACTTTTTATTAAAATTATGAAGAATGAATATGATTATCATGTTGGAATACGCAAACAAAAACATTATAATTTAAATTCTAACAAGTATACATATTTAATAGAAAATGAAATAATCAATTCCCCAGTAGATAAATTTTACAAGTTAGAAATAGTACAAAAACATAATATTAAATTTAACACGAAATATAGTTTGGGCGAGGATTTATTATTTAATTTACATTATTTAAAACATTCAAAGAATGTAAACTATTATTTTGGCGAAGGTATGTATATAATTAGAGTAGTTAATCAAGATTCATTAACCCATAAGTATAGAAAAGACAAGTTTGAAGAATTAATGTCTGTAAATAATGAATGCATAAAACTATTCAGTAATGATAAAAAAGTTTTAAAAAGTTTAGAGTACATTAGAGTTAAAAATTGTATATCGTGTATCAAAGATATATATATATTTCCAGGAAAAATTAATAAACCCAAAGAATATATAAATAAAATTAGGAAAAATAAAAAAATGCAATTTGCATTATTAAATAGTTTATCTACCACTTTAGTATATTATTTTTGGTATTTTGTGCCAAATAGTTTTAAACTTTTTATTATTAGAAACAAATACAGTAAATAGAATCAGATGTTAGAAAGGAGAATACAATGAAAATATTTTTAAATGCATACATTCAGAAAAATCTTGGGGATGATCTTTTTGTAAAAATAATAACGGAGAGATACAAAAATCATGAATTTATTGTGCCAGATAAAGCCAAATATTTAGTTGAAGATAATTTTTCTTTCTATCAACAAAATGATAAAATAAATAATATAATAAAGGCATTTACATTAGGTAGAGTTTCAATACAGAATAAAACAATGAAAAAGGCTGATTATTCAGTTTCAATTGGCGGAAGTATGTATATTGAAAGAAATTACAAAGGCTTAAAAAAAATAATATATAGTTTATTGTATGTTCCTAAATATGATTTTATTATTGGCGCTAATTTTGGGCCTTATAAAACTACAAGATTTTTCCGAAAATACCATAATGCTTTTCAAAAGGCGAAAGACGTTTGTTTAAGAGATAAGTATTCATATGATTTATTTAAAGATATAAAACATTGCAGATATGCTCCTGATATTATATTTTCATTAGACACTAGTAAGTTTATTAATAAAAAAAGTAAAAGAGTTATTATTTCAGTAATTGATTGTACAAAAAGGTTCCAAGACACTATATCAAAAAAGTATTTTACCAAAATAGTAGAAATTATTAATTATTATAGAAAAGCTGGCTATAAAGTTTGCTTAATGTCTTTCTGTAAATTAGAAGGTGATGAAGAAGCAATAAAAAAAGTTTTAGATATGTTAGATAATAAAAACAATATTGAAACATATTTTTATGATGGAAATATTGATGAGGCATTAAATAAAATTGGGGATTCATCAATAATTGTGGGAACCAGATTTCATGCTAATATAATTGGTTTAGTTTTTGGCAAAAAAGTTATTCCAATTTCTTATAGTGATAAAACACTTAATGTGTTAAATGATATAAATTATGGAAACCCGATAATTGATATAAATAATATTGATAGTTTTGATATATCAGATCTAGATTTGAAATATAAAAATAGTAATTTAGATATTTATCAAATAAAGCAACAATCATTAAAGCATTTTTGTAATTTAGATAATCTCTTATTAAAAGAAGGTGATAATATTGAATAGCCAGGAATTATTTGAAAAAAGTTATAACACTGGATTGATAACAGAACAAGTTTATAATTATTTGAGTAACAATATTGTTGAAAATAAACTAAAGAAAATAAATGGCAATAGAAAAATCAGTATAATAATACCTACGTATAAAAGAGAAAAACTATTAATAGAATGTATTGATAGTATATTAAAACAGTCCTATCAAAACTTTGAAATAATAGTAGTTGATGATTGCTCAAATGATGGTTCATTTGAACGAGTTAGTAAAAAATACGAATTAGAAAAAAGAATCGTTTTCATTAAAAATGATATAAATTCAGGCGCTGGATATAGTAGAAAAAATGGTTGGTGCATTGCAGAAGGTGATTATATAATTTTCAGCGATGATGATGATTATTATGTTGACTTTAATTACTTCACAGATATTGTAAAGATATTTGAAGATGATAATTATTCAATCATCTGTTCAAATGCATATACATATTATGAAAAAGAAAACAGTTGTGATTTCCATGGGTTAAATTTTAAAACTGGAATAACAGCTACTGACTATTTAGAAAAATTCCAATTTTATTATAAAAAACCCCTTTCAACATTTACTGCGGCTTTTAGAAAAAAAGTATTGGAAAAAGCGGATTTTTCTAATATGGAAATGATGAACGATTCATCTATATATCTAAGAGCATTGACCAGTAGCAACAAGGTATATGTTAATGAAAAGATTATTGGTATGTATCGAATACATTCAAAAGGAATGTCATTTAACGTAAATTGTGATTTTTTAATCAAAAATTTGGATGAAAAGAAAATAGTATATAATCTTATAAAAGAAAAGGAAATTTTTAGCAATTACGATCAATGGTTAGAAAAGCAAGTAGAGCTAACTGTGAAATATTATATTGGTGGTACGCTTCCGAATAAAGAAAACTTACACAAAGTATATACTTGGGTGATTGATAATTGTAATAATGGTAAAAAAATTGTTAATAAATTGAAATTATATAATAAAAAAGCAAAACTCAGAAAAATTGTTAGAAAAACTATAAAGGTGAAACATGAGAACAAGTAATTCAATTAGAAATTCTTTTTCAGCAACGCTACAAACTCTTGTTACAATGATAGTTGGCTTTATTGCTCAAACTATATTTATAAGATTATTAGGTGCTGAATACTTAGGTTTAAATGGTTTGTTTACAAATATTCTTTCTATGCTAAGTATATTTGAATTGGGAATAGGGAATGCCATTGTATATAATTTATATAAACCAATTGCTGATAATGATATTGGAAAAATCAAGTCATTAATGAGATTTTATAAAAAAGCATATAACATTATAGCTATTTTAGTATTAGTGTTTGGTTTGGTAATAGTTCCATTCTTACCTTTATTTGTTAAAAATGTCACTGTTGATATTAACATTACTATTGTTTATATTTTGTTTTTAATGAGCAGTGTGGCATCATATGTTTTGACTTATAAGAGAAGTTTAATATATGCAAATCAAAAGAACTATATTATTAATTACTTACATGCTGGTTATATAGTTATTTTGAATGTATTACAATTACTAGTTTTATACTTGTTTAAAAATTATTATATTTATCTTTTATTAAAAATTGTGTGTCAATTATTAGAAAATATAATATTAAATGTTATTGCTAATAAAATGTATCCCTATTTAAAAGATAATGATGCAAGTAAATTAGATAAGAAAACTGAAAAGTCAATTTTTAAAAAAATAAAAGCATTATTTTTTCACAAAGTTGGATCATATATAGTATTAGGAACAGATAACTTAATTATATCTACATTTATTGGTATTGTCGTAGTAGGATATTATTCAAATTATTACATGGTTATAAATGCAGTTAATACATTTGGATTTCAAATTATTACATCTGCTGTTGCTAGTATCGGAAATTTACTTGTTACTGAAAATGCAGAAAAGACTTATTCTGTATTTAAGAAGATAAGATTTTTGAACTTTTGGATTGCTTGCTTTTCTGCTATTTGTATTTTAAACCTAATGCAGCCATTTATTAGACTATGGGCTGGTTCGAAATATTTATTATCAACAGCAGTATTAATCGTGTTAGTGTTTAACTATTATCAGAAAATGATGCGTAGATCTTATGCTGCATTTAAGGATGCATCAGGTACCTGGGAAGAGGATAAGTATGTTCCAATTGTTGAATCAATTTTGAATGTTGTTTTTTCAATAGTTTTCTTAAAAATGTTTGGGCTTGTTGGAGTTTTTGTAGGAACTATTGTTAGTGGATTTGCAGTTTGGTGCTATAGTTATCCTAAATTTGTATATAAAAAACTATTCAAAAGATCATATCTAGATTATTCAAAAGAAACAATAGCATATATTTTAACATTTGTTTTGTTAGCTACTATTACATATCTATGTACAAAACTATTTATATTTAACAATCAGTATATTCAACTAGGCATAAACTTAACAATATGTTTAATTGTTCCAAATTTATTAATGTTAATTATATTTAGAAAAACAGATAATTATAAGTATTTTGCTTCATTATTAAAAAAAATATTTGATAAATTTAGAAAAAAATTAAGAAAATCATAATTATGATAGAACTTTTGTAGAATATTCTATAAAAGTTTTTTATTTTTAATAAAGTTTATTGATGATACTAAGACTAGATTTGTAATATTATCTAATTTATAGTATAATTTAAAAGTCTGAGGTGATTAGATGAAAATAATTAATAAAATAATTTATGTAGTAACACTTGCTACTATTATAGCTTTAGGATATTTAATAACTAGATTAAATATTTTACCTAATAAATATTATATTCCAATAATAATATTATTAATTATTTGGGCAGTACTATTATTCTTTATTGGTGTAAAAAGCAAAAAGAAAGTATTAAATATTATTGCCGTAATATTAATGGTTATATCAATTGGAATAAACTGTTTTGGAAGTTATTATGTTTATAACACTAATAGATTATTTTCAAGTATAAGTGAAGCAGTTGAGAAAAAAGTATATTATGTTGTTGTAAAAAAAGATAGTAAATATAGTAAATTATCTGATTTAAATGGTAAAACTATGGCTTTATTTGATACTGAATCTACTAATTATAATAAAGCTTTAAATCAAGTTAAGAAGAGTATAAAAACAATATCTAAAAAATATGAAGATATGAATGCTATAGTTAAAGATCTTTTAGATAGTACTGTTGATTCTGTTTTAATTAACTCTAGTAATAAGGAAATACTAGATGAAGCTATACCTGACTTTAAAAATAATACTAAAGTGATTAAAAAGATAACTATCTCTGTTAAGAAAACATCTTCTAATAAGAAGAATAGTGAAGGTAATTTTAATATTTTAGTAAGTGGAATAGATACTTATGGTGATATTAATACAATATCTAGAAGTGATGTTAATATTGTTCTAACTATTAATTCAAAAAATCATGAATTAGTTATGACTAGTGTACCAAGAGATATGCAAGTACAGCTTCATGGCACTACTGGATTAAAAGATAAACTAACACATGCTGGAATTTATGGAATTGATATGTCAAGAACTACTTTGGAAGATTTCTTAGAAACAAATATCGATTACTACATAAGAGTTAACTTTGATAGCGTTGTACAACTTGTTGATGCGATTGGTGGAATAGATATTAATAATGATGTGGCTTTTAGAGGAAGTACTAGATACTTTAATACAGGTGCTATTCACCTAAATGGTAAACAAGCCCTTGAATATAGTAGAGAAAGATATAAAATGCCATATGGAGACTGGACAAGAGGACTACATCAAGAAGAAGTAATTCGAGCAGTATTTTCTAAAATAGCAACTAGTACAGAGTTACTTACAAATTATTCAGAAATAATTACAAGCCTACAATCATTCTTTCAAACTAATATACCTAGTGATTTAATTAAAAAATATGTTAAAAATCAACTCAATGATATGACCTCTTGGGAAGTTAATTCATATGCTGTTGGAGGAAGTGGCTATGATTATCAAGAAACTTATTCTATGCCAGGTATTAAGCTATATGTAACTCTTCCTAATGAAGAACATAGGTTGCATGCCTCTAAAGTAATAAATTCAGTTTTAAATGGTAAAAAGTATAAAGATATATCATGGTGATATATCTTTTTTAGAATATTTGTTTGTTTTTTATAAAAACAATAGTATAATAATAGTATATCAGTTGTTTGCCAAGTGTTGATATGACAATCGAGACGATAAAGTGTATTTATTTAGGCAAGAGATAAATATGCATGATGCGGATATATTTCTTAAAAAGGGATATATCCGTTTTTTGTTTTTAAATACTATTAAAGAAAGGTGGAAGAAGAATGAATTATTTAATTGTCAAAGATGAAGCTGTAATAGAAAATTTAATCTACGTAATTCGTGAAGTTCAAGTGATTCTGGATTCTGAAATATCTTCAACCCAATGTCATGATTATCTTTATAATAAGATAGTAAAACACTACAATATTGGTAAACCAATATCAGTGTTTATTAAATTAAATTTTTTAGATGCTGATGATAAATTAACAAAAACGCAAATTGGTCAGTCGTGACTGACTAATTGAGAAAGGAAAATTTTAATGATAGACAAAACTAATGAAAAAATGATTAAAGAAATTACGAATTTAGTAAATAAAATTAAAGATGATATAGCAAAGGAAATTAATAAATCTATTACTTATGTTTATTGGAATATAGGAAGAATAATAGTGTCTAATGAAAACGAAAATAATAATCGGCTAGAATATGGTAAAGAAGTATTAAAAGGTTTATCTAATGAGCTTACAAAATATCTAGGTAAGGGATATTCAGTAACAAATCTAAAGTATATGCGAACTTTTTATAAAGTGTATCCTAATTATGACGAAATAAATGAAAAGCTTTCTTGGACACATTATTGTGAACTAATGATTATAAAAGATGTTGATAAAAGAAATTTTTATGAAAAAGAATGTATTAATTCTAATTGGTCAGTAAAAGAACTACAAAGACAATTAGATACTTCACTGTTTGAAAAATTATTATTATCAGACGGAAAAGCAAATAAAGAAAAAATATTAGAACTATCAAAAGAAGGTCAAGTTTTAAATAAACCTAGTGATATTGTAAAACAACCTTATGTATTTGAATTCTTAGGAGTAAAAGAACCAAAACCACTTTTAGAAAAAGATTTAGAATATAAATTAATAAGACATATAGAAGATTTTTTACTTGAATTAGGTAAAGGTTTTATGTTTGTTGGATCACAACAACGAGTAACTCTTAATAATGTAGATTATTATGTGGATATGGTTTTTTACAATAAATTTTTAAAATCTTACGTTCTTATTGATTTAAAAATGAATAATCTTAAAGCAGAAAATTTAGGTCAAATGAATATGTATTTAAATTATTATGAAAATGCTGTTAATAGTGAAGGTGATGGTAAACCAATAGGTATAATATTATGTGCTGAAAAGGATAATATAATGTTAGAATATGCATTAGGTGGCTTATCTAATAACATATTTGCATCTACCTATACATATTATATTCCGAATAAGGAACAATTAATTAGTGAAATTGAAAAGGTATTACAAAATAATAAATAAGTAATAATGCCATTTGGTAGCTACAAGAGATTTAGCTGCACTTTATAAATGTGCTAATGGTACAAAAGATATCAATAAAGTAGTAAAAAGAAATACAGAAAGAGTTCCATAAAGTTTCATATTTCAGTTAACAGATAAGGAATATAATAATTTGAGGTGGAAGAAGATATAATCAATATGTTTTTGCAGAACAAGGCGCAGCCATACTTTCAAGTATCATTGATTCTGAAATTACAAAAAAAATGAGCATTGAAATTGATATATTTTTTTTTAGAATATTTGTTTGCTTTTTATAAAAACAATAGTATAATAATAGTATATCAATTGTTTGCCAAGTGTTGATATGACAATCGAGACGATAAAGTGTATTTATTTAGGCAAGAGATAAATATACATGATGCGGATATATTTCTTAAAAAGGGATATATCCGTTTTTTGTTTTTAAAATAATATTTAGAAGGAGGAGATAGTATGAAAAATGAAATAATATTATTTGAAAATCAAGGAGTTAAATTAGAGGTAAATATGAAGGATGAGACTGTGTGGTTATCACAAACTCAAATGGCTAAATTGTTTGAAAAGGATAGAAAAACAATTACTAGACATATACAAAATATTTATAAGGATGGAGAATTAGAACAAAAAACAGTATGCTCATTTTTTGAGCATACTGGAGCAGATGGAAAAAAATATAAAGTACAATTTTATAATCTTGATATGATTATTAGTGTAGGCTATCGTGTTAATAGTAAGCAAGGTATCGTTTTTAGAAAATGGGCAACTAACGTGTTAAAAGACTATATGTTAAAGGGATATGCAGTTAATCAGAAAAGACTTGATTATCTAGAGAAGACTATTAAACTAGTTAATATAGCTGGAAGAATAGATTATGAGTTAAGTGGAAAAGAAGCTTTGGATATTATTAAAGTAATAAATACTTATTCTAATGCTTTAGACTTGCTTGATGATTATGATCATAAAAAAGTTGTTAAACCAAAAGGAACTAATAGTAATAATCAAATTAAATATGAAGATTGTATCAATATAATAGAAAAACTTAAATTTAATAATGAAAGTAGTCTATTTGCTTTAGAAAGAAATAGTGGACTTAAGTCTATAATAGAAAATATATATCAGTCATTTAATGGTAAAGAACTTTATCCTACAATTGAAGAAAAAGCAGCTAATTTATTGTATTTTATTGTAAAAGATCATGTCTTTATTGATGGCAATAAAAGAATAGCTGCAACTTTGTTTATTTATTTTTTAGATTCTTATGATATCTTATATAAAGATAATCAAAAAGTTATAGATAATAATACTTTAGTTGCAATTACACTTCTTGTTGCACAATCTGATCCAAAAGAAAAAGAAATATTAGTAGATTTAATAACTAATTTTTTAATTAGTAACTAAAAAGAAGTCCTCCGACTTCTTTTAAAATTTTCTATATAATCCTACTGCTTTACCTAAAATGGTAACCTTATCAAGTATTATTGGCTCCATTGTATCATTTTCTGGTTGTAATCTAAAATGACCATTTTCTTTATAGAAAGTTTTAACTGTTACTTCATTATTTTCATTCATAGCAACAACTGTTTCACCATTAATAGCGGTGTTTTTTCTTTCTACTATTAAAATATCACCATCATATATTCCAACATTAATCATACTTTCACCACTAACCTTTAAAGTAAATACCTCTTTTTTTCCTGAAACTAAGTTAATTGGTAATGGAAAAAATTCATTAGGTGTTTCAATTGCCTCAATTGGAGTACCAGCAGTAACTTTACCAAGTAGTGGAACTTGAACGATGTTTTCATCTTTTTCTTCAAATTCATTATCAACTAGTAATTTTATTGTACGATTTTTACTATTACCTTTTTCAATATATCCTTTTTCAGCTAGTTTATTAAGATGAAAATGAATTGTAGCAGGGGAAGATAGATGAGCTCTTTCTCCAATTTCTCTTACAGTAGGTGGGTAACCTTTCTCAGCCATTAATTCTTTTAAAACTTGTAAAATATTACGTTGACTATCAGTAAGTTTTTCCATACTATTCCTCCTTATAAATACATCTTAACATCTAAAATGTAAAATGTCAAACAAATGTTTAAAAATATCATTGACACGAACAAGTGTATGATATATACTGGTATTGTAAGGTGAAGGGAGTGAATAATATGGAAAATGTTTTAAAGAAAGGACTTTGTTTAATAGGAATTTATGCTTTTGCACTCATATTAATATTCTTAATGAGCGATAGAATCATGAAATTAGATTCAAAAGATAGTTTTAGAAATACTAATAAATCAATTACAATAATAAAATAATTAGAATAAAGGAGATATGAATTATGGATAATGTAAAATTTTTAAATGATGATAGATTTGTAAATATACTATATAAGATAGAAAGTGAAATTAAAGCAGAAAGTAATTTAAATGATTTTGAAGAAGGAATACTAGAAGGAATAAATGAAACCAAACTAGTAATAGCAAGAAGAATGAAATATGACAAATTAAATACAGACTTAATTATCAAATATACTGGTCTATCGCCGGAAAGAATTAACACTCTTTAAATATTATATGTCAAGTATAGATTTTATTTTTCATATTTGATACAATAGACATGGTGATTAAAATGAAAAAAGTAATACTTGTAGACGGTAATAATTTTCTTTTTAGAAGCTATTATGCGACTAGTTACACAGGAAATATAATGAGAAATTCTAAAGGTTTTCCAACAAACGCTATATATGGCTTTATAAATATGATTAATAAAGTAATAGAAGAGGAAAAACCATCATATATACTAGTTGCTTTTGATAAAGGGAAAACATTTAGACATGACAAATATGATAGCTATAAAGCTGGAAGAAAAGTAATGCCTGATGATTTAAAACTACAATTCCCTGTTGCAAAAGAAGTACTTGATGCCATGGGGATATTCCATTTTGAAATAGATAACTATGAAGCTGATGATATTATTGGTACTATTTCAAAAATTGTAGATGAAGAAGATGAATTCACTGCTACCATAATTAGCAGCGACAAAGATTTATTGCAACTAATAAGTGATGAAGTTGATGTAAAACTATTAAAACAAAATGACTTTATTAGAATGGACAAACAAAAATTTTATGAAATTTATGAAACAGAACCGATCCATATGATTGATTTAAAAGCTCTAATGGGAGATGCTAGTGATAATATACCTGGAGTTAAAGGAATTGGAGAAAAAACAGCTATTAAATTTATCAGTACTTATGGATCCCTTGATAACTTATATAATCACATTGATGAGATTACAGGAAAAAATAAAGAAAAATTAATAGAGGGAAAGACTTCTGCTTATATGAGTTATGATATAGCAACAATCTATAGAGAAGTACCTCTTCCTTTTTCCCTTGAAGATTTAGAATATAAAGGATTAAAAGAAAAAGAGCTTTATGGCATTTTAAAAGAGCTAGAATTTAATTCTTTAATAAGAAAATTTAATCTAGATAATATAAATAATTATAAAGAAGAAAACAATAAAAAAGAATATGAAATTAAAGATATAAAATTATTTAATAAAGAAAAACCCTTTAGTTATTATATAGAATTAACAGGATCTAACTATCACAAAGAAAACATCATTGGAATTGGACTTTGTGATGGAGAAAATACTTATTTCATATCAAAAGAAGAACTAATAGATTATAAAGATATATTTTTAACTGATACAGATAAATATACCTATGATTTCAAGAAAGGATTTGTATCATTAAAGAAAAATCTAGATATTGAAATTAATAATACAACATTTGATACTATGATAGGAGCATATTTACTTGATCATACAGTAAAAGATGATATTAGTTTTATAGCACTTACGTATGGATATGATATAGCATTTTATGAAGATTTATATGGTACAGAAAAAAGGCCAAAAGATTATGATATAGAAGAAATTAAAAAAGTTATTTGTAAAAAAGCAAGTTTTATATTTGATACAAAAAACACTATACTAAAAGAGATAGAAGCAAATGATGAAACTGATTTATTTTTAGATATAGAACTTCCTTTAGCAAGAGTTCTTGCAGATATGGAACTAGAAGGAATAAGAATAAATAAAAAATGCTTAGATGAAATGAGTATCAGTTTAAAAGAACATATGGAATCATTAGAGAAAGAAATATATTCACTAGCAAATGAAGAATTTAATATTCAATCTCCAAAACAATTAGGGGAAGTACTATTTGATAAATTACAAATAAAATATCCAAAAAGAATACAATCAGGAAAGAGTTATTCTACTAGTAAAGAAATACTTGATAAAATTATAAATGAACATCCAATTATAAATAAAGTACTAGAATACAGACAAGTAACAAAAATCTATACAACATATGCAGAAGGCTTAAAACTAGAAATTCAAGATGATGGAAAAATACATACTATTTTTAATCAAACTTTAACTAGAACAGGAAGACTTTCAAGTATTAGTCCAAATCTTCAGAATATCCCTGTAAGAGATGAATTAGGAAAAGCTATAAGAAAAGCATTTGTTGCTGAAGATAATTCAGTTTTACTATCAAGTGACTATTCACAAATAGAACTTAGAATGTTTGCACATGTAAGTGGGGTAGATAAACTAAAAGAAGCATTTATTTTAGATAAAGATATTCATACAAAAACTGCAAGTGATATATTTGGAATAGAGGAAAGTATGGTTACTAAAGATATGAGAAGAACAGCAAAAGCAGTTAATTTTGGAATACTTTATGGAATAAGTAGCTTTGGTTTATCAGAAGACTTACATATTAGTGTAAAAGAAGCAAAAAGCTTTTTAGATAATTACTTAGAAACATACAGTGGTGTCAAAGAATACATGGAAGAAGAAAAAGCTAAAGCTTACAAGTTAGGTTACGTTAAAACAATCATGAATAGAAGAAGAAATCTTGAAGAATTAAAATCAAGAGATTATATGGTAAGAACACAAGGTGAAAGAATGGCTTTAAATACACCAATTCAAGGTAGTGCTGCTGATATATTAAAGAAAGCTATGGTAGATATATTTAATGAATTTAACAAAAAGAAACTAAAAAGCAAAATGCTAATTCAAGTACATGATGAACTAATTTTCAATGTATATAACAGTGAATTAGAACAAGTAAAAGAAATAGTAAAAGATAAGATGGAAAACGTTTATAAATTATCAGTACCACTTAAAGTAGATATTGAAACAGGTATCACATGGTACGATGCAAAATAGAAGAAAGTAGGAGTAAATATGCCAGAAAAACCGGAAGTCATAACAGTTGCTAAAGCTCTTTCTAAAAAAGTAATTGGAAAAAAAATAACAAATACAAAAGTCCTTTGGAATAATATAATAAAAGAACCAAGTAAAGAAGAGTTTATTAGAAGAATTAAAAATCAAACAATTAAAGATATAACAACACGAGGTAAATTCTTAGTATTTATTCTAGATACTGATGTATTACTAATTCATCTAAGAATGGAAGGTAAGTTTACTTTTAGAAATATAGGAGAAGAACTTAGTAAGCATGAACATGTAATATTCACACTTGATAATAATGAAGAAATGAGATTTCATGATGTTAGAAAGTTTGGCAAAATGTATTTATTTAAAAAAAGTGAAGTATATAAAGTTAAACCATTAGTAGATTTAGGTTATGAATATGATTCTAAAGAATTAACTAAAGAATATTTATATTCAAAACTAAATACAAAAAAACTACCTATAAAAACAGTATTACTTGATCAAAGTATAATAACAGGTATAGGTAATATTTATGATGATGAGATTCTTTTCTTAAGTCATATATCCCCACTTAGAAAATCTAATCAAATTACTATGGAAGAATGTGAAAGCATTATAAATAATACAAGAATAACTTTAAATAAAGCTATAGAATTAGGTGGAACAACTATAAAAAGTTTTACATCAAGTGAAGGAGTACATGGTAAGTTTCAAAATGAACTGTTAGTTCATGGAAAGAAAAAGGGACTATGTCCTAAATGTGGTAGCAAAATAATTAATATTAGAATTAATGGAAGAGGAACATATTATTGTGAAAAATGTCAAAAATAAGAAAATTTTTTTACAAAAATATTTTCTTTTTTTCATTTGTATAGTATAATTTAACTTGTCAAAAAGAATGGAGTGAAAAAAATGAGAAAAACAAAAATGATTTGTGGTATTGGACCAGCAACTCATGACTGGGAAGTATTTAAGAAATTAGTACAAAATGGTTTAAATGTTGTTCGTGTTAATTTTTCACATGCAACAATGGAAGAAAGAGCAAGAGATGAAGAACTTGCTAAAATGGCACGTGAACAATTAGGCAAAGATGTAGCAATTCTTTTCGATACTAAAGGACCAGATCTTAGAACAGGAGTATTTGAAAATAATTTAATTGAATTTAAAGCAGGTAATACAATTAGAATTGTAAAAGAAGAAGTTGAAGGAAATGCAGAAAGAATTTGTTTCAATTATCCTACAGTTATTGATAACTTAAAAGTTGGTACAGAGATTTTATTAAACGATGGTTTTGTACGTCTTGAAGTAATATCAGTAGAACAAGATGGAGTAACTTGTAAAATACTAGATGATGCATCACTTAAGAGTAGACGTGGTGTAAATATTCCAGGAGTTGAACTTAATATACCATTTATCTCAAAAGAAGATGAAGAGGACATTAAATATGCTTGTGAACATGATGGTGATTTCTTAGGAATTTCATTTGTATCAAGCGCAGAGGATGTAAGAGCTGCTCGTCGCTTACTAGAAAAGTATGGAAGAGCTGACATGCCAATCCTATCAAAAATAGAAACTAAAAAAGCTATAGAAAACATAGATGAGATTATTGATGAAACTGATGGTGTTATTGTTGCTCGTGGAGATTTAAGTGTTGAAGTACCATTTATAGAGGTACCAGTACTTCAAAAGGAAATCTTAAGAAAAAGTCGTGAAAAAGGTAAATTCTGTATAGTAGCAACTGAAATGCTTAAGAGTATGTGTACAAATTCAAGACCAACTAAAGCAGAACTTACAGACATATCTACAGCTGTATTTGATGGAACAGATGCAGTATGGTTAAGTGATGAAACAACAATTGGAGCTCATCCAGATCTTGCATCTCAATACTTAGGAGAAGTTGCTGATGTAGCTGAGGAATACTATGATTTATATGGAACTTACTATGATGTAGAAGGTTCATCTGATATGACTGACTTAATTGCTCGTAGTGTTGTAACTGTTGCAGAAGACTTAAATGTTAAAGTAATAGTTGCTGCAACTATGAGTGGATTTACAGCTAGAAAAATCAGTAACTTAAAACCAGCTGCACCAATACTTGCTGCTGTACCTAATGAAAGAGTAGCTCGTAGCTTAGTATTAAATTGGGGTGTATATCCAGTAGTAACTGGTGAATATGAATCAACTGATCAATTAGTAGAAGACGCTATTAAACGTGCTAAAGAATTTGTTAAACTTGAAAAAGGAGATAAGATCTTAATCACTGGTGGCTTCCCTAACACAGGAAATAAAAATACTAACTTCATGAAAATTGAAGAAATTAAATAATTTAAATTGAAGATTGATAAAAAAGATATAGGACATAGTCTTATATTTTTTTGTTGCTTTACACATAAAATAAAAGTAATTGTTTTTTTTAAATTTAATTATGATACAATTATAATAAGGTGAGTATGACTATGAAGAGATATAAAAAGAAAAATAGATTAGTAATTTTACTTATTTTAGTACTAATGATATCAGTAGGTTATGCAGCAATTACAACAACTTTAAAGATTAATGGTACAAGTAAGGTAAAAAAAGCAGGATGGAGTATCTATTGGGACAATGTTCAAAT
>JAFXSE010000027.1 GCA_017525855.1 Bacilli bacterium
ATAAAATAATATTAAATTATTAATTATTAGTTATTAGTTAGATTTTAATTTACATGTCATTATATTTAAAAAATTATTTTTTCCTTGAAATTTTCCATCAATAAATCTTTCTTCATATATCTTTCCATTTTTAGGAGTAAATTTACCTAATCCATAAATATTTCCTTTTTCCATTTCTCCTTCATTATAATTTTCATTTGTCCATAAATTCACTTTCATAAACATCTTTTCTTACATTTCAATTCTTCTTTTTCCATGAAAACTATATTTATTTAAATCTCCTACATAATTATAATCATTTGTAAATATTTCTCCCTTCCCATTCCTTTTATATAATACATCTCCTTCTGAAGATATTCCTTTTCCTCTATTAACATCCCCCCCTTCATATATTTCAATTCTAAAGCTAATAATCTTTCAATATTATTCTTTGAATAAATTGTATTCCCCATATAAATTTTTTCTTTTAATGTGATTATTTTGGAAATTTCTCCTATATCATTTATATATAAAGTCCTGCAACATCTTCTTCAGAAGGTCCAAATGAATATTCTAATGAATCTATTTCTATTGAAGAATGATATATTCCTAAATCAATGAATTATAATAAACAATTTAACAAAGTTAAATGATATAAAATATTTAATAACACAAATATTTGATATTTTCTTTAAATTTAATTATTTTTAATATATACTTAATCTATAATATTTATTTTAATTTAAAATTAAAGAGTATTCTTTAAGAAGTTTTATAAAGATAAAATGTTGAGTAAGATCTTCCAGAATAACTAGCAAGATTTACTTTTCCAGAACTACCATTGATTGTAATTGTACCGCTAAATATTGATCCTTCTTTTTCAAGATGAACCATATTATTTCCATCAACAACAATCATATCATCAACTGATTCACACTTTATTTTAAAGAGATATTTTTGCCCTTTTTTTAAAGTATCAGTTAAAGGAGAATACAAAACATTTTTAGGGGCAGAATAACCTTGTGGGAAAGTGGGCTCTTCTGTACTATTAGGGTCATTAACTGTGGTATATCGAAGGATATAAGAATAATATCCACCACTTAAAGTGCATAGTGAAACAGCATCTCCATGAATATAAACTGATTCTCCAGTAAATTCTCCTTTACCATTGTTATCTAATTCTTGAAAATGATTTTCTCCTATTATTAAATGAAGATTATCATAAGTTGTTGTTGTAATTTTAAAATTATATAAAGAACCTTTTGTTAAAGGGTTGTATAATGGTTCAATCAATTGAGTATCTGAATTTGAATATAAACCATAAACTGTAGGGAAGCCTAATGGTACCTCTGCAGTTTTTGTGCTTTGTATAGTATATTCAACAATTTGAGGATAACTTTCAGAACCAGCTGGACCTCCAAATATTCTTAACATATATTCTCCTTTATAATTTGTAACACAAGTAACTTCAGCTTTACCTGAACCTTTTGTATAAAAACAAGCATTATTTTGTCCAGTATATGTATTTCCCTGCAATAAATATAAATTATTTAATAAAGCCATATTTTGAGATTCATCATAAGTAAAATCTACTTTGAATCCACCAGTAGAACTAATAGTTGCTGCATCAGGTGTTATACTAGTAAAACCATATTCATAAAAAGCCTCATTTATCTTTAACATATTAACAAAAGTTTCAAGATTAATAGTTGGGTTTATTAATTGCCATTGTTGTTCTTCAGGTAGATGTGTTCTTATAAAAGCTTCAGGATTTGTACAGAAATAAAATTCTCTAAAATTTTTAGAATAAGTATCTCCATCACAAGAGCCAGAACCCCAAGTTGGATCAACTAAATAATAGGAAGAACCAATTTTAACAGAATTCCAGGCATGATCACTTTGTCTTGGAATAACTCCTGGGACAAATCCAGCTCCTTTAGAATAACCAACAACATATTCAGCTTCAAGTCCTAAAGAATCACACATAGTTTCAAAAATAGCAGCATACCCTGCACAAACACCTTTACCTTTATTATAAGTTCCTTGTTCGGTAAAATCAATTCCACCATGATTTAATCCATAACAATCATATACAACATTTTCTGCAAGCCATTTATATACTAAATAGGCTGATTCAGCTTCACTTAAAGAATATGAACTTTTTGCAGTTTTCATTGCAGAGCACATATTAGCCTCTGATAAGGTATGTCTAGCAGGTAAACTTGCTAAGGCTTGATCAACAATACCTTTTCTTACAGTGTCTAAAGGATTTGTATAGGCGACTCCAGTTGTAAGTAATAAGGGTTCATCATTTAATTCAACTTTTTTTCCACATTTTGGGATTAAGAAAGTTTTTCTTTCAGGTACTTTTGGCCAGCTTGATTCACCATTTTCTTTATTAAAATCAAATCCTAATACTCTAGGTTCTACTAGAATATATCCTTTTCTTTCAAATAATCCTTTAATTGTACATACTATTTTATGCTTTCTTTTTTCTTCTTTTATTTTCTCATTTTTTTGTAGTGAACATTGGAATTCACCCATATCTTCAATTATATAATTTTCCACTTTCATTTTTTCTAAATTTAAGTCTTCAGTAAGAGTACCATAAATAGAAAAAGAAATTTCTTCGATTTCTTTTGAGCAATCATGGAAAGATTCAATTCCATCATAAATAAAGTGAGGGAAGGAGATAGTAAATGATACAATTGAAATAAAAATTAATAATGGTAAAATACTTTTCATTTTTATATGATATTTTTAATTAATGATGATTTATCAAAATAATAATATTAAAAAA
>JAFXSE010000028.1 GCA_017525855.1 Bacilli bacterium
ACCAGTTGCTATGATGATTCCTGATTATAGTTTAGTTGCTGAAGTTACATTATATTCTAAAGGGTTTAAAACTGCGAAAGATTTATCAGTTAAAATGTATCAATTATTTAAATTATCTTCTGAACAGTTATCTAAACAAAAACATTATGATTTTGGTTTAAGAGGTATTAAATCTATTTTAACTAGAGCAGGTTATTTAAAAGAAAAATTCCCAAAAGAACCTGAAGCTGAAGTTTTAATAAGAGCAATGAAAGATTCAAATCTTCCTAAATTTTTAGAAGTTGATATAGAACTATTTTTAGATATTATTAAAGATTTATTCCCTACTACTGTAGTTAATAAGATAGAAAATAAAGTTTTTAATGAAAAAGTTAAAGAAATTATAGAACAAGAAAATTTAAAACCTACTCCAGGATTTGTAGAAAAAGTAGGTCAATTATTAGATACAATGATGGTTCGTTTAGGAAATATGATAGTAGGTGTAACAGGAACAGGAAAAACTTCCATATATCAAGTATTACAAAAAACATTAACAGAATTAGGAAAAAATGAAGATTTAGCAAAAAATGAAGATTGGTATACAAAAATAAACACTGATTTACTTAATCCAAAAGCCGTACCTAAATCAGATTTATATATGGCAAAAGATGAAATCACCCAAACATGGGAAGATGGTATAGTTGCAAGAATAATGAGAGAGGCTGAAGATGCAGAAAAACTTCCAGGAGGAGCATCAAAAAGATTATGGTTGATATTTGATGGACCTGTTGATGCAACATGGATAGAAGATATGAATACAGTCTTAGATGATTCAAGAAAATTATGCTTACCTGATAGTTCAAATATTAAAATTCCAAAAATGATGAATTTAATTTTTGAAGTTCAAGATTTAGAAGTTGCTAGTCCTGCAACAGTTTCTCGTTGTGGTATGGTCTACATGGAGCCTCATCATGTTGGATTATTACCTGTTATAAAAAGTTGGGTATTGAATTATCAAGCAAAATTAAGAAAATTATTAGATGAAGAATTAGAAAAACCTTCAAGTAAAGCAAGATGTGAAGCATATATAAAGCAAGTTGAAGTTTTAGGTAATGATTTAGAAAAATATATACCAAGATATATTAATTTAATTAGAGAAAAATGTAAAGAAAAAATACCTTCTGTTGATATCAATTTAGCTCAAAGTTGTTTGAATATTATTTCTTGCTTCTATCAACCAGACATTATTAAACCTGAAGCTAGTAATATAACTGATGTTTGTAATTATTTACTTGCTTTTGCTATAATTTGGTCAATTGGTGCGAATTTAGATGATAAAAGTAGAAATGCTTTTAGTAGAGAAATTAAAATTAAATTCAATTTATTAAATGTCAATTTCAATGATTTTAATATATATGATGTATGTGTTAATGTATCAAATGCAACATTTGATAGATTCTTTGATAAAGTAAGTGACAGAGTTCCTTATAAATATGATGAAAATTTCCCATTCTTTAATATATTAATTCCCACAAATGATACAGTAAAATATAAAGAAATTATGAGCATTTTAGCTAATAATGGATTTAATAGTTTATATATGGGAGAAACCGGAGTAGGTAAATCAGTTATAATTATGGATTATCTTAAAAACGAAAAAAGTGGTAAATTTATATATAAATCAAGTAACTTCTCAGCAAAAACAACAAGTAAAAACATTTTTGATATACTTAAAACAACAATATATAAAAATGGTAACTTCGCCCCACCTGCAGGTAAAAAATTCATATATTTTATCGATGATATAAATCTTCCTCAATTAGATCTATTTGGAGCTCAACAACCTATAGAATTTATTAGACAATTGATAGATAATCGTATGTTATATGATGAAAAAAAAATAAAAAGAAATATAAAAGATACCATATTCATGGCTGCATGTGCTCCACCTTCAGGAGGTCGTAATCCAGTTACCCCAAGATTATTCCGTCATTTTAATATGATTTGGATAACTGACTTATCAAATGAATCTATGCAATTAATATTTAAAACTATAGTTTCAAGTTGGTTAAGTAATACTAAAAATTTAGAAAAAGAAACAGATGTTCTTATTGATAGTGCTTTGGCTATTTATCAAAAAATTAGAGAAAAATTATTACCAACCCCTTCTAAAAGTCATTATACTTTTAACTTAAGAGATATGAGTAAGGTTGTTCAAGGAATGGTTAGAGCAGGTTTAAGTGAATTAACTGATAAAAAAATGTTAATTTTATTATGGATTCATGAAACAAGTAGACAATTCAGAGATCGTTTATTAAGTGATGATATACCATGGTTTGACAATGAGATAAAACTATTATATGAAGGAAAATTACAAATGAAAAAAGATACCCTTCCAGTTATAAATGAATTAATATTTACAGATTTAAAAGAAAAATGTTATAAAATAAATAGTGATATAAACTTATTACATAAAAGAATTAATGATGAATTAGATTCATATAATACAGCAAGTCGTTCAGGTCAAATGAAATTAGTTTTCTTTACTGACGCAATTAACCATTTTTGTCGTATAGCTCGTATATTATCCCTTGCAAGAGGAAATGCATTATTAATAGGTTTAGGTGGTTCAGGAAGACAATCATTAACAAAATTAGTTGTATTTGCTTTAAAACAAGAAATGAATACATTGCAAATAGCAAAAGGTTATGGAGTAGAATTGTTCTTAAAAGATATTGGAAAAATATTAAAAAAATCAGGAGGTATAAATGAAGGAGGTGGTGTAGGAGATAACAAAAAACAAGCATTTTTATTCAGTGATACACAAATTCTTCAAGAAAGTTTCTTAGAAGATATAAATAATATATTAAATAATGGAGAAGTTCCAAATTTATTTAAAGATGATGAAATGGCAGTAATATTTAATACATTAAAAGATAAAGCAAAAGAAGCAAAATATGCCGAAACAAAAGATGGAGTATATCAATATTTCGTAGCAACTGTAAGAGATTCCTTACATATTGTATTATCTTTTAGTCCAGTTGGAAGTTCATTTAGAAATAGATGTATTCAATTCCCTAGTATTATAA
>JAFXSE010000029.1 GCA_017525855.1 Bacilli bacterium
AATTAAATTTTTACTTTATCATTTTATTAAATTAAATAATAATTATTTAAGCAAATGAATCATATTTAAAATCGATACAAATTATCTTCAGTCAAATAATTATTATCCGAAATTCTTACATAGGTTCTCACAGGTTTTTTGCACTTAGTTGACCTTAGGATGAAAACGATAACACAAATGATAATTATGGCTAAAATAACTAAGCAAACATATAAAGTAGTCGGCTTTTTTTCCACAACATAATTAATATATCCTTCTTTTTCTTGGTATTCTTCATTTTCATTTTCTACTTTTCTTTGTTCAACTTCTTCTTCATTAAGGGAATAATCTTCTAAAGAATGAATAGAATAATGCGCCCAATTATACATAATTTTACTATCGTCAGTAGTATTTATTTTACAGCTTACTGAATAAGTGCCATTTCCAATACATTCGAAATTAAATAAATAACAATCTTCCACTTCGTCATTATTAGGACCAATTAAACCATTTATTTTTTCTCCTTTGGATAAAGAGTCTGATAATATCAAAGTAATAACATTTCTTTCGAAATTTAAATAATGGACGTAATAATATAATTCATCTAAAATATTTGTATTAATGTATTGAAATTCCCCAATGGCTTCGGTATTTATATCTTGGGATTTGTT
This sequence comes from Bacilli bacterium, assembly GCA_017525855.1. The sequence goes on from JAFXSE010000029.1 coordinate 651, forward strand.
ATAAATATTCTCTGAATAATAGATACTATACATTTCATTATCAATGAGGAATAAATAATCTTCAATATCGCATTCGGATATATCTTCATCAACATGAGAACATCTTACAACGAAAGGATCTTCTTTTTGGTTTTCTATTACAAAAGGTGGTAAATTTCTGCTCATGATATAATTAACACCCCAAGATTGGAGCTTTTTCACTTGCGTGGGAGATTCAACCAAAGAGACTTTTACTTTTTTTCCTAAGGAAACAGCATGTTTTACTGTCGCTTCATCGATGTTGACTCCGAAGGAATAAACCACTCGATTGAAATCCTTGAAAGAGTCTTTCATTTTATCGAGCTCTTCTTTATCTTTGTGGATTACTGCGACTGCGATGTCTTTTCTAAATTCTTTCAATTTAAGAACTTGTTCAGGACTTCCTTCGAATAAAATTGAATTCGTCATATTAAATTTTTCCACCAATAAAAACATGATATTCAAATATTCTTTAGTATTGAAATATTTTTCTATATCTAAATGTTCCAAATTTAAATTAATAATGGCTTCATTTTTTTTACATAAAGCTAACAATTCGGCAAAAGTCATAATTTTTTCATCCTCGTATTTTTTATCTAATTTGCCGCCAAAGTCAAGTTTTTCTAATTCAGCGAAAGTACTCGAAGAAACCATTCCTTTTCCATTACTTATTTTCTCTAAACTATCATCATCGCAAATAACTGGCATTTTATCTGAAGTAAATCTAAGGTCAGCATTTAATATGTGATATCCCTTTTTTATTGCCTCTGTGAAACCTTGTAAAGTACTAGGGGGAAGATGGTCATGTAAACCAACATGAGGAATGATATTATTTAATTCGAAGAATCTATTAAAGCCATCTTTTGGACATTGTAAGACTTCTTTTGAACTTCTAACTATATATAAATATCCACCTGAAACCATGTCACCATTTGTTTCTACTGTTATTTTATGATTATCCCTGTATAATTTTTCATCGATGTCAACTTCTGGCTCGAATACTAAAGAGACTCTTTTATCGTCTTCTAAAATGTCATTTTCGTCGAAGGTAATATGAGGGTCTGTCTTGTTATAATAAAAATAAAATCTATCTTCAGTATTAAATACTTCATTTCTATTGGAATAACACTCAATAATGTCATAAAATGTACTATAACAATGTAATAAGTACTCCTTTTCTTCTTCCTCGGATAATAAATAGGCTTTAAATGAAACGTCACTATCTAATGAATCATATGTCTTAATAACAACTTTAACTACTGAGTAATTGTTGTAAGTTAATTCATATGAAATGGATTCAATATTTATATTATATGGATTTGCATCAGATTGACATTTTAAGTTTATGAAGATAGATAATATAATTACTAATAGGAAAAATTTCCTCATTTTTTAAATATATAAATATAATAATTTAGATTAATATTATTTTTTTAAAAAAATAAATAATTTTAATTATTTATTGATTAGAATATTTTAATTATTATATTAAAAATTAAAATTGGGGATTG
>JAFXSE010000030.1 GCA_017525855.1 Bacilli bacterium
AATAATAAATAAAATATATTTATATATATATTATAATTTATATAATTAAAAATTATTAAAAATGAGTTGGGTTCATTTTTTAGCCCATATTTAGAATAATATTATTAAATAATATATTTATTTAATAATATATACAAATAGATTATAAACTTAACCATAATTTTTAACCATTACATTTTTTTCGAATAAATTAATAATTATCTAATTATATTATATAATTGCTTTATGCTGGTTCAGGAGTAGTTCCATCAGGTTCTATACCCCATATAAGTTTGTCTCCATCATACATTGTAATATAGGATGTCTCGGCCATAGATTTATCAAGATTTTGATGAGAATAATCATTAGAAGCATCCCATTCTACGCCAGAATTGTCTGGAATAGATATCCTAAATTGAACTTCTGCTCTATGTTCAGATTGTCCTGAAGGCATAACTACTCTTCCATCTCCATAAGAAATCTTAACATAATATATATTATCTTTATATTGTATTGGCTCACTTATAGATGCCTTTCCTTCATCTCCAGAATGTTGGTCCATTCCAATTCTTGTAGTAATATCTTTTACAGTTAAGCCTCCTTCAATAATTTCTGTAATATCAAAATAATAATTATAAGATAAATCTTTAATAACTCTAGCAGGCCAAGCAGAATGATTCATTGCATAAACTTTTAATTCAGTAAAACTTTTTGATTCACCATTAATAGAAGCAGAAATTAAGAATTCAGGCCATTTTGGTTTTTCAGGTATTGGAAAATCTTGTAAAATAGTACCTCCATAATCTTTTATCATACCACATAAAGATGCAGTAAATCCTGCATTATAATCAATAGCTACCTCTGTGTTTTCATATGCACTAACTTTGTCATTGAATGACCCATCTTTGTTTGGTCCTCCTTCTAGTGCACCATAAAGAACATGAGCATATTCGTTTTGATGTATTCCATCATTTTTATCAGTTCCTAAAGCAGTCCAACTATCATCATGAATTCCAGAAGCTCCTCTATGGTGAACAGATTTTGGATTTTTACCCATGCCTAATACATAACTTAGACCTAATTTATTATTTCCGAAAAAGTATTGCATTTGTGTTTTTGCAAAAGTTTTATATTTAGAATATAATTCTTCATTATCTTTAAAAAGTTTATCTGCTGCAATTAAAGCAAGGAAAACTGTATTTGCTGCATGTCGAGTAGAACCCCATTGGAAAAGCCAAGCCATTCCATCAGGGGTATATCCAACTTGTTTTCCTTCATATCCAGTTGTCCAATATTCTAAATGTCGATGAATTTGTTCAATCCATTCTTCTTTTCCAGTATTTAAAGCATAAAGTAAAGCTGCTGCTTGGGAATGATCATCCCAACAAAATCCCCATGTGAATTTCCTTGTGGTTGATTGTTGTTCCAAAGGAAATTGTGGAATAAAGTCTTTTTCACATTCATCTAAATATTTTTGATCTCCTGTAGCCATATACATCCAATTCGCTGCATAAAATAGTTCATCATAAAAATCAGTTGCTGGATAATATGATTTAGCCATACCTTGATCACCATTACTTCTTATTTTATCAGCTAATTCATACAAACTTTTTGCATGAGTTAAATAATTTGCATCTTTAAAAACTAGATATCCAGCTGCTAAGGCCGAAGCAGAAAGAGCTAAGGTTGAAGTGGCTTTAGTTGTATCATAAGGACGTTCATCATCCCCAGTAACAAGTTTCATTTTTCTTAGATAAATTTCAGGGCTACCCCACCATGAATGATCAAAACCATTTTTACCAATAGTGCCTACAACAGAATCACCTTGATCAGCAAGGAGAACATAGTCTAATCCCCATTTGAGATTATTTTTATATTTTTCTTCTAAACCTATTTTATTTACTGAATCTCCATATTCTAAATATCCCCAAGCGAGGAGAGTTGCTGTATATGCTATGGTAAGAGTAAATTTAAAATGATCTCCAGCATCAAACCAACCCCCTGGAATAAAATCATTTTCCATTGAATCTCCTCTCCAAGAAACTTCATTCCATTCAGGGAGAACACCTGCTTGTTGGACTTCGTAAAAAAATAAAGATTTTTGTAAAGCTTCTCCATAATTTATTTCAATATCTACAGAAGAAACTGAAATAATTTTTGAAGAAATTAATAATAAAATATAAAGAAGGGATGATAATTGCTTTTTCATTTTTATAATTATTATTTTTAGATTTTTTAATTAAATTAAAATTATTTTCAATTATTATTTTAATATTAAATTATTTTTGAAATGAATATCAAATAATGGGGAT
>JAFXSE010000031.1 GCA_017525855.1 Bacilli bacterium
CGTTTTCTGACATTTTTATTTTTTTAAGTTTTAATATTTAGATATATATTTTTTAAAAAAAATAAAATTTAGTTGTATATTTTAAAATTATTTTTAAATTGTTTTATTCATAAATTATTACCATTTTTTTATTTAGAAATTATTTTTAAATTTATTGAGTTTTAGTGAAAACTCATTATATAATTAGATAATGGAGTTTTATTAAAAGGATTAAGCATTTCATTCTCCTTTAGTAATATATACACGATAACCAGAATTATTATTTGTTTCTGGAATAGTTATAGATAATTGACCATCGTTAACATTATATTTTTGTTCAAAAATAGTGTCTGGTCCATTAGAAACAGTATCTTTACTTTTCCAATCTATTTTTTCTACTTTAACATTAGCTGTTGAACCAATAAAAGATGGAATGTTTTTAAATTCAGCATTAATAGTTCCATCATTTGGACCTCCTACTATAAAACTTATATATTGTTGTTCAGAATCTACACATGCAGCACCATCAACAAGATGACTATTATCATTTGGAGGAGTTACATATACCATATCGCCAGTCATATCACCATACCATTTATATAAATACCATCCAGCTCCTTTTTCTTTATCATTTGCTAATAAACTGCCTAAACGCCCGGGATATTGAGTGAACCACCATGTAATCATTCCACTATCTATTTTATGACGTTCGAATTTACCAAAAAAACGGGCACTTGAACCTGGTTGCCCCTCTAAATCATGATTAGCATCACAATATTCATTTATACTAATTGGTAATTCTTTAATACCTAGAGATTTTTCTAAATTACGATAGGAATTAAAATGACTTGACATTCCTTCTATGCCACTTAATTCATGCCAGCATATGATATCTGGAAGACAATTATTAGATTTTGTAAATTGTAAAAAATCTTTAAGTTTATTTTCTTGATACCAACTATAGCATGGACCAATAATCTTTTCAGATGGATCATTTTGTTTAATAACACCATAAGTTTCTTTCCATAATTCGTTAAAAGTTAATCCATTTGGATCTTTCCATGTTCCATCTGGCTCATTCCAAATTTCATAACCATACCAATTAGTTAATCCAGATTCTCTTTTATCAGTAATAAATTTTTTTACTTCATTTAACCAGTTATCTAAGCCGGGAAATCTATATGGCCAACCTGGCAAAATGTCTGCTAATCTAATAGAAACTAAAGCACCTGGAGAAGCTGCTAAACGTTGAGCAACTTTAATTGCATCACCGAAAGGTTGTTGATGCCCGTTTGAGCCTCTTGCAGGATTGTTAAATACATAAGGATGAAGGGGAGCAACTAATGAATCAAAATCATTTGGTTTATTTTCTATTAGACCGTATAAAGAACCACTGGCACAGTGAGTAACCTTTCTTAATATATTATTACAATCAATAGTTAGAGTGCTGACAGCTTTTGAGTAATTGAATAATACTATAAAAATCAAAATCAAAATCACTGTCAATGATTTCATGTTTTTATATATAAATATATCATTTATTTTTTATATTTATTAAAAATATTAATTATAGGGGAGCCTTGTCAGCGACGACATAGTCGTGGAGATGATTGACAACGCCATTGCCCGCGACACGCAGGGCATCCTCTTCGACGGTTTCCCGC
>JAFXSE010000032.1 GCA_017525855.1 Bacilli bacterium
CAATCTAAATAAAATACATGATAATCAATGTTCAATACCAGAAGGAGAACAAGCTTCAAATGATTTAGTTTATATTAGTAATGATCAAACAGGTGCTACAATTTCTTTTGCAAATAACCTTGTAACAGAAAATAAAATAATTTCAAGAATAATAACATTAAAATTTTTAGATATTTATGATTTTAAATTTGATGATAATAATTATAAATGGGTATTTAAAATAGAAGTAGAAGCGGAAGGAGATGTTACAAGTATTGTTAGAGAAGGATTAAATGTCACTGTTGCTTTAATTAAAAGTAATCAAGATTATAAGACAGGAACTTGTATATATTCAACTATAGAAGAAAAAAAAATTTTATCTTGTCAAGAGGATAATTCTAAGTCTAATACTGACTTATTTGCTTTTGTTCCCCAAAAAAATGTTGGAAGTGTTACTTGGAGTAATAAAGATGAAAACTCAGAAATAATAAAAATTCCTTTAGAATTAGAACTAACTCATGTATTAAGTTATGGTTTGGCATATGAAGAAAATAAATGGGTATTCAAAATAAAGGCTAAACCTTCGATTAAAATGCCTGGAAAATCTTATATTAAAATTGATATTTTATATAATACTAATGAATATACTATAGCACAATGTGAAGCCCCAAATAAAGTTGAAATTGCAAAAGGAGAACAAATTGATTTTTCATGTGAATGTAGTTTAGATGAAAATCAATCTTTTAAAATAAGTAAAACAAAGAATATGGGAAGTGTTTCTTGGTTAAATTTAACTGAATCAAATACTATAAAAAAAAGAAATGAATTTAAATTTATTGAAGCATATAATTTAGAATTAACTTATACTAATTCTGTGAAAAAATGGTCTTTTGAAATTAAATTTGAAGATATTAATGATGTGAGACCAACATCGTCGGTACAATATTCACTAAATATATTTTCTACATTTTCACCAACAGATACTAAAAGATCAGGAAGTGCAAAATGTTCATTAAAAACAGACAGTAGTGATATTTTCTCTTGTGAAACAGATATCTTTACTGATATAACAATTAAAGATGTTATAATATATATTGGTAAAGCTACAACAACAACTGATGATTATATCCAATGGTCAGAAGATTTAAATGATTATTATCAAATAACTTTAAAAACAGATTTAACTTTTGTCAAAGGTACTGTAAGTTATAATGGAAAATGGTCATTAAATATAAATGTCAAAGATCCCAAATATGAATCATTACCAATAGGTTCAAAACTAAAGATTGATATATATGAAGATTCAACTTCTAAAGCAATAGAATGCTCAGTTGAAACCAATTCATTACTTAAATGTGATACCGATAAAACATCAAATGTACTTAATTCTTTACCTATTTTCTCTATATCAAAAACAAAAACTGATTTATCATCTGTAACATGGAAAAACACTGAATCAGATGAGTCATTTTATATTTTAAGTTTGGAGACTACATTAAGCTATAAATCAGCTACTGATATGACTTTCTCTAACAATAAATGGCAATTTTCTTTAGATATTAATGAGGAATTAAAAGATAAAACTAAAATGATAATAGATATTTTATACGACGGTCAGCCCTCAACTGCAACATGTATTAAAAATACTAAAATATTATGTACTGTAGATAAAGATAGTCAAAGTAAAACTATTTTGGTTAAAATGAATCCAACCAAAACTGACAAATCAACTATAACTTTGAATAATTTATCAGGAAATAATGAAGATATTATTGCCCAAAAAGAAATATATGTAGAAAGTGTTACTTCATCTTATATAGAAGAAGAAAATAGATGGGAATTTAAAATGAAACTTCAAGAATGTGATTTACCTATAAATTCAGTGGTTAAAGTAGGTTTACAAAAGGGAGGTTCACCTAATACAGCAACATGTACTCTTCAATCAGAAAATATGTTAATATGTATCCCTGATGTAGATACACAAGAATCTTCTGATGTATTTACTATTCCTTCAGATAGTTCTATAGGCAGTGTTACTTTTAAAAGTGGATCTACCCTTACTATTAGAAATGCAAAAACTTTAGGCTTTTTAAAAGCAGATGATTTAACTATTAATTCAGCTAATTGGGAATTTAAAATAGAATTAACAAGCAGTAATTTAAATGACAAAGATCAAATAAATATTGATATTAAATTTAATGGTAATAATGATAATGCTCAATGTGAATATACTCTTTCAACAAAAACATTATTATGTACAAAAGCCAAAATTACTAGTGGGGATAGAATAATAATAATAAATAATATAAATAATCAAGATTTGACTTGGTCAAATTTAAATGAATATGAATTATATGTATCCTATTCAATAAAATTTATTAATTATTATGGCGATTTCTATCAAAATAAATGGACATTCAACCTAAAATATTCAGATAATAATATAGAAGCAAATAATAATTATGCTTTATTAGATATTTCAGTTAATGGTGCAGCAAAAACAGCTTTATGTAAAATTATTCCAAATTATCTATCGTGTATATCACAACATAGTGAACAAAATAAAAATGATGTTATTAAAATTAGTAGCAGTACCCCAATTTCAGGCACTGTGACTCTTACTGATGTACCTGCAACAATAGAAAAAATAAAACCTATTACTGTTAAATTAGAAAGTCCAACTATTTCTGATTTTGGTTATTCAAATAATGTAATAAGCTTTAAGATAAATGGTAATTTGAAAGATAATGAAGAGACTGAAATAGGTGTAAATACTATTACTGGAGTTGAAATTGTTGTAGGTAGTAATGACCCAATAGATGCAATATGTTTAACTAATAGTATTAATAATAGTCCTGTTACTTTAAGTTGTGAAGCAAGTGGAACTATGGATAAGGCAGAAGATAATGTTGATATTAAAGTTGATTCTGATGGAAAAAGTAAATATGTTACTTTTGACTCGATTAATGAAAATATTAGTGTTTATAAAAAAGGCCAAAATAGTGAAGAAAGTTCAAATGGGGAAGGGGATGATACAAAAACTTCAGGAAAATCAAAAAACAATAATGGCTTTATGATGAATATTAATTATTTCTTATTTGGCTTAATTTTATTAATCTAACAATAATTAATCATTTATAATTATAAATATTAAAAATAATTCTTTATTTTTTAATTATATTTTTTTAAATAAAATTATATTATTTTTCACACAAAA
>JAFXSE010000003.1 GCA_017525855.1 Bacilli bacterium
GTATAACTCGCATTAAGAAGTCCTTTTTTATATTTTTCAGATATACATTGCGGTGATAAGCAATGATGAGTCATAAGTATAATTTTAGCTTTAGGATTTATTTTTAAAATTTCATCATGACATCTTTTTACTTCTTTTTTAGCTAATTTATGTAATTTTAAATAATATTCAGGCGAAAGGTAAAATCTATTATTTTCTTTACCCCATTTAAAATCATTCATTCTACTACCAGCTTCAGCCATAGTTTCATTACGAATAATTTGCTTAGTTAATTTTTCTACTGGTTCATATTTACTCGGAAGACCATAAAGTCTAGTCCAAAGATCCCATGATTTTAATTTTTCATTAAATTCTTCAAGTGTTAGATCACAGTAATTATAGTCAGTATAAAATGTACTTCCAATAACAGCTGTATTTTCATCTATCCAACACCAATCATTTTCTAAGTATCTCCAAAACAAATGAGTAATTGGAAATTCTTGTTTTAATTCTTTTTTAAGTTCAGACAATATTGGATGTTTATTATCTTTAGTATATTCGTAACATATATGATTACCATCCGTAAAGATTACTCTTTGATTAGGAAAAAATACTTCTAAAAATTCTTTGTGTTTATCAATACCAGCCGCAATATCACCAGCAATAAGATTTACACAATCAGTATCCTTTTGTAAATCTTTATAATATTTTTTATAAAACAAACTAGTATTAATTGGATCATTAAAGTCTGGTCCATTTATTCTTGATGTATAATGTATGTCAGATATTATTCTAATTTTTGTCATTAAAGCATTCCATCTGTATATTCATATTCAAGTAATTCTTTTATTTTCTTAATTTCATCTTTAGTTAATGGTTCTTGATTTCCATAACCATATGCTAAATGATCCAATTTTTGTAATAAAAGACCATTTGTAATTTTCATTTCTTTTTTATATTTTCTAATATGATCTATACCGTCTTCATAACCATTATTATAAGTACCAACTTTATGAATATCACCATAGGCTTCATCAATAGTATCTTCATCTAAATCAATATCATTAATAAATACAGATAAATTATAATCATTAGAATTAGTATTTAATTTTTCTAATGCATTACTTATTTCATTAATTTCTTCCGGTGTATATTTTTCTGAATATTTTTTAATAAATTGTTGAATAATACTATTTCTAGTATCTTCATCAAATTGTATTTCTACATCTGTATATTCATTTATATCAATATTATGTATCATTTAATTTTTTCTCTTTCTAAATTTATAAGAATTTCTTTATATTTAATATGCTCTAAATAACGATCATAATTAGGTACTTCATTTATACCTTCAAAAAGGGCAAATTGCATATCTTTATAATTATCATTTACCCAAGCTGCATATAATCTACGAGCAGTTTTTTCATCATTTAAAGTTAACATATTATTAAATTCATTTTTACCTATTTTTCCATATTCCTCTAAAACATGTTTATATTTAATAACATTTTTTTGTATTTCTTGAATTTTTTCGTTTAATTCTGGAAATACTTGTAAAGCATCATCTATTGTACCTTCACGCATACCTTTCCATATTTGTTCGTCAGTTGTATCAAACATTCTACGATATCCTTTTAATCGTATATAATCTTCACATTTTATTTTAACACGATTAAAATTTTTATCTACAACTACTACACCTTCATCTTGATCACCTTTATATGAATTACATAATTGTAATACTTCATCCATATTGTGTAAATCAAAATATTTGACAGTATTAAACTTTTTGATACCTGGAATTATTGCTTTAGCCATATCAAGTGGATATTCGTCATAAGTATAAAGATTTCTACAACCTAAATATACTAAATCTGTTTTTGGATTATCTACTAAAATACGCATTTTTGGTGATATTAATTCAAACATATAGGTATAATCTGGATGAAATTCACTCAAAGTTGCATTATTCTTTTTTATACAATAATCAATTAAATCCTGAACAGTATTACAGGTATCTGTTTCAATTTCTTTATACTTAGAAGGAATTTTGATCATTTCCTTCCAAGGTAAATTAGTATTCCATCCATTATTAGTAATCCAATGCCATTTATTATCATAATAAAAGAGCTTAATCAAGATACCATCTACTTTTTGTTCTACTAAAGCAGAAGACCAATCTATTTCGGGACAAAATGATTGACCATAATTACCAAATTTAGTAAATGGTGCTACAATCATAACTGGATTATTTGGATCTTTTACAGAAACAATACAACCTCTACAAAGTCTTACGTATTCATCATTAAAATCACTAAATAAGCCATCATATGACAACATATATAATTCTGGATATAATAAATTATTATCCTCATCTTTCCAAGGACATTGCTTAATAGTAATAAATCTTGGTTCTTTTTCTAAAAAAGTTTTCCAATCTTTATTATTTTTAATTAAGTCTATTAATATATCATATATCATTTTATACTCTTTGTAATATATTTTGTTATCATATTTACTGTTGCATTTCTTCCTGCTGCTACCTCTATTGCATTGTCTATTAAAAGTTTAATATCAATATCATCATCTGGATAATTATTATACTTACCATACATATCTAATGCTCCTAATGCTTCTCTACTACCTGCACCTATAGCATTATAATGTTTTATAGCTTCTCCTACTTGAAAATCACTTTCTATTTTATATAATCTATTTTTAATACCAATCAATATTTCACCAGGAGAAACTTGATCAGATTCGTCTGTTTTAATGCATACTCCATTGTCAATAAACAATTTACGAATATTATTAATGAGTTTTGTTCTAACATACTTATCAATATCTTCATCCTTTCCTAATCTAGGTATTACTAAATTATACATTAATAAATCACGCATTCGAAAAGATCCAGCTGTAGCAAATAAAATATTATTTAATTTAAACACTTTGCTGTCACGTCTAGTTTCTTGAACATTATCATCATCTGTTCCAGCCGTATCTCCAACAAAATACATTTTATTTTTTGCAATATATCCTATACAGCATGTCATTTCTTTATTTTAGATAACCTCTTTGTTACTGCTTTTTCAATACGTCTTTCTTTTCTATTTTTCTTTCTAAATGTTCTAGCACTTCCATAATTTTCTGCAGTCCATGAACCATCATCTTTAAATTTCATTCCAAATAAATCTGAAAATGATTTTTGTTCTGTTTTATTTTCTTCTGTCATAATATAATATCCTCTTTTTTAACATTTCGATAATTTTTATCACCAGGTAATATAACTTTAATATAATTATCTTCAATATCGTCTTTAATACTAGGTCCAAAAGCTAACGCATCAAAAGCGATCATAGAATGTAATTTTGGTTCTTTATACATTTTGCTATATTTATTTTTAGTTTTAATTAAGTTATATTTAAACATTTGCATAATCTTAGTATACGTTTTAGAATTACATCTAATATTATCTACATGATATTTATTGAAATTATTAGATTTTTTCATTTGTTCAATATATTTATCTAATCCTAATTTTTGATATAAATCACCAAAACAATAAATTTTTTTATCTGAATAAATAACATCAGAAATTTTTAAAATTTTTGTATTCTTTTTAAATATTTTTCTTAAAAAATCTAGCATCAATTCCATCCTTATTTAAATTATAATATATTTATATAGAATACAATTTTTAAGTAAAACCATAAATTAATCTTTACATAATTTATCTAATTTTTCATCATTCAAATATATTTTAAATATTGTTAAAATATCATTATATGATCTTAATAAAAATGCAAAATTCTCATCTAAATCTTCTATTATAAAAAATAATTTTATTAATTGAAAAGTTAATCTATCTTCTTGTTTATTTCTTAACGAATTTACAAGAGAAGGACATATTTTAGTAGTTAAAAACGTTAGAAATTCATCATCACAATGATAAAAATTATTATGTTGAATATAATCATAAGTATCTTTATATAATGTATATTTACTTCCTGGAATAAGAAAAGCAATATGATATAAATCAGATCTTCTATTATATAAGTTGTTGTAATTCGCTAAAAACATTTTCAATATCCTTTTGTTTTATGACAGAAAGTATTTCATTTTGATCTTTATTTAATCTAACAAGTCCAATAATCATATCTAAAGTATTTGATGATATGTTATAAGTTTTCACAAGATATGTAAAAATTTTAATAAAGCAAACAATAGATAATGCTTTATTATGTGTTTTAGGACTAATTAAATTAACAAAAGAAAATCTATCTCTATACAATACCTCATTTTTATTTTTAAGTGTTAAATCATAAACAATAGCAGTATTACTTAACTTATCATTATTTTCTATCCATAATGTTTTTAAAGCTGCATACATATTATATAAGTTTTTAATAGATAAACTATTATTAAAATCAACTATAATTTCAGTTAGAGTAATATCTCCATTAGAAAAAGGATTACTAATAGATTTATTTATTTGTACAAATAAATTATCTGTATACTTAGTAATTACAGCTTGAAAATCCGGATTAGTTAATTCATTAAATGTAAAATTATGTTTACTTTGTATCATTTAACCAATCCTTAATAATACTATATGAATATAAATTTTTTACATCATATAATTTTTCATTTGCTTTACGTATTTCTTTATGCATTCTGATAATTACATCTTCTGGTACACGCTTATAACTGGGTTCTCTCCAATTATTTCTGTTTAAACAATCATTTAAAGTTACGTCTGAAAAATCAACAATAATGACTTCAGCATTAGCTTCTTTACCTATATTTTTAGCAGTATTTAATGACCATCTGTGAATATTAGTGGCATCTAACGTTACAGAAGTTTTCTTTAAATTTTCTTGTACTTGTTTATATATTTCTTTCCAAACATCTGCACCATTTGCTTGATTTATACCGTAATCTTTCTTTTCTTCACTAAAAACCAATCCCATTAAATTTTTACGTATAGTATCAGATTCTATTACTGTAGAGATTGGCTCTAAATAATTTTTAACAAATGAACTTTTACCTGATCCTGGAATTCCTCTTGTAATAAATAAATATTTAGTATCTTTATTATATGGCTTCAACATTTGTATTATCCTCTCGTATATATCCTAAATCTATAGCATATTTTTTCATTTTAGTAATTATTTCTAACTCACGCTGTTCAATAATTTTTTGAGCTTTTTTATCAATAACTTCTTTTACTAAATCAGGTAAATTTGTTTCATCAAAATTATCATTATCTGCTTTTTTGTTAGCTGCCCAATTAATAGCTAAAGCTTTCATATTTTTATATTTTTTATACTCTAATTCTCTAATATCATATTTTTCACCTTCTTCATTTAAATACATAACAATTAATGGTAAATATGGCTTTGATTCTGGTGATTCTTTTTTACAAATATGATTGATATAATCATTTAAAGATTCTATAGGAGTATCTTTATATCTATTAGCATCCCATTTCATAGCTATATTTTTTAAATCTTGATAACTGATATTTTTGAGAATTTCTTGTTTAATAACATCTTTATTATGCTTTAAATATTCATTAATTAAAGCAACATGGCCTTCGGTTTGATTAGTATGTGATTTAATATATTCATACCATTTCATACCGCTATATTCTGAAGAAAGTTCATCTGAGTTTTCAATTAATATACTGCTACTACCTATTTTATTATAAATAGTTTGTAAACTTTCATTAATTTCTTTAAGATGCTGTTTACGCCATTCTAAAATAACCGTATTAAATGTTTTTAATTCAGTAGGATCTTTTTCACCTTTTAAAATATCAATAATGAGACTATTTAATTTGTATTTTTTAGAATTTGGTTTACCTTTAGCATTATGAAAATATTCATAATTACCATCGTAATAAGTATAACGATGCCTAATATAATCAACTTTTTCTTTAAAATTTAATTCTTTTGTATTATGAATAATATCAGATATACTTCTAATACCTATTTTTTTAATTTTTTCTTTACTAATTTTAATAGCTGTCCATCTTTTTCTATCTATACTCATATCCTTTCTCCTAAATTGTTATAATAAGAGCTATTTCTTATTATAATTATATATTAATATAGATAGATATAAATGTAAAGCTGTTATTTAGTTGTTTTATCGACTTCTATGGCTAAAACCGTTAATCTATAATCATTATTATACATTTTTAATAATGTTTTATATTCATCGACTTCATTTTTAGATATATTATTTAACATAGTATTAAAAACTATTTCATAAGCTTGATCTAAAGGATCTCTCTGTTGTATATACTTTGTATATGTAAATGTAGAAGGATATAATGATGGAAAATTTATTTCTTTAATTTCAGTACATCCTTTAAACATATCCTCTAATCCTAATGGTGGCATTTTTTATTCCTTTAATAAAATTTTTAACACTTGTTTATAATCATTATTATTTAATCTTAATAAAGTATTATAATCTTCTTTAATACTTGAATCTTCAATTAATTTTTTACATAAAATTTCAAATAATTCGTTTACATTTATGTTTCTTAAGCCTTCAGCTACAATATCTTTAGCTATTGTATAAACATTAGATGATGTGACTACACTAGATATAGGTTCTTGACCAATATATGATATACAATTATCTATTGTACAATTTCCAGTTATTTTACAATTACTTATAATAGCATCTTCTATAGTACTAGTCATAATTTAACTCCTCTTTTAAGTCTTCTAAGGTACAAATTCTTACATTTGCTTTTCTTGCTTTTTCTATTTTACTAGAAGTTGTATATAAATCTTTTACTACTAAACAATTTACATTTTTATTCCATTTATCAGAAGCTTGCCCACCATTTTTATTAATATAATTTTCTAATGCTTTATCTCTAATACCTGAAAAACAAACATTATAATTAGCACAAATAGTTGATTCTATTTGATTTTTTGGATTTACAAATTCTATACCATAACTATGTAATTGCATATGAATTTTAGTCATATACCAAATATGCTCATATTCAAGATATTGTTCAATACGAGATTTACCAAAACCTTCTAAACTTTGTAATTTTTCTTCAGTCATATGTTCTAAAGTACCATAAGCATTCCAAACAAGATTTAATACTCGTTCTCCGATATCTGGACCAAAACTACCACAAGCAGCAGCAAATTGTGTCTCCGTAAAGGTATTTTTTTTGGCTTTTAAGCTAGCTTCTATCTTTTTTCCGTTCTCACCTATTAATCTAGTAATTTCGCCTTCTGGAAGCTCATAAATGCGATATGGATTGTCGTATAAATGTAACCAAGTATCATTTATATATTCATCATATATTTTAACACAATTTCCATAACCTAATTGATCAATACCTAATTTTTCACCAAAATATTCTAAGCGTCTAATTCCCATTTCTCTAGCATATTCTGGAGTATCATCAGACCAAATATATACTAAATCAACACCTTGAATTTCAGTTTTGCATTTAGGTAAATTATAATCTTCAGAAGGTATTAATACTTCTTCTAGTTTAGGAATAACTAAACCTGCTCTTTTGAATTTAATTTTAGCCCCTATACCACATTTAGATTTAATTACATTTTCATAATTATGAGCAGTAATATTAGTAATTTTTGCACCAGCAACTTCAACTGGTTTAATTTCTAATACTGGAGTAAAAACACCCCATCTACTAATTTGCCAATTTATATTAGTAACTATAGATTCTGCAATATTATCATGAATACCTAACTTAAATTTTCTACTACATTTTGGATTTATAGTTCCTCCAACAAATCCATCTTCTATATTATCTAATTGTGTAATAATAACACCATCTAATTCGTAATCTGAAAATTTAAGTCTTGTTTTAACTAAATCAATCATATTATCATCAGTTAAAGTATCTGCAGACATAACTTGATAAAAAGGTACTAAAAATCCTTCATTTTTTAAAAATTCAAATGCTTTTAATGTGCCTTGATCTTTAGAGGTCCAATAAGCTACAAATTCTGTTTGTTCAAAAATATAAGGTTTAGTTTCTTTACTGTTTAATGCCCCAGCTATAGTATTTCTACCATTTTTTTGTTTTTTACCACTAACTTGCTCTAATAAATTTAATATTGTTGGTATTGCAATTTTTGGAAATAATAACTCACCTCTAATTATTATTTTATCTTTGTAATTTATTTTTTTAGGAAATCCTACATTTTGAACATGTCTCATAATATCTTTACCTTTAGTTCCATGTCCACGTGTAGCGGCAACAGTTAACTCACCATTTTCATAAGTAAGAATTAATGAACATCCATCTAATTTATCAGAAATTAAAAATTGATCATGTCCTTTAGTCCATTTTTCTAAATCACCTTCTTTAAGCTCTTCCATACTACCCATTGGAATTTCGTGAATAATATCTTGACCATATCCAGTATTTTCTGAAGTTAATTTATTAAAAAATATATCTTCTGGCCATTTTTCTTTAGCACAGAAATACAGAATATCATATAATGAATCATCTACGTCTAAATATGGTACCGTAATACCTAATTCTTTTTCTATAATTGGATATTCATCATCTTTAAGAAAATAAACTTCACCTTTGGAATAAGACTCATTACATTTTTCTAATATAGATTTTATTTGTTCATTCATACTATTAATTTTCCTTTCTCATATAATGATATCTTGTTTATAAATCTTTTAAAAGCCTTTTCATCATTATTAAAATCTTCTGGGTATTCTTTTACCATTTTTTTATATAAACTTAAAGCATCTATTATATTATCTACGCTTTTTCCATCCATAAAAAAAGAATTTCTTATAATGCAATAAGTTTTTGTATTAATATCATAAAATATACCGTTATGAGTATATTTTTTTCTAGTATTCCAGCAACTATTACTTAAAATAAAGCCTGAAAATTGTTTAACTTCATAACCACTAGCAATTGCTCTTTGCTCAAATACTTTAGCTACATACATTTTATAACTCCATTAAGTTAATATTAACTTCATTTAAAATTTCTTTAGCTAAAATTAAATTATTTTTCCAATGTTCAGATATTTCATAATTTTTTGGAATACGATAATAAACATTTTTTATACCACTTTGAATAATCATAGCAGCACAATGCGAACATGGAGGTAATCCATAAATATATAAATTACAATCAGTTAAATCTTGTTTGGCATATAAAATTGCATTTTCTTCAGCATGTAATGTAACTGCTCTCTTAAATTCTTTATCTTCTAATCTCTCCATAGAATCTTTTAATCCTTTTGGAAAGCCATTAAAACCAGTACTAATAATTCGATTATCTTTATCAGTAATAACTACACCAATTTTTTTAGAAGGATCTTTAGACCATTGTGAAATTTCATAAGCTAAATTGATAAATTTAATATGCCATTTATTCATCTTTTTCTAACTCCTTTTCTGAAATAGTAATTTCTTCACTAGTCATTTCTAATTGTAAAGCTTTTATTCGTTTATCTAAATCTTCTAAATGTTCATCCTGTATAAAAACTCCATATGAACTATTTAGTGTTAACCTTATTAAATTATCAATATCTTCTATAGTATTTTTCATTATGAATTTGCCTTACTATTTCCCATTGTATAATTCCATGTTTTAATAGCCCCTTTCTTATTAGGACCTAAAAATTCATAAATATCCCACTTCCTGTTTTTGCATTCAGGACATTGTGCATAAAAAAGCTCTTCACCGGTAATTTCTACAATTTTTGGATATATTATTTTACCTCTTCTTTTACAACATTTACAAGGTAAGGCTCCCTCCTCATTGTACAATACCTTAGACATTAAAATCCTTCGTTCTCAAAAAATGATTCAATGACATAAGTTTTATCACCGGCTTTATTTAATTCAGCTGCTTTTTCTTCTGCTTCTTTCAATGATGTAAAAATTTCACATGAATTATCTGTGTCTTCTTTACAATATACTTTAAATTTTTCTATAAACATCATATTTCTCCTAATATTATTTCCTATTTTAAATATATCATATCATACAAAAAAGTAAAACCATTTTGACATAAAAAAGTAAGCTTTATAAAGCCATAAAGCTTACTTCTTCATCTGTATATAATTCTTATTTTGTTAATTGCACCAAAGCTTCACAAATATAAGAAGCTTCTTTATACATACCGTTTTTAAGTAAATCGGAACTAACTGATTGCAATGTATTTATAGTATTTTGTCTAATATCAACTGGTTTAACAATATTAGCTGTAATATTAACAGGTTTAGATCTACTAATTTTTTCACTAACCCCTCTGAGCATAAATGGCTTTTGTTCAGGATATACTACATTACTCTTACGACTTTGAATTGGCATTTCTCTAACATATTCATTACCATTCTTATCTACAAATTTACCAGCTTTTTCCATTTTTAAACCAATAGTCCAAGCATTTAATTTTAACTTATCTGCTACAGCTTGAATACTATCAAATTTTTCATTAGTAGTAATACATGTAACAGGACAGCCAGAAGTTCTTTTACCTCTTTTATGCTTAACTGGTTCTGTATTAATATCTAATTTTTTGATATTATAACCTTTGTAATTACTTTGACCACGCTTCAACGCTAAGCCTAAGTTTTGTTGAAAACAACCAATAGCCTTGGCTGCTTCGCTAATAGTATTATAAATTTTATTATTAATTGACACTTTATAACCTTTCATTTAGTTTTCTCCAATAAATGTTTAAATCAAATTACATTATAAATATTACTATAATCGGTATATATGTAAAACCGTTATTTAAGGTACATTAATTATTTCAAAAGGAGCTTGCAGGTAAGGATGAGAATGCACATCAAATTTTAAATTTTGATATAATTCAAAACAATTACCCCATTCTATATATCCAAGTCTTAATTTAGAAAAAGAATATTTTTTATTATGAAGTTTAAAATAATCTCTAATTCCTTCAATAAAAAATGCAGATAAATCTTTTCCTGCGAATCTACTTAAAGTTTTAATATCTTCATTTATTTTTCCATAAATAATATACGGTCTACAATGATCATTATTTTTTATCCATTTTTCCAAATCTTGGTTTTTAACTTTTTTAACACCATTTAAACTATAATTTAAATTAACAAGCCAATTAGCATCAATTACACCGATACTATACTCACTGAAAAAAGCTTTAATATTTTTTAAAAATTTATTTCTACTACTACCTGAGATAACTATAAAAAGAGTATCATGATCGGTATTCATAGATTTAGTCAAATATTTAGACATGTTAATCTTTTCTTTCTTTTTCTGTTTTTAAGTTAAGTTGATCTCCAATATTTCTTAAATCATCAGCCAATTCTTTTACCATACTCTTTAACCATTGTTCGTTTTTATCTTTTAATATTTCATCTTTTTCTTTTTCGGTTAAATCAGTAAAGCAAACAGCTTCCCATTGATTACCGCGCTGAACTCTAAAATAAATACCATCTAAGTCTCGTTTTACCGGATATGCCATGTTACTTACTCCTTATTGTATATTAATATAATGTCTTAAACTATGATAAAAGTAAAGCCATAAAATAAAAGAGTCTGAATTTAATCAGACTCTTTATAACAAGGTATATGTATTACTTAATTAAAAGAAATTATAATCATTATTATCTTTTTCACTATTAATGGCTTTCAATGCACTATCATATACACTAATAGCAACTTTACATTTTTTACCAATAGTATTACTAGCTTTAATCATTTGTTCCATTAATTCTTTAGCATCTTCAAGCTTTTCTACTTTATTTAATTTATCAATACCTTTTTGCATATTTTGCATTATTTGCATGATAATTTTTTTAGTAGAATCTGTAGCTTTATTTACTAAAACTTCTTGGGATTTAATATTTTTATTTATTTTGTAATCTTTATATTTATTTTTAAGACTTTTAGCTCCAGATGCTGCAAGTTGTCCACCTTTAACTAAACCTTTACCCAACATTTTACCGCCAGAAGCTAAAGTACTTCCAATGCCTTCATCAATAACAATAGATTCGTTGAGTATTTCATTTACATCACTATGCAATTTTTCTTTAAAATCTATCATCTTGTTTTTCTTCCCTTTTCAACAGTATTTGGCATATATTTATTTAAGTCACTTCTTAATCTATTTACAGCAGCAGTAACAGCACTAATACAATCATTGAACTTATCACTAAATTCAACCATTTTACTATTTAATTCAAGGGCATCTTTCTGATCAATACCGCCTTTTGAAAAGAATTTATCATTTTTATTAATACTTTTAATATTTAATAAAGCATCAGTTAACTCTAATTCAATATTTCTCAATAAATTACGTCTAGATTCTGCATTATTTTTACGCATTGTAGTTTCATCAGAATCCCAGAACCATTCTTTAAGATCATTTTCAGTTAATTCTTCTTTAGCTTCTAAAATATCAGCAGCTTCTTTTCTTACTTTTTCTTTAAAATCTATCATTTTATTATATACCTTGCAAGTTATAAATTTGTTTAAATAAGCTTATTATTTAGAACTTTTATTTATTAAAATTATATTCTTTTAAACTCTTTGTATTTTTAAAAAATTTAATATTGTCTTCTTACTTTTACCGGCTTTTAACAGTATGTCACTAGTCCTTATAACCCCTCGCCTGGTTCTTCATCATCATTAACTGGGAATGTTCCGCCGGTATGCTCAACTGTTGCAGGTAAATCAAATAATACAATTGTATCTGTTCCACCAAAGTTTGGATATCCAGATAAACTACTTATTGTATTCTGTAATCCTGACGGGAAGTGTAAAGTAACCCCTGTACATCTACTTAACATATTAGAAAATTGATTTGTATAGCTACCAAAACTATTTGAAGTCAATGCATTGAAATATACATCAGTTAGTGATGAGCAATTTGAGAAGCAGTAACTAAATGCTAATGGACAGGTAATTTCTTCCACTTTAGGAAATGAAACTGTAGTCAAGCTTGTGCATTGATAAAAAGCATATTGAAGTACAGATGTTGTGCCACCGATATATTTTAATTCTGGAAATGTAAAAGTTGTAAATGGACAAGCGCGGAAAGCATAATAGAAGCAACTATCTCCACTTATATTTACCAAAGCAGGAAATGAAACTGTTCCTATGTTTATACATTTATAGAATGCATCCCATAAAACATTTTCACCTTCTATTGATAATAAATCTGGGAAGGATACATTATGTGTGAAATTACTTCTATTGATTAAAAATGCACAAAGAGCAAAGTCTGTAAGTTTAGTAACTCCAGTAAAAACAATATCTCCATCTGTATTTGCCCCTGTACTAAGAACACCATTTACTGGAGTGCCAAGCAAATTATCAATATTTATACCAAATTTTGAATTAGTATAAGTTCCGGTAACTCCAAGGATTTCAACATCTTTTTTAATATTTCCAGCAGTAATGTTTTGATCAATTGTTGAATCTACAGCTGAAACAGTAAGAGGTGCATATCCATCAACACCAGATGTAGGAGTAATTGTTTGAGAAGAAGTTGTTGGGGTAATTGATAATGGTTCAATAGTAGGTTCAACTAACACATTAGCCGTACTATAATCTGCTACATTATGTGTACCATTTTCTGTAATGGTAATACTACCAGTTGGTAAATGTTCTTGAATATCATCAATACTATTACGGTAGTAAACATTTGTATCAGATAATGTAATTTGAGCTGAACCACCTGCTGTGACTGTTAAAGATGATTGAGTATTTGGTGCAGAGTATACAACAGATAATGTTGTAGGTACTTCATCAAGTGTATAAGATTGAAGGGAGTCTACTGTAAAATAAAATCCTGTAGTAGAAGAAGTAATGCCACCAGTACTAGCACAACAACAAACAACATTGTTTATATCATCTGTATCTAAAGTAGGATAATAACCTGTTATTACTTCTGTTATTGTATTACCTAAATCTTTAGTATAATATAATCCCGTAGTTCCTATAAAAAGTGTACTATTATAATAAGTTATTGAGCCACATTGAGATGGAATTTGTCCAGAATCATTAATCTTAAAATTAGACCAACTATTTCCATTATCTAGTGAATAATATACTTTTCTACTACCGTCTTGTCCAGCTAAACAAAAAATCTTATTATCTTTATAAATAATTCTTCTTCCATTAAAACTAGGTGTTGTTACGCTTTCCCAATTAATTCCATCACTAGATTTATTCATAAAAGGTCCTTGAGTTCCTGTGCCAGCACAAGTCCAGAAAAAATTATTACCAAAAGTTATGTCACAGTAACCACCACCACTACTAAAATTTTGACCTTGTGACCAATTTATTCCATCTGTACTGTAAAAAGCATACTGATTGCTAGAAACAGAACCAATAAGCACAAAAACACCATTACCAAAAGCAATTCTTTTTAATGATTCTGTAATAGGTGAAGGTACAGCATAATTTATCCAATTAATACCATCAGAGCTAACCGCTATATATGGAGTTACACTATAAAAATTCGATCCACTACCTAAAGCAACCCATATACCATTACCATAACAAACATCTCCCCACCATTGAGATGTTTGAAAAGTACCTTCTAACCAATTATTACCATCAAAAGAATAGTAATATTTATTATTTTGATTGTAATCTAATGCTATATATCTATCTTTTGTATATTTTATATTTATATAAGCACAAGATGGTACAATTATTCTTGTTGTAGAAATTGTAGCATCAGTTTTCCAATTGTACCAATGCTTTAACACATTTGGATTATTTACAATAGCTGTTGCATAATTCGTAACATTATATGTCCCATTATTTATTAAAGTAATACTGCCAGTTGGTGTTATACCTGTGCTAATACTTCCAATAGTTGTTGCCAAATTATCAGAGTTTTCTGTAACTGGCATTGTTGCACCTTTTGCTTCAGCTGCTGTATAAGCATTTTCTATATTTAATTGAATACGTGTTATTTGTGAAGTTATTGACATAGTATTTCCAAGATCATTATTTATATAATCTTAGAACTAAATATATGTATTTTAATTTATTTATACCCTACTATAATATTATCGTTTAATTTACCCTGAATTCTTAAAAGAGTATATAAATTTTCTGGATCTAAAGAAGTAAATATTAAGTAATTAATACTTTTCCAACCAGATGAAGTTTTACCGATATACTTAAGATTATATTCTGATTCTAAATCATCTATTAATACTGATTCATAGCATTCATCATATGGTACAAAAAGTTTATTTTTTGTACAATGAGCTTGCTGCAAAAAAACTAAACGATTATTTAAAATTTTTGCTAAAGCACATAATGCATTATGTGTAGTAACTTTTAAAGGAAGATATGAAATAGTTTTAATTAAAATATTTGCATTTTGAGATGATAAATAATAAAATTCGCCTCTTTTTTCTAATATATCTGAATTGAGATTATCTAAAATATTTAAAATTTCTTCTGTTTTTAAGAAATTACCATTATTATCTTCCAGCATAATAAAATACCCACCATCACTAACAGCAGTATGTGTAGAAAAATATACATTTTCTGGTAATGGATATTTTTTATTCAACGCTTCATCTAATTTTGCGGCATCTATATTAATCATTATAATCTCCTTTGATTATAATAATACCGTTTTATCTCTATTAGTAAAACCATATTCTACACTATCTGTCAATTTATCTAAGGCTATTTGTATACTTTTAATTGTTTCATTTAAACCTGTAATTCTGTCATTAAATCTTTCTACCGTATCATTTATTTCTTTATTAATCCATTCTAAACTATTAAGTAAACGTTCGATAGCATATTTTCTAGCTTCTTTTTCTGTTTTAAAGCAATTATTATCATAAATTAATTTACCGGTATAATCTACATTTGGCCAACCATACTCATCTGTATATGACATAACTATAGTTTTTAATTGATCATCATAATACCAAAAAGTTTTCATATTATCTTTAGAATCATTGCCTTCAATAATATCTTTAATACTATTGTCTTTTATCATTTCAGCAAGTTTATCCCAAATTTTTTCTAATTCTTCACTTTTTAAAGCGTTTCTGCCTTCATGAAAAGTATCTAATGCATAATTTAAAGCTAATGTTTTCTTGTTTACAGAAATTAAATCTGTAACATAATAACTACTGATACAAATTTTATCTTCAGTTTCTTGTATTGTATAGTTAGTATTTAATATTTCTTTTAATTTTCTAGCTTTCATTTTATTAATCCTTTGCTTTCAAAATTCCTTCTAATCTTAATAAACCTATTAACTTATCTTTATAATCTTTTCTTTGCCAATATTTATTATCAATATCCAATTCACAAAAAGTTCTATCTTGATATTGAGTAAAAAATGACCTTTTAACTTGTACTTTTTTTACATATGGTTTTGTTTTATAATAAATTTCTGGAAAATATTTTTGTATTGTATTTATAAATAAGTCTATATGTCCATGATCATATATTTTATATTTAGTTCCTTTTTCTTGATAATATAATGTAGCAAAAAACGGCTCATATTTATTGCAATAATAAAGCATAGCTTTAATACATTTTGCTTTTGTTAATTTTTCAAAAGTATTATATATAACAATGCCAACATCAATTTCACTTTCAACAGCTTTAATAAAAAACTTACTTTTTAGTGAATGACTTTTCGCATTTACTTTTTCACTTAGTATTTCCATATTCAGCCTCATAGTCTTCAATAACTTTTAGTAAGTTTAATTTCAACTGTAAATATTCACCTTTATATTCATCTTTTAATACTTCATCCACTAAATTTTCAACTTCTGTATGTGTCATTAATATATTATCTGGTGTTTTTTTAATATCATTTTTATACATTGTATCTAAAGCAATTTGATCATGTAATTCTGTTCGTAACCATTGTTTAAGAGTAGTTTCTTTAATTGTTTTTTCTTTTTCTTTTAATATGTTTATTTCTTCTTGATCTAAATAAAAACCACTTCTCATTAAATAATCTTGCCACTGAATACTTACTTGCCAATGATCAATTGAATCCCAAACTCTTTCTCTTTCTTCCCATTCTTCTTCAGATACTTTTTCATCAGGATCAGTATTATCCCAATATGCAAAGTCTTTTATATATTCTTTTTCAATAAGTGTTTTTCTAATATCATAGTTATCATTAAAAATTTCACCATATATTTTACCTTCAAAAAAGAAAAATGCAATATCAGGAATAGGAGTAAATTCTTGGCATACTTGATATGGATCTTTAATATTTGTTTGTTTATCAAATAATTTTGAAAGATCATAAATTATTTGATATTTTTTATTAGCAAGACAATATTCTTTATTATATATTTTTGCAACAATTAATTTTATTTCATTACAAAACTTTTCAAAAGTCTCTATTTTTCCATCATTCCATTTGTCTGCTAAAATAAATCCTTCATATACCTTTGTACTCATTTATAATTCCTTTTTATCAAATGTTTCCCAAAAACCAGTAAATACTTCTCTATCTAAAGCATGCACATCTTTATTAGATTTGTAAAACCTTTTTAATATATCATTAGCGTTATCAAAAATTTTATCAAAACTAAAGGCAAATTCTTTATTTGTTAATCCTTCTTTATAAAATTTATATGCCAACTGTGCATTAACTTTATACTCTTTCATTAAATATATAATAAATCTTTTATATTTATCTTTTGTAAGTGTTCCCTCATACATGTAATTGATAATAGGGTTTGGTTTTTCATGTTTAATCATAGATTGTAAAATAATAAAATCATTATTTTTAGATTCATAAGCTTGTTGTAAATGCTTTTCACTACTTTTTAACTCAGATATAATTAACTTAATATAATCTTTAATACAATGATTATCATAAGCATATTGAAATTTTTCTTTTAATGCATTATAATTCATACATATATGTGAATCATATATACCATTAAGATCTAATATTGTGCGCCAATTTTCTGTAGAAAAATAATTTGTAGTATCTTTAAACAATTCTTTTAAGATAACATTAAGATATGGTTTGTATAATACTGTTACAAACTCATCTTCCCCTGTATAAATATGTAAAATAACTAAATTACGCTTATTCCTTTTTGTCATTACAAGCCTCTAAAAATAAAGTACAAATATTTTCTGGAATTTCTAATTGTTTCATATAAAATAAACACCTTATATAATCACAATAGATATGCTCGAAAGCAGGCGTTATAATTTCATATCCTTCTCTCATAATTAATTTACTAAAAAGATATTGCTCCAAATGACATTGTAAGTGTACATCTATAAAATTAACTGTACCATAATATATAGTTTTTGTAATACAATACTTATCATCTGTATATATAGATATGGTTTCATCATGTATATTTACTTTATTTGACATTTGTATTTGCTTTCTTTCTAGCTAATTTTAATTTTTTTCTTTCCAATTTTGCATGAAATTTTTCAAACTCTCTTTTTTGTAATTTTTTTGATATATAATCTCGTAAACCTTCCATATCATTATTTTTTAAAAATGAATCTAAACTTTTTGTATCAAAAATTATTTTTCCTTTAGTTATTTTTAATGTAAAAATATCATCTATACATTTTTTAGTTTTAGGTGATTTTTTTACTTCTTTTACTTTTTTAACTTTTGTTTGACCATGTTTACATTTGATATTTAATGCAGCTGTACTAAATTGATCATATTTTACAGCCCCACATTCAGTACAAGTATATTTATATAACCTATTTCTAGAGTTATATGCATTTTTACCAGTATCTTCTAATAGCCAACCATTTATAATTTCACCATGATGCTTAGCCATAAGCTTACCATTTTCATGTTTTTGACAATCACATATTTTTAAGAAAGGTATAGAATTTTTATTTACCCATACTTCTTTACCACAATGCTTACATTTTAATAAATATTTGTATTCTTTACCTCTTTCATATGTATAAGTAATAATATCATAATTTTCTAATCCTTTCTTTTTTAATTCTTCAAAACTTTTATATACTTTTATCGCCATTCTACATTTTTTACATTTACAATCTTTTTTAATTTGATGAATAGGTTGAATTTTTTCATATCCACAATTAGGACAAATTGCTCTATATTTTGTAAATTTGTGAGAAGGCGTTTCTATTCTTTCTAAAATTTTAAAATCACCTATTTGTGTATTTACATATATATCTTTATTATGTCTGTTACAATGACTACATTTACATTTATACCGTAAATTACAAATCTCTTTAGTTATTGTATGACCACATTTTGTACATACACATTTATACTTAAAACCTAAGCTTTTGTATTGACCAATATATTCTGTTATTTTAAAATCACCAATAACTAAACCGATATTTTTAAATGGATCTTTACATGATCTAGTAATGGTTCCATTTATTTTATTAGTGATATATGTTTTTAATTTTTCTGGATTATCTTTTAGCTGTGATACCATACTAATAGATAAATTAAAGGTCTTAGCTAATTCATGCTGAGACTTATAAATTTTACCATCAAATTCAATAGGTTTACTATCAAATAACATATTATACCTTTCGTTTCATTTACTATATTTAAAATATAGCTTAAAAATTTAAAAAAGTAAAGCCGTTTGAATTAATATATTTTTATAATTGTTCTAATAAATTGATCACGTGATTAATTTTAAAGGAAAGTATGATGTCAAACTTTAAAGATATGGTTAATAGATTGTTAGATGAAGATTTCTATCATCCAGAAGCAGATTCCACTTATATGAAAATTTATGAAGTAGATAAGCAATTGTTTGGATTGATGGAAAATGAGATCAAAGCAGAATATCCAGAAATGTATGCTGATCTTAGAGAAATCCATGGCAAACTTATGGAAGTATTAAAGAAAATAAGTGCAAATAAAAAATCTGAACAACCTCAAATGTAATATAAAGTCCTCTTAAATGAGGACTTTATTTTTATCTATAATATCTGCCTAATACATTTTTAGCACG
The DNA here is from genome assembly GCA_017525855.1 of Bacilli bacterium. The sequence goes on from JAFXSE010000003.1 coordinate 19,977, forward strand.
CATTGTCATATTTAATTTATTAATATCAACTTCCATATTCATTGTAATATTTTTATATAAATCATTTTTCACAACTTTTATATAAAAATATAATTTCTCATAAGTATCATCACCATCAATTTTATTTATATTAATTAATAACTTATTATCTCTTGTTCCTATTTGATAACTATCTATTATAAAATACTTTTCTAATGCGAATTTTTGTATATTTACAAAAATACCTCTAATACTAGACCAATGATCATATTTTGTAGTATATCCTTCTTTACTTAATGCTTTTACTATTTTATCATTTGGAATATTATTTGAATTTTTATATCCCATAAGCATTTCTAAAATATCAATAATTAATTTAGTATCTTTATTATTCTTACTTAAATACTTTTCGTATTCTGGCTTAAAACTATTAAATTCTAAACCAAGTTCATGTAAATGTCTTTGTAATTTACCTAATTTAACGGTACTAATTCTATATAATCTTGATAATTGATATTTAGATAAAGCTATTAAATCACAATAATTATATACATCACTATTCAAAAAAGCATATTCAAATACAGAATCTAAAGTATTAACTAATATAGGATGCTGTAATTTTTCTTCTAAAGATAATTTATTTAATTCTTCTAATTTAGATTCAATTTCAGGTTTAGACAAAAATTTAGTTTCATACTCCTTCCATCCAACTTCATATTTAGGAATTGGTTTAGAATATTTTTCATTCAATAAGAAGCGCGTATTTGAATACTGATCATCATATACTTTTGTAAATATGCCACGATTGCACATTTCATTCATAACATCTAAAAACATATCGTCTGTTAAAGGCTTATATTCTTTACAAAAATTTGTATATCTTCTTAATATTCCATTTTTATATGAAATAAATGTACCTATCCAGTCAGTATCTTTATAATCTTCTTTACATGTACAACAATTACTGAGTGCTGCATTACACCAGTTAACTAAAACTTCTTGAAATTGATCATATGTTTCTTTATCTAACATCTATATTATCTTTCTAACTCTATTTAAAATACTTTTATTAAAGACTATAGTATTTTAATCTATTCCTATTCTACATAAACCAGCTAAAATATCTAAATCTTTTCGTAATACCTTAAAAGTATATCTATGCCTTTGATTACCTTCTGAAAAATTATCTAAACATGTTAAATGAAATGCTTTACAAATATCTTTAATTATATGACCTTTATCTAAATATATATCAAAATTAAAATATACATACTTAGAATACAGATCATTAGCTAAAAATTTATTTATAGCTTTAGTTGGATTATTAAAAGAACTATAATGACGTAATCTATTTTGACACCATCTTTCATTTAACTGTGCATTAAGAGAATCAATACTATATTTATTGCGTATATATTTAACTATACTATTATAGATAAAATTATAAGTAGTTTCATACTTAATCAATTCATCATATACACTATCATCTAATTTATACATCACATCATCCTACATAAACCATATAATGTTTCAAAGTTTTCTCTATCTATTTCAAATGTAAAATTACTACTTCTAAAATCTACATTAGGTCCGACTAATTTTAAATTAAAAGTATTCATTAAATCTTGACAAATATATTTACGGTGATTAGTAATATTTATAAAATTAAAAGATATAGTTTGAGCACATAAAAATCTATTATAAAGATCATTAAATTCTTCTTCTGTTTTTGTATATAATAATCTATTTAATATAGCATCTCTATGAAGACCACTACAACTAATATTATAGTTATTATTAATCCATCTACTTATCTTATTATAAATGTATACATACATAGTATTAAATTTTGCTATAGTTTTATATTCAAACTCTGCTGACATTTTATTACCTTTAATTCTGATTTATAGTTACCAATTTACTAAATTCATCTATCTTATTTTTAAGCTTTCTAAATTCGATTCTTGGCATTATTATACAATCTTTTGTAATTTCAGTTCCAATCGAAGATTTACATAAATCTATAAAAATGTTTATTAATTGTCTAAATAAATGATTTATTTGCTTATCATATTCTTCTGCTCTTCTATGATAAAGAATTTTTACATATTCACCATGACGTTCTCTATTAAAACTAGGATCAGCAGTTTCTTTAGCTATTTCCATTGGAAAATACCAATAATCACCACCCACTTGACACCTATTTCTTGCAAATGTTGTTTCTGTTTGTAATATATTAAGTGGTAAACCAAACTTAAATTTTACGGAAACCTTATCATCAATTTTATAAAGCATACTATCTATATTTAAAATATTTGTAAAAATTGACCTAATATAATTAGGTAAAATTAATTCATCTTCACGTGTTAAACTTGCTAATCTTTGCTGATCATAAGCATTTCTACTCGTTATAATATCTCTATCTCCAGCATATTCTTTTAATAATTTTGATCTTGAAGGATGTGTCATTTTTCTTATGGCTTTTTTTGCTATTTGATCAACTCTTGTCCTTGATATTCCTATTCTTTTACCGGCTTCTTCTAAAGTATAACCATCTAAATATCTAAGTCTTATTACTTCAGATTCTATAGGTAATAATGTACTAAGTATTTTTTCAATGTTATTTCTTAAATCAGTTTGTTCAATTTCAGAATTTATATCATATGTTAATAACTGTAATTCAGGACTTTGCATAGAAATAGCTTCTATTTCTTGTTGACTTACTTCTCTAACATGTTTATTTGTTTCTATAGCTTTATAATTTTCAGGAAATAATTCATTTAACGAACATTTGAATATATCAAGTAATTTTTTAACACTATCTTTTAATTCACCATTGCGCTTATTATATAATTCGCGTTTAAAATTAAGAAATTGTATAACAACCGGTATACTAATGCCAGTTACTTCACAAAATTTTTTTACAGATCCATATGTGTCATAGATCTTTTTATAAAGCAAGTTATTCTTAACCTTAATTTCCATTCTATATTCTTTAGTATTCATGATATACTCCTTTTAACTATATATAAATAATAGTATATAAATACTTCGAATGTAAAACCGTTTATAAATAAAAAAGTTCTAATAAATAATTGTAAAATAGCTTTAAAGGAAATTGAAAATGAGTAATGATTATAAAAAAGTATTTATGAGCAATATACATAAATTATTAACTGAAGGTGAAGATTATTCTTGGATGGAAGATGAAGATGAATTACCACCTACTGAATATACAGATGATCAAAAAGAAGCTATGCAAATCTTTGATAATTATTTAGATCAATTAAATAATGGTCTTATTGCGAGAAAAGATTTTGCATTAGTAGCTAGTAGATTACTTCAGCGTTTACCTAAATTTGATTATTTAAGAAGTAGTGATGCAAAATTACCTCATAAATTTAACTAGGATACTACAATGAATAAATACAAAGAAGCTTTTAAAGAATCTGCTCGTCAATTACTTGCTGAAGAAAATGTAGGTGATTATTTAAGAAGTTTAGGTTATGAAGACGGTGATGTAGATGATTATGAAAAAGAACATTTAGATCCAGAAAAGCGTAAAGAAATATTAAATCATATTAAAGATGAATGGAAAAAAATTGATGAAGCACTTTATTATTTTGATATGAATTGCTTACATCACAATAGTATGTTTTTTGATATTGGAGATATATCTTTAGAAATATGGGATATGAAATCAAAAATTAAAGAACTTATAGATAAATTATAAGAATAGTTAAAAATGTCACAATTTAAAAGTTTGGTAGAAAATATATTACAAGAATATCAATCACAGGAATTTAACATTAATGATCCTGTTAAAGTTAATAATTCATATGGTAAAATTACAAATAAATTAGGTAATGATAAAGTAGGACGTATAATATATATTGTATCTAAACCTAAAATAGATATTGAAGAATATATAGATGCTAACTATGAAAAAACTAAATCACCTAAAGTAATATGGGATAATTATAAAGTACCCGATTCATATATTAAATTAGCTACACAAGAAGAATTAGACAACTATATATTACAACTTAAAAAAGATTCTGGTATGTATATTAATCCTACTTTAGAAGAAGATACAGTTAAACAAGGTAATTCCTGGACAAATAAAGGAAAAGAAGGTACTCACGGTACCTTCAAAACTAAAAAACAAGCAGATGCTCAAAGAAAAGCTATGTTTGTCAATGGATATAAAGGCTAAATATAACTATACTTTTACTTAATACTCTAATTCTTCTATAGTATTAAAAATTAAATCTAAAATTTCATCATAAAAATAATAAAATATTCTAGAATAGACAATACAAAAAGTATTAGATTTAAAAGCAGAAGTATTAGAGAATTCTTTATATAAATTATCATAATCTCTTGTTATTTTATATTTATCCATAATTGCTCTAAATGCCTTATCATGCTTATATTCATATAATATTTCTATTAGATATGCATATATTTCAAGCTCATTATTATAATAAGCATATTTTTCATCTCTATTGTTTTCATGTGCAAAACCAGTATAATTACTAACTAAGTATTGCCATTCTTCAAAATTGTATATTTCTTTTGCTTGATAATAATGCATAAATTCATGAATATACATAGATTCTGGAATAATAGTTGTATATTGATCTTCAAAAATCTGTAAAATATTTTTTTTACCAGAAGTTAATTCTTCTTTATTGTGTGGAATAACTGTTGGTATAATTAAATCAAAATTTACATAACCATTCTTATAGTATATATTATTATGAATTAAACCTCCAGTATTATCTTCGACTGTTAAAAATATATTTACATTTGGAGCTATACTGAATTTATATCCAGTATACCCATCTAAAGTTTTACTTAATTTTAATAAGTTATTTAATTCAGTTTGTGATTTGTTTTTATTTTTACTTATAAATTTTCTAGCTTTATACCACAAATCTCTACTTTTTCTAAAGTAAGTTTCTAATTCTTTATTTGTAAGTGATTTAATTAAATTATCTAACATAGCTTTATTCCTTTCATTTACTATATACATATAATAGCATATAAAAAGGAATAAAGTAAAACCGTTTTATTCATCTTTCCATTCTTGTATAGGATAATCTAATAAGTTATTATCTTTTATATATTTATTACGAGTTTCTACAGCTTCTTTTTTTTGTAAGAAAATGACCAAGCATTTTTTCTTTATAATTTACTATAATACTTGCTTCCCATCTTTTTATTCGTTTTCCTGTTTTTATATAAGATATTCCAGTATAACCGCTTGTATTTCTTTTTAGTTTTCTTCTATTTCTAGATTGTTGTGTTGCTGTAGCCCATCTACAATTTTCAGGACAATAATTACCATTTACATCAATTCTATCAATAGATAATGATTTTTCATATCCATTATTTATTGCCCAATTATAAAATGTATTAAAGCTATCTTTCCATTCTTTACATATTATTATTCCCCTTGCTCCATAATTTTTATACTCTAAATCTTTTTTATAATAACATCTTTTACGCATATTTCTCCAAATAGAATGTAAACGTCTATCTAAAATTGTTCGTTTTGGAGATGCACATATTCTACATCCACGACTTCTACCTATTATAAGTCTAAATAATGGTATATCTAATTCTTTACCACATTCACATTTACAGTGTACCTTATTTTTGCTATTTTTAGTTAAGCTAGGGCCAATAACAGTCCATTTACCAAATTTTTTGCCAACATAATCTTCTACTTTATATTTAATATTCATATATACTTATATTCCTATTAACAATTCTAACTTTTTTACAATAGAATACATTTATATACTTAATTCTACAAATAAAAATTAAAAATTTTTATGGTTATACTCATTTATAAAATATTCTCTAAACCATTTATAATTTTCTTCAGTTAAAGATTCAATAAAATCAACAAATGCTTCGAGATTAACATTATTTCTTAATTCTCTTTTTATATATTTTAGTACAGATTCTCGACTTCCTAATAGTTTAATAAAATAAGGTAAGGCTTTTTTATCTAATGTTTGTTCAATTACAGTATATAATTCCGCGCTATAAGCTAATTTTTCATGTACATTATTAAAATAAGATTTAGTATCTTTAAAAGTACCACCATATTCTGAAGTATTTTTATCTAATAAATGTACTATTTCATGCAATACTGCTGCAGATAATGGTCCATTCATATAATTAGCTAATAAATCAATAACATCCATATTCATAAAAGTTTCTGATTCTAATACACTTGGTTGTAATGGTATACATAAAGACATTAATCTATTAATAGCAAAAGGACGCCATGTATCTGGATTATTACCACCTTTAGCAAATACAAATTTAATACCATCGGATTCAAATCCAATTCCTACATTATTATTACCTAACGGATATGTTTTTAAATCATTTGCATCCATTGAATATAATTTTTTATATGCTTTACTATATATATCTATTGCATCTGTTCTAATTGTCATATTATATGTTCCTTATTTTCTTAATAATATTATATTTTAGAACTATATAAGTAAAACCATTTAAAGTTCTAATATACATACTTTAATAGGATAATATAATGTCGGAATTTCGTAAATTAGTAGAAAGTATATTACAAGAAGCTAAACAAGTAGGAACATTATATCACTCTACTACAATAGCAGCTTTAGAAGATATATTAAAATCAGATAAATTAATATCAAATGTTTACTCAGGTACAGGTACATCTTGTGGTATTTCTACTACACGTGACAAAACATTTTTTTATCATGGTCCTATATCAATTATATTAGATGGTAACAAATTATCTGAAAATTATAAAGTTGTACCTTTTTCAGCTTTAGATACATTAGATGGATATGAGCACAGAGCTGAACATGAAACAGCGATTATACCAAACAATTTACCTAAAGATTACGATATATGGGATATGGAATTTATTATACCGAATATACATAAATATATTATAGGTATTTTAGTTAAACCTAATTTATTTGCTAGTAAAGGTCAAACAAAAGATTTATATAATATATTAAAAAATTATAATTATCCTATTTATAATATATATGGACAACAATTAGATATAAACAAATTTAATGACTATCACAAAGAAATGTTAAAATTATCTAATAAAGCATATAACAAAGATGAAGAATTAAACAACAGATATAATAAAGTAAGAGATACAGTTAAGGATAAAGAATCTGATCATTATTCTATAAAAGATAAACTTATACAAAAATTACAACAAAAAAAGTTAGATAAAGAATTAGATAAGTTACTATTACAAAAATACGGTAAAACATCTGATGAAATATGGAAACAAAATCATCAATACGATTATGATGATCCAAGATATATAGATTTTATAAAAGAGCGCGATCAATTAGAAAAACAATTATATAATACTGATGATAACTATTTATGGCATAAGTTTAAATAAAAAAAAAATAATATAAATAAAAAAAAATTCAAAAATATACTATACAATAAAAATATTTAACGTTCTAATAAAATATAAAAATTTAAAAGAAACCACTAAATAAATCATATACTACGGGATCTTTTAACTACTCTGGATCGATTGTTATTAATTTTTCTATAATATATAATAAAGTAAGTAAAGTACCATTATAAATAAATATATACATAAAAAAAGATAATTATTTATAAAAAGGAAATACATGAAACATTATATAGCTTACATTAAAAAGAAAGTAAATATATAGAAAAATTACATATATAACACGCATACAAAAAAACTGTTAAAAAAAAAACAATTAATAATAACATAGATAAAATTAAAAAACATAAAGGAATTTAAAAACATGTCTATATTAACTAAAATTGAAGATAAAGATAAAGCAGTTAAAGCCCGTAGCGAAAGAGTTAATGCTGGTGTTGCTCATGCCGCTCAGGTGTTGCATGAATCTTCACTCGGTCGTCGTTGCCCTAACTTATTGAAAGGCATCGAATCAGAATCTGCAGAAGCTAAATATCAAGCTGCTACATTAGTACAATTGATGGAAAATACTGCAGAATACGTACAAAAGATGGATGGCATTAACTTACTTACAGAAGCTGATGCATACGGTAATGCTGCTACTAATGCAGTTTCATTACTGAGTCCTGGTGTTACGACTTTGACTCCTAAAGTTGTTGATATCGTTAATGTCTTTTATCCGATGATGTGCGGACAATACATTGCTGATATTCAAGCTTTGGATCGTCAGTCTGGTCAGATTTTCACCATTAAGACACGTTACAGTCAGAAAGCTGCTGGTGTTGAAGCTGGTGACATCGTATTTGAAGAACCGACAGATGGTACATATACTTCTGAGTATGTTGGTTATGGCAGTGTTGCTATGACTGAAGAAGGTGTTGTAGAAGCTGCTCCTTCTAGTGCTCTTCCTGCAGATGCATCTGTTAAAATTCGTGCAGGTTCATTCATTGTTCGTGTAGCTGGTAAAGAAGTTGCTCGTGACTATGGTAATGGTGCTGCTAAAGTTGACGGTGTAAATAATGGTAAGTATGGTATTTTCGGTCGTGGTGTATCTGGTGAATTAGATGCTCAGTCTGGTGAAGCTACAGTTAAATTTGATAAAGAAATGTTTGCTGATGCTATTACTGCAAAAGCTGTTGTTTCTTTTGAAGCTGCTGTTGATACTGAAACCGATGTTGATTTGATTCGTAAGATTCAGTTCGATATTCCGAATACTCCTATTTTGGCTAAAGAACACCCATTAATGAGTTCTTACTCTGTTGCTGCTTCTTTGGTAATGAATGCTCACTTGGCAATTGATACTGATGAATTGATTGCTAACCAAATTGCTGGTACGATTCGTTGGGAACGTGACTTGCTCTTGATTAAAGCTGTATCTGATGCTGCTGTAATTAACCCTTACTTGAACTTTGATTGTGCTGGTAACGGTGAAAACTTAACATTACAACAAAGATATAGCGCATTTACAACTCACGTATCTGCTGCAAGAGGTATCATTCAAGAGACTGCTGGTCGTGGTACTGTTGAGTTCATTATCTGCTCTGCTAAAGAAGGTTTGACAGTTATTGAACAGATGGAAGACTTCAAAGCTGCTCCTGAATCTAAAAAACCAATTGGTCCGTATTTAGCTGGTACATTACGTGAAGGTACAATTAATGTTGTAGCTGTTCCGTATACTAAGACATTGGCTGCTGATGAAGTTATTTTCGGTTTCAAAGGCTTCCAATTAGGTGATTCTGCTATCATCTTGGCTGAATGGATTCCGTTGTACTTCACTCCAACCTTCCAAGCTCCGAACTTGAAGAACCATAAGGGTGCATTGTCATTCTATGATTTGTTCATCAATAAACCGGAATATTTGGTTAAAGGTTATCTGAAGAACTTCAACCAAGCTTAATTTGATTTAAGTAGAAGTTATAAGGAACCCTTGAGAGAAATCTTGAGGGTTTCTTTTTATTTATTACGGGTAAAAAAATAAGCTAGACCTGAAATATTCAAAAAGGATCTAGCTTACACATAAATTTTTAAGAGAAAAGATTCTACAGCTTTAATAAATATACCTTACATATGTTTTTCCCGCAATAAAAGATCAACAACTTCTTTTATATTAGCATCTGTACTGTTATATTTAATAATTAAAAGCTATAAAATATGTTATGTTGTATACTTGTTATAATTTAAATATAAATGTCGACCTTTATATCTTTAATAAATCTATATGTGCACTACAAATCTACATTATAACTATAAGCCTTATATACTCTGCTTTGAAAAGGACTCTAAAATGAATACAAAACATAGTAAACAAATTAGACTGCACTTAAAATGCCCTTCTGAAAGGAGAAATTAAATAGTCAAACAGCTAAAAAATACTGACTCTACTTAATTTTATAATATTTATATCATATTTTTTATAAAAGTAAAACCATTTTTTGCGAGGGAGAATGGGTCTTACGTAAGCATTCTACAAAAATTCTACTAAAATGTCTCCATAAATGACCGTACAATAGCTGAATTTAATTTTTCTAAGTAAACCTATATGAAATACAAATAGGTTGCTCTACGGTCAAAAAAAAGACCAAATCAATTGGCTGTTTGATTCAGTCTTCTTATACCAATATTTTGCGTTTTTCACAGAGCACCTATTAGTTTTGAATGGATAAAGCAGTTGGGATTTGAAATTGTGCTCGGCAATGAGTAAAATCCAATCTAAACTGTCATAGTTAAAAACTAAAATAGTACTTCTTGTGTTTTAAACATTTTAATATATAACACAAAAAATTTTATTTGTAAATACTTTTTTTCAATTTTTTTTTAAATTATTTTTTTGTCCATTTTAAATGATAAAGTTTGTATTAGGCCCTTAGGAATTTTGATACCCAATTTTCATAAGTGATTGATTTTATTAGAAATTTATTTTTAGACAAAAAAGAGACCTAAACTTTTACATCTAGGTCTCTTCTCTCTTAACCACCATTGTGAAAGGAAACAACAATGATAATAAAACTTATATATTATTAGAAGGAGTATCTTAAAGAAAAGAATGTGCAGTTTTTGCCATTATATTCAAAAGATTTAGTCTTACTATAACGAACTGATACAGGAGCTTCAAGAACAACATCTTCATTTGCACCATAACCAGGAACTACTAACTCATCACACCAAGCTTCGAGATCAGCAAATTTCATAGCATCAGCAGCTACTTCATCACAGTTATAATTTTTAGCCTTTAAAGTAACTTCATATGTACCTTCACCACCAGAAGCACTACCAGACTCATCACTACCTTCAAAGTAAACAGAAGCGGCAATCTTGAGATCATCAGTATCTACAATCATACCAGAAGCAACTAATTCACGCATTGTATTATATCCTTATTTATTTAATACGCCTTACAAGAATATTTATTGTGTAAACCGGCGCTGTTAGTTTACTTATTATAGAACTGTTTACTCTTCATCAAAATCTAATTCTTCTAAATCTTCCTCATCATCTTCCCATGCATCATCTTTGAAACCAGATATTTCATCAAGTTCAAGATGTTCTCTATCTGGATAAATGATACATAGATTACAGTCCATACAAATGCTATCTTCACCTACTGTATTATATCCATTACCTTCTTCATCACGACTAAAGATAACAGGGATGTCACCATGTTCTGCTTTTATATCTTCCAAGTGTAAAATAAGTTCAGATATTTTGAATGATTTTGCTTTTGCCATATTAGATCTCCTTAAATTGTTTTATTTAGATTTGTAATAGAATTATATAGTTTTTTATTTCTACTCATATTATTACTTTTTGGTATAAGTTTTAAATAGAAATGATAATTGATCTAAGTCTACTGTTTCTTTTATAATTATTTTATTCATGTCTTGTCTAGTAGTAAACCAATCAGTAATACCATAACACCATTCAACTTTAAGAGCATCTAACACTTTAGTAATAAAAATGCCAGCTTCAAATAGATCCAACTTACGAAACTTCTTAAAGATACTTCCTCTTTTTAACTCTAGCATCGTTGCAGATAGATCAGATTTTTGAGTAATCTTAATTTTAACATTAGGTATTTCTCTAAAGCATTTGACTAAGATGCATTCTTCTAGATATTGTTTAGCTGTTTTCATTAGTACCTCCTTTAGTTAATCGGATTAAACCTGCAAGTTCATCTGCTGTTATATTATACAAAGTACATTTCCAATAGAAATTTGCATCATGTGGATTACCGGAAATAGTTATCTTTTCACTATAAAAGTTAGTAACACCGTATTTACGTAAAAATGACATAAATACATTTAAATGAGGTTCAGATAAATCTGTTCTTGTAATACCTCTATAGAAGTGTATTTCAATTTTTTTATCTTTTTCATATACATGTATTTCTGTATAACCAATATACAAATACTTCTCTAAAAGTCTTTGTAATATATTAGATCCAAATCCTATATTACTCATTTTATTTCTCCTTTAATACGTAACATCCCTAGTAAGATTTCAAAATCATCTAATCTAAATGTTACTTGTTTTGTTTTCAATGACTTAGATGCAACTACACCTCGTCTTTTAAGTTCGCAACATAATGCATCAGCCCAAGGCCAACATATTTCAGCTGGACGATTTATATATGCTCTATTCCATACCTTTACTTTCATATAAATCGTTTTACTTTTACTATCATAAACATATTTACAAGTATAATCAGCAGCTGAAACTCCAATATGTTTTAGACCTTTATAATGCCAAGCTTCCATTTCTTTACTAATTATACTCATTTCCATTCTCCTTCGTTATACTTCATATGCTATATCAACATCACGACCATATATTTCCTGTGGTTCATGATGTTCATTTGTTTTAACTAAGTATTCATCACATTCACGATCATTATATTTACTATCGTATTTAGCTTGTACTATATATCCTTCACCTGTTTCAGTATAAGGTCTACCTGTTAAAGGCTCTACTTCATAAGAATAGTGGACATACATTCCCACTACTAGCTTCTTATTTATACAACCTGAATCATCAAAGATATTTATTTCTTTCATATTATTTCTCCTTATTACTTAGTCTCCATTCGGCCAACGATCACAAACTTGTTTATCGGTATCATCTATATCATCATCTTCATCTAATCCAAGAAAAGATTCAACTTCATGCTTTGCACCTTCTACTGTATTAACAAACCAAGAGTCTTCATCCATTTCAAATTCACATTCATTAGACAATTCAGCTAAATGATCTATAAAATCGTCTTTATCATACGCATTTAGAAATGTCCAAGTTTCACTCTTGCCGTCAGGTTTTGTAACCGTAACTGCATACATCATAGTCATTGATACTTCACTCATATCCATTCTCCTTTAAAATGTTAATTCTACTTTAACTTGTCTTTTAATATTAACTACACCTTCTGGAGGCATTCCATACGCATCAGTTAATTCAGAATAACAATGTTGTATTAATCTAATATGATCTAAAGTAATATGCTTATATATTTTTTGGTTCTCTGGATCATCTAAATCAACTTGAGAGTATATACAATATCTTATATATACATCATCCATTAATTGTTTCATTTCATTACAATTGTTTTCTGCATATCTACCGACACCAGGTAATGTACAACACATGTTATATATTCCGGATTGACGTACAGATTCATATGCCCAAAACATTTCTTTAGGTATACTTAAAGCCATTGCCATTTTTTGAAATTGTTCTTTTAATTCGCTCATTATTTATTCCTTTCATAAAAAGAAAAGGAAGTTATGGAAACTAACAAACATAACTTCCTTTATTGTTTTAACCAAATATTGAAAGATATTATAATAATTACATATACTCACTCAAACGATCTTCTGGAACAATCTCTGTACAAACTGCTACCATAGTCTCTTTGTAATGAGCACAAGCAGCCCAAGCATCTTCATAATATCTATAAGGCGTTGGAACTACACGACCATTAATAGCTACATACCACATTTATTCCTCCTTATTTACGTTTAATTTTGCCACTAAGTAATTTACTAATAAATTGAGATCTTGTCATTTTACATTTCCTTTACTGATTACTGAATCGCACCATTGCTCTTCATAATTATATATTGCATTACTTTTGACTAAATGTAAAACCGTTTAACTTAAATTTTCTTCATTTACATCATCTCCTTCCATAACTCTAAAATCTTTTGGAACCAAAATTGTTTCTGTAGGCCAAAAATCACGGGATCTGGCATTTCCTATTTCTGTTGGAATAGAAACAGTAATTCCTGCTTCTTCAAATCTTTTAACCAAGATTTCATTAATAGCTAATTTAAGAAAATCTACAAACTTTTCTCTATTTTTGAAGTATAAGGCACATTCTGATATATTAATTCCAAACTCATCACAAATAGGTTGGATTACAGGTCGTATTAAATGCTTAAAGATTTTTATATTATCTCTAATTTCATTTGATTTCTTAATTAACTCTTGTTCTTTTTGAGTACGCTTATCAATAAGTTTTGCATCTTCGATTAAAAATATTGTTTGAACAGCACATACGTAATCATCAGGTAACTCTTCAGGTTTTATTTTAGATCTGAATTCGTTATCTGTATAACCAGCATCTCTATCATAATAAATTCTATTATTATGCAGCTTTTCACGTAAATATTCAATTAAATTCCATATATCTATACTATATGTACATCCAGACTTATCCCAATGATTATAGCATTGACCTCTAAAATTATTAAAAGCCTCTATAATTTCATTTTTATTTAATGTTACTTCTGTCTTTTGAAAAATTTTATATAAACGTATTTCATCATTTTTAATGACAGGTTTAGTTTTGGTTGTATTTAGGGATGCATAATTATTAGTTAATTGAGTTTGATCGATTCTTGTAAATCTTTGTTCTTTTAATTTTCTAACATCCATAAGTGTTCTCCTTCAATTTGGTTATCATTTACGAGTTTATTCTTTAGCCATAGAGTTTTATTAGACAAACAAGTATTCAAAAATCTTTTATTTGATCTACACTTATCTAATAACTTACCAGAAATAATACGAATATTTCCATCAGCATCTAGGCATTTAATGTGTTTCTTTTCATTTAACAGTGTAAAACCTAATTCTTTAAGTATTTTCATGTTTTCCTTTTTCATCACTGTTCCTCCTTAAATTGTAAATCTAAACAAACAGTATAGGGATTCAAAGTAACATGTATCTACTTTATAGTGACGTATATCTTGACTATAAGGTATTTCCCAGCTCTTTAGATGATTACAAAACTTATCTATTATGCTGTCAGTTAATGCAAAATCTTCATAAAGAGCTGAGCAACCAGACCTTAAAGTAAATTGAATATGTATTTCATCACCTATAATATCTGCACATATACCATTATATCCTAATTTTAATCTTAAGACTTCTGTTAATTGTTTTTCTGCTAGTGAAATATTACTTATCAATTTACTCATAGTGACCTCCTATATAATTCCACGTTCTTTTGCATCTTCATAAGGTATTGAATTTTCTTGTAATTTCCAAAAATCTTCCCAAGAAATTGTAAATACCCTATGTGTATCATCATCTAAAATGCATCTTATTTTATCACCAGTATAAGATTGTCTTACACCAAAAAGCATTCCAGGAACAATTAATCTGTTACCCTTAGTACTCTTAAAAATAAGCTGATCTCCAGGTGATGTAACTAATACACGTCGATCATAACATTCTAAAGGTTTAAGTGCCATTTTATTTCTCCTTTCATTTTATTCTAGACATTAAAAATGTTAAATCAAATAACTTATTTAGGTCTTCTATACTAAAGAAACATACAGAAGGTGCCATATTATTGTTAATTTGATATTTAATATCGATGCCTGTAAATTTGATGATTCCTTTTATTAAAGTCTTTAGGCTAATATGTCGTCCGGTTTTTCCCCAAAAAGGTATCATATCTACGATTTCAAGACCTGCTTTTAAGTAATATTCATTTTCTTCTTTTATTTCGAAGATATTAATATCAAAACACAGGTTACTTTTTATTAGGTTATGTTGACAAAGTAACATACGTAATGTTTTAGCAACTAATTTTGCTTTTTCAACTTCCGGACTCATTTCCATTCTCCTTTAATGACTTAAGAGGTCTGATACCCATTGTGGTTCAAATCTATCATGGACTGGAATTGGTGAACTAAAATCTCCCAATTTAGGAAATCTAGAATCACTTGTATAAATAAAGTTTCCACCAAACATTCCACCAGATGTTTTAGCTACACCATCCTTAATTACAAAAGCACGTAGTGTAAGCATGTCACCACAAATCTTATCAGCTTTGATTACAACATCTGAATCACTCATATCTTCTGGTAATTCAAAAAGATTACGTTCATTCCAGCAGGCACGTAATCTTGTTTTCTGACTTGTTATACCATTCATTGAGCAATCAGAACCGTCTGCATCACGATAAACTGTTACTAAAAAGTTTTTCATATTATATCTCCTCTACTATTGGGTTATAACTTGCATAGCCTGTAAACATATTTTCTACATCAGTAATACTTTCTGCAGTAAATACTTTAGCTTTAACTTTATCAGCTATAGGCCATACCCTACGTGTTGATTTTTTAACAACATAATTTCTAGATCCACAGAATAACATAGATACTACAAATTTCTTTTTAGCTACACTTGCTTTCTGTCTTTTATACTCAATAAACTCTTGAGCATATCTTAACCATAAAGCAGGATCATTACTATGTACCCACCAATCGTAACCATTATCTCTTAAGAATTTACTTGCGAGTTTCTGATTCTTTTTCCAATTTGCGCAATAGAAATGATCACCAGAACCGGTTGAATACAATTCCCACAGTGCTCGTTGTTCATCGACACTAGCATTTGGCCAATTATCCTTAAACCAAGTCATATGGTAATTACACCAATGTTTAGGATAGACATTACTCGAAGCACATACTACTTCAAAAGTACCATCTCCTAGCTGTTTAATTGATTTATAAATTTCATAACTCATGTTAGTTTCCTTTCATATTATTTGAAATATTTCCATTCATCTCGCCACTCACCTTGCATTTTGATATAAGCAACAAGATTATACAGATCTTCCTTGTTAACAGAAATAGCTGAATAATACTCTTTGTAAGCTATACCATTTTCTCTAAGTATCTTGCATAAAGTACCTAAAGAATTTATAAAGCAGCAACCAACACCATTAGAGAAAAATATCTCATTTAGATCTTTTTTATAAGTTACTGTATCCAAAGGTAAGTTATACTTATAATGAAAATAAAAAGTAAAGTTTTGAGCGATAATATTTGTGACCGTATTTGTCATATTTGTTACGGTATGTTCTTTATCGTAGTAGTAATTACTATTATCATACATTGCTATTTCCTTTCTAAACAAAAGGGATGAGATATAATTCCAACCCCATCCCAAATAATAAACATCTTAAAGTATTTATTTCTGCTGTTTCTTTATAGCTTCTTTATCAACTTTTTCAATCCTAAAGTCATAACGATAACTATTGGGTAACATGCTTTTGAACATTTCTGCATATTTCTCAGCTTCTTCCTTAGTTTTAGCACCGAATCTTACACGTGCAGGTTTCTTAGGATTAGCTGCAAATATTTCTTTTTCTTCAGCAATAAAGAAATAATTGAGATCATCTAGATTTGCATCTTTCTTTGTAGCTGAAATAGTATCATTACTAAAAGGTGTTATCTTCTCACTTACTTCCATACCATTCTCCTTTATTCTATCGATCCTTCTTTGAACATTACTTTATGTTCACCAGCATCAATGTTAAAGTCATAAGACTGATTATAATGCGCACAGTTTACGTAGTTGCTGAATACTTTACCCATATTTTTTGTGCGACCAATATGCACAGATTTACCGGTTTTAGTTTCAATAACATTAATGTAACCAGATTTATTATAATACTGCTTATTATTTTCACGAGTGATTTGAACTGCTCCTGTAAAATCAACTTCTTTTTTCCAATCAGTTTTATCAGAAGAAGAGGATTTCGGTTCTGGGACAGCTTCAATTCTGTAAAAGTTTTTAGTACGACCAAGTGCTTCCAATGCATTTTGTGCATCGGACTCAGTCTTAAATGTTTCTTTTACCTTTCCATTAGCTTTCATAACTAAATTATACATATTGTTTTCCTTTCAATAAAATTAAGATTAAGATTGTTTACATTGTAGATATTGTATAATAATTAGAAAAATGTAAAACCATTTATTCTACATTTTTATTTTCTTCATTTTCCTCAGCAATATGTGCATCGGAAAAATCAAATATTGATGAAATAGTATTAACTGTAGCTGTAGATTTTAACTTAATACCATCTAAGTTAAACAATTCTTTAAGCCGTGGAAAAACTATTTCTTTTACATAGTGTTCTAGCAAAAGACGTTTAAGTCTTGTATTACATGTGATATTATTATTCCAAATATCAAACCCAAGTTTCTTAAGCTCATCTTTAATAACACCAGTATCCATTTGATTTAGCCAAAAGTTTACAGCTTTTTCTTTAGCTTGAGATCTAAGATAGTTGTAAACATTTGAATGAACATTTCTATAATTCTGTCGTTGTTCATCAGTCCATTCACTATGTTTTTTAGGCATAGTATCTAAATCCATATGACAATAGCGTTTCAATTCTTCTTTAACTTTCTTTTTTAGAAGATTTGAATCAATATATTTCGATCCAGCCATAACATATTCTCCTTTGTTGCTAGTTAAGTTTAGAAGGATCATTGAATACTTTTCGCATGATATGAGGAATAACATCTTTTTGCCATTCTGCATCATGCTGTTTTATAATATCCAATTCTTCCTCTGTGATATTTCTTTTTTCCAATCTTTCTCGTGCAACTGTTTTGATCGTCTTAGCTTCATTTTCATAAGATTCACCAAGAGCAACTTTATCAGATGCTTTAACTAGGACATCTGTATAATTATCAATCATATACATTTGTTCCTCGAGAAAGATTTGTTTTAATTCTTCAATTGATCTTGCCATTAATTATCTCCTTTTAAATTTGTGGTTACTGGTGTATCAGCATAACAATGACTTAACTTAAGTATTTCCACGTCATGCTGTATTGCAATTACATATGCTTTTATACTCCAAGCTTCATATAGTAAAAATATGAAAGCTACGAAGAAAAAAAGACCAATAATAGATACATCATTATCATTATTCATTGAATCATTCCTTTCATTCTATAAACAGTTACTAAATTATAAATATTATCTGCATCGGTCTTAACCATATTTGCATATTTAGTAGTACCTTTAGTTAAACCTAAATCAATTAAATAATCATATACCTCCGTAATTACTTGATTCATATCAATATTTCTGTAATTACACAATTGAATAGTTCCAACACCATCTTTTACAGAAATACCTAAATTTACTTTATAAGTACCAATAAACATATCAGGAAATATATCATTTGCAAGAACAATACTTAAATTAAATAAGTCATATTCTTTATGAAAAAAATCTTGATCCATGATACCTCCTATTCTATTTCTGTTTCACCGTAATAACGTTGTAAAGCATATTGTAAAACTACATACGCTTTTTCATTCTGTGTTTCATACGGAAGACCCATAATTCTAGCAAATCCTTCTTGAACAGAAAGTAATTCATTGCGCCGGTTCGCTTTAAATTCCTTAACACAGAAGAAGACATCTCGAATATAATCTGGTAAATATTTAGTAAGAGTTTGTTCCATTTCAAAACTAAAATCATCTTTTAGCCATTCATTCATACGGATACAACTCTTAAAGTTTTCCATATCAAATGTACCTTTATATTTAGGTAACAAATTTAACACATTCTTAGCATTTAATGACTGCGGACGCGCATCACCAATTGCTTCAAAACCTGATTCATCTTGAAGTTTCTTTATAATATCCTTATTATTCATAATCAATCCTTTCTTGTAGCTGTTTAATTAACTTGTCATTAGTTTCAGATGCTTTTACTATTATAGTATCTAAAACAGATTGTCTTTCATGATCTAGATAATTCATATAAGCCTGTGTTAAACAGCAACACATAAAGCAAGCAAATATTATCTTATCATCTAAATCACTTATAAGTATTAAAAACATTATAAACCACATTTATTTTTTTCCTTTCAGTTTCTTTTGTCTTGAGGGAGAACCAGGTACACAAGAAACATAAGGGTCATCATATTACTGACAACCCTTATGACCACTCATCTAACCATTCTTTCCTTTCTCAATAACAAACGGATATACTTCACCTCTAATCAATGCTGGAGGCGTAAAGTCTGGATGATCCAAACACATATAGATTACCGGACAATTACTTGTTGTTTCTTTATCACCATCCAATGGATCATAGAAGTCACTCATAATTATCAATGTATCTAGATGATCACCTTTGTAATGCTCTTTAACATATTCAAAGTTTTTACGCATATCATTACCACCATCTGACTTAAACTCAAATTCATGTAATGTGCTTTTATTTCCAGCAGTATATGTTCTGCATGTTTCAGGATAAACCTCAGAACCACAACACCATACATCTATCTGAAAATCTTTGAACTGTGTAAGAATCGTAAACAGATGATCCATCATTGCGTGTAACTCTGTATCATAAATTGAACCAGAAGTATCTACTGCAACACCAATGTGCATCTTAGGAGTTCTTCCAGCTGAAGGCAAGATTAAACCATTTGCAATACCCGATCTGCTCGGTTTATTCCAAGTATAGTTATCTTTCATCCAACCTCTGATATACTTTGTCAATGCACGTCTCCAGTTAAACGGTTGAGGCTTATAAGCTTTCTCAATCATTCTATCAATTGCAGATGAACCAGTACCATTCGTTTTAGATCCAAAGACTTCAGCCATCTTAGAGATAACTTCATTTCTTGTAGTATCATCAACCATAGGCATATGTTCATCGATCTGAGGACATCCTGATTTATTATTACCATCAAAAGTAAACTCAGGATTCTTAGCATTTGCTTTTGCATTAGCTACATTCGGATTCTGAGGTTGTTCACGTTCAGCATCTTTCTTAAGATCTTCGTAAATAGTTTCTGCATCCCAGTTTCTATACTTAGACTCATATAATACAAAGTCAGGCATATTACCTACAGATTGATGGATACAATCACCTCTTGCATTAGTTGATTCGTTATTATGTAACAAACTATTAATCTCATAGTCTGTTGCCATATTCCAGAGTTGCCATCTTAGACGACCTTCTTCATTCATCATATCTTTATAGATACCTTGTTGTGTACCTCTATCGAATGTTAAACCAAGAAGATGCATTAACTCATGACATAAGATAAACATCATTTCATATTTACCTACATGACAATCAATTTCTTCACCTTCTTGTGTATGCTGAATTGGATCTGCATTAAACTTTTCAACAGCAGCTGCATTAATGTAAATTGCTTTACCATTTGTCCAACCCATAACATCTTTACCAGGTTCATCAACAATTACCCAACCAATACGTGTTATTAGCTGAGCATAAATCGGAAAGTCTAAAACTAATTCAATGATAGCTTTCTCACAAATATCTTCTACTTGTTTACTAGCCATGACTTATTCTCCTTCAGTTGATTCGTTAACACTATCATCCTGTACACTGTCTAAGAATTCTTTAACAGCATCAGGACCTTTATCATCAAGCATATTTTTAAGTATTTCTTTTTGTCTTTCTTCTGATGTATTTCTCCACGTTTGTTTAATTATTTCTTGGGCTTCAGCTTCAGCTTGTGCTTTAGCTTCTTGTTCAAGTACAGCCACATCTCTGATATTAAACTCTGTTGTATCAAAATCCTCAACAGTATTAATAATATCTCTTGCAGATTCCTCAGAGCTAAAATCAGTGGCAGACTTATAAGAATAAACAGGTTCAACTGTTGTTACTATTCTTGTTTTAATACCAACACCCTGAGTTATTCGATCAAACCTGATAAAGGCTTCATCTTTATATTGTACAACATATTTTGACATTTTAATTTCCTTTCGTTAATGCTGGTTGTGCGTAATCTTTTAGGCTGGACTACTTAATTTCATCCAGCCTAACTCATTATCTGGATTAGCTTCTCAATGATAATGTACCAAGTTTAATTAACTCAGGTGCATCTTTCATCGGATTGAATACCTTCAGATTACCTTTTAATCTATCCAGTCTGATTAACTGAGTGATATTGATAATCTTATTGGCGTTGGATTTCAGATGATTACTTGCATTGATGAAGTTAAGTACATATTTACGACATAACTCATCATCCTGAGTATTGACAATAGCTGAGATACAAGCTAACTGAACAGCCCAGAATTGATCCACAGACTCTGATTTGAAGTCTTTACCATCAACCAGAATATCATGCCAATCTTGATATTTAGCTTTATCCTTTAACCATGTAAAGAATCTAGATGTCATACCAAGACCTAATCTACCAGTACAATACGATTGTTTTTCTTCAATCGTAAATCCACCAGTTTCTTTTGTACCATTAGGTAATGCTAAGACGCGCTCAACAACTTCCCAAGATCTTGGTGTTACGATAATATCTGTATACAGACAATCTGCTTTATCACCAAATCTATTCTCAATAGCTACGGTATCATATAACATACCTTCACCCTGAGTCTTAAGGAAGGTCATAACATCTAAGTTACCACCGTGATTTAATCTGTGATTCATCCAAGATTCAAAGTTAGCTTTAACATTGAAGTGACTGAATCTGTTAGACAATGGACCACTGAACTCAGTAACTGTATTATTAAAAGCTGCTGGGTTAGATGAACCAATGATGAGATAGCCTTCAGGTACTTTATATTCTCCCAGAGCTCGATCTTGAATTAACTGGAAAGCTGCATTCAAGATTGCTGCTTGACCTTGGTTCATTTCATCTAAGTGGATTACACCACCTGAGAATTCACCATCATCTCTAGGCCACATGCTAGGAATAGCCCATACAGTTGCCATTTCACCTTTTTCATTCTTAGTAGGAATCGGAACACCAACTAAGTCAACAGGTTCTTTCATTGACAAACGTACATCACAAACATCTGGATTCCAAGGTTTAACCTTTTCACCAGCTGCTATGCGTCTTTGATACTCAAGCACTTTATCATTATTCCATTGTTGGACTGCTTGAGACTTACCAACACCTGGAGCTCCCCATTGCATTAACGAATCGTTGGCTGCCAAAGCAATGTCATACATTCTTTTCATACCAGGGATTTCATTACCATCTTTGTCGATAATAGTATCGATTGTAAAAGAAGGCATGGAGATTTTATCAGCAATTTTATTAGTACTCATATTAGTTTCCTTTCATAAATGAGTGGTTATTGAAAAAGTTTACTATATTATATTAGGAAGAAATCAACCTAAACAATATAATATTGACCTAAATAAATATTTATTTAAGCGGTTTGTTCTACAGGATCCGGCATAAATCTAGGCTCTGTATTATCAGGATACATGCAATCTACAATATCACTGAACTTAAAGTCATATAACCGGACTAAACTAGCTACATCACCTATAGCTGAGTTTTTCGTTTTTGGCAATGATTTCCTATTACAACAGTGTGCAATTAAGAATAACTTACGAATATCTTTAGGATATCTGTAATCATCATTTACCTCGATTTTATTACCATTGGCATCATAATCTTCTGGTATTGAATGTTCAGATTTCTTAAGATGTTCCATACATGCTGCACATCCTCTGTATCTACATACTATATCTTGTATAGAATGTAACCAATACATATCTGCTGCAACGATCTTTCTAAAGAATGTTTCGATGCGATCTACATCATAGTGTCCGAATAAATCTCTAAGAACACTCTTTTTAGTCTCAAGATCCCAACCTGTCTTACCAAAGAATAAACAGTCAAACATTACAGGATCTCTTTGAAATTCACTGTAACTATATTCATTTGGATTTTTCTTATAGTAATCGAAAGTAAGATCTTCAGATGTAAATTCTTGTCTTATTTCACTATGATACTTAAAGAAGGACATATCATCACCATCGAGTTTATCCTTAAAATCTGTAAAATCATCTGTACAAATAATCTTACTAATAAATCGATCTACTCTTTGAGCATAATGAGATGCAGGATTTCCAAGTAACTTACGTCTTTCTTCAAGCGTAAGATAACCAGTTAATCTTTCACCATCTAATTTCAAATCTGAGTTATCATCATAGACATTATCATCAAAGAAATTCAGATAGGCATCTTCATCAATTCTGCCTTCTTGTTTATATTTAAGACATGTAAGAAACGGAATAACTGTTTCTTTACGAACTGAACCACCGTATCTTGATGAAAATCTTACTAATACTGAAGATCCATTACCAGACATAATTTCTTCCAGCATTTTATCTGCATCAAGATCTAAGGTTAAGTTTTTATTTGGATAAAAGTAACACTGATTTAATTGTTCAGTAATTACATTTTGGGCACGAGGACTTAAGGAATCAAGCCATTCATTAAGGGTGATTGTCTTGGTCATATCGTATTCTCCTTTAGTTAAGGGTTAATATTAGCTTTTGACAGGTAAGTACGAAGTGCACTTAATTGTCGTTACCTCAGAAGTAGAGGTATAATCGTCTGGATCAATTTCAGGATGATCCAAGAAGATTTGTTTAGTATCTACAGATGATCTGATCGATACTGTTTTATTTACGCATCCAATGTCTGCGTATTCTGATTTACCTGGAGCTACATCTTCCAGGATTTCGGCTCTGCGCAACTCATATTTTTTCTTAGCTGCTTTAGCCTCTAAGTCAAGAATTACCAATTCTCTGACTTCTTCTTCTGTACATTTATCTCTCATGATTTTTTTCCTTTCTTAAAAGATGGTTAATGAAATTGAAGAGGTCGCAAGTTGAGAAGTCTTACGACCTCAGTTAGTCCTTTGCCATTTTAAACTCTTGGCTGAGCTGTGTTAACCTCATCGACTGAGGTATTCTTTAGTAGTAATCGCCTGTTTCTTGTCTCCTTTTCTCATCAGCAGCTGCTTCTTTATCAGATACTGGAGGATTAGCATACAATCCTGTGCGTTTTTGTAATACTTTTATTTGATTCAAGGTAAGACTTGTCATTCGTATTACATAAGATCTTTCAGGAATTTCACCAATATAACCTGAATGAAAGCATCTTACATATCGTCTCTCATCAATAGGTCTGATTCCATACTCATCAGCATCAGAAGCTAACTTAAGTATTTCTTTATAAGCATCATCCTGACGTTTTTGATACTCTTTACGATTATTTCTAGACCGTCTAGAGATTAGGTTGTTCCAAAGTCTACGTTTTTCTTTTTCAGGATCAGTATACTTTTGACCTTCTCTACCGTGTTGCCTACCTAATTGAGCATCAAGAGCATCTAATTCAGCGATAATCTCTTCTAAAGTGTATTCAGAATATCCTTTTCTACGTTCTTTAGCCAT
Organism: Bacilli bacterium; assembly: GCA_017525855.1. The sequence continues at coordinate 44,971 of JAFXSE010000003.1, forward strand.
ATTTTTTCTCCAAAATAACAAATTACGCTGTCAATATAACTCAGATTTATTAATGAAGTACTAATATTTAAGAGTTATTCACGATTTTTTCGGTTTTAGTTGTTAATTTTTCTAAAACCTCTAATAAAATCCTAGCAACATAATAGTCACCAGCATTTATATTTTCACATGTTAATCGACGGATTACTTGTTCTGCACTCTCCTTGGTTGTAGGTTGATCAGTATTTTGTACAACAATATCCATTACATGTTGTACTTGTTGTTCTTTTTCAAGACCTTCTATTTTACCAGAATCATCTTTTCCAAATTCATATTTCACATAAGATAAACCATTTCGACGATATATCTTATCTTTTAATAATGCTTTTGAAATACCGGTAAAGTGTACTCCTAATCTATCAGCTAAATCTTTAATGCTTTCAAAAATTTCACCAGTTTGTTTACACATTACAGTAACATGTCTTGGTCCTTTTTTCACAGGTTCAGTTACAGTTCTCGTAAGCGTTGATTTATCTGATAACCGATAATAACTTTTACCTGCATGTTTAAATACATTATGATGATTAAGGCTATCACTGATAACATAATTATCAACTTTAAGTTTCTTTGATAAGTCTTTAATCGTATTAAACACCTCCTTTGTTTCAAGACATATCAATTTCTTATGTTGTTTAATTCTGCCAATGCGTTGAACTTTAAAACCATTCAACATAATAGGTTCTTTTGTATCCAATAACTTAGACATCTTAAAATTGCTTATCTCTAAAAAAGAGGCAGCATCTTTTAATGACTTAAATTCTTCGTTATCAATTAAAACTTTACACATATTATTTTCCTTTCAATTAAATAAGTGTGAGGGTTAAAATAAAGTTAAATTCATAATAATATAATAAACCTTATTTTTCAACCTAAAAGAATTATTTTTCAGGTTGATATTGACATACATCACAGTAGTCATACCAGATGGCATCATCGTCTTTAATATCTGCAACAGAACCATCTTCTTCCAGAGTGACATTTAGCCCATCTGTTTCATTCAGATGTTTGACGATTTTCTTAGCCTCTTCTTCACTGTCTGTGAAGTAATAAGGACTATGACAATTATCCATTTCATCATGACGACTGATGACATACATATAAGTTTTTTCCATTGGGATTTCCTTTCAGTTAAAAGTTACAGGATGCATACTGAGCATATAATTCGTTCAGTAATTTGTGGGTTGGTTTAAAGTCTGGAAAGTATTCATTCGTTATTTCCAGAGCTTCAGAATAATCACCGGTATATCCACACTCGTGATTATGATATTCGTATTGAAAGATTTCTTCAGGTGTGCAGTTCTCCTTTATTTCTTTATCAATCTCACGATACTTTTTAAATCTAGCATCGAGAGCTTCTTTTGTTCCATAACCTCCATACCCATCATGATATAGAGTTATACCTTTTTTCTTGAAGTCCTCATAAGTTTGGCCTTCATCAATATAGCCTTCTCTTACAAGACCCTCAACAAATTGTTTATCACTAAAAGCATAAAAGATTCCAGGCATTTTCATCTTAGATGCTTTATCTTTAATGTCTTGGTACTTACTCATTTGTTATACTCCATTAATGTTTTACAGGTTCACTTTTAACAAGATAAAAATCTTTTTCAATACCTTGTTTATGTAATTCATCAAACAATTTACCTATTTCAGCTTTAACTTGTTCTTCTGACTTACCGTTAGCTTGAATGATCATTACAGGTTCTGTATCAATCATTGTGTCTGGTTTACATACATGTAATTCATATACAGTATCATCCCAATTAATTTCATTATTACGTTTGGTTTTACTCATATTTATTTCCTTTCACATTCTGGTTTCATTATATTCAAGAAAATAATCAATATACTTTTTGAATTCTTCTAAAGTCATATCATATTCTCTAGCATAATCTTCTAACTCTTCCTCACTAACATGAGGCTGGTCACATATAAAATCAGGAAAGTGTCCACATTCATAACAATCTTTCCAATCTTTTATAGCTTCTTTCTTTAACTTAGCATCAGTCCATTTAGCCATTGCTCACCTCCGTATATTCGTGTTTATCTATTAACAAATAATGAATAGCTCCAGATACCATCGTTACTTTACGAAATCTATAGCGAACATTATCATCATCTATAAAGATTTCTTTTTCAGATTCAATATGATTTTCATTGATAGTAATCTCACCAATCTCTTTAAGATGTCGTGTTACTTTAATGTTATCAAAATCACATTCGTAATCAAACTTATATTCAGTATACTTAGCCATTTATATCTCCTCATCTTCATCCCAAATTTGTTCTGAAAAACTAGTTACTGCATTATTAAAAGATGTTATAAGTGTTACCGAAGAATCAATATTAATCGGAATACTTTTTTCTTTACATACATCTTCTAGATATTCTTTAAATTTATCTGCTTCAGACTCATCATCGAATATATATGTATGAGCAGTATCCTTATCGTTATAAATATAATAGTTTACAACATAGACAATTTTAAGATCATTACCTAAAACATTAGTCATTATTTACCTTCCTTTCTTTCAATATTTACTGGTATACAAATATATTCCATCGGTTCTTGTGGTTTATATTGAAATTCACTTATGTATTTCTTTTGTAAAAAAGCTTTCTTTAAAGCATTAGCTATTCTTTTTAATTTTCGCTTAATATTTTTATTCATTTTTTACCTCCTTTATTCATGTGCCCAAGATTTCCAACTAGCTACTATATAATTGTAATCAGCAACTATTTGTTCAGCAACTGTATTAAAATCTGTGGTCTTATATAATACGATTTCACTATCGTAAATATCGCCTGTTTCTTTGTCATAGACTTGATTAAAGTCTACGTCATAATCGCATTGCATCATACTATTTACAGGTTGATATCCAACTTTAACTGCTAATCTCCAAGTGTCATCTTGATATTCATCTTTATCAATATCATTTTCATCAAAACCATTTGTCCAACCAAGAACAATAGATACATTTTTATTTATATCTTTGTCATTAACTTCAATCGTATGAAAATGATAACAACCACCACTTTCTTTATGTTCTGCAAGATAATCAGCAGCTTCTTTAAGCTGTTTAGCAAGCTCTTTAGTCTTACTACTATCTATACCATATTTTGCTGTCATTTTAATTTCCTTTCATTCAAATTCATACAGGACCTACTTACTTAGTCTGTCGAGGGAGAACCATGTAAGCAGGTTCTGTATAGGGTTAGGTAAATGTCACTAGCTACAAGCTGAGTGGACCAGTCTCACAATGACCAAAGTCTTTACGAATTAACTTTGGCTTTAGTGGGTTAGTCTCGTCAATGAATTCATAAGATTCATTACTTTGACCAATATAATAATGATGCTCATAGTAACCTGTACCATTTTTCAGACATTTTTCGATGATCTTATTGGCTTTAGCTTCATCAATTGGTTTTAAATACTTAGGTATTGCCATTGTTATTCCTCCTTTAATTACATACAACCATCACCAACATAAGCAACTGTATGCTTTTGCTTATATGGTTTATTAAGCTTTTCTTCAATTTCTTCAGCAAGCATTGAAATATTCCAAGAAGGATCTTCAGCTTCTGAGTGATCAAAGTTCTCATATACCCAATCGTATATGATAGCTTCTAGCTTCGAAACCTTTTCAGGAATTTCCATTACTTCCAGATCTTCTTCATCAAAACGACGATTATGATCTTTACCTTTATTAACGATTTGTTCCATTTGTATTTCCTTTCTAATCAAGAATTAAATCACCATATTCATCAGCAAGATCTAGTGCAATATCTATACACTTAGAAAACTCACTAAGAATATAACATGTAACTGTATTCGACCAACGTGAATTACTTCCCCAAGACCAGAAGTCTTCAGATGTTTCTTCATTCCAACCAAACATTTCGTCTGGGTCTACGTTATTATTTAAATACTTCTGTTTAAAGAAATACGTATAATGCGGAATACATCCAGGTTCTTCGGACTCACCTTTATGTTCAATAAAGTAATTAACTGCTTGTTCCAATACAGGATAAGCTTTTAATCTTTCTTTTTGTTCATTTGTTAATTCCATGGTCTGTTCTCCTTTTTAGATGGTTAGTATTTGCCACTGACATCCGTTATCTTCATCACCAACAAGTATACAAGATGCATACTCTTCAGTAATTTCAAGATTAGGATTGTCTGTTAAATAGCCTTGGACATCATCTTTCATATTTGTCTTAGCTTCTTCGAATGTATCATATACACCAAATACTCTTGCTTTACCATCACAAGTATCACCATACTCAGTGTATATCAAAACATGTTTATTTAATACCATTATTTTATCCTTTCAAAATCATCTTTGTTAACAATTAGATATGAAGCTTTTAAACCTTTTATCTGTTTGATTGATCTATAAAAAACTCCAGTATAAACTTGAGCTGCAGCTTTACTTTTGAAGCTTATAATATTCAAAGTCGTAACTACTTCACCATCAGGATTTACATCCTGAATTCGCATGATTAGATACCACTTATTTTCAGGTTCAACTCTTGCCTCCATATTATTTTCCTTTCAATGCTTTTATTTTATCACCAGCATAGATATGTACAAAAGCTATATGGTCATCTTTATCATTCATCAATATATCTTTTTCGATATCTCTAGCTTCTTTACGTGTGTCACATATGGCTACACATACCATATTATTTTCACATCTGTCACAGCAACTTACATTATCATAAGCTACTAAAACGATATACTGTACTTTTGTCATTTTTTATCTCCTTATAGTTAATGTATATGGGTCAATATCAAGGTTATATGTATTTACAACCTCGGTTAATTCATCATCAAAACCAAACTTGGCTCGATAACTATTGCATACCTCACAGACATGCTCTAGATTAGCTGGATAACCACTGTTTACTAAATGATTCTCAAGCTCTCTGATATAGTCATCATTGCCATATGTTTCTCTATAGTTGCTGATGAATTGCTTAATATTATTTTTATTCATAACATGTCTCCTATACATTTACGATTAATCCAATAGACCCAGCATTTGGACCTTGCAATACTACTAAGATACCAATTGCTATTTCTTGTTGTTTAACTGTCGGCATTTTGAACCTCCTGACTTTGCATTAATTTATCCATAAACTCTGGTTCACAAATAAGAAAACCATGAGTATTCATAAACTTTATAAATTCTTCACCTTGAACAGCATCTCTGCGAACTTTAACTATTCTTTCACCAAAGATAGGACCTTTTGGACCACGTTCTGCTTCAATCATCGGAACAATACCTTGCTCTTCAAATTTCTTTTTACAAGCATCACACGGTTCTGGCGATGTACTTTGCGTTTTCTTTATACCTTTTTTAGGATGCATTTCACCATCTGCACCTCTAAAAAACTCTGGTTGCAATAACAATTGTTTACATTCACCGCAGTAGATACAAATATCCATACCTACAAATTCGTGGTTACCATCATCATAACAGTTTTTACACATGACTATTCTCCTTAGTTGAGGGTTGTATTTGAATCACGTCCATCAATTAGTTCTTGACGACGCTTATTGTTGTCCACGATATCATCCATCCATCGTGCACCTATTTGTAATTTCCACAATGCTAGATGACCAATTTCTTTTTCATCAAAATCTAGGATTCCAAATCCAAAGAAAGTTATATCATCCTGATAAGCATTCGTACCTGTTAAACCATACATTTCATTCATCAACTTTCCATTCCAGGTATAGAAGGTTTCTACTTTACGTATTCCCAACTTTTGGAGGTCATCATTTACACCTAACATCCAAACGTTTAAGTCACCTCCTGCTCCTTCAAATACACAAGCTGATGTTTTTTCCAGCCCAACAAGTATTTCTTTAGTGGCTTTGACTAAAACTGGTTTCATATTTTAATCTCCTTTCATTATCCTAAAGCAATTTTAACCGGATTATCTTCTTTTGCACACCGAAGATCGTCATTCAACAAATCTTCAGAGACATACTCTGCTACCCAAGGTAAACTCGAATGCTTATTTACATTTGGATAGATGAGTAATTCTGCTTCACTTTTATTATCAACAAAGTCAATTGGAAAAATAAAGCAGTCTGATTCTATATGTTTCTTAGCGACATTCCTAGTTCCATACACCTCACATTCTGCAGTCTTACTATTCATGACCATATAATTGATATGTTCCATGTTAGTTTCCTTTCTTAAATGGTTAATCCAATTTACAATAATAACTTTTCATACATTTGATTGCCTCCTTTCACTAGTTACTAACGATTCAATGAAGCACCACACCACTATGATGCTTCGTTCAGTCGTCATCAATCATACTAATCTAATATTAAACACCTCTTTACTCTACTCTTTGGATAAACTTCTATTGTTTCTGGTCTACCATATTGAGATGGATATGTATTGTTTAACCACATATCATTTATTACTAATTCGGCTGTGGCAATACTATCTGCATATCCAACAATAAACTGTCCATATTGTTTGTTTCTTCCAACTAAAACATAATTAAAGTCGCTCATATTATATCTCCTTTCAAAATGCTCGTTTTTTTGACCGTAGAATGCATGATTCTAATTTCTACTGGTAAACTACTACCAAAACTAAAATCACGCACTCACGGCACAATTAAACTAAATTAAACTAAAGTGTTTCCTGCTGCACCTCCTATTTAAAGTTGTTTTCAAAATAAACATTATCCGTCCAATACTTAATTGGCTGAGTGAAGTTTCCATACTTATCCTTATTAGGCGTAAAGAAACACATGAGCATCACTAACATCATCAATACTGCCATTAGTGACAAAACACCATATACAAAATACTTCATAAGCATCACTCCTTAATCCATACTATGTGCATAATGCCAATAATCACGCTGAAAGGCTCTTATACCTTTATTTTCTCGCATGATTACCTCACGGTCAGACCAACATTCACGTCTTACTTTACGACGTTTGGTCTCTTGCTCAACACTATCCATTAAATCTTTGGATAACACTTTTGCAGCCTTTTCGGCGACTGCAACCTTGTTTTGCTCAGTCATAATTATACTCCTTTACTAAGCGGTTGACATTACTTATTTCTTATTTACAATGATGTATAACTAGCGTCGCTCTGACAACAACACTAATAATATATGTGAATACCGTACCATACCGAGCATCGCACAATATACATATACACTATTATCTACTAGGTGAGCATCGCTTTCATAGGGCGGGGGGTATACAGAGCGACACTCTTGAATACTAAGCATCGCTCTATATGGGCCCGGGGTACCTTATACATTCAAGGCTGCATAGATACCTGTTTCAGTCTTCTTAATAAGACCTTTCTTTTCTAACGCCCATGCTTTATCACAGACGTTCTTGGCGGTAATCTGCATACCACCAGCCTGAAGTGCCTCTGCAATCTGCTTACAGCTCATAGCCTTACCTGCAGATTCTAACAGGGCAACTATATTCTTACCTAACTCTGAGGTATTGCCCTTAGCTCTTGAAGTCGGAGCACTCATATTCGAGGCTGCCTTCAGGGCTAATTCCAAATTGAATACTTTCGGGGTATTCATGTTACGGGCTTCTTCAACCTGAGCAATAACTTCAGCGTTGAGTTCTTTTACATTTTTAGTCGATTTTGTCATGGCTTTTCTCCTTATACTATGACGGGTTAACACAATCTACAAGTTGGGACTAATCAACTCATAGTCAAAACACACATACAACTTTTATCTTATATGTATTTTGATTATAAGTTGAATATACATCAGTCTTTTCATCCTAAGTGTATAATTTTTCTACTTTTTTCATCTTTATATTTTCAGGTCAAAAATCTACTTCATTTTTTAATCTTAATTTTCCAGGTTATAAATCCACTTGAAAAATCAACATTAGAAAATTAGGGCGGTTTTTTGATTAAAAAATAACCTAATCTTTTTAAGGGATAGAGTTAACCTAATGAATTAAAGTTAAGGTTAATATAATTATATTTATAAAAATTATTCAAAATGATGAATAATTTAATTTATATTTATAATATAATATAAAAATATTAACCTGAAATAAATAAAATCACCCTAATATAAAAAAAATACCAGGGCGGACCCCCAGGGCGGGGCCTTTACGTATAGGGCAATTTTTCAGGTTGGCCCGTCCAGTAGGTTTTTTGTCCCAGATTCATATAGACTTATGTATAATTTATGTCAGTATGTTTGTCCTTATGTATTTTCTTGTATGTATATCTGTAAATAATTAACCTATATGTATTCTATTTATATTTTGTTATATTTTTCTTTTAATTTTAGTTTTATGTATTGTTGTAATTTATTTGTTGTTATGTCATTGTATAATTTTCTTAATGTATCTATATATGGAATATTTATACTGTTTTTAATATCATCGTATGAGGTAAATGAAAGATACATAAATACAAAATATTTTTCATTTGTTTTAGTATTGATAGCTAATGATATACCATAATCATCAACCATATGACGTAAATATAATAAAATAATATGCTCTATGTTACTTTCTTTATATTGTTTAATTATTTGTGGATATAGTATACGAATTAGAAAAAATAATGTATTTTCTAATGATGTTTTGTCTTGAATATCTTGTAATAGTATTTTATTCATCTATATCTTTCTGTATTTATATTTTTTCTAATTGTTTTGCTATATATTTTTCTAATATTTTTCCTTCTATGTCATTGTATAGTTTATTTAATGTATCTTCATATGGTATGTATATTTCTTTTCGTTTATTATTTGAAGATATTATACTTGACATTATTGTAAAAGTAAAATATTTTTCTTTTATATTTTCTTGCGTATATTTTTTTGAATCTAAGGTTAAAGTTACTATAAATCTTAAATGATGCTGTAAATAATATAATATGATATTTTCTGGAATTAATTGAATATGATTATTAGCATTTGTATACTTATGATATACTTCTTTATGTAAAGTACGTATAAGAAATAGTATAGTATCTTCTAAATGTTTTATAGTTATGTCTTTATTTTCTTTTAACATTTTATACACTCTTTTTGTTGATTTATATAATTTATTAATGTTTTACCTGTAATATCTTCTTGTAATAAATTTAGTATTTGATCTGTACGTAAATATATTCTAATTTTTGTAGCTTTTTCATCATTTTTAAAAGTAATTATTCTTAAGTCATATGAGTAATTTATAATATCTACATTTACTATATCTATTAATGCATCTTTTATATTATTTCTTATTACTTGTTTTGCGTAAAATGCTAATATTTTTTCATTAGATAATTTTGATTTTGTATCTTTATAAACTTTTAAAAGATTAGTATAAAAGTTAGGATACTGTGCACGTATTATAAATATCATTTCTTCTAGCATATCTTTTACTTTCTTTTTCAATCATTCCATTGCTGTAATTTTATTTTCACATAATCTAATAAACAAAAGTTTTCTGTATGTAATATTCTTTGTAAACCTTGTAATGCTTTTATATCTGATTTTGTCATATTAGTTATAAATTTATAAGATATATCTGAAAAATATTGCTGTTTATCTGTATATTTTGTAAGAATGTATCTTTTCTTTTTTCTATTGTATTTTAAATTATAAGTATGTAAACCCGTATTTATAGCTATTATATCACTATTTATACAGGTAAATAACATTGGTAATATATTTTTACTTACAAATACATTTACATCTTCTGCATCCATATCCAGTTTATCATAATCTAATTTATTTATGTATAATATTGCACAATTTTTCATTCTTCTATCTCATGATATTTTATTACTTCACCTACTAGTCTTGTTCTTATATTTACAGAGTTTAATATAGATTCTTGATCTATTTTTTTTAACACTAATAAATTTTCTAATTGTTCTTGTGTACAATAAAAATCCCATATACTAGCTATACCTTGATCTTTATAATGAGGTGCTTGTATAAATCGTATTTTATTTTTACATTGTACAAGCATTAAAACATACTCCCATTGAGTTATTATACTATCCCTTCCTTCTACTTTATATACATCATGTTTAATCATAAATGATATATTACTTAAAATATTCAAAAAATTTTTATGTATGAATTCTTGATCATCTTCATAATTTTCTCGTAATTCATTTGCCATACTCATAATATTATATACATTTATTTTATTATCTGTATTTTCCATTACATTTTCCTTTGAATTGTACTAAACCCTAATTCTAAGTCTTTACTAAGATTAGTACATGAAAAATCATTATATAAACTTTCTAATACTTTTTTATAACTTATAAGTACATTTTTGGCCATATTCCTCTTATAAAATGTTAAATAGTATAATCCACTATCTATATCGTAATCTAAAGTTATTGTCATCGATAAGGTATTCTCTAAATATTTTAATATTATTCTTTGATTAACATATATAGATTTATATTGACAATGTTCCATCCACCATTTGTAATATTGTGGATATTGTACTCTAATCATAAATATAAGTTTATATTCTAATTCTTTAGCCGTCACGGTAATAATCTCCATAAGTCACTTTTTATTTCATCTACTAAAAGTTTTCCAGAAATATCTTTATGTAAATTATTTAAAATTTGAGCAAAAGAAATATCTAATTTATATCTTCCCATATCGGTATAACAATATAACTTTAATGCCCATTCATTGTTAATTTTATTCATATCACCTAAAGTAGTCATAGGTAATCCCTTATGAGCAATATCTCTAGCATAATAAGTCAAAAGTTTATCATACTCTTCTACTTCACAAAAATGACTATCAAATAAAGTTTTACATATCTGATTATAAATACTAGGATATGTAGCTCTTAACAAAAAAATCGTTTCTTTTACTATATTATCATACAACATCTACTATTTCCTTCCTTTAATTATATATTAAACCGTTTGAATGAAATAGTAAAACCGTTATGATTTAATACCTATATTATTTGCTTCTAAAAAGCTTATATTATCTTGAATTTTAGTAAAATTTGTGTCTATATCTTCAGCTAAACTTGATAAAAATCGAGTTTTCCAACCTAATAAAAATTTTTTATGATTTATTTTCAGTTGTAATTTAAATTGTTTTAAAGTATCTCTATATGTATTAACATCAATTCTGAATAAAGATACCAAATCTTCTATCAAATCTTTTGAAAAAGGAAGAGTTATTATTTTTTCTTTGTACTTTGTATTAGAAATAACCCGTTTTAGATTGTAAGATAATGTAAATGTATTATTTTTATAATCCATATGAATTCTTTGATAAGTATTAGTATCTTGTATTAAATAATCTTTTTTAGCTACATTATCTATATAAAGCATATAATAAGCATATAATAGTGCTTCAGTGACTATATTACATAAAGAAATCTTTGGAAATTCTTCATTTGTAGTAATCTTTATATTTATAGGATCCTGTATAACAGGCAATAACATCATAGCTTTATACCTTTCATTCTTAAGTATGTTTCTAAATCTTTTGGATCATATGTATAATCACTTTGCAAATATAATTCTAAACTATAACTACTCATTTCTTTTCTTGAAGTAGGTAATTGCTTAACTATATATGTTATTTCTTTATTCATGAAATTATTATCAATAAACTTTATAAGAGTATGAATAAATATAACATCCATATCCATACCATTATTTATAGATAGTTTAGTATAACCATTTAATCTTTTACTAGTATGAATCTCAAATCTTTTCATAAATGATTCTTTATCAGAAGATACAATAATTGAAGCCATAAAACTTGATATATATTTTATGATCTTTTTTTCTAATTTTCTATATGGATGTGTATCTATTTTCATTTATAACTTTCAAAAATTAAATTATGTAGTCAATTATCTACGGCCAAAATAAAACTCTTAATCTTCAATTTTTCCCGTAGAACGTATAGTCTTTGTTTTGAATCACATCGCGTCTTTGATCAGAGACTAAGTGCCAGTTCGCATGCAGCTGTGATTTCCGTTTATAGTAATCAAAAATATTCATAGGTTAAGACAAATTCGTTAAAGAATCCAAATAAATAAATTTAATACTACTTTTCATTTATCTACGATATAGCCAAGTTTCCGGTCATACTATATCTCTCTATACTCCATCTAGCGTCTATACTTCCGCCATAATCAACTACATAATTGTATTAGTTGTAATGCTCATGCAAATAATTTATAAATAAATTACTCACATAACAATTGTAATATAAATGGAAAAATAAATATGTAAAACCATTATGTTTATATTATTCTATAAAATATAGGAGATTACTTATGAAAGATTTAGGAATAGAAATCTTAGAAAATATGATGTATGGATATTTTAATCACTTTTCGGCTTGTGATTTTACATTAGGTGATTTATATATGTGTAATCCTGATTTTAAAGCAAAAGTAGAATTTAGAATATATACTAGAGAAGATTATACTTCATTAGATATTTATAAAACTATTTCTGAAATATTACATACATACAATTTAAATGATAATGAATACATACACATAGCTCATATTCAATCATTACAAGATAATGTCTATACAAGATCATATGACGAGGTACGTATTGTATTAACTAATCAAGCCGACTTAGAATCAATAGCCGGCTTAATGAGAATTCAGGGAAAATGGTTATTTAAGAAAGAAATAACATTACCATTATCTTAATATTTTTTTCATTGGTGATTTAAAAGGTAATCCAAAGAATATATGTCCAAAAGCTAATATAATTGCTGCAGAAATTACAGCCACTGGCATTAAAAACCATTTGATAATATTAGCAAAAGTCCAATAAATAATACATAAACTATTCCATATACCTTTTAAACAAGTTAATACTGACAAAAAACCAATCCAAAAAGTAGAACCAATCATATGATTTCTATAAATTAAATTATGAAAATGTGTAAACCAATGGCATTTAAATAATCTTTTCTTAGATGGTTTAATAAACCATAAAATTTTACTAACACAAATAAACGGTAATGCCAAAAGATAGACAACTATGGCACCTATAATTGCAAAGATACTTCTTTTCCAAATACCAGAAATTGCATTTTCAAACCTATAATCTCTAAAATTGTATAAAATTTTAAAAATTGGCTCTTTAGTGGTTTCTTGATAATACTCTTTTTGTACATAATTGTCAGGATCTTTTGCTTTAGCTTTAGCTTCATTTAATTGTTCGGAATAAGCTCTAAACATATCTTCATTTAATAAATCAACTGTGGCATCAGAATTTCTAATATCATGTAATAAATTTAATAAAATCAATACATTATCATCTTTTAAATCATACTTAATACCATGAACCTTGAAAAATTCTTTATCTAATTCTTCTTCTGTTTTTTTAGAAATTGGTTTTGATTTTTTTAATGTTAGATCATAAGCTATTTTCTTATTATCGTCACTCAAAACTTCATATGCCTCATTAATTTCTTTGAATTTGTCTAATGTTTTAGGATTAACATCTGGATGATATTTTTTAGCTAATTTATAATAAGCTTTTTTAATATCAGATTCAGAAGATTTATCTGATATTCCTAATACATTATAGTAATTTACCAAAGCTGCTGTCATTTTAAAATCCTTTCTTTATTTACTTTATAATTATATAATAGCTTTAAAAATTGGATTTGTAAAACCGTTATTCTTTAGTTATAATAGGAGTATCTGGAAAGTAATATTTATTAAGTATTTCTAACTCTTCTTGTGTTGGATTGACTATTACTGAATCAACACCACAATATGGACAGATAGCCGTTTGTTGATTATCACACCATTCTTTTATTTCTTGAGGATTATAAATATTTTTACAATAAAAACATCCACATTTATCTGTTTTTTCTAATTTTTGTCTATTTTCTATAGCACATTCATGTAACTTTAGTAATTCATATATATTCATTTTTACCACCATAACTTATTTATATTATTTATAAACCATTTAAATTGTTTTTGACGCCATTTATAACATTTTTGTTGTATTTTTAAGTTATACGGCATATTCTTTTTATTAATTTTATCATTTTCTAAATATTCATTATTTATTATTAAAGAAAATAACTCTGCTTCACCTTTTTCATTCCATTTACAAGGTACACTATCATATTCTATTTTCATAAATGGACGCATACCCCATTTCTTTTCCCATTTATCTGTGCTTTCTATTAAAACATCATCTAAAGCATCTATAAGATCTTCCATATGTTTAATATACTTTTTATGATAATATTGTTTAATTTTAATAAACAATTTTGATTTAGACCCTTCTCTATTCATCATTTTATTACGTAAAAACAAAGGCATACATATATATGAAGTATCTATAGTTTTTTCTGCTTTTTTATAATATGCTTTAACACAAGGTAGTATTAATTTTGCAAATGTAATATCCATATTCCATGAAAATACATTTTTAGCTTTATTAACTGCTTGCAAAGCTCTCATTTCTAATATTTCTGCAGATGTTTTTTTCATATTAAATTTCCTTAAATATAATTGGTTTTTCTCTATTGGTCCATTTATAAAAATTTGGTTTTTGATTATATTTTTCTAATAAACGATTATAATTAATATTTATATCTAGAACATCTGGTATATATCTACAAAATAAATCATGATTAACATTATCATATGTCCATTTTAATAGCTCTAGATAAGTATAATTAACTTTAAAACCACGATATATCATTTCATCACAAATCTCTTTATAACGAGTCAATAAAAACATTATATGACATCTAGCCCACTTCATATGTCCTTTACCCAGACAATACTTTAATGGAGCATTTTTAATGTTTATATCTTGTTTAATACATCTAGGAAGTTCTCTGTATTCAGCCAAAAGCCATTGATCAGATAATTCTTTAACAGATATAACATTTATTCTTGTCATTATTAATTCCAAAGTATTATTAATTAGTTATTTTTATATATGGTATAATACAATTTATATTTATACGTGATAATAAATATAAATTCTCTGCATTTTCTTTGGTAATATAAAGTTCATATTTAGTTTCTTCATTGTACCATTGACCTGGATATTGATATAATGATACATAATAATGATTTATTTGTTTATTTGTTTTATATATTGTAGCTAAATAGCATTTAATATCAGTATCTTTTATATAGAATTGTTCATCTAGATCTTTTTCTTGTCTTATTTTATCTAAAATTTCAGTAATACATTTTAATAATAATGGATGTTTTTCAAGTTTTCCATTATACATACATTTTACTGTTAATAAATTTTCACTATTTTTACTCATAATAAATAATTTATATATTATTAGTACTAAAAAGTAAAACCATTAAAAAAGAGTTAGAATTACTTCTAACTCTCTATTGGGGTGATCGATGGGACTTGAACCCATATCCTCCAGAACCACAATCTAGCGCTTTACCAATTAAGCTACGAACACAAGAATAGACCAGATATACTGATATATACTTCTATTCGTAAAATTGGCAAGGGTTGACTGACTCGAACAATCATCTTACGGTTTTGGAGACCGATATTTTACCATTAAACTAAACCCCTATTTTGGAGCGACCGGTGAGAATTGAACTCACATCCTCAGTTTGGAAGACTGGAATAATAACCATTATACTACAATCGCATGGAGCGGATAACGAGAATTGAACTCGTCTCTAAACATTGGCAATGTTTCATAATAACCACTATACTATATCCGCATTATGGAGGACTGTACAGGAGTCTAACCTGTCTAATTGGTTTTGCAGACCAACGCATAAACGCTCTGCCAACAGTCCATTGGTGGTAATGACTTGACTCGAACAAGTGACTACATCCTTATGAGAGATGCGTTCTACCAGCTGAACTACATTACCATGGTGAAGATGGAGGGGCTCGAACCCTCGCTCTTCTGATTAAAAGTCAGATGCTTTACCTACTAAGCTACATCTTCATGGTGGCTCCGACTGGTTCCGCCCCAGTGACACCCAGATTTTCAGTCTGGTGCTCTACTAACTGAGCTACAGAGCCATGGTGGAAAAGAAGGGACTCGAACCCTCAACCTTCTGAATGCAAATCAGATGCTCTCCCAGTTGCGCTACTTCCCCATTTATTTTTAATATTTACATAAAAATAAAACCTCTGAATTTTTTACTTTCAGAGGTATGCCTTTAATCTTAATTTTATCCGTTAATAGGTTAATTAGACATTACCTCCGCTAGTTTTACCGGCGAAGCCAAACATATGCCAACATTTCTTAACCATATTAATCATCATATTTAATAGAACCTTTCTTTATTTTATATTTTATATATAATTTAAATTTTTTTATTTGTAAAGCCATTTTTAAATAAGAAATAATATTAAATTGAAAAACTTTACGTATTTTTCTTGAGTACTTCCCAACAACGGTTTAAACATTAATTATTTGGAGAAGGCTTATGAACTACAAACCTACAGAAGTAAAACTAGTGATAAAGAGAATATCTTAAAGAGATGTAATACAGTGGGAATCGAACCCACATGACATTTAAGTCATTGTTTTTCAAGAACAATTGCGTATACCGTTTCGCGATGTAACTCTTTAACCCGCTTCTTTATCATAATTTTGCTTATGGAGAGAATAAATAGAACAGATTTATTGCAGTAGGACTTGAACCTACAATAGTACTTTTCAATAAGTAATGTTTTAACCAATTAAACGATGCAACTGTTCCAACCGCTTCTCCATAATAATATTTTACTGTAGGAAGAGAATATTTAGAAATTGTGTATATGTAGCAGTCATTCCAAAGACGATGTAACAATTTCTTCCGCTTCTTCACTAAAAACTGTCCAGAATTGTGAGGGTTAGAATATCTTAAAGAGTTTTTATTTCGATTATTTGATTAAAAGTCAAGTCCGATGTAACTCTCTAAACCGCTTAACCCTCACAATAATTTTACTTAACTGATGTCTTTATCTTAATACTCTTTTTTGTATTTGTAAAGTCATTTTCTTCAGTTTTTTGATTTTTATTTTGCATTCTATCCCAAATATCAATTACAGCATTAGCATAGAGTGCTTCCTTACCTGTCCAACCAGTCAAGATAGATGTACGGTATTCATTTTCTGGTACGACATTGTTATCATATCCAGCAGTTTGTACTGAGAATACATTTACCTTTGGATTAACCTTCTGTCTATATACTTGAATCAGCTTTAAGACATCGATATAAGAACCACGAGTAACGTAATCTAAATAATCCGCAGAGTTGATACCATATAATCCACCATGACCAGCCTGCATATCAGAGTAAATAAAAATGTTATCGTAATGTATTTTCTTTTTAATTGCTTGATCAAAGAATAACCAAATACCATTTTCAGTAGAACCACCAATATTATGTGAATGCTTACTTTGAATCTTATCTAATTGAGACAATACACCATCTCTCTTGTTAACAGATTCAATCTCTAATCTATCACCGAAAATTCCAACATACCCTTCATCAGAGTTAATAGCTGTCATAACGGAAGACAAGTTATCAATTTCAGCAACCTTAACAGATCCATATTCAGTAGTTAAAGCACCCCAAGCAGATCCAGAGTTATCGGATAAGCAAATTGTCTTACCTTTTAACTTAGGAAAATTATCCATTGCTCTATCCATACATCTGTTCAAGCTTTCTACAATAGCAGATTCACCCTTAACACGTGGATTAGAAGTTTGGATAGCCTTTAATGCAGACCAGTATCTGAATGGGAATTGCTTACCTTTTTCAACACCATTTTCAAGCATTTCAAGAACTTGCTTTCTGACATCTTCATCTTCAATCTCAGTAAAAATACCACGTAAGTTTCTCAACAAAGCCATGTGTGGTAAATATGTAGATTGTAAAATTTCAGTCCAAGTCTTACCCTCACTTCTCAATTTTTCCCAAGTAGATTCTTCATCAGTAACTTCAATTGTACCAGACTTCATTAACTCATTGATATCTTCAGAACTAGCATGACAAATACGAACTAAGTCAATAATCTTAGCCTTAGTCTTGTACTTAGCTAACTGATACTTCTTAGTATGATTTAACTTCTCAGCCCAAGCTCTCTTCAAAATAGATGGTAACTTGTTCTTAGATCCATTGAAGAACATCCACAACTCAAACTGATTCCAAATATCAGTAGGAATATTAATTACTTCTTCAATACAAGCACGCATGAATACCTTATTTTCTTCATTAAATGCTTTTCTACCTTCATGCATTACAGCTCTAACCATAATTAAAGCAGGATTTAAACGCATATTATATTCATAACGTAACTTTTTAGCTAATTCCAAAACACCTTTAAAATCATAACTTAAAGCATTATCACAAGCCTTAATGAAAGTTTGAGTTGTACTATTTAATTTCTTATCCTTTACACCGTCATTCATATAATAGGACTTTTCACCAAAAATAGATGATGCAGCCACCATTTCTAATTCGAGTAATGGGTTAGTTGTATAGGAAATTCCATCCATATAATTTACAACTTGCTCATCCTTATGCTTATTATAATCTGCTTCTGTTTTACTTGCGTATCCAGAGAACTTAGACATTTTATTTTTCCTTTCTTAAATTTTATTTACATTATATTTTTTATATATAATTATTTATTTTGTAAAACCATTATTTTCAGTATTTAATTTATTTGGTTTCCACATTAAATTAACTAGAGTAGTATTCGATTCTTCATAAAACTTATCAGAACCATCTATAATATTAAGCATATATAATAACTGACAAAAACGCATATCAGGATATTGCTCTACATAATATTCTAGTTTCTTTAAAATTTCTTTATTAGATTCTTGTCTACTACTCATAATAAACACTCCTTTTATTATAGCTGATTATTTAAGTACTAATATCATTTCTTTAATATTTAAATAATCAGCTATATCTTTTTTCCAATCAAATTTTTTAACATTTTTCTTTTTATTAGGAATAACTTTAGTTCTGAGTAAACCTGCAATTTGAGCATTTATTAAAGCAAAGTTCCTAGGTTTAGGAGTCTTTACTGTTATTGTCATCTTTTTCTTTTTCATTTTGTTTCTCCATAAGTTTAATCAATTTATCAACCCTTTCTCTTAATTCTTCAACTTCTTTTTTTAAATCAATTACTTCTTTTTGTGTTTCTTCGATTGCATTTTCAGCTCTACGTGCTGCTGATTTAGCACTTGTAGCTTGAGCATATGTCCATATTCCAGCATTTGCATTAACTGTAAATAAACAAATAAATAAAGTAATAAATATTTTTTTCATTTTATTTCTCTACCATAAATTTTGCAATTTCTTTTTTGAAATATTGACGGACTCTTTTATGGTATTTTTTAACCATAGCTTGAATTGCGTCTTTTTCACTAGCTATACGAAAATCAACTTTAAACTCTTCGTCTGGTTTAACATTAATAGCTTTATAACTTTTCATTTTATATCTCCTATAAAAAGTAAGGGGAATTAACCTATCCCCATCGGTTTGTTAGTATCCAGGGCACTTATACCATGCTGTACCTAGTTTGTTTCACCATTAATACTAGGAAATACGAACCATTCGAACTGCGGTACGACAGAATGGGTTTCAACAAAAGGTTATCCCATCAACCTTTATTTCAGATTAAGTAGCAACTCTTAATCTTCAATTGGTAAAAAAATATGACCTAATTTAATTAAAAATTAAGTCATACAAATTTAAATGTAAAGCCATTAATTATGATAAACGAGCTAAAACTAATCCATACAATTGAGAAATAACAGAAGCCATATTATCAAGCTCAGCATTAATTCCGCGCATAGAATCTAATTTTTCTATATTCTGTAAAAACTCATTCATCATTCTTAATAATTCTTTATACATTGGAATTATATTTTCAGATTTAGCTTCAAAAGATTTGCCTTCATACTTAACACACAATGCAGATAATTCATCAACATCATTAATATCTTTTCTACCTAAACCCATATAATATTGTTCAGCAATTGTATCTATGATACCATCATCAATATCATCATAAATACGATCAAATAATAAATGATCAGACATGAAATTATCACCAGCAGTTTTCCAGTGATATTTCTTAGCTGTAGACTTAATTGCTTTATATAATCCAAGTATTTCAATTAACTTCATAATTCCACACTATAAATAAAAATTACTTTTCATTTATATTAGAACATTACTACTTTTTCTTTTTGCCTTTAGTATCAACTACAACAGCAACTTCTTTTTTAGGTCCTTTAATATTACACTTTGGAGCCTTACCAACATTTTTGGAAATTTTACAAAGCATAGGACTTAATTTTAAATGCTTAGCCCATCTTTTCTTAAATAATTGCTCTTCGAATAAACGTTGTTTTTCTTCATATGACAGCTCTTTATCAGCCATTTTTATATAACTCCTTTATTAAGTTGTTGTTTTAACGTGAAAAATTTTTAAAATGTTTTTGTGTTTCAATAAATATATTATTATCCATTACTTTTGCTTTTTCTTTTGCTAATTGTTCATAATAAGCATATCTATCTTTCGTTAAAGGATAATAATATAAAGCTTTTGAATCTAGAATAACATATTTTTTAATTTCTTGTTCTGATTTATTTGCATATACATCACAAAGCATATCAAAAAACTGTTGTTGTAACTCTTCATCTTGCATAGACTTTTTATAATATCGTGATACTTTATGAGCTTCAACTGCAATATTAGCTTGAGTTTCTATAGCTCTTTGTTTATCACCAGACAATTCGATAAATTTAGACTCCTTTTTTAAAAATGAAAAATGTCTATAATTCATTTTAATTGTATCCTATAAAAATTCATAAAAATTAATCAAATATTATCATTAGAACTAAAATATCATTTGTCCATTTTAAAAACAAGACCTAGGAATTTTTAAAACTCTATGTTATTTCATAGGACAGATCATAACATTATTGAGATGCCATAGGATTACTGGGACAATTCTTTATATAAACTGGCTAGGGTACATGGATTCGAACCACGATTAACGGAGTCAAATTCCGCTTTCCGACCATTAGAAGATACCCTAAATAAAAAGAGAAGGGAACAGGGACCGTATGATGTAATCTCAGTGTATTGTTCCCATAAAGAAAGTGACTTTTTGATCACATAGTTTATCACTACTGAACCTAAACGGAGAAGTCACTAAAGAAACTCCCTAAAATTTGACAATTGTAACCCTATTCTATCATTTCAAATATGTTACTTCCTGTTCGGTCTGTACTCAGCAATCAGGACTAGCTTGGAGGAACTAAATATATTAAAGTCAACCTATTTTTTATTGTCAAAATTTAAAAATGGCACCCCGTAAACTGATTCGAACAGCATTCCCGTACTAATTGATTGGAGCTATAGACATTTCAATCAGCGGTCACCATGACTACAACGAGGTATTAAATATTCTTCTTGACAAGACTCGAACTTGTACCAAAACCTTAAGTGGAGTTATGCTTCCGCACGTTAGTGTTTAGTAACATAACTATGATATCACTAAATCTATCCATTTTTACACCACAAGAAGTTAATATATTCTTAATAAAAAGAAACAATATAATTAAAATTGGCGCCCCCACATGATTTCCACACATTATCTTGGACCTACATCCTAAGCTATCTATTCGCGACTAGATATAACAGGGCATAAAACTGGTGGAAGGGGTTGGACTCGAACCAACGAACCCCAAAGGGAGGGGATTTACAGTCCCCAGCAATTGCCACTATGCGACCCTTCCATTATTTAATAAAAATAAAGCATTAGAGGAATCGAACCTCAATTCCTATGAAAGCGTGCTTATATCAAAGTTTAGCTTCCATATCAGTCTATTATGGAGTTTATCCACTGCCACGGGTACCCTTTCGGTAGGTATGCGCACTTCCCAGCGTGGCTGTTACCACAACTCTGCTTTATATTTTGTAATAACAAAAATTGGTCGGGGCGAGAGGATTCTAACCTCCGACATCTTGCTCCCAAAGCAAGCGCTCTAAACAGGCTGAGCTACGCCCCGATGGTGGAACAGGTGTGACTCGAACACACATTCTACACGGCTTATAAGGCCGCAGCTACTGAGATCCTACGTACCAATTTAGCTACTGTTCCTTAAATATTTTTATAGGATCTATTTTTTAAAATTTCTAAAATTGTATTATGAGCTACTCCAAATTTTCTTCCTAAAGCTCTACATCCAAATACATTATCTCTAGGTATATAATGCTCTCTTATCCATTTTACTTGGGTATTTGTTAATTTAGCTTGAGAACTTTTTTCACCTTTATATATTTTTAATAAGCCATGTTTATTAGCATGAATCATATTTTCTTGATTAGTACACCATTCTAAATTAGTAACAACATTATTTTGTTTATTTCCATCAATATGATTAACAAATGGTTTATTTTCTAAATTTGGTATAAAAGCTTCTGCTACTAACCTATGAATTTTTACTGCTTTACTTTTACTATTTTTTCCATTTGGTTTTAAACAAATATTTAAATATCCTGTACGTTTATTTAAATAACTTTTAATTATTTTACCGGATCTACCTTTTAATCTACCTAAATTACTAATAAAATACCCAGATATTTCAGTTTCTTTCCATATTTCTTCCATATAATATCCTTTCTTAATTAATATATTTAGAATATTATATTTAAATATTTCTACTAAGTTTTTATAATATTAAAATTGGTACGACCAACGGGCTCTGCCCCCGTGTTTCATGCGTGAAAGGCATGTGAACTAGACTGACTATTCGATGGTCGCATGAATGGCGGTGCTTACGGGACTTGAACCCGTGATCTTCGCCGTGACAGGGCGATGTCCTAGACCAACTGAACGAAAGCACCTTAATTGGTGCGCCTGACTGGAATTGAACCAGCACGGAGTTATCTCCAACAGATTTTAAGTCTGCAGCGTCTACCTATTCCGCCACAAGCGCATAAATTTGGCTGGGAAGGTGGGGCTCGAACCCACAACACATCGGTTAACAGCCGATTGCTCTGCCTTTGAGCTACATCCCAATATAATGGTGCCCCCACACTGAATCGAACAATGAAATCCTCATTACAAGTGAGGTGTTATACCTTTTAACTATAGGGGCTTTAAGGCTACCTTCTATTTAACCTTGAAAGGTAGTAGCAAGGAGTTTTAACATTAGTCTTTAATTTTCACAAGTTCATAAATGTTAATTGGAAAGCGTCTTTGTTCTGTTCCTGTAATTTTATAAACTCTATGTTTATCAATAGACATAATATATTTTACAATTCTTCCTATATCTTTACCTGATTCTGCTTCTGGATCAGTAACTTTTCTATTTAGATGATATTGGTATATATAATCTAATGGTGTATATGACCAATCTCTAAATTTACCTCCAACAAGATCAGATGTAGTAAATTGTTTTTTATAAGTAAGTGCTCCTTGAATCATACCATTTACAAAAGTTATTAATTCAGCTTGTTGCATTGGTGTTAATGATTCAAATGCACTAGACTTCTGAGTTGTAGAATTTATGATCATGATATTTTCTCCTTTTCTGTTATGATCAAAATTAAAACAAAATTTATTAAATGAGAAATAGATTATTTAATGACTCCTATTTCAAAAAGTCAATTGGCAGACCGTACAGGACTCAAACCTGTGACACCAAACTTAGAAGGTTTGTGCTCTATTCACCTGAGCTAACGGTCTATAAAAAATGTTTTGGGATAGGTAGTGGTACACATCTACGTACGTGACTCTTTTGTGCCTGAAAGACTTATGGTATAAAACCTGCTAGTTCGGTCTGACCATCATAACATTACTGATATGACATCCCAAAAAAAGTTTGTAGTTTTTATAACGATCCATAGTTATACAAATATAACTTCTTTAGAGATACTACTGAGCAATGTTCGTTAAAGGAATATATTTATTAAAGAGCTCTAAATCTTTTAATAATATTTACTACAACCTTCTCAGCAGTTTATTGGCGGAGGATGAGTGATTCGAACACTCGGTGGCATATTTCATCCACGACGGTTTTCAAGACCGCTCCATTAAGCCGCTCTGGCAATCCTCCAGAGGCGAAAGAATGTAACGGTTTAATGCTTTTCAGGAATTACATTCTTCCATAAAATTTATATGGTACTGCGAAATAGACTTGAACTATTGACCCCTGCCTTATCAGAGCAGTGCTCTAACCAACTGAGCTACCGCAGTATTTATGGTACAGGATGACAGGTTCGAACTGCCGACCCTCTCGGTGTAAACGAGATGCTCTTCCAACTGAGCTAATCCTGTACACTCAATATTATTTCTTATTTACGATGTCTTTATAACGTCACTCAAGAACAATTATACATATAGAATATATTTTTCATTATGTAAAACCGTAATTTCGTAAAAAAAATCCGCTAATTTTTTATTTTAGCGGGTTTAATCTTCTTTTTTATGATAATTTCAAGTAAAACTAAACCCTCAGCCTTGTTCTCTAGGTTGATTATCTGAGTTTAAATATGTTACTATCATTATCATCATGTTTTTATAGAACTATTTATTTTTTAATTTTTATGTAAATATTCGATAATATCTTGAACTGTTTTAAAATTTTCTGAATCTTTATCTGGAATTTCTATACCAAATTCATCTTCTAAAGCCATTACTAATTCAATAGAATCTAAACTATCTGCTCCTAAATCATCCGTTAAATATGAAGTTTCTTTAATTTTAGATTCTTCAATACCTAGATGTTTTGCAATAATATGTTTTACTGTTTTATTAATGTCTTGTTTCATTTTATCACCTTATAAAAAATGTTACCGATTCTTTAAGCTCGTTAGGTAAGCCGTCTTGATAATGACCACTCCTTATATTCCCTTAATGTTAAAGACGGGCCGGTTTTGGGAATTGCCTAATAACCATATAATTGGTATTTTGCACATAGAGGCATCTCGGTATTTCCTTTTGCCCTTACGGACATTGATATATAAAACTTGGCTGAAGGATTCCTGACTACCTTCAAGCAGTATATTAAGCACATTATTCAGTCACTTCCACGTAAGTTAGCTATTCTTACGCTATTGTAGGAAGGTAGGATTGATTACCTACAAACGGATACAGATATCAGCATTCTCCAACACGATTTGTCCGTTTCTTACGTCACTAAAGGTTGGCCAACCCTTGCTATTTCAACCTTATGCTTCTTAATGTCTGGCAACTACATAACAAACTTTTCAGTAATGTTACATATCTCTTTATCAGCTATCAACCAATTATTTAGAGAAAGCCAAATTTTATATTGGTTGCGGGAGATGGACTTAAACCACCGACCTCTAGGTTATGAGCCTAGCCAGCTACCACTGCTTACATCCCGCTATAATATAAAGTCATTTCTTTCAAAATTAGATCTTTTTTACCCTCTAAGCTGCTTAAGACAAATGACAAGACTAGCAGTATTATATTTAACATAATATTTTTATATATTATATAACTTCTCAATATAATAGCATAGTATGAAGTTAACTATGGTTACAATACTGGCGGATACTGTAGGGCTCGAACCTACGCGAGATGTTGCCAACTCCTAACGGTTTAGCAAACCGTCCTCTTCACCAACTTGAGTAAGTATCCAAAAAGGAGGAAATTAATCCTCCAAAAAAAAGATTATTTTTTATTCTTTTTAACTTCTTCTTTTTTCTTGAATTTTGATTTAATCCAATTATAAAGACAAACTAAACTTTTCCAAATCATCTTTAAAGTAGATGTAACAAAATCAATAAGAAAAGATTTCAGAATTTCATACATACCAACTACAATTGCTTTAATCCAAGCCCAAAAAGCTTTGGCAAAAATTACAATTGGTTCTTTAATCAGATGAAAAGAAGTTGAAAATAAATTTCTAATTGCTTTCCATCCAGCAGTAGAAAAAGCTTTGAGACTTTTCCACCATTCTTTTAAAATTTCTTTAAATGTCATGTTTTCCTCTTATTAAAAAGATTAAAAAATTGATTGATTAAAACTTTGTAGTCGTGATTAGCGTTAAGCAAGGTTAGGTCAACAAGTCTTTAGTATATCACAGCTTAACTAAAGAAAATTCCTATTAGCCTTTTCGATGGTTGCTTCTATCATCTGTGTATTAGACTTACATAATCAATCTTCTGCACGACCAGAATTGTACTACTCCCATTAATAAATGCTGGTGGTTAATTCCACAAACAGAGAATTGTGCTGTGCTAAGCCTGAAGCCTCCGGAGTCTGTAATTCTTAATATTATCTCATATTTACGATGTATTATAACTTCAAATTTATTATACTTTATATATTAATTTATTATAAAGTAAAACCGTAATTTTATAGAACTAGTAATAAATTAATTTTTTAAAATATTATTCACGACCTTTATTTCGTTTGATCATTTGTACTTTTTCTTTTTTAGCTCTAATCTTTTCATTTTCATATTCTTTTCTCATATTTTTAGAAATACGATCTGCTTTTTTATTAAAATGTGAAAGAACTGTACCATCTTGGCAATGTCCTTTAACATGAAATAATGTGTATTGATAGGCTTCCATTAAATTTTGTATTTTTTTAACTATTGCTTCTTCATTTTCCCTATAATGATTAAATCTAATTGCTTGTATTGCATAAGTAGAGTCTGTTAATATTGTTACCTTTTCATTCTTTTGTAATAAATCTTGTGTATCATCTATTGCATATATAATTGCTAATAATTCTGCAGTATTATTATCAGATTGATCTATAATTATTCCATGACTATATAATTCTTTATCTCGAGCTGTTGTTGCAACATAACCTAATCCAGATATCCCTCCTCTAGTACTAGCGTCTGTATAAACTCGCATATTTTACTCCATTCTATTAACTAGTCAAGAATAGTTTTTTCTATTTCATTTTTAATATCCTTTTCAATATGTATCTTTTCTATTGTAGAATTTAATTTTGTCCAAAAACCAGACGTACAAGAAACTATAGTACCATAAATAGCAATTAATGATACTATAATTGTTAATATTGATTCAATTATTTCTAATTTTTCTTTAAATTTCATTTTTTAATATAAAAATATTTTGTATAAACTCTTACATTTTCATGATATTCTAACATTAATGGCTTCCAATCTATACTTTGACACTTTAAAATAAAGTTACATTTTTTATTTAAAGCATCTTCAGTACATTCAGATATTTGAAAAGTTAAATAATTCCATGATTCTTTTAATATTGTTTTAGCATAATCTTCATTTTCATAATATATTACTTCACTCATATTTTTGTCCAAATAAAAATGATCACTAAATTATAGAACTTAGTGATCATTCTAGGTATAAAGTGATTCAAAATTTAATTTTTAAGTCTAACAACATCAGACCAGGCAAGAATTTTACCATCTTCTGTTAATGCTGTTTTAGCTTCATCTTCTGTTTTAAAAGTTTTAGCTTTGAGTAAACCTTCCCAAGTATTATTTTCAGTAAGATAACAGTCATAATTTCTCTTTATATTTTTAATTACGAACATATATTAGTACTCCTTTATCTTCCATTAGATGTTTCTCTATCAATATGAATTTGCTGCTCTGATGTAGAACTATCATTTTGATGCTTAGCTAAATATTTTTCAATCGTATGATCAAGACGACGTAACTTATAATCTTGAATTTCTTCAATTTCTTTAGGTTGAATATTAAAAATTTCTTTAATTTGTGCTAACATAATTTCTACATCAGCTACTTCTTCTACAATATTTGTACGATTATCAGTTTCTCTATGTACATTTTCAAATAAAGCTGATTGTAATTCCATTAACTCTTCTAAAGCTTGCATTTTTTGATTTTGAGCACCAAAAACACTAATTACTCTATGAATAGTTCTTGTATTTTCAGGTTTCATATTTTCCTCTTTCATTTTATTACCTCAGAACATTGTAATGTTCCTGTTAAGTGAATTTGTTTTTCTTGATTAGTACTATAAGCCATACAAAGCATAAATACAATTAATACAATATACCATATAATATGATCAAAAATTTTAATAAAGCCATTTATAAAATTATTTTCAATTTTTTTATCTTTATTTTTTTCCCAATCTATTTCGCTTTTACTCATATATTTAATCCTTTTAGTTGGTCTAATGTTATAGCAATTGTTTCTATTGCAGATTTTCCAGGTATTATTTGAATCTCTTTTTCAGATAAATTTTCTAATATTATTGGTTCTCTACCTATTGCTATTACTACTTTATCAAAATCAAATTTTAAAGTATTATTATAAAAATTACCAATTACTGAATTATTTTCAATTTTTAAAGGTGTAAAGTTATCAATTATAGATATTTGTTTATTGATTAATGTAATAAAATCTTTTTTATTAATCTGCATATCATATAAATTTCTTCTTACAAAAATTGTAGATTTACCTTCATTATATATCGCACAATCTAAAGCTACATTTCCACCGCCTATAATAGCAATATTTTTATTTATAGGTGAATTAGCTAAATACTCATCATAATATATTACAGAAGAATCTATATCTATATCTAATTTTTTTGGTTTCATACCAATACAATAAATTACTTTATCATAATTTTTAATATCATTTATATCAAATTCTGATAAATATAAATTATCTATATAATGTTTTAATTCTTCTATTTCCATATTTAAAACATTATTTGGTAGACGTTCTTCTGGTATAAAATTTAATTCACCACCTAATTGATTTTTTTCATATAAATCAATACGATAACCTTTTCTATATAAAAAC
The DNA here is from genome assembly GCA_017525855.1 of Bacilli bacterium. The sequence goes on from JAFXSE010000003.1 coordinate 73,822, forward strand.
CAAGCTGCTGTTAATCCAGAAACACCACCACCGACTATAGCTATTTTTTTACCATTTTTAACAATTGTTTCTTTAGGTCTTTCTTGTTGAAATAATAAAATTTTTCTCCAAGTTTTAATATCTACATTATTCGGACAATGATTCATACAAAAATTATCTGGACATATATAACTGCAAATCAAAGGAAATGGATGATTATCAAAAATATATTTATACATTTCTTCTTTACGATTTTCTTTATATAACATTATTACAGTATTCATAGAAAATCGCAATGGACAATTTTTTGTACAAAGATTACATCCTATACATTTTAAATATTCATTATTATAATTGTGGTTAAAAACAGTTGTCATTTTAAATATTCCAAAAGTTCATTATAGGATTCAATACAATTCAATGTACAAAATGTTAAAAAATTTGTACAAACAAATAAAATAACTAATACTAATAAAATAGTTTTTCTTTTCATTTATTAAATACCTTTACCATCATTATTTAATATACGATTTGCTCTATAAAAAGTACAACATTTTGGAATATCTTTTAATCTTCTAGCTGAGATATATGTCATACAACTTCTCAATCCACCAAGATATTCATCAATCGTATTTTGAACTGGTCCACTGTAAGGTTTTAATGTAACAATACCTTCTGATGCTCTGTATTTTGCCATACCATTCCAATGTTTATCTTGGGCATATTTACTAGACATACCATAAGCAAGTTTATATTTCTTTATCTCATATTTTGGTTCAGTTTCATTGATATCATATTCATCATAATCATTATCTATAGGATTAAGATCTTCATCATTTCGATTACATGATATAACTTCTACTTCATTGGTTTTATATATCTTTTTAATGATTTCACCATCTGCTTCATCACTTCCAGCAACTAATGAACCAACCATCACAAAATCAGCACCAGCACCATATGCTTTATTGATATCACCAACACAAGTAATTCCACCATCAGCACAAAGCATTCCATCAACAGCATGAGCAGCTTCAGCACATTCAATAACTGCTGATAATTGTGGTCTTCCACATCCTGTTTGTTTGCGTGTTGTACAATTTGCTCCTGGTCCAATACCACATTTTACAATATCAGCACCAGCAAGTATAATATCTTGAACCATATCACCTGTACACACATTTCCAACCATAATGATTAAATTAGAATATTTTTCACGAATTTTCTTTACAAAATCAAGTAATTTTGGAATATAACCATTAGCGATATCAATACAAAGATTTTTACAGTATCCTAAATCTAATACTTTACAAATCTTTTCATAATCACCATCTTTAATACCGGTTGAAACAAAAACATAATCATTGAAGTAAGCAATACAATTTTCATTACCCATTTTAAATTCAATTTCTTCATTCTTATGTTTTTCGAGAAATTCTTTAATTTCTTCAAACGAATAATGTTTATGAAGACAAGTAAACATAAGATTCTTTGCAAATACTTCTGTCATAGCAAATGTACCTGTAGTTGCCATATTCGCTACTATTAAACCATTACCATACAATACTCTTTCTGTATGTTTCATTTTATATATTCGATAAATATCTGGTTCACTTCTCGAATTAAGCGTTGATCTTTTTGGTTTAATCATTACATCACAATAATCTAACTGAACTTCTTCTATAATATTTGTCATAGTTAATCTTCCTCATGTAAAATTTTACGGACTTTTTCTCTTAATTCTGTATCTTTGTAATAAGCTTCTAAATTTATACAACTTACTAATCTTATTGTTCGCTTTACTCTTTCTTTATCCCAAGTATTTTTATATAACTCAATTAAATCTTCTAATACCTGAGATAATGTATAATAATATAAGTGATCCCAAATTTTATCTTGTCTTTTCTTTTTTAATTTTTTAAACCAATTAAACATTATTTTCTTTCCTATAGTCATCAATAAGTTTACAAACTTTTTCTAATTGTATAACATATTTTTTATCTAAATCAACTTGACCTTTATTATACAATTCTAAATCTTTTTTCCATAAATCAATCATACCGTCATCAATAAGATCAATTAATTCAACCATATTTTTTTGTATTTCTTCAGATCCATTAAAAAGATAAAACATACAATGATTTAAAGCGGCTACCCATTTCTCATCACAGTATGACCAATCTTTTTCAAGAGCTAAACCGAAAAAATTAAGAAAATGTCTAAACCATTTACCAACTTTTGACCAATCATAATTATAATATTCATTTGAGTTATTATGATTCATTATTTAATCCTTTCATAACATTATCATAATTTTCTAACATATTTAAATAAACTCTTTTACCACGAATTTTTACATAATAGCCTTTGGTTTTATGCTTATATATGAAATAAATGATAGTCCTTGGTGTATCTGTATCAATATCTATTTCAATATAAGCTTGAGCTTGTGTTAAAATATCTTTTGGAATATCTACATAATGTTCACCATTCCAATGACATTGGACATCACAAGCAATCTTATTTAAATTACCTTGTATTTTTCGTAATGCATGCATTATTCACTCGCTAAATTATTAAAGTATCTTTTAACATATACAATCGGAGTACCACGATCACCAGAACCAGAAGTTAAATCCATTAATGAACCTAATAAATCTACATATCTTCTTGGCGTAGTTCCTTGAGAAGTCATATTACCCTTTAAGTTTTTATCCTTATTTTGAATTTCTTGTTTAATAGCCTTTGTTAAATCTTCACCAGATAAATTTTTATATTTATCATCAGCAAAATTTTTAATTTTAATTTCATTTGGTGTTCCTTCTAAACCATCAGTATAAGCGGGAGAAACTACAGGATCTGCAAATTCCCAAATACCACCAACCGGATCTTTAAAACAACCATCACCATATACCATTACTTCAACTTTTTTACCAGTTTTTCCATAAATATATGCTTGAATTTCATTAACAATTTCTTGTGCTTTTTTACTATTTGGAAATAACTTTAATACTTCTTCTGAGGATTTATTACTTCCTAATAAACCATATTCACATTTATCAGAGCAAATTTGATTTAACATAGTATTATTTGAACGACATCTAACATCAAATGCATATTCATCACTGTTTTTATCATAATTACATAAAAAATCACGTAATTTAGTAATTTCAAATAAATCTCCTACAATTACTTCACATTCTTTGCCTTCTGCTTCCACAATAGATCTATAATATTCATCGTAATTTAATCCTGTAAAGGGATGATTTCTACAATCATTTCCAACCTCATCTGGCGTTACTAAATATAGTTTAATTTTTTTACCAGCAGCCCTAGCAAAAGCTTTAAGAATCATAGCAAAACGATTTCTTGAAAAAATTGGTTCATAAAGTTTAATCACATTAGCATTATTTGTAATTTTTTTAATATTTTCAGCTACTTCATCGATAGTAACATAATTACCTTGAGCTCTTGCCACTACTGATTCTGTAATACCAATAATATCTTTATCTTCAATATTATCTATAGCATTTAAAACTGTATCACAAACAATTTGTACAATATCATCACCCTCTCTAATTATAGGAGCAATTAAACCAGTTGAACTAACACCATATTTTTTAGACATTATTATTTTTCCTTTTTAAACTTAGTAATCAATTTACTTTTTATAGAATATAATAATAAACTTATCGCTACTAAAAATTTTCCATATATTTTCCATTTTAAAATTGCTTTATTTAAACTTTCAAAAGCAGCTTTACTTATATAATCTTCCCAAGTATATTCGTAATGAACTTCTCTTATTACAGGTTTACCATTTTTTCTTTTAATTGTACCATTTTTATTTAAAATATAATCTTCTATCCACGATTCTTCAAAATCCGAGGGAATGAAATCTTCATCATTTAATCTTGACATAAAATCACAAGGTATAACTAAATTATTCCACTTTTTAAAATGATGGATATTAGCTTGAATAATTATCCACATAAAATTTTCCCAAGATATAGAAGTATAAATTCCTCTATCATTATATTTACATGTTTTTAGACAAATATAATAGCAAGGAGCTAAAAATACTCTATTATCTCTATTTGTATAGGCGTCAAAGTAATACATGGTTTTCCTTATAAATCTATATAAATATAAAAAAGATATTATATTTGTAAAACCTTTTTAATAAGTTATTTATAAAGTTCTAATAAATAATGTTAAACAAAGGATATATCTATGAAAAATTTTAATTTATTACTCGAAAATGAGATCAGAGCTTCTTATGAAGAATATACACAATATGTAAAAGAACAGCTTGCTCAAAAAGCCAAAGATATACTCAATTACCATGATTGGGCTATGGAAAATGATGAAGAGTATAGAGATGAAGTTTTAGATTCTGATGATTATTATAATGATACATGGGAAGATACTACAGATCAAGAGCGTTTTGATGATAAATTAAATATGTATGACATAGCTGGTATAAATGGATAAATAAATGGAAAACAATATAAGAAATATTTATCAAGAGTATACAAATAATATTAAGAAAAAATTATTTGAAGATATAAACAATCTTTCTATAGATGATGATGATGAAGAAAGATATGGAAAATGTGAATGGTGTGGTGATATACTTCCTTTATCTGATTTAAGAAAAGAAGAAAAATTGGGTTATTTATGTAATCACTGTATAAAAGGTATAGAATCTAGAGAAGGTCCTTTATCTTTTGAAAAATAAAAAGGTAATATCATGGGAAATTTTTCAACAATACAAAAAATTATAGATAATGCATTAGCTCTTGATTTAGCTAATCCTAATTTTGCTATTTCTGATAAAGAAAGATTATTAAGAGATAGTGCTATAATGTTAGGTTGCTTAGATTATTATCGTACATTTCCTATGCGTGTTATTTATTTGACTACATATGATGCTTCAAGTAATTCTGTAGCAACTTTTGATTGGGCTGGTTTACCAACACCTAAAAAAGAAAATGGAACAATTTATATTCCATTTGATGATATATTACAAGGTGGAAGTCCAAAAGTACCTACTGAACAATTAGATCATGCACATTTTCTTGGAATAATGAGAGTTGAACGACCATATTGGAGTAACTATAGTAACCCTTCTATGTGGGAAAAATCTATGTTTGGTTTTCAAGTAAGTGGTAGTACAAATAACTATGATATTATGTCTAACTTAATGTCAAATACACTTGATGAATTATCAACTGGTCAACCTTATTATACTATAAATAGAATGCAAAATAGAGTAGAGCTTTTTGTTCCTTGGGGTTTTGGTCAATTAGCATTATCTTGTTGTATTGGTTTTGATTCTCCAGAATATGTTGAAATGTCAAAAGTAGACTTTTTATGTAAATTTATTTCTTATAGATTTATTGAAAGTATCATTCAAGCTAGAGATGGTGTCAAATTTGATGCTGATTTTGATTTGTCTACAGAAGCTTTAAAAACACGTTTAGAAAAACTTAAAGAAGAAACTGATTCAATTAAAAATCATACTCCTTTACATTTAGCTTTATGGGCTTAATTAATAATTTTTATTTTCACTTAATAAAAATTTTAATCACTTAATACTTATAGAAACCTCTTTGTTCTATAAATTAAAGTTAGTTAAATTAACTTTAAAATTGCAATTTTAAAATATTAAATATAAGGAATTAAATAACATGTTACATCCATTAAGTAAGGTCCAAAACCTTAAAGATCCTTTGAAGATGTTTGTATCTACATGGATGATTGCTTTTAAATCTGGATCTCCATTGGCATCATTAGTAAATACAGAAAATCTTGAATTACGTTGTCAAACTTATGGCTTTCCTACAATTACTGGTGATAAAACAGTAGTTCAATGGGGCGGCTTTGAAAGACGTTATGCTGGTAGACAAACTCGTGCTGGTGACTGGAAAGTTACATTTACTGAAGTTTGGGATTCTAGTATTACAGAAGCATTTAAAGTTTGGTGTAATATGTATCATAACTATAAAAATGGTACTATTTCATTACTTGAAGCATATACAGCAGATGTTAATATCAATTTAGTAAATCCTGATGTTTATGATCCAAAACCAGAAGGATTAGAAAGATATGATATTCGTTTGTTTGATGTTTTCCCAACATCAGTAAGTTTCCCAGATATTCAAGCAAGTAGTTCTGATCCAATTACATTAACTGTTGATCTGTCATATAACTACTTCTTACTTGGTGACGAAAACGATTAATTTATTAGTTTTTTATTAGTTAAAAAGCACTTAGATTTGTACTTTCTAGGTGCTTTTATTTATGTAGTATTAAATGGTTTATTTTAATAACTTTTAGTTCTATACAGTATATTATAAAAATAATTAAAATGAAGAGGATACATTTTCATGGCTAGAAGTAAAAAAGATACACGGCAATGGTTAGTAGAATCTGCCGAATTTGTTGCTGATGTAAGAGTTCCTACTGATCTTAAAGAATCTGTACAATTGGAACGTGGTAAATATGATACTTTAATTGTACGCAATATTCCAGTTACAATTTTAAATCGTAAAAACTTAAATGGTAGAATTTATTCTACAGCTGTATTAAGACAAGCAATTAATGAAGCTCGTCATGCTTTAGAAACAAGACAATTACTTTCTGCCGGTAATGAACATCCAGAAGGTTCATTTGTTCCTCCAACAGAAGCTTCTCATGTTTTAATAGATGCTTATATTAAAAAGAATATTGAAATAGAAGTTGAAGGTCAAAAAGGTCGTTATGATGTTCTTTTTGAAGATTGGCTTGTATTAAATACACAAAATGGTAAAAATTTAAGAGCATTATTTGAAGGCGAATGTTCTATTGGTACTTCTATCCGTGGCTTAGGTGATATGCAAGGTGATCAAGTTGCTAATTATCAATTAGTTGGTACTGATTGCGTTGGTAATCCTTCATCCGCAACATATACTCGTATGCCCGTATCTGAAAGTGTAATGCTTGAATACAAGGATTCTAAAGATTTAAAAGAAGGTTTTGTTGTTAGTTCCTCTTCTACTAATGTTTTACGTGATTATGAACAAGCTGCTATTTTACAAAGTAAATTAGATAATATCGGTTATGGTACAGTTGTTAAAACTTCTACAAAAGTTGATTCAGAAACAGATCCAAAAACTGGTGCAGAAACATCATTAGTAACTTTTGAAACAGAAACAGAAGATGAAGTTGCTTCTTTAGATCAAGCTTTAATGATGGCTAAAAATACATTGTTAAATGGTGAAATTGATATTGATTCTGTAACAATCGAGCACGTTAAAGAAGAAGAGCCTAAAGAATCTGTTATGACTGATAAGCCAGTAATTAATGAAGAGGGAATTATGGAAAGCACTAAAGGTAAAAAATATCGTATAAAGAAAAACCTTAAAGAAGCTGAAGATAAAAAAGATGATGAAAAAGAAGGTAGAAAATTTGTATTAAAAACTCCTTCTGGATATGTAGCAATGGATGGTAATTCATTAGTATTTACTCAAGATCCAAAAGATGCTCTTCATTTTATAGAAGGTAAAGAAGAATCTGGTTTAGTTCATTTAAGTGGTGTTAAAAAGATTCTCGATGCAATGGGTATTTTAGATGTACAGAATTATTATCGTAAAGAAGTAACTGATATTAGTGCTCCGAATTCAAATGAAGCTCCTGCTCAAGATACTAATATACAAGAAGGTTTGTTAGGTGGAGTAGTTGGAGGTACTGCTGGAGCTGCTTTAGGCGCAGCTGTTGGCGCTGGTCCACTCGGTGCTTTAGGAGGTGCTGCTTCTGGATATAGCTCAGGTACAAATATTCAAGATGATTTATCTGATAAAGAAGAAAGTATTAATGAAGCTAATGGTAGTAATACAAAATTCACAGCTACAATTGAAATTCAAAATGATAATGGTAGTGTAGAAAAAGATAATATTCCAGTTTCCGGTGTTGAATTATCTTCAGTATTAAATGAAGTTAGTAATCATTGGTTACAAAAATCTCAAAATACTACAGGTGAAGTTAAATTATATGTAACCGATACAGAAACAGGAGCACAATATATTTATAATCCTGAAACAAACTCCTTAGATCCTGTTCAAACAAAAACAGAAGCATCTATTACAGGAAATGATCCTATTGAGCAAAATGAAAATGAATTAACTGTAAATGTTGATAAAGATACTCCAGTTACTAAAAAATTTGATACTGTAGGACAAGCAAGTGTTGCTAAAGCAGGATTAGAAAATGGTACAATTGATGGAAATGTAATGTTACCAGAATCTGCTAAAATACCATTTAATGAATTTTTAAAACATTGTCATACTTGTGGTGGTGATTGGTCTGGCATGTTATTAAGTGGAATTAAAGAAGTTAATCCAGCGTATTTCGATAAAATACCGGATAATCAAGAAATTGATCTAGCTCAAGCTTTAAAGATGGTAGACGAAGCAGGTGTTGATGTAAGTAAATATTATAAAAAACCAGTTAATGAAGCTGTACCTGTATTAACCGGTCTTGGTAAAGCAATAGATGGTGTAGGTTATGGTATTTCTGGATTAGGTTTAGCTGCTAATGGTGTTGGTCATGTAATTAATAGTACAGGAAAATTTATTGGTTCAGGCATTGATAAAGCTACAAGTTGGATGAAAAAAGATAAGAAAGATAAAAAAGAAGCAGATGAAACAAATACAATTAAACCTGGTTACTATTTAATTGTTGATGAATATAATGATTGGGCTGGACCATTTGAATCAGAAGAAGAATTAATTAAGTTCTTTGGTGAAGATTTAGTAAAAAGAGGTCATATAGAATATGTTTCTGCAGAAGATTTAGAAGGTACTTCAACTAATACATTAGAAACATCTACAGAAAAAGAAAGTGCAATGAATGAAGTTTTATATACTTATGAACCAGATGCATCTGATCAAGAAGTAAGTAAACCTTTGAATGATAGTAAAAATTAGGTAATTATACTTAATTATTTACTGTTCTAATTTATAGTAAACTAATTTTAATTAAAATTTGTCTAGAATATAAGGAATTAATGTAATGACGAAAGAAGAAATGTTAAAACGTTTACAGGAAAGTAATGCTGTAGATGTTAAAAAAGCAGAAGATACTTTGCAAAATATTGAAACTAAAGAAGTTGATGATGCAAAAGTAGCTCAAGGTATTACTGGATTAGATTCAGAACTTCCTACACAAAAAGCTGTAGAAAAAGAAGTTGCTAAAGATGAAGGTCCGGTTGTTCCAGCTGATAAAGATGGTGTTTCTAAAGATGGTGGCAATGACGATCGTATGGAACCAGGTAAAGTTGAAGCTGAACGTAAAAAAGAAGATAACGGTATGAAAGATGTTATCAATGTTTCTAGTCGTAAAGTTGAAGAAAGCAATGAAATTAGCAATGAATTGTTAGAACAACTTGAAGAAGCTACATTACGTGAAGCTGAATATAAAGCTAAAATTGATAAAATCATTGCTTTATGTGAACAAGCTTTGGATGATCAAAAAGAAGCTTTGGTTAAAGAACATGCTGCTGATATGAAGAAAGTTTTCGAAGCTGTTATCAGTGAAGGTGAAAAATTAGAAGAAAGCTTAATTGCTGATGCTAATAAAAATAAAAAAATGTATACTAAAGCTAAAAAATTATATGAAAGTTCAATGAAACTCAATAAAGCTTTAGTTGAAGCTGTTAAAAAAGCTCAACCAGAAAAACAAATGACAAGATATAGTACACCAGGTTGGAAAGCTGTTGCGTCATTACGTAAATAATTAAGATTTAATATCTTTTAGAAGGGTTGAGGTTATTAAATCTCAGCCCTTTTTTGGTTAAATAAAATGAATATATTAGATTTTTTTAAAAATTTATTTAAAAAAGAAAAACCTAAAGAAAAAGAGGAAGAAAAAATGTTATTAACAATTGATCAGTTATATAATATAAATAATAATTTAAATAAAGCTGATTGTGAATATTATATCAATGCTTTAAATAGAGTATTACCTTTATATGGTATCAATACTCCATTACGACTTGCTCATTTTTTAGCTCAAGTTTTACATGAAAGTGGTCATTTAAAATATAAAAGTGAAAACTTAAATTATTCTGCACAGGCATTATTGAAAGTATTTCCAAAATATTTTAAAACTACTGCAGATGCTAATGCTTATGCTAGACAGCCAGTAAAAATTGCAAATCGTGTATATGCAAATAGAATGGGTAATGGTAATGAAGCTTCTGGAGAAGGATGGAAATATAGAGGTCGTGGATTATTACAAATAACAGGACGTTCAAATTATGAACAATGTGGTAAATATATTAATAGTGATTTGATGCATTATCCTGATTCAATATTAGGTGATCCAGATTTAAATGTAAAAGTTGCTTGTTGGTATTGGACTACTCGAAATTTAAATCAATTTGCAGACAATGATGATATTGTAACTATTACAAAAAAAATCAATGGTGGCTTAAATGGATTACAAGATCGAACAACTGTTTTACAAAAAGCAAAATTGATATTAAATTGTTAAAAACTAGAAAAATAATTTCAAATTATTTAAATTTTAGTATATTCTAATATATAGAAAAGTTATTTATAAATTACGAGAATAAATATAGTAGATGATTTCTTTGACAGATGAACAATTAAATAATATTTTTGATCAGCAATGGTATATAAATACGTCAAATGCTATAGCTTTGGCTATAGGTAGTTTTACAAAACAAAATATTTTATTTGATCAGCAAGTTTTGGCTCAAGATATTATAGATTATAATGTTGATAGACAATTGAAAGAAAAAGTATTTAATCATTTAATTGAGAATTTGCCAAAAGAATTAAATTGGGAAAATAAATCTATAACAGAGGCATTTGTAGAATTTAAAGATATTATAGATAGTTGTGATTTATGCCCAAAATTTAAAAAGTATTCAGTCAAAGTAAAAATATCAGATTCTGGTATTATGAAAAATGAATTTCTATTATGGAAAGAATTAGTTAATACAGAATACCCACGTTTAAATTTAACAACTATTCCATATAAAACAAATAAAAATAAATATAAATTAATTATACATTTAGCGAAAGATTAGATTATGCAAAGTTTAATAGAATGGCAACCGTTTAATACAGAAAACAAAGCTTCCGTTACATTTAATCAATTTATAGATATTGTTAAGCAATTAGATAATAACACTTCTCCAGATTTGTGGTTAAAATGGAAAAATTATGCACATCAAGTTGTAATTGAAACTCCAAATTACTTTTACAAGATATATCAAGATTTATTTTCTAGTGGTGAATTCTTTGCTCAAATTAGAGAGGCCATGGGAAAAGTATATAGAGAACAATACGGATTAGTTTGGAATACCAAGCATATAATAAAAGATGGATTTGTTTATACGATAGAACAAAGAGAAAAATTACAAGTTTGTAATCCAGATATAATTTCATATGATGATTTATTTTTAGGATGGGCAAAAACTTTAAAATTAATTGAAAAAGAATTAGCCTTTCCAGAAATAGCTGAACAATTAAAAGATAAAATACAAAATTTAGCTAATATAAAATTAGTTAGACTTTGTGTAAATAAATTTATTGACTATGGTATAACAAAAGATAACAATATTATTTTACTAGATGATGCCGATTGGTTTATTGCTTTAATCGATAAAGATGGTGATTGGATGTCATCAAAATTTAATGCTTATGAAATATTAACATTACTCGGCGAAAAATTATTTGCTCCACAAGAATATCATGAAATGAAATCTAGAATAGAAAGCGTGGGTCAGCAAATAGATAAATGGATGATTTTTTCTAAAGAAAAAGATAATACTAAAGAAAATATAAATAATTTATTAGATAAGCATGAACAAATGCTTACTGATAATATTAAAATGTTAGCTACTGAGAAAAGCTTACCAAATAATAAAAAATTATATTATGATGATAGGCAACTTTATGCGATAACCCATAATCAATCACCGATTAAATCTCTATCACAAAGACAACAAGCATCTGAATCTATATAAGCAGCATAATTTAATAAATGTCCGCATTCTTCATTAATTTGATTTAATCCATTATCGCCTTCGGTTACTTCTACTAAATTACTTTTATTTCGATGATTAAGCTGCATTCTGTGTCCTTCTTCTTCATCATTCATATTTCGATATAAATCATCTGCTCTATATATAATATTAAATAAATGATCATATAACGAAGGACAATCCTGCTTAAATTTAATTAAAAATTGTAAAAAAGTTTCACGTTTTGGAAAAAATCCAGGTAATGTTTTTTCCATTATTTCTTTTGCTCTTTTTCTTCCTTCTTTACTCCAAGGTGAAACTCCCTCTAAATCTATATGTGTAGATCCAGGAGAAGGTTGTTTAAAAAAGATCGATGAATGATAAGTATCCATATATTCTTTAAAAGAAAACTTATCTTCTAAGTATTTTGTTATCAAATCTTGTGTTAAAATCATACAAGTATTAAATTTAATACCAGGATACCTATTATATAAATTTTTCATAGTATAATCCCAAGTATCTAACATTTTTTGTGTATGAAATCTACCAATAGTATCATAAGATGTAACTATCCAGACTTGCTCCATTAATTCTGGTTTACCTGCTTTTAGATATTCATTATTCATAATATCAAGTGATTCATATAAATCTTTTTGATCACCTATAGTTAATGTACAAAGTAACCAAAATTCTTTTATTTGACCTGAAACTTGTAATTCTGCAGTTTTTTTCATTAATCTTAAAAATTTTTCTTTTAATTCTGGTGTTTCTAATTGCCCTTGAAAAAATTCACCACCTAAATAGCTTAAAGTATTATATGGAGCAATTTTTTCTTCATCACTTATAAAATTATATGCATCTTCAACTGCTTTTATTTTCAAATTAACAGGAGTAAACTTATTATTTTCACCTAAATAACAAAACTTACATTTATTATTGCAGCATTCCCACAATTCAAACTGTAAACATTTTTTTTCATGTATATCCATTTTATTCTCCTAATATCTGTAAATCACAAAGCATACATTCATCAGAATCTGAATAACATCTATACAATATACTATGTCCACATTCTGAAATTTCTTCTTTTCCATCTGAAAGTATAGGTTGTTGATCTACTGGACCTTTTTTGTCTCTGTAACCTGTATATTTATATAAAGCTGATACATTGGTTGAACTATACATATTTCTATATATTTCTGGAAATTCTTTTTTTAAATAAACACAAAAATTAATAAAATCTTCACGCTTAAAAAAGAAATCATCTAATTTATAACCAGAATTTATTTCATGAGGATACAAAAAACAAAAGCCACAGCCTTTAATATCTTCTTCTAAAAATTTATGTAAATTAAATTTACCTGACATAATATCATCGATCATATATTGAGTTAAAATCATTTGAACCCCTGTTCGATAATTATATTTTTTTGTAAATTCTTGAATATTTTTAAGTGCTAAAGCTCGTTTTTCGTCCGTAGGATAACGATATTTAATATCATAAGAAAAGTTTATATCTAATTTAGAAGTATCGCCTGTACGCTCAATAATACGATCTACAACACGATATAGAAAAGCTGGATCATACATACCATTCGTAACAGTAGAATATCTGCATCTTGGTGATTTACTTACTAACAATACTTTATCAATAATGTCATCAATAAGATCCATAAACTTTTCTTGAATATCAGTATCTGTTGTAAAATAAATTTCACCACCTAATAATGAAATTCCATCTGCAAATTTATCTTTCCAATCAATGTAATTAAGATTATCTTGAATATTTTGTAATTCTTTTAAAATTCTTTCTTTACTCCAAACATCTCTGTTCTTTCTTAGACAGAATTTACAGTTATTATTACAATTTGGCCAAGTAGCATATTGAACCATATAATGACCGTTTAACTTCATTAATTATCTCCAAACAATACTTCTTTTAATTCTTTACAATCACAAATAAAACAACTATCAGAATCTGAATAACAATTTTTAAAGTTTTCTGAATGTCCACATTTGCTTTTATCTGCTGTTACATTTATTAATTTACCATTTTTATATTGATGCAGATTAAATTCTTGTCCTAATAAATAATTATTTATATATTTTAATAAATAATCAGAATCCTGTTGTTTAAGATGTAGTAATGTATTAAATACCTTTTCTTTTGTAGGTGCTTCAACTACTGTTCCATATTTTATATAAGGTATAGTATTAACATCTACATTATATTTAGTTTTATATTCTTTTATATTGAACTGATCATTTAATATAGCATCACAAAAAGAATCAGTTAAAATAATATTACAAATTATATATAAGTCAGGATATTTAGATCTTATATATTTTAAATTTTTATAAAATAAATTTTTTGATGTTTTATTTGCAAATCTACCAAAATCATCAGCAGATGTTGTAAAATGAATTCTATTAATTAAATTTGCAGTATTGAATAATTCTAAAACAGGTATTAATAAAGAATTTAAATCATAAAGGATATTAGTATTGATATAACATTTATCAATTTCATTTTTTAACATTTTATCAATGATATGAAGAAATAAACCATACAAATCAAGTTTAACTTGTGTATTTGTTTCGGAAAAAATTTCTCCACCGATAATTAAAATATGAAAATTTTGTAAATCTTTAATATAATCTATAGTTAAAGCTATAGCTTCTAATTGTTCATCAATAGTGGATTGTTTATCTTTTCGTTGCCAACAGAATTTACAATTATTATTGCAATTATTCCATAAAAGGAATTCGTGCATTGGTAAAACTGTCATAAATCCTTCCTTTCTTTAATATCTTTATTTTAGTTTCATATATCCTATAAAGTATGAACTACTTGAACTACTAGAACAAGAACTTGAACTAGAACTTGAGCTAGAGCTTGAACTCTTTACACTAAACTCATAAATCATAGTTTTAATTTTACTAGATGCATTTATTTGTGTAAGTAATCTATTCAAAGCTCCATCTATTGTATTATTTGCATCAGCTGAAGTAGGACCAAAATCTTCATCTGTATCAGGATTAATACTTACATTTGATGTCGGAATTTGATTAACCAATCTTTTAGATTCATTACCTAATTTTTCTAATGGATCAGAAGAATTATTTAATACGTTAGTTATTTCATTTATTCTAGCATCACTCAAATATATTATTGGTTTTACTGTCGTATTTAGTGTTGAAACTGCATAGCATAATTTTAAAGAAAAGAAAGATGCAGCTGCATTCCAAAAAGCTACCATACTTTTACTAGTAACTGGTGTATCATCTAAAGCATTTATATTATTACGAGTTAAATATGCATTAAATTCATTTTTTATAGTATCAAATTCAATTTGTGTTACAGCACTTGTATTATATAATTTCAAAGTATAAGAAGCACCTGTATTATTAGATACACTAGTAGTCCATGAAGCAATATTGTAAAATTCTTTTATAACTGTACCGTGTTTATCTTTAATTCCAATAGTAGCTCCATTGTTTTTATAATAAACATCATATATGGCATTAGATATTGAATAGGAATTATTATTATAATGTTTACTATTAACCTCATTTTGTGTTACACTATTATATATAGCTAATCCATCTGTATCTTTCCATACAATTTTATTATCTTCCAGGGTAATATATGCAGGTACCCATGTTCCATTTTTACCAGGATATGCAGAATTAGCTACAGTATTTATACCTACATTATAATGTACCATATCATTTGTAATTGTTGTAGATCCAGCAGGAATTACAATCATAATAACTCCACCATCTGTTCTTACTGTTATGACATTGTACCATGTAGATTTATCTTGTGAAATAGTCCATGTAGAAAATGCGCTATCTGCTATGCCATTTCCGTATCTATATCCAGAAGTAGCACTAGATATACCACCACGCGTTGGGTCTTTAGGAACAGTTACTGTTTTCGTATATCCAGCCTTAAATTCTAATGGAATACTATTAAATTTTGAACCTAAGTTAGATATAATTGTACTTACTGTATCTAATAACTTAGTTTTTAATTCTCCATATGTTATTATTGTATTTGAAGATATCATATTATTTTCCTAATTTCATGTATCCAATAAAATATGAGCTACTAGAGCTACTCGAACAACTTGAACTAGAGCTTGAGCAAGAACTTGAACTAGAAAAAGTAGACCATGTATAAGTGATCGATCTAACTCGAGCCGAATTATTAACTGATGCTTTTAATTGTAATAACATATCATCTACGTGAGAAGCTGTAATAACTTCATCTACCGGAAAAAATTCTATATCAATTTTAGTTTGTCTACTATATCCAGTATGTAATATAACTGTATTTTTTAAATCATTTATTTCATATCTGCTCGGAGATAAAATTGAACCATCAACACTAACTTTTAAAATACTATTCTTGTTAGATACAGTTGTATTAAGTGGAATATTAACTTGCTCCGCAGGCAAAGTATAAGAAATACGCTTACTAGTTATTATATCTGTTTGATCATAAGTAACAGCATTTGTATTATAAATTAAAACAGTATTTAAACTTAAAGATGAAGATACATATGTTAAGCGTTTATTACAAAAAGTTGCAGCATTATTCCAAAAATTTAAAATTCCATTTGTAGATAATGTTATTTCATTATCTATTTTTGTTTCAAAATTTCTAGCTGCCATGAAATCGTCAAATTGTTTTTGTACTGTAGTTAATGAAACAACTTCAACAGCTGTACTGTTATTAATAGTTACTGTAACTCCACCGCCACCCATATTAGCAGACATCCAATCACCACTTTTGGCTCGTCTTGAATTTTTAGTCATTGAAAAATTTTTACGCATTGAATTATCTACAGTGACTTTTAAAGTATCTATATTTTGACAATTATCTTTTATCCATTGTAAAAATATATTACGTAAATCTCTATAGGTATATGTAACATTAGTTGCGGTCATTTGTAATCTCGATTAATTATTCTTATCGCTTTTTTCAAAAATTTCAGAATTAAATGAAATAAAGTTATATAATAAACCTAATTTATTAGCCATCGGAACTAATATAGAAAATGGATTTTCATATACAACTTCTTCAAATGTTGTAAATTTATAATTATTAGCTAATTCAGACATAAATAGAAAATCACCTTGTAATAAAATATTTCTATAAATTGCTGGAATAGGTTTTATTTCTTCATCTGTTACTACTTTACTACAATTATAAATACAATTAAAATAAATATTTAAAAGTTTATAACAAAGGCAATTCAATTCTTCCTTTAATTTATTTTTTATTTGTATAAATTCTAAAATAGAATTAAATATAATATCTGGATGTTTAAAAAAAGATTCATCCCAATTATTTCCAAATTTAATTAAATTATATACATTTAATGATAAAATCGGATCTTCGTTATTTTCATCAGTCAAATATGCTTTTAATACTTCAACTTTTTCTTCTAAAGATTTATTTTTTAATTCCATAATTTTCCTACCTTTTATATTAGTAAACTATTATTTAGAACTTAATTTATTCTACTTACGATGTAAAATAAGAGTTTGGTAATGGTATAAATAACTGATCTATGGCTTCTGTATTAATTACTGTACGGATTAATCCTCCTGGTATCCTCAAGTAAGTTACATTATAACCTAATTCATTAAAATTACCATCAACAGACTCAAATAATGATAACTTTTTTAAGTTACCTTGATCAATTTCTAAATGAATTTTTTTAGTTTTCTTTTTAAACATGTAACTCTCACTTATTAAAATTAGTATTAATATATTCCACAATATCTGGAAATTCTTCTAAATCTTTTTCTGATAATGTTAATTCTTTTTGATTAATTTTTAAAACATTATCGGTTAAATTATATTTTTTATTAATAAAATCTTTTACCTCTTTTAGGTTAAGATACATTTGTCTTTTAGTACTTGTAATTAATTTTATACCTGTTTCATCTAAATTTATAACTTTCATTACAATCTCCTATAACTTTTCTAATTATACTATATAATAAATAAAATTAAAAGAAAAACAGTAAATTTCCATTACTAACTAAAATTTTATGTAGAAAATATAAATAATAAAATTCCAATACATAAATGATTAAAAAGATGGAGTTACAAATGAGTATTTTAACTAATAAAAGTGTATCTGAAGAAGATGTATATAATATTGTAAGAAATGAATTAGATAAGCGCTTAGATAAAAATATTATAGATGAAAAAGAAAAAGCTCATGCTGAATTTTTACAAAATTTAAAAAATACTTCAGAAAAATATATGAAGGATTTTAAATTTTATTTAGCAGCAATAGATGGTGCTAGATATATAAGTAATGATAGTGTATGTAAAAGTGATCAAAGTACTCCAAAGCCATTGGAAGTAGAAGAAGAATGTCCACGTGGAATCAGGGGTTTAGAATATAGTGAAAATTCATCAGAAATTTTAAATTTAATATCTAAATCACATTTAGATATGTATGAAAAATATTATTTACTTTATTATATTTATTTATATTATACTTCTATAAAAAAACAAGATCCAAAATTTACAGCTTTAAATTCACTGCAAGAAACTATTTCTTTATTAAGAATATTACAATGTAATTTTACTAATGGTATTTTTAATTATCAAAAACAAATTCTTGGCTTTGAAAAAACATTAACCAATAATAGATTAATTAGAGAAATGGCTAAAGATTCATATGAAAGAAAAGGACATTGTATTTTTCATATAAATGATTTATACTTTACAAAAGAAATACATGAATTATTTAAGTCATTTTTTATAAAAACATTAAATAAAATGGAATTAGCTTTAAAAAAAATTGATAAAAATACTCTTAAAAAACCTTATTATATAGAAAATCTTGAAGTATACTGTAAAAGTATTAATTTACCAAAAAGTTATATTGATATTGCTAGGTATTTACTTTTAAATAATATCGTTGGCATTCATAAAGTACTTGTTATGTTTGATAGTCATCTATTTACTTCTTTATCAACATCTATTGATTCATTGTTTTTTATAAAAAAATTATTACATATAAAATCTAATATATCTTTTAATTTTAACGATACTAATTTATTTTATACACATGGTGATTTAGAAAGTTTAGAATTTATTGGTAAAGTATTGATAAATATTCTTACTAAAAATACAAGTAATACAACTGTTTTGAGTAACTTTGTTAAAACAATAGAAGATGATAATTTAACACAAAATGATTTTAAGCATTTTAAACAATTTGATTATGTAAAAGAAATTCTTAAAAAAGCCTTAACTAGTAAACAAAAAGGTATTAATATTTTGTTTTATGGTAAGCCAGGTACAGGAAAATCAGCTTTAGCCAAAACATTAATTAAAGAAACAGGTGCTATTGGTTATAAAGTAGATAATTCAAATTCTACTGGATTAGTAATGTCTCATGGAAATATTAAAAAAGATGAAAATACAAATAATATTTCAAGAATTAATAATTATTCTTTCTTGCAATCATTTTTAAAATCATCTAAAAATTCAATTATACTTTATGATGAAGCAGAAGATTTTTTTAATAAAAAAGATGATATTTCACAAAGTAAAGAATATATTAATAATTGCTTAGAAAATAATCAAGTACCAGTTATTTGGACTGCAAATGATTTATGGTGTATTACAGAATCTTTTAGAAGAAGATTTACATTTGCATTTAATATTGATCAAATACCTATGTCTACTTATCAAAAATTAATAGATAAATTTTCAACTGAATTAAATATTGAATTACCAAAAAATATTCAGAGTGAAATTATAGAATATAAACCAAATATAGGTACATTAAAAAATGTTTTAACTAATTATAGTCAATCTAATGACCGAGATTACAGAAAACTTATTGATAATTTAACAGAAGCTTTAAAATGTCAAAATTGTGGTGAAGATGTTAAAAAAATTAAACCAAAAAGACCTGTTGAATTTAATATTGATTTATTAAATACTTCTGATGATTTAAAAACATTTACAAATAAAATTGTAAAATTAAATAGGTTAGATTTTAGTTTACTTTTATATGGAGTAAGTGGTGGTGGAAAAAGTTTTTATGCTGAATATTTAGCAGAACAACTGGGCATTCCTGTAATCAAAAAGAAAGCAAGTGATCTCGAAAGCATGTGGGTAGGTGAAACTGAACATAATATTGCAAGAGCTTTTGAAGAAGCTAGAATTAATAAAGCTATGTTAATTATAGATGAAGGTGATCATTTTATTTCAGATAGATCTAAACATATAAGATCTTGGGAAACTAGTAGATCCGAAGAAATGCTTCAACAGATTGAAATGCATGAGTATCCAGTTATATTTACTACAAATTTAATTAAAAATGTAGATAAAGCTGCTATGAGAAGATTCACTTATAAAACTGAATTTAATTATTTAACAAAAGATCAAGTAAAATTAGCTTGGAAAATTTACTTCCCAGAAGCCAAATTGCCAAAAGATATATATTTATCTAAATTGTGTCCTGGAGACTTCTCTACGGTCAAAAAACGAGCCGAATTTGAAGATTATTTGACAGATACAAAAATGTTATATAAATCTTTAGAGAATGAAATTAAAATGAAAAAAGAAGATACTGAAAAAACTATAAATTTATAAAGGAGGTTTAAACCTCCTTTATTTTTAATTTAATACATAATCTGTTAAAGCTTCAAGACTTAAATTCATTGTATCTGAATTATCTTCTGTTAATAAAAGGTCATCTTCACTTGGGTTTGTTATTATGTTTAAATTATGAATCATTTCATTAGTAATTTGTTCACCTAAAGCATTTGTCAAAATATCATTATTTTTTGTTACAAGTTCAACTAATTCTTCTGGTGATAAACTTCTAATAGTTTCAACTAAATTATAACTATTTTGATCTTGAGGAAGAATAGCTCCTAATTCTTCTAATACTTCGTAAGATTCTATAATTTTATTTCTTATTCTTTCTAATTCTAACTCAATTTGGTTGTTCATTTAAATCATCCTCAAGATTTAATTTATTTAATTCTTTTTCATACTCTAATAATGAAACAAGCATTGCATTGATTAAACTTTCTACTTCTTGTTGTGATGTCTCACATGGACATTTTACACAATATTTTTTACATCTATACAAAAGTTGTTTCCAATTAGATAAAATTACCATATTATTTTACTCTTAACCATTTATTTAAATAGAAATTACTTCCAGATTCATTTTCGATTAAATTAATTTCTTCTTCCAAAAGTTCCCATTTACTACCAGGTATTAAGTTTTGTAATGGACATATGTCTTGAATACCTTCATATGCACTACCAATTGGCCAAGCAATATCTAACAGGTTTATTAAAGCATCATGTACTAATCCAGCTGTTACTATCTGATAATAAGATGCATCATCATAGCTTTCATATCTATTCTTATCTAACAATGGAATATTTTTATCATGTCTAATCCACCATTCACTATTTTCTTCAGCTTCTCTATCTTCGTTATTCATACCTAATAAATTAGTTAAATCAAGTTTAACTAAACCTGCACCATTTGCATATGGTTTATCAACATCTAAATTAACTTGTAACATTTTTCCATTTAAGTCACTTAAAGTTAATTGTTGACTAGTTACTTCTGAAGAACCTGTACTTGGGTTTACTTGAATAGATACAATAGCTCCATCTTCATCAACTTGTAATCCTTGAATATATATAGCTGGAGTAATATATCTACTAAAAGTTGTAGGCTCAATATATCTTACTTCATATTCAGTATCTAATATAAAATCATGACCTCCATCTATAATATTAGATATAGTATAATAATATATAGCTGGATTATCAGGTGTTTCTTCTAATACTTTTGTACAAGTCAATCCAAGTACAGCGGTATATTGACTTTCTTCATCTGGTTTTATTTCAATACTTGTTACACCATGTAAATCTGTGGATCCAAAAGGATATGCAAATTTAGCTGTTCCGATTACTCCAGTATTATTTCCATTAAATGAAGTTACTATAACTGTTAAATTAATTGAATCCTCAGGTAAAACTATACTTGTTGGAAACAAAGCCGGAAGTGTAATGTGTGCATCACTATCAATAATAGTAGCATTATATGTATAAATACTATTTTGATTATTGTTATATAAAACATCCCAGCTGGTTGCATTTGTTAAATCTCTATACAAATAGTTAGATCCAGAAATTTTATTGTCTACATAGTCTTTAATAGCAGCTGTTTCAGGATAATGTCCACTAATCGGAAGATCTGGAATTACGTCATCTTTATTTATAGTACTTTCAACTTTATATACATCATCAAATAAATTATCAAAAGCACCTTCTGCAGCATTACTTAAATCAGTTTTTAACAGAGGACTACCATATGTAGATCCACGATCGATAGTTAAATTATCAGTGTTAATGTTACTAGCATCTGCATAAGCTAAAGGTTTACCTGTAACATTATCACCAGTATGAATACTTGTACTTACTAAACTTGCTGTATTAATATTACTTGTATCGGCATAAGCTAAATTTTTACCACCATGTCCAGTAGATGAGGCTAAATTAACAGTATTAACATTTGACATATTAGCGTATGCAAGATTTTCACCAGTATGTCCATGGCCTGTTGTAGCTAAATCTGAAGTATTAATATTACGACAATCTTTATTAGCTAAGCCATAATTCATAAATATATCAACAATATTATTTATCGTACCTGCTTGTGTATTAGAATCTAATTCTTCTAAATTAGATAAAGTTGCATAAGCAAGATTTTTATCGCCAAATGTTTCTCTATTTTCAGCTAATACTTCTGTTGTAAGGTTTCGTGTATCAGCTCTAGCCATACGAATACCACCGGCATCTATACCATTATGTAAACGCAAAGTAGTATGTAAGTCTGTTCCATAAACACGACCTTGCTCATCTGGCATACCTAAATCTGCAGTTACTTCTCCTAAAACTCCAGTAAATCCATTATTTGCATCTGTACTTCCTTTACGAATAGATACCGCAGTAGTATTTACATAACTAGTCATTATTCATTCCTTAAAAATCAATTCTTACAACACATTCAATTAAATTTTTAGTACCAATACTCTTGTCAATTACTTTACCTAAGCATTTACCATTTTCAACTGTAGAGGCACATCCTTTTTTAACTTTTGATAGATAAATCTTATCACCAAAATGTGGAAAACAGTTACCATCAAACATAACAGGTACTCTTCCAACTAAAGCAACTGGTAAATCTAATTCACTACGTTTTTCACCTAATTGATAACCAGGTTTACTAGAAATAATACCATTACATTCATAATCAGCTATAGAAATTTCATTAATTCCTTTGCCAAATGTAATTAATGTACCAGCTGGATAATATTCATCTGATTTATAATACTCAGCAATATCTTTATACCATGCACGATAAGCTACGCCATAAAATGAAATATCATCAACAATATATGGGTTAGTATCATATCCACCACTATCTTTAGTCTTTAAATCAAAACCAGGAACACCTTTACCAATTAATACTTCATTAAAGTGAGTGAATGTTTTAACTTCAATAGGATTAGTTAAAATTTTACCAGGTTGACTATCTAATTCAGGTTTTGTTATTTGTAAATAGTTATTATATGCAGTCCAAGGAGTTAAACTTGTTTGATGTGCAGCTTGAATGTATTTATAAGAGTCACGAACTTCACAATCTGTAGCATACCTTGTTGTACCATATATTTCATCACTAGCTTCATTTCTTAAATCCAAAGCCAATTGAATTGAATTAGTTCCTGTACACCAACCAATAAAGCTATCCGTTCTTTCTAATGTTGGTTTACCTGCATTATCTCCATATCCACAATATACTGGTTGATTAAGCCAAGTACTATCCATAGGCCAAATGTATTGTGGTCTTTTTTCTTGCTTAATACTAAATCTTGCCCCTTCACCATATTTTAAATTTGAGCGACTATCATAAATTGCTTTAACTATACATGGATTACTTGGTAAAGAAATAGCACCACTTTCAGGACCAACTAATTTAAAGCTAGAAATTGCACCATCACTATTTGTATAAGTAACAATAATTTTAAAAATTAAACTATCAGTAACTGGTAAAAATAATTCATCACCAATTCTATAATTTTTACCAGCAGCTGCTCTAGTTAAAGTATATGTATAAATTGCATTTTCTTGATTATTTGCTATTGTACCAGCATAAACAATACTATTACCTACACGTAAACCTATTGGCATTTTAGTATTTTTTGTAAGTATCGGTGGTTCTTGTGAAGGATCTGTAGGATCATAACCATCAATATCGTAACCTTTTGAACTAGAATCTGCTTCTTTTGATGCAACTGTTTCTGGTTCACCTTGTGCTCTATGATATTTACCATCTTCATTGCAATAATATACAAACATATAATCTTTTACGTCAGAAGCAAAATAATCACCTTCTGTAGGTAAAGTTAATATATTATTACTTGGTTGAAAATATACCCAATCAGGAGTCATTAAATTTTCAGTAGTAGTAGTTCTTGGAACTGCAATAGCTGGAACACCTGATCCATATAAATTGTCAACTAAATAACAATTATGTGGTTGTTGAACCGGACTATATCTAAATTGTAATAATGTTTCATTTGGTACTTCTGGAATACTTTGCTCATTTTCATTTTGAATACTTAAATTAGCAACATATCCTAAATTATTTAAAACAGTATTAAAGTGAAAACGTAATGTATTACCAACCATATCTAAATCATCAGCATATTTTTTAACTGCCGATGGCAAGCTAGCTACACCAAATAAAATATCTTCATCTTCACTACTATTGCCAATGTTTACATATTTATTACCTTTTTTAACATATAAAGCAATAGCACCAATTAACCATTCAGTATTACCATTATCATCTTTAGCACCAACACCGATATTAGCTAAATCAAAGGTATATTGTAAACTGCCTGTAGCTGTATTATAACGCCATTTTAAAATGTTATTTAAATCACTTGAGCTATGTTTTGAATTTTTAGTACCGATAGTAAATACAACATTACCAGAAGATATAAAATCATTATCTGTCCAATTTATAATTGGCTTACTTGGATTTATAATTACATTATCAATTATTTTAATACCACTAAAATATAATTGATATCCACCTTGTAAAACATATGTTAATGCATTTAAGCCTTCATTTGTAATAACTAAAGAATAATTACTATCTGGTAAAACAGTATTCCAGTTATTACCATTAAATTGTTCAAGCTCCCATCCATCTACATCATTACCAATAGCACAATATGTACTTTCTACTAATCTAGAAGGATTACTTATAAAAAATTGATCTCGACTTATTGGATCGCCTGCACCATATCTTCTTGCAAAAAATAAATCATCAGGTACATAATATGGTGATGCAGATAACTGTTCTTTTTCAACTAACATATATTTAACCTTATTTTTAATAGGATTATTGTTTATAAACTTAATATACTACTTATGTATATTGAACTGTGAAAAACTAGTAAAAATATCAAAAAACTAACTACCTTGATTTGGTATAATTTCAAAAGTAATTTTTTTATTAGATTGCTGATATTTAATTCTAGCTACTTTACGTAATCTTTGACTTACTGTACCAGATATATTTTCTGGTATAGCTGTATAACTGATTGTTTGATTAATTGTACCAGAAATATAAATATTTTCAAGAGGTAATTCTTGATAATATTTTGTATCTCTATCATTGCCTTCATCATCAACATTGTGGAATTGGTATGGATCATATTTTGGATAATTATCTGTATGATGTTGATGTTCACCATATAAATATTTTACAATGTTACCACCTTTATAGCCGCGTATTGTAATTGTAACATCATTTGGAGAAGTAACACCATTTACATTACCTAAAAAAGCACAATATAAATCAAATATTATTATATCGTCAAATGCATCTCTATATAATTCATTTTTAAAATTATCAACATTTATAATAACATTTTCAGTTGTATAAAATTTTGGAGATCCTTCATCATAGCCTTGATTATGTCTACACCATTGTACTAAAGCATTTGGATCATAATCCATTTCAGAGTTATAACTTCCTATACGTTGACTAGAATATGGTATTTTTGCATAATCAGATGTGTAATGACCGACTGCAATATTATAATTTGGATTTTTACTATTTACAATTCTAGTAAAAGTATCTAAGTGATGTCCATGACCAGGTATATGAGTATAACCAAAAATTACGTAATCTACATCATGGAAAACAACTTCTCCACATCTATCAAAACTATTATGTAATTTAAATTCTTGTTTACAAGCTGAAGCTGTATATCTTTCATCCACAATAAATTTATTACCTCGATTCAACACACTTAATATTTCATATTTATAAATGCTAGGAGCTGTACCAGTTCCAGTTACAACTTTTGTACATCTAAATTCAAAAATAGCTCTATTCTCATTACCTTCGGAATCAATATTTATGATAGAAATTTTATCAGTATCTGTTAAATCAACTATACCAAAATAATTAATTATTTCTGCTGTATCTATTTCACCTGTATTAAATATTCCAGTTACTTTAACCTGTAATGCTTTATTATTTTTGAATAAATTAAGTTTACTTCTTAATACATTTGCATCAGTAGTAGTAATCGGAGGATATGTAGCATCTAACCATTTCCTATTAACTGGATCATAAATAGTATCTACCCATGGTGTTACTGTCCAACTTGGATCTACTTTTGTTTGCCAATGCTTATCTGGTTGACGTAATGGATCACTCATAAAAGTATATTCTTGTTGATTATAAAGAGGACTAGTCATTAAACTTATTTTACTATTGGCTTCATTTTTTAAACTATTTGTAGGTCCAAAACTAAATACTTGAATAACATTATGTAAATATACAACAGTAGAAGCTATTTTATAAAAAATATTCATAAATTGTTTTATAAAATCACCATAATCTACATCTATTGGAATAGTAATAGAAGCTGTAACGTGATTTGTTGGATACCACAAAGGATTTCTATTCCATTCATACCACTCTATCCATTCACCTTTAATTTTATCTTCTACAGATCCATAATCAATAAAATCAGTAGCTTCATCTGTAATCCAACCATAATCAATAACTGCTTTATTTGGACCTGGTAAAGGCAAAGTAGTATAATTATTAGGATCTGTATATAAGTAATTTATATTTGTATTACCTTCATTATCTGTTACATATACTTCTCTTATACCTTCTGGAGTATATCCATACCAATCTACATTATCAGAAATCAAAACATTTGGATTCTCTAAAGTACCTCTGTTTCTAGGCATATTTGTTAAAATATCAGTATCTGAAGCAATTTCTTCTACTGAACCATAATCTGTAGTTGGAATTTTATATTCTTTATGATAGCTATAATCTTCTTCAAAATCAACAGGTCTTCTAAAATCTACATAACGTTTTAAAGGATTTGCTTTATCATTATTATCTTTAATAGGTGTAAATAACTGTTCAAGTTTAACAAGACTTGACCCTTCAGTTAAAAAGTTATAAAAATTATATGAAGCTTCTGTACCTACAATATCATAAAAATGATTTAATTCATCTAGTAATCTTCTTTTTTGTTCAGATGTAATATTATTTATCTTTATATTTAAGCCTAAAAAGTTAATTAAAGCAGATAAATGCTGCGTATCAACTTTATTAATATTACGAATATTTTTTAAGCGTTGTAAACTGTCATATGTTTCATCAAGTAATACTCTTTGAAAAATTCCTAATAATTCTGGGAACAATTTACCATTTAAATCAAATTCCGAAGCATACTTTAGAATTGATGTTGTTTCAGGTACTTGAATAAAATATTCATCATATTTATAAAAAGTTTTTGAAAATTCTGTTAAAATAATGGCTTTTATTTCACGAGAATCAAAATCATTATTTATAAACATTAATGAACCAGTACCATCTTCTTCTTTAAGAAAAAATCCTTCTCTTACATCATCTATAATTAATCTAGCTGGAGTTTCAAATAATACTATTGCATCATATAAAATTGGTACTTCTTTTCTATGTTTATCAATTGGCCCATAAGATAAATAACCTGGCATACCAGTAAACATACAAACCGATGTATCATTAGGTAATTCATAATATTCAATAATATCAGTTTTTTCAAATAAGAAATCTAATTTAACATATTTTTTTAATTTTGTAATATTATCATAATTTACTTGTTCACCATTTTTAAAAAATATATATCTAGTTTCTGTATAATCTTCTAAGATAAATTCACAAGTTTCTGGATCCCAGCTACTTTCGTCAAAAACTCTTCCACAATAACTTAATTTTTCTGAAGCATAGATTATAACTGTAGAAATTCTTTCTGATACAAATTTAGGAAAAATTATAATACTGTTTTTACTAGCTATTTGAAATTCATTATTTAATAATTTATAACCATTAACAAATACTATAACATTTTTTTTATCTAAGTCTTGTAATTTATGTCCAAAACGATCAAAACCACTAACGGTGATATTATTTTGTTGTAAATTTAATTGATATTCATAATAATCACATGAATTTACATTATGATAAAGTGATAAACTTTCTGAAGAAGATTCCAATACATTTATATATTTATTTAATAACGAATATCTTGTTTTAGATACTGCTAAATTATCAATAAATAATAGTGTTGTCATATCAACACGATTAATGTTAATAGAGCTTTTAACATAAATTTTATTTATTGGATTTACTTCACTCATTTTTAATCACTTTCTATAATTTTAATATTTACACATACTAACATTTCATATTCTAAAATATCAATATTACCATTAGGATAGTTTACTTTACACCAATTAACATTTGGAACATTCATAACTGCTGTATAAATATCTGAAATTTTAACACCTTTTCCTATATATTCTGGCACAATATTGAATAAATTTCTAACATTGTTTTGAATATTTTGAATAATCATAGAGCTTGTTAAATTTGCATTAGTATTTAATGATACAGTTAATGTAATATCTAATGGAACAATTTGTGGTTGCACATATTCTAAAAATGTGGTAAAATGATTATACCTTTTAATTATCGGTTGATCTAAATAGTTAACATCTTTAGTGTCTATTCTATTACCAACAAATGTACCACTAAAGCTTAAATTATTATTTGATTCAATTTTGATAGTAGCACCATTTCCTGGAACATTGTTTGCACCCGATTTACATATTGATTGTATATCTAAAACTAAACCAGAACCATTACCTTTTAAAGCTTTTGTAGAGAATAAGCCATTTATAATAGGTTTACCTACAAATTGATCATTTATCCATGATATTACTAATGCACCACTAGCATTTGTTGATAAAATTTTTCCTATTAAAGTATTACCAATAATATCTGTATACTGTTCAGTACTTTCTTGATATGCATATAAATTAGTATATAAAGCATATTCACCCATTATACTTCCTAATTGTATGCCGGTACCAGATACTCTATCAGTTACATATCCTATAACCTCTGTTTCATCTAAATTTGTAGCATAATATGTAGTTTTATTTGTTAATCCTAAAAATGTACTATCATAATAGCTAGACATAATATAATATTTATTTGGTTCAGCTATTACATTACCTATTTGATTACCCCATGTAACTTTTGTTAAAATAACATTTTCATCATAAGGTCTTGTAAATACTTTATATTCACGATGAGCTACGAATTTAATATTATCAATAACGTTTTGATCTTTAATACCATTTAAATAATATTCATATTCTTGTTCAGTACCACCTTGTTCTGCTCTAAAATTAAAACAACAGTATGAACTTGCAAAATATGGATTCTGTGGAGCTGGTAAATCATTAGGCGTAATATAAATTTCACTTTCTGCTAATAAATTTACATCACCAGTATCATCAGATAATTGGTAACTTAAAACTTTACCATCTTCATCTACTTCGCTGACAAATATACTTAACTCTTTTCTAACCGCTGTACGCGTATCATAAATACCATTGTTTATTGAATTATACCAACCATAAAAATCATCATGCAAATCATGTACTTCTATACCACCAGTATCTGTTACCATAAGAAATATCGGACATCCAATTATATCACCATCAGTATTATATCCGATATTATTTTCTAAATGACATTGATTTGCTAATGTACCTGTTACATGAGAAATTATTTCATCATTATTTACAATAGCATTTCTTGATGGATCTAAAGTACCTATAACTGTTTGAGAAGTATCATCTGTTGCATATACAGTACCATCTAAATTAGTAGTTATAGAATAATTATATCCTGTTAAGGCAAATTCATCACCAACACTATAGCCAGTACCTGGTTCAATTATTTCCGAATTTGTTATACCATAAACTAAAGTATCATCTAGTGATAATTCACTTGCAGAATCTAATTTAATATTATCGGCTAAAATTGAACTATTCTTTAATGTATATGTAAACATACCATTATCAATATCATTTACTGTAACATAAAATGGTAAAATATCACCTACTTCATTTTTATATACATACGATAAAATATTACCATTTCTATATCCATTATCACGAGTAATATTTTTTACAGTAGGTGTATAATTATAAAATGGATAGTTTTCTGTACCTAATAATGAATAATATGTATTCTTTATTTCTATTACTTCTCCAATTCCATCTATAGTATGTGTAGTATTAAATACTGTATCTGTAATTTCATAAATATTATTTGGTTTTTTTACTTTATTAAATCGTGTAGAGTAAACGGTTGGCCTATTATTTATTGTGGCATACTCTAATGGATAATGATACTTTGAAATCATAGCACTTTCATATGTTAAAGTACCATATGCTCTTCTGCTTGATCCTGGTTCAGCAGTACTCCATTGCATCCATTCTCTTGCATCCTCTGCCCATGCATTTACCCAAGTTTTTGTTCTTGGGTCGAAGAATGCACTATTATATTTTTCATATAGTATAGTACTACTTGTTTTGTATTCAAACAAATCAAGATCATATTCTAAAATATCACTATCTGGACGTACAATTACAGGTAAAACACCATTATCAAAATGATAAGATAATACACTAACAAAACCTGTCATTTTTTCATTATATGCTATAGATTCTTTAATTTCATTTAAATTTCCCCAATCAGCAGGAAATGATCCTGATTTAGAAATAGCATGACTATTTATAATATCATTATAAGGAAATCTTAAATATATTTTACCATTTGTACTAAAATTATCATTATAATGAATAATCGAACTACTATCACCGTATAAAAACTTCATTTTACTAAAAGTAATTAAAGGATTAGATATTAATGGATTGTTTTCACATGAATAAAATTCAATAACATAATATCTATATTTTTTAAAATGAGGTTTACCATCAGCTTCATATTCTTCTTCTACAGTATTTAATGGTAACCAATCTGTCCAATTTTCATTGTTATTATTATATGGATTATTTAATGTAGTGCGATTTAATAATTTTGTCCAATTTTCATTATTACGGATATTTTCAAATGAAGGATCTGCATCTTCTGTACCAAATACAGCAACTGTACCAATAAATGTACCTAAATTACTAGGGGCTGCTTTAAATT
Organism: Bacilli bacterium; assembly: GCA_017525855.1. The sequence goes on from JAFXSE010000003.1 coordinate 105,520, forward strand.
TAATAGCTGCGATTCCTTCACTTGTTTTTTCAATATATTCTTCTGAATCATCAAATCCATAATCAACAATAATTTGTACAGGATTCAATAATGATGGAGAATATAAACTTTGATAATATTGTTCATTACTAGCATCTGATCTAGCATGGGAAATAGGATGATATTGTACAGGTTTTGCTTCAGTTGTTGTTCTATCATCATTTGTATAAATTAAAGCCGATTTATAAATACCAGCATTACTAATATTTACAATCAAACCTGTACCGAGACCAGATGTACCAGACATATAAGTTGTTTCAAAACTATTTCCAGAAGCTGTCCAGTCTTGTGATGCAATATTTAATTTTTCATGCTCTTCTGTTTCAGCCCAAGATATTTCTGTTACTTCACCATTAAGAGTGACAGCTAAAACTTCAACAGCCAATTCATTATTAGTATTTCTTAAAACAAGTTTATCCCCTACTTCATAACTATGACCAGAATTACCTAATGAATCGATATTCATTTCATAGCCACTTTTTACTGTATCACCTGCATGTTTATTATCTAATTTAACCCAGTCAGCAAGCAAATCATCTCGAGGATCCTGTTGATTATTATTTATAAATAATAATCCCTTACCTTTATTGTCTGTAAATGAAAAAGTATTTTCAGGTTGTACATTATTAGTAATACTTAAATTATATGATCCATAAAAACCTCTAGTACTATGAATACTTCCAGAATAAATGTCTGGTTCAGTAATATAATCGATCAAAAATGTAGGATAATATTGGAATGATTTAACACCTGTATAATAAACCATATCATTCATAAGTGAATCGTAGGCACCTACAATATTAGATTGCTCATATTCACCCCATGTTTTAGATGTTAAATAACCACATTTATTCTGTAATAAAGCATCGTAATCTTTTCTACGAATTGCTCTATGACCAGATGCAAATACCCATGGAGAAGTTTGTCTTAAAGTTTCTAAAGATTGCTTATCAAAACCACCATAGGCAGTAGTTGTTGTAAATATTTCTATATCTAACGTTGCATATTTACCATAATTATCAGAATATACTAATTCTGTATCTAACTGACCTTGAACATCAGTTTCTGCAATATTACCTAAAGAACCTTCGTTAGATACATATATAATTTCAACTATACTATCAGCAGGAGGTAAACTACCAAATTGACCATCACCAAATCTAATATAACTTCTTCCATCAGGATCAGTTTTTAATACAACTGTTTTTAAAGATTCAAGATTTAATACATAATTTTGATCAAATTCTAATAAACTATCTTTAACATCCCATTCTTCATCATTTACTTTAACTGTAATATATTCACTACTAGCCTTAAAATTATTTGAAAAATAAAATCTTTCATTTTTAATGCCATTGCTAGTTTTTGTAACGGTTATTCTTTCACCTTGTAATAATACGATATCTGTTACTTTATCTACAGTAGCTGGAAAAATAATATCATATGGATTAAAAAATTTTTTACCATCAATTGTAAACTGTGTAAAAGCTGGAATATCTGTTTTTATACCAATAAAGTTCTTTTTAGTTATATTAACTCTTACTTGTGCAGAATTATTACCATGTAAAGAATTACCTAAAGTTTGTGCTAATTGATAAACACCCATTTCAGTATAAGCTGTATCTGTATAGCAATTAGCCATGGCAGAAACTAAAATATACTGCAGCATAGCTCCATAACCAGCCATAATATTAGCTAAACTTACAGCAGTATCACTTGGATACATAGCTTTAAATGTTTCGCTTTCAGAATTCCACTGTTCGATTAAAGCTGCAGCTAAGGTATCTTTATCATAAATTATTCTATCTAATTCCATCTTTATTTTCCATATGTATTTTTATAATCTAAAGAATTATAAACTTTATCTTTACTATAAATATTATCTCTTGTCGCACTAGGATCATTAAGAAAAGCTTCTTCTTTACTAGATTGAGGAATATCACGTAAAATTACACTTGCCATACCAGGTTTAAAATTTAATGATGGGACTGTAAATTTACAAGTGACAGTATATGTATTTTTATCGGTTTGAATAATTTCTATGTCTGAAGGATTTAACTCAACCCTAGGCTCAAACATTGTAATATCCTGATACAAAAATATAACAACATCAGCAGGATTTAAATTATTTTCAAACAATAAATTACGTAATGATGTACCATATGCCCTATTAAATGGAACACTTCCTTTTGGAGTATTAAATAATCTTTCTAAATCTTTACATATAGATTTTATATCAGTAACTATTGCACTTGATTCAGCATTACTTAATCTATATGATGAATTTATATCAATATATTTTGGCATAGGTAATCTTTATAAACTTAGTTTTATCTTAATGTTTAATAGAACTTATTTATGTGTATATAATATAAAACAAAACAACTATCCAATACTTTTAACTACACCTTTAACAGCAACAACACGTCCACCTTTTGCACTCTTACCAGTATCAGCTAATGCACCAGTACCATAGTTAGTAAATGAAACATTACCATCTGCCGTCAATCCAGCTTTGCATTTTGTTTTACCCTTAATTTCAAGATTTCCTGTAATTGTAGTATCTTTTGTATCTATAGTAGCTTTCTTTTTTTCAAGAGTAATTGTAGAATTATCACCACATTTAACAATAGCTTTTTCTTTAGTAATTTCTACACTTGTATTGTCTTTACTATCATCATTATTTTCATTTGGTTTTTTAGTTGTTTCTTCATATATTCTATTTTCTGCAACTTTTCCTGTTGTAATTTTAGCTGATTCTGTTACTTTTACTTCTGCTTTTTTACATTCAATTTTAACATCTTCTTTTACATGAATAATTATATGATTTGCTCTATCTACAACTAAATCTAAATCCCCATTCATAAGTAATTCGAAGGCTTTTTGTACTTTATCTAATCCAATAAATTGTTTATCTTTACCATAAATACCCCAAGTTTTTAAATATGGATCATCTTCTTTTGGGGATATGTTATCTACTTTTTTATATAAACTACCTAAGTATACTAATGAATTAGGATCATTTGCAATACATAACACTAATACTTTCGAATCTTTTTCTGGTAAACAATGACTTATAGATGTATCATCTTTAATTCCAAGAAATGTAGAATCTAATCTTGCTGCCCATGGTAAATCTCCATCCGCAATATTATCATGTAATCCTTCTATTTTTACTTTTACTCGATAATTATAATCTGGATCTTTATTATCTTTCACAGTAGCAATAAAGAATGGATTTGTAAAATAGTTATCTGCTGGATTTTCAACAAACATTAGTAACTCCCACTTTTTTTAGCATCAGCGTTTAAACCTTGCATAACTAATCCTACATATGAGCTTACATAACCTGGACTAATTTCAATCACATGTGAATTAACCATAGCTTTTCCTGTTAATAGTTTAAATGTAATATCACCTTCATTTTTTTCATTATATGTATAAATATATTGAACATTTAAAACATCAGCTATATTAATAGGTTGCATAAATTGACAATAAGCTTCTAGCTGTGTTGCAAATCCCGCTAATACTCTAGTATTTTGTCTAGGCGCTTGATAGTATTGTTTATAAGTATTACCAAAATTAAATCCTGGCCAAATTGTAGCTAAGCCTTGTGATAATTCTTTATTGATATTACAACATCCACCACCATTACAACATGTTGTTTTACAACACTCTGCATTTTTATTTTTATATTCTTTTAACTCAAAATATACATCTTTTCCACCATATCCATTATATTTTAAGTTATTTAATCCATTTTTAATATCTGTAGAAATAGTTGTATATGTAAAAGCACTTACTGAATTTGTATCTTCTGTACCTTTTCGAGTACCACCTGGCCCAGGAGATGGTATAAATAATTTATTACAATTGCCAGAACTACAACTTCCATTAAATGCTGTAATTATATTTTTATAAATTAATTTTTTATTTCGTGTTACACACCAAAAAATACCAGAAGTACCATCAATATAACCATATTTAGCCATATATTTTATAAAATCTCTAGCATTTTTTTCGCCAGCAATCCACAACTGATTATCTGATGTTCCATCCTTATCACATTCTAATCCACAAGCTCCAGCTATTTTACATACTATTTCACTAGTATTTGCTTTAGCATTATATTGATTACCATCTTCAAATAATTTATAACAATCAAAAATACCATAAATTATACAATGTATAAAAGGACCTTGTGTTTCAATTTCTTCTACACCAGATAATCTAAATGTATAAGTTTCATTTAATTCAAATAAATTAAAATCAGGTACTGTATTTATTTGAATTATAATTTTTGTTCCATCACTTAATATTTCAGCATTTTTATTTACATAATCTACTGGAATAGTTACATCTAATGCACAAGTGGGTATAATATCTTCAATACTTTCATAAATACTACAAGTTCGTATATTAATATATTTAGTTAACTCAGATGAACCTAAAGTTATACTAACCTGATAAATATCTGCTATTAAATTACTTAAAACTTCATCAGTCATATTAATTTAACTCTACTATTCTATTTGTACTGTTAGATAAGCCATTTGATGTTTCAATAGTATTTGCCCATGCATCATTGATAGTATTTCGCATTTGTGATTGACCAGCAACGGAATATGAATAATTAGCTTCAATATCTTTTAATGGATTATCTAATCTATTAATCATCATAAACCACCACCATAAAGTTGGATCTGCTATTAAAGTATGCATTGTTACTAAATCAGGATAATTTTCTTCATTTTCTGATACTAAATATAATTGATCATCTTCTAAATTGGTTTCATTGGCTACAAATTTTGTAAATAAATTATTTAATCCAGTATTTATATCTGTTACTGAAACATTATTTTGATCAACTACTCTTTCCTTAAAAAATGAACTAAATGTATATTCACTCATTTTACTGTCCCACACTACTTAATGTTCTAGTAAGATCACCCGCTGCAGATGTTGTTGTATCTTGACCAACAGATTCTGCTACATTTCCATCTGATTTACCGATAAATGTATTAAAAGTATCTTTTGCCCATTCAAAAATGCCGCTTGCATCAGTACTAAAATTTCCCATATTCTTTTGGTTTAATAACCATAACATTTTACTATATGTTTTTGATGTTAAAGCTTCTATAGTACTAAATGTAAGTGTTACATTTGCTAATAATGGAACTAGTCTAGAACTTCCAGAATTAGCATACTTTCTAATTAAAGCTTTTGTATTTGGATAAGTTACGTTTACTTGCTCTAATATACAATTATCTAACATAAACATACCACCAAGTTGTAAAGTAATATATCCTTGTGTTGGATTAAAATTAACACTTTTGCCTTCACCCCATGTAAAGGTATATTGTAGTGGAGATGGAGGAGGTACATAAAAACCGTATTTTCCAGATGTTTTTGGTAAACATAAAGAGCCTAAAAATTCTAAGCATTCTGTTAAATTAGTTGTTTTATATCTATCTGTACATCCACAATAATAACTGTCATCTAATACTGGAATAGTTATAGTAAGCTTAAATGGATTTGTACCACTCCACACTTTAACTGATGTAAGTCTATTAATACCAGATGATAAATCTTGTGAATATTTACCTAAAAGTCCACTTCCACTTGCCATTTGTAAAATAGCATTCCAGATACCTGGTGAACCAAATCCACTTAAAGGAGCTTCCCATTGACTGCCTATACCATATTGTACTTGATCCGGTAAGTTTGCTGTTATTAAATATGTACCGTCACCTTGTTCTTCTCCATGATTTAACATTCCACTAAATTTATTTACAAAAATTCGTGTTTGATGAAATTGTCTGAAATTTCCATCTTTTCCTGCACCATTAATAGCAACATCAGATAAGTCAAATGATTTATGATGCGAAGTATTGGCTACACTTGCATAATTAAGAGTATCTCCAGTATATACTCCTCCACCGTAACATCCTTCTGAAGAAAGTGAACAAACAGATTGTTTACCGCAGCATCCCATATTCTTTTATCCTATTTTACTAAACCTCGTTGTGTATTAATATTTTTATGTTTATTTGACCCATTAACGGATATTACATTTGTCGAAGGCTCTTGTTCTTTAATTAATTCATTTCTTTCACGATTAAGTTTTAAATTTTCTTCAAAATATTGTTTAAAGTTAATATCACCAAGTAATTCTAATAAGGCATCATAAACTTCTGTACTTTTTTCAAGATTTGCTTTTTTAATTTCTCTTTGTTCTCTATTTAATGAATTATCTAAAGACATTTCTTCATTTTTAACTTCAACTGCTTCATTTACTTTTTCTAAATCAATATCTTGTGTAGCGGCAGCTAATACAGCATCTTGTGTTGTATCTTTAGCCGCTGTACCCTTCTCATCTTCTTTTTTCTCTTCTCCCTTTTCATTTTCTTGATTTACATCTGGAGCACCTATTTGTATATTACCTTTTGATTTTTCTAAACTTGCATATTCATATAAATATACCAAATCTTTCATTTCTTGAGCATTAAACGTATGACCATTTAATGTAAAAGATTGATTCTTAGCATCTAACTTAGCTCCTGGGTGATTTTTTTGGTATGCTAAAATACCATGCACCATATTTTTCATACGTTCCATAGCATCTTTATCTGTTAAAGCTGCTTGAGCATATTTATCTAATTCAATCCAGTTACCTTTTATCTTTGCATAATGATCATTAGACCAAAACCAATGTTCATCAGTAACTTTATTACCACCTTTAGCTTCTAATTCTGCAATTTTATCTTTATCTGTAACGAATTTACCTTCTATTCTCTCTACAGCCTTAGCATCTAAAATATTATGACCAGCATTTGCTTTTCTAGTTTTTTGAGCTTGCCATAACTGATTAATTCTTTCTTGACTATAACCTCTATCATCAATATTTGTTATTTGACCAGTTTCTGCATCATAATGTACCAATCCAAATCCATCAATATATGCATCACCAGAAGAACCCATATCAAAAGCTAAATCTTCTTCTAAATATTTTTTAATTTCACTTTGTTCTTTATCTGCTAACTCTCTATATTCTGTATCCGCATCTGAAAATATATATGACATAACACCAGATAGACCACCACGATCATATGCCATTTTTAATCCACCAAATGCTCTACCTATTGTATCTGTAAAAGTATTAAATGCAGATTGTACTTTATCCCAATTTAATACTAAAGATACCCCTGCTCCAACTGTAGCTCCAATTAATGCACCAATTAAGGCTCCTTGAAAACCTCCAGCTTTTAAACCTATACAAGCACCGGTAATCGTAGTACTTAACATAATTTCTTTAGTTAATGCACTTCTATCTTCATCATCTAATTGACCATTTATTAATTTTTTAAACTTAGTAGCCATATCTACAGCTAAACCAGCAACAGTAACTACCCCAACTCCTATTAAAGCTCCCTTAACGCCACCATACTTAAAACCAAGTATTGCAGCTGGAATTGCTGTTGCTGCAGTTAATGCTCCAACTTCAATTGCTGTTAGTTTACTAAGATCTAAATTACCTTCTTCATCATGTAAAGCATCCCAACGTTGTTTTAATAACTTTATCCCTTCTATACCAAAAACAACGCCTGCCCCTATTAAAGCTCCTTTAACACCACCGACACTAAAGCCCATTGTTGCAGCTAATACTACTTTTTCTGTCATCGTAGCACTATTAAAAGCTTCTACAGCTGCATCTGCCCAAGTAACCTCTTTATCACTACCAGCTTCTTTTTCTAATTTATTTTTAAATTTTACAATAGTACCTGCTATATATCCAACTGCTCCACCTAGCAAAGCACCTCTGATACCACCTATTTTTAAACCTAATCCACCACCAATAGCTAATCCAGTAAATTGCTCTAAACTAATGTTTATACCTTCTGGTTTATCTGGGCCATCATTGCCCATCATTTCATCCCATTTTTGTTTTAATACATCCCAATTTTTATAAATGGCAACAGCAGTACCTCCAAGTAGTGCTCCAGGTAAACCACCAACCATGTAACCGACAACCATACCAGGAATAGCATCAGTTATTGCTTTTCCTAATAATTGAGCATTACCTTCACTAATTCCTAATTTTCCACTTAAAAAGTCAGAAATCCATTGTGTAGCTTTCTCTTTTAATTCTGGTAAAAATGCTAAAGCTGCTGCACTTAATAATCCAACAGTCATTAAAATTTTAGCTATAACATCTTTCCAACTAAATTCAGGCTTACCTTCTTCTTCAACAGTTACTTTATTAGATTTTCCAATTAAATCTATTATTGTATCTAATTTTTTATATAATTTATCATTTTTAGCATTGGCTGTAGCTTTAGTTTCTCCTTGTAATCCATATCCAGAATCATCGCCTCCACCACCAAAGCCTCCAAACAATTTTCCTATACCATGACCAATATTTTTACCTGTGTTATAAATTCCACCAATTGCTTTAAAAGGTAAAAGTGCTACATCTTTAGCTAAACCAACAATTTCTTTTAATGGACCCCATAAAGCTTGTAACATTACTGGATTAATTGCACCACCCGTAGCTACAGAAACTGCAGTAGCTGGTAAAAATCCACTAGCTGCTTTATCCATAGCTCTTTTAGATCTACTAGCTATACCATCATAAGGCATCCATTTATCATCATTTACATTGTTACTATGACTTCTTGATGAGCCCCCATATGATTTAGATCTTGTTTCTGTTCGACTAGATATTCTAGCACTTGTACCATCATCAGAATCTGTTTCAATTGTAGTTGAATTATGTTCTGTAGTAGTTACAAAATTACCATAAGCTTTTTTAAACTCTGCAATATTTCTATCTAAATTTTTATCAATTTTAATTAGCTGAGAAGATGAATTTTTAGCTTCTTGTATTTGATTGTTTTTAATAGTATTTGTAATATTAATTAATTCTTTTAAATTTTTATCAATAGATGTAGTAGTAGAAGTAGTCATTAGTGCATTATTACTTCTACCACTATCATTTACTGTATTAATTCTTGGTATTCTTATCTTTGTTGAGCTAGCCATATCTATCTAAAACTATTCTTTTGTTGTTGTTCATTACGTTTCTTTTCTTCATCTACTAGATATTGAATATGTCTATTATAAAACCATTCAATATATTCCCATGGCATATTACAAAGATCATTGTATCCAATTTTTAAATTATTTATAATCCACCATTCTCTTTCGAGAATATCATTTAGACTATATTGCTGAAAAGAAATCTTCGAGAGATAATGAATATCCTCGAACCTCCTCTTTTCCACATTTTGGACATACAACTGTCATTTCTTCTCTAACACCCCAAATATTATCAGTAAACCATTTTTCAATTGCTACAATATCTGATGCTGTTAAAGTGCCATCTTCAGCTAATTTATACATTTCAAATAATGATTTATTACCTTTAATTAAACACAAGTCTAATAAAAGTAATCTAGTCATAGTATCATTACCATCTAATCTATTTGCTTTAATAAAATCATCAATTTCAAGATCATCTTTAATAATTTTATTACGTATATCTACTTCACCTAAATTATCTAATGTAATTTTACGTGTTAAATTTGGTAAATCATCAGGTGTATTAATAATCATATCACCAATATTCAATTCTTTTTCAATACGTTCATTACATGGTTTATGTTCAATTTCATCATATCCTTTACACTTAAAAATAAGTTTTATTGGATATTTTTCATATGTTGTAAATCTAATTTTATAAAGAATATATTGAATATCAAACCAATATAATTCTTCAAATGTCATTTCTGGATTATCTATTGAAATAAGCTTTTTAATAAAATTAATATAATCTCTATTTGTTTTTTGTTCTTTTTGAGATAAACTTAAAATAAACTTTTGTTCAATAGGTGTGATTCGACGTACACTAATACTAAATTCTTTATCATAAAGAATTTTTCCTGGTAAATCGATCGCATAATATTCTTGTGGCATAAATTTCTCCTTTATTGATTTTTATATACTTTTTCAATATCATAACTAGTAACTGAATAATCTTGTTGCATAATACCAGTAATAGCTTTATCCACAAGACTATATGGATTAGTTACAGTTTCTGATATAATAGAACTATTAACGTTCATTTGATTATAAACAACTTTATCACACTTAAATCTTTGATTGATTGTAATTCTTTTTGGTGAGTCTTTATAATCTAATTTATATTGATCTTGTACTGTAGGAAATGCTCCAACTATAGTAAAATGCATTGCTGCTGGTAATACTGTTCCAATATTTCCAGGCCCATAAAAATATACTTCTATATTTTTTTTATAATTACACATAGAATTATAATATTCACCATCTTTATTGTATACTAAACCACGCCATGCTGCTAAATATGCTTGAGTTAACATACCTGCAGAAACATACATTGTAATATTAACTTCATCAAAATTTTCAATATCTGAAGGTAAATTTACCCAACCTGTACGAATACGTCTTGTATCTGTTTTAAATTTTAATGTACCAAAACTAATACCTTCTACAATTGGTTGATATGATCCTAAACCAGCAGCTGTTGCAAATTTACTAAGAAAACTTGAATCTATATTATTAGAAGCATAGTTATAAATATTCAATTTAGGCATAATTACTTCCCAACTATTATCAATAGCTGGATCTGGTAAGCAATCTACAGTTAATGCACTTTGAAAACGTAAACCCAAAGTAATTCTCCATTATAACTTATTTAAATTTGGTACCCAATCTAAACTTTTATCAATAACACTACCAACACTATTTGCAGCTTTAGTTAAAGTATTATTTACAGTCGGTATCAAAGAATATGAATTGTCAGCAAAGAAATCATAATTAAAATCAATAGAAACATCAATTGCTTTTGAACTACTTGGATCTAATTCACCAACTTGATAACCTATTGGATATACATTTTTTAACCAAATAGTTCTTCTACCTAATTTTTTACCAGTACGCGGATCTATAACATGCCCACCTAATTCAATAGATGCAATAGTTGAATATAAAATACTTGGTAATCTAGTACCTGCAATATTAGCATGAATTAAATCACACCATGCTTGTATAATATTTAATACACTACCTTCAAAATCTTCAGTAACTCTTACTTTCCAAACACCAGATTTATTCTGAATAGTACCCCATTTTTTTCTATGTCCACCTAAAATTAATTCTGCTTGATTTACTTTTGTTCCAGGATAAGAATATGAAGTGCAACGTAATCTTAATTCTTTAGCTGTAGCACAAGCTTCATTTCCAGAAATTTTACCTAATATTTGTTGCTCTAATTTGGCTAAAAGTAAACCTGGAGTATCACAAATAACAAATTCTACTTGCGACTGTTTAATTGGATCCTTTAATCCTCTAATTTCACTTAATTGTCTTAACATATTATATCATAAAAGGGGAAATTGTATTTTTTAATATATTATGTAGAACTTATTTATATCCAAATGCAGACAATACACTTTCTAGAAGTTCAATTCCTTCAATCATCTTTTCGGGTGCTTTAATAAATTGAGCAGCTCTAAATCTAATAAATGTATATGGAGCTTTTTCATCATTATAGCCTTCAAGTCTAATATAATATTCATTTTTTAAGACTTTATATAATTCTTCATCAAAATTTTTATTTTTTATAGCAATAGAAAAAATATGGGAAGCAACTCTATTATTATATAATTTAAAATTATCATATATTAAATATTTACTAAAATATTCCGTCATAATAGTATTAAATAATCTTAGTTTTTCTTGTCGCTTCAAAATTACTTGTAAACTTTTATAATACTCTTCTAACCAATTGTATCCTTTATTTCCTTCAATAGTATCTTCTTTTTTACAAACCAACATACCTTCATCAAAATCTTTAATTAGTGCATGAGCAGTAAAAACTATATAATCAAAAATTGAATAATCTCTTGGAACCAAAAACATACCATGAACATCATCTAAAACCATAATATGTTGTATATTATTTTTAATTAAAGCTTCTTTCAATCGTATAAAAAACGTTTGTGGAACAATTCTACCTGTAGAAATATGTGTACCTATCATATAAACAAAAACTTTTTTATATAATTTAGCTTTTTGAATTACATTACTTATTTTTAAATTACATATATCATCTATATAATTTAAAGTTAATACATTTTTACAATTTTTTAAATTATCTCTTACACTTGTATGTTCATCTTCCGAGCATATAATTAGCGTATCATCATCTGCATATTTATTAAATAATTTATTTATAAAAAATGTTGCTTTTTTATCACATTTTATTTCATGCGTATCAGATGAAATATTACAATTTAGCATTAAATTAAAATATTTGTCTAAAATCTGTTTATACTTAATCGGATCCTCTTCAATAGTTTCTGGTCTAGTATGAAAAAGCAATTCTTTTTCATTATTACTTAAAGGATCTCTATCTAACCACCATTGTATTTGTTGTTTTTCTTCATAATTCATATTTCTTTTCCTTTTAACCAATGCTTTCTACAAACAGCTTTATATGTAATATTTCCTTTTTCTATAGCTATTTGTTCTTTATTTACATCTAATTTGCCATCTATATACCTATTATGTAAGATAGCTTTTTCATAACAATCAGGTTCTTCACAAAGAGCTTCTAGTTCTTGAAATTTATCAGCAAAAGTCAATAAAGCCTCAGAACCAGAAAAAAGATGTCCATTAATATCCGTTTTAAGACCGTATGCAAGCACATTTATATTTTCTTGTTCAACTAACTTCGAAAGATAAATAATGTCTTCACGAGTCATAAATTGAGCTTCATCAACTAATATAGTTTTATAATCTAAAGTTTTGAGTTCTTCTTTTAAATTTTTAAAATAATAAGCCGGTATAGATTTATATTTAAGAAGTCTAGATGTTGTAATTCCCCATCCAAAAAAAGTACCTTCTCTATTATCTATACTCGGCTTAATAACTACTGGATCTAGTCCTTTGCGTTTATATATTTCATATGTTTTCATTAATTCTGTAGTTTTTCCAGAACCCATAACACCATAATAAAATATTAGACTAGCCATAAATCCTTCCTTATTTTATGAAATTTCTATCAAAAGAGGCGAAAGTTTACAACATTATGAAAAAATATTACGTAATCTGTCTAAAATAGAAATTTCTTTTGTTATTTTGATTTGTTTTTCTTCCTTTAAATTTTTTATCAAATCATTATATTCAGCAACATATCTTCTTCTATACTTAGAATATTTTTTTATACGATAATTATATAAACTATCTAAAAAATTTTTCTTATTTTCTATAGTATTTTCTGAAAATACATTTTTAATTATATTATAAGCCCCTCCTGGACCATGCTGTACAATTGTTGAATTTAATGCTGCTTGCATTATATTATCTTCTGAACACCATGATGTTAATTTTCCATAATTATTTGCATCTAAACGTTTATATACTGGAATAATATGTGTATCTAATATAAAATTATCATATAATATTTGAAAATCTTTATTATCAGCTAATTTCTTCCAAGTATTTATAAATGTAGATTTTCCACAAAATGCAGCATCATATCCACCGGCATCTTGTAATTTATTGTAAATTATAATATTCTTATTTTTAATATATTGAATAAAATAATCAAAGGTAGATAATCCATTCTTACTTCTTTTAGTAGAAATTTGCCATTTACCGTAAGAATAACCTCCATAACTATCTTTACCTACCGCTTTATATCCTAAACCACCATTTTCATATTTTGCAACAATATTATGATTAAGATGTAAAGCTTCATAATTTGTTTCAGCTTTTACTGTATTTATATAACATAAAAAAGCTAAGCTAATATAAATACAAAGCCAAAGTTTTCTATTTATCATATTTTAAATCCTAATTTAATTCGCCTCTTTTAATTTGCATAATTAAACTATTTTTTCAAAAATTTGATACCGTATATAGAACTAGTTGTAAAACTATAATTTTCCATTTGTAATAAAAAATGCCTTAGAAATAGATCTAAAGCATTGTAATTAAAGAATTTTCATAAAGATTTCTTAAGGTGCATATGGACGACTATCATTTCCATAAACATCTCTTCCTCGATCCTTTTGGACAAAATATTCATCTGAATCATATTGCATAGATTCTGGAGCTGTTTTATACTCTTCATAAGTTAAGTTTGGATTTTCATACCATTTTAAAAATTCATCCATATTAAACCATTCTATATAATTTAATCCAGCTTCTTTTGCAACCAAACGCTTTAATGGATCTAAATCTCTCCAAGTATGAAGAATTTTCTCATAAAAACTATCTGGTTTAGCTATAGATTCTAACCATTTTACATCCTTGATACAATTTGGATCATTTTCATCAAATTTTCTTCTACCATGTTTAATATGTTTATTATAATTAAAACCAGTATCAGAATCAGGATCATAAAAATCTAATTGAAAATGTCTATTAGTTTCTGGATTAATAAAACGATCATCTGTATATGACATTATTAAGTTAGGATATTTTTCTTTAAGTTTTTCTTCAATAAATTCTTCATCATAACTAGAATTATATCCTGAATTTTTATCAAATACTTTTTTATCACCTTCTTCAAGATGAGTATTTAAAATATTTTCAACTAAATTTCTAAAGTGCATCATTTTATTTTCCAAAAGTCTTGTACATTATACGCTCTGTAGGTTGACCGTGACCAATACGTTTATGTCTACCATATTCTGTAGGTAATGAGAAGGTGTATGGTTGACCTTTTGTATATTTAAATTTAGATTTTTTAGTTACAGTATCTAATTTGCCAGACATCATTGGAGAAGCAGCATTCATTGCTTTACGAATTGTATTGCTGGCTTCACTCGTAGTTCCTTTACCACTTTTTATATCATTTAAATATATTTTAGCTAACGTAAAACTTTTATAATCTTCATACTCATCGATATTTCGTTGAACCCAATTTAATACCATTATAACATCTTTAGTGGTTAATACATAGCGTTGTTTTTCAAAATCACCTCTATGACCGCCAATTAAACTATTAGTATTAAATCCACCAATACCTGCTGATAAATTATTACCTTGTACATTATAAATTTGTTTAATTAAAAATGTATAAGGGTCAGTATTATCAGAATTTATAATATTATTTAATTTTTCTCTTTCTTTTTGATCAGAACCAGCTTTCCTATATAAATAATTTGCTTCTAATGCAGGTTTGTT
Source organism: Bacilli bacterium (assembly GCA_017525855.1). The sequence goes on from JAFXSE010000003.1 coordinate 120,796, forward strand.
AATATCATGTGTAACTATTCCTTTGAATTCATCAGGAGTAACTACTTTTACATGTCTTGTTTTACTTCTACTATTACCTGGATCTTTTTCAATTTCAGTTGATTTTAAATTAAAAAAGTATGGATACTTTGTTTCCGGATCAACATTAATTGTTTCCAATGTAACCATTTCAGGTACGTAATCTTCACCATAGTAATATAACCAAATATTATCAATATATGGAGTAAAATCAAAACCTAATTGTTTAGCATAATGTGTTAAAATTTGTCGAATACTATCTGGATTTTCAATTTTCATAGTATCTTCTTTATTTTTTCTTGTAATAGGTGAATAAATATCTTCATTTAAACTTTCTTGTTTAATAGTGGCTGTAATAGAATAAATCTTATTATCTATTGGATTAACCATACCAATAATTTTATTATCATTATCTCTTACAATATGTCCACTTATTTTACCTAAAACTTTATTGTTTGTATCATAAGCAATATTATCTTTAACTTTACCTATTACTTTTCTACTTAATTCTTTCTTTTCTTGTGGTGTTTTAAGATATGCTTTTTTATTTTTAGCAATTAACTGATCAAATTCTTTTTGAAGAGTAAGACCATAATCACCTCTTGTTTTTCTCCATAAACTTACAACATCACGCTTATCGAGAATATCACTTAAATGCGTATTTTTACCGTTATATTCAACAGTCGCTGTATCATAAAAATTGTCTATTTCTTCTTGACGATTTTGTAATGTCATTAATTGATCATCTACTGTATTATAACCATGAGATTTAGATATATGATCCATTACAATACGATTTAAATTATTAGAATCAGTACCATTTACTTTGATTAAGTTTTGTAAAGTTTTACCATCAGTTGAATAATACTTATCTTTTTCTAACGGTAAACCACGAGTATCAACTTTAATTAATTCTATCTTTATATCTTCAGGATCTTTCCATGTATATAATCTGTTTTCACCTGGTATTTTTATAGTTTTTTCATTTTTAAGATTATATTTTTTCTCGGTATTTCTTAAAAATTCATCAAAATCCATATTATATTTCTTTTCAACACCAAGTAACGTTTTTAATCCAAACTCACTATTTGGATTTAAAGTATCTTTTGATAAGTTAGAATAATTTAAGTAATCTGTATAATCAGATTTATATGAACCATCTTCATTTTGATTATTTTCAACTGGAACTAAACCATCAGCTAAATATATAACTTTATATCTATCTATATTACCATTTTCTGTTTTAAATGATAATATACAATTTTGTCTCGGATCTCTCAAAGCTGGTGGAAAACCTAAATAAGCATTTGTTAAAGCAGCATGCTCATCTTGTTCACTTTGTCTCATTGAGTAACTATTCCATCTATTTTCAGCTGCTTTGTCTATTGCTTTTCTATTAAAACTATTTCTTTTTTCTGAAGCATTTGATCTTTCTCTTTTAAGATCTTTGATTTTTTCTTTATCTTCTTTATTAGCTTTTTCTTCAGATAACTGTTTTAATGCTTTATTATAGATATCTCTCAATTTTGGTTGTTTTGTCTTTGGCATTTCACTCATATATCCTTCAGATGATTTTTTTTCATCACTAATATCGGTATCATTTAAATCATTATCCCAAGCTTCTAATGATAATTCTCTACTTGCAGAATTATAATAAGCATCTTTAAGACGTTTTAAATAATCCATATTACGTAACTTTTTAAACAATAAATTACCACTTCCATATTCACCCTCAGAAGCTAAACTATCTTTACGTAATTTACCTAACATTTTCCATAAGGCACCTATTGTAGAAGAATCTTTAGTTTCGATTGCGTCCTCAATTTCATTTGTAATTTCATCATATTGAGCTTGCTCAAATGATTTATCACAATAAGTATTTGTTGGTTGAATTACCCAATAATCATTTATTACAGAATAAATACCAGAAGTAACTAATGGTTCAGCCTTATTTTCACATCCAACTTCAACTGGTAAACCTTTTATTTTAATATCATACTTACTATTAAATACTGTTTTAGCCTCTTTTAAGTATTTAGATAACATTTCAGCATTCATACCAGTTTGTTCAAAATCAAAAACCAAATGTAAATCAATATCACTTTGATCATTATAATTATAATTAGCATTACTTCCTGTAAAGTAAATATCTATTGGTTCAAACGGTAAATCTAAGTACTGTTTAAATGTTTCAGCTACCTTTAATAAAGCTTCTTTAACATCAGATTTTAATTTATCATTTGATAAATCAAATAATTTTTCGTTTAATGATTGATTTATATCTTCAAAGAAAACATTATCTCCATATTTTTCTTCATTATCTAAAGTATTAACACCTTGATTTACATAAACTGCTTCTTCTTTTTTTGTAAATATAGGTATATATTTTTTATTAAATTCATCAACTTGATTATATAAGTTAGATAAATCATCAGTAATTTCTTTAGATATATCTCTTAATTTTTTAAGAAATGCCTTGTCATCAAGACCAACTGAAGAATTCATATCTAAACAAGCATTATTTAATTCTAAAATTTTGATACTATTTGCATCAATTTGATCTATGATTTCTTGTTCATTAATATCTGATTCATTTGTTAATTGATAAAATAATTCATTTTGTTTAGCTTCTAATTTATCAATTTGAGATTTATATGCATTTACAATAGTATCATTTGCATTTTTATCTAATTTAATATTTTTATCAACATTAGATATTTCTTTCGTAATATTTTTTAATTCTTCTTCTGTTTTAACAATAGCTTTTCCAAGATCATATACTTTTTGTTTATCGGCATCACTAACCATATCAGAATGTACATCTATTCTACTATCAACACCAACTAAATAATTAAATGTATCTGTTTTTGGTATAAATGTATAAGACTTTTTATCATCAGCTTTATCTAATCTATGAGTTGTATCAATATTACTTAAAGCATGTAACTCAGATATTGTTTGATTAACGTCATTATTTAATTCATCCAATTCACTTCTTAAAATATTCTCTGGACAATATTCACTTTTATTATCAAAAAATGTATTTGCAGGAATATCTGTTATACCGAATTCTTTTTTCAAATCAAAATATTTATTTTTATATTGATTAATTACATCTCTACTTTTATCACTATATGCTTGTAATACAGAATTATCTATATCATAAATGTTATTCTTTTCATACATTTTGTGAAGTATCAAATAGGTATTAAATTGTTTATTTAATACTTTTTCTTTATATTGTAATTTTTTTAATTTATGAATTAATTTTTCGGCTTCTTCTCTATTTTCTGGATCTACACTGGATAAATCTGTATCTATTGAACCAAATAACTTTTGTAATTTCTCCATATTATTAACCCAGCCTTCATTTGTTCCACCAAATTTTAAATTAGCTGGATTCTTTTTCATACGTCTTTGTTTTTCTAAGTCATCAAAAGTTTTTATAGCATTTTGTGAACCTTTATTAACTAATTTGTTGTAAGCTAATTGTATTACAGGATCATGTTTACCTTCTGATGTTTTCAATTTATCTTTCAATTCTTCAAATCTAGCTAATTCTTTTTCATCAAAATCAACAGGAGTTCCTAATTGTCTACTATAAAATCTATTTTTTGTTCCAAGTAAAGCTTGTTTATTCTTTTTAAGCTTTGGTCCATAAGTATCTTCCAAAGCACGTAATTCAGAATTAATTTCACTCAATTCTGTTCGTTCTGCTGTTGTTAATTTACCTTTATTTTCCAGTCTATTCTTTAAAGCTTCTAATTCACTTCTTTTTGGAAAATACTCTGCTTCTAATTCTTTTCTATCAGCTTCGGCACCTAACATATCTGTTAATAACTTTTTATATTCATTAGTATTTCCGCCCCAAACAAAATCTTCTTTATTTAATTTATCATCTGCAATTTTAAGCATATGAAAAATATTCGGAAATGTACCATCTTTTAAGAAATGTGGTGTGTCATCGTTATCTATAGTTATTTTTAAATACTTAGGATCAACATTAATAATATTTTTTATCTTATCCATTTTATCTTTAATTTCTAATTTTCTTTTAGTTAATTCTGGATAAGTGCTATCCTTTTTTCTTTGTAAAGTACTTAATCTATTATTTTCTTTTTTTAATTTAAGATACTCATCTGCTAAATTATCTAAATTTTCTAAACTTTTTTGTTTCTTTTCTAATTCAGGAACATTTTGATCTTCATACTTTTGTTTATTTTCTGTATAAGTAGCAAATAACTCTTTATTGTTAGCTAATACTTTTGAAAATTCATTTTGAATATTTTCAAATTCTTTTTGATTATTTTCATCTGTTGTATCAATATTATCTTCTAATATTTTATAAGCTTGTTTTAATAAATCACTAGCCTCATTTCTTTTTTCAAGTAACTGTAATGGTTCTTTAGTGGTTTCTTCAGTTTCTTTTTGTGTTTCTTGATTAACTTTTTTCTTTTTTTCTATATATAAATTATCAAAATCTTCTTTCCATTTTAAAGGATCTTTGTCTTTTTCATCAGTTTTTACATTCTTTTTAATCTTTTCTTCTGCAAAATTACTTAAATATATTAAATTATTGCAAAATGTATTTTCAGCTTCTTTATAATTTTTATAATATCCATAAGCTTCATTTAATTTAGCATTTACACCACGTAAAATTGCATTTCTATCTTTATATACAGTTTCACCAGTATTTTTATCTTTTCCAACAATTTGAATAGTACTAAAATCATTTCCTAACCAATTAGTACTATGTGTCATAATATTTTTATTACCTTGAATGTAATTTCTTATATCTGTCCAAAATCTAGGATCATCAAATTTATTTGTATCTGTTTTTTCATTATCAAATAATCTATATTTCTTTTTAAATCCATAATGTAAGATTTTATCTGAATTCGGATCTATTTCATTTGGTTTTAAAGGCATACCATTTTGATCTACAAGCATTACAGTAACTTCATGCTCACTTGTACTATCATTAAAACTTTTATCTAATCCTTTATGACTTTTAGCAAGATCTTTTAATCCTTTTGATTCCCAGTCAATACCATTATCAAATGGATTACCTTCCATTAAAATATTATTAATTTCTTTTGAAAACGCTTCGCCAAAACCACCCATATCTTTTTTACCTCTTGATTGCGGATCACCTTTACGACCTTCACGGTTAATTGCTGGAATATCATTTAAAAGTTTAACATAGTAATCTGATAATAAATTATTATTACGCCATTTTGAAAATGCCGTACTAAACATCAAATATGCTATTAAATTGTTAGGAGAATTTTGTTCAATCCAATCAAAAATTCTTTTTTCAAAACATTTACGAAGAACATAGCCTTTTTTTACCATTTTTTCGTACATGTCTTTTTTATCGCGAAATTTACCTTCAACTACCTTAAAAGCATTATTTTCTGGATCAAAAATAATTCCACGATAAGTTTCATAATTTGAACCAGCATTATCTTCATTTAAAACAATATGCTGGTATTTAGAAAATAAATCTGACATATTAAAAAAATCCTAGTATACTAACAATATATACTAGAACTTTTTAATTTTAATTTGCATTTAGTTCTTTAATTGCAGAATATGGTACTTTCAAAAGAGCTAAAATAAAAGCTTTCAAATCAGCTGTTAGTCTTTCATTAAATAATGTTTCAATACGCATTAATTGCTTATAATCTTCTTGACTTAAATATGCTTTAATATTATCTACAGTAATTGTATTTAAGCTTAAATTTCGTATAGGATTAACTGACAAAAATTCTAACTTTGTACGAGGTTTTTTCATAATATATCCAAAAACTTGATTCCATGCAATACTTTCTTCAAGTGATTCTGTTTTTACTCGTACTTTAACATTTACTGATAACTTTGGAATTTTTCTATCATCACCAAATATATCTATTTTTTTCATCAAATCTCTCCTTTATATATTATAATATGCTTTATATAATTCATCTTCATTAGTAGCATCTTCTAAATTATCTTGATAAGCTTGAGCCATTTCTGCCGTAAAATATTTAGCGAATTCTTTTATGAATGGTTGATCTTTTTCTTTTATTATTTTAACTTTACTATCATTAAAATTTATTATTAATTTATTTTCAGAATAAAGAGCTTCGAGAATTTTTAAAATTTGATCATGCATAAATCTTTGGCTAAGCATTAATTCAAAATCTTTTAAATTAAAGGCTTCTTCTGTATTTTTTTCAGTATCCTTTAACCAAAACAATTCATATTTAATTTGAGCTAAATAAATACCACTTATTTTATTCTTTAATTTCTGTTCTTCCACTACTTTTTCCTTTCAAAATAGTTTCTTTCAAATCTCTATCAACGCCTTTAATTGTTTTATAAACTTCATTTAATTGTTTCTTAAGTGTATAATTTGCTTTTAAGAAAGTTTTAGAATTTACAGAATATTTTACTGACTCACCAAAATTGGTATCTTCTTCTGGAGCAGGTAAGGCAGCTTGACCAGTTTTTAATTTTTTATTAATTAAAAATTTACCCAAATCTTCACTAGTTGACATTGCATTAATACTTTCACCAGACATTACTAAACTAGCTATATCATACGGAATACCCATTTTAAGTAAAAACTGATATTGATTTATTGTTGTCATTCCAGGATTTAATTCTTTAAAGCCACCTAATAATTCTAAAATACTCCCATACTTTTCTAAAGTTTCTGCTGCAATTTGAATAGGTTCATTCAAGGCTACTTCAACTTCAAGTTTACTTACATCATATCCACAATGAGTTAAAATGTTTTCAACTAAATTCATCATACCATTTAAAAATGCTTTTTTCAATGGTATCAAAGCTCTTCTTAATTTAAGATCTTGTGCTTCTAATGCCTGAGCAGTTGTAATAACATCTTCACCAACTAAATATCCTTTTGGTAAATTTGAATTACGTAAGATTTTATCTAAGAAATACTGAACATCATCATTTTCACTTAAATTAATTTGTGCTTCTATTTTATCAACTGAAACTTTTTTACCATCATAAGATTCAGGTAAAGTTAAAATAGACATTGCACCTGGTAATTTACGTCCTGCTTTTGGAGCATTATTATCTGTAAAGATTGAATTTAAATAATTAGATCTAAACTCATTTAAAAATCCACCAGCATCTACCATATTGATTCCATTTGGAAGTGGTACAGTAAATACTAATCTTTGAAGTTTACTTGCACGAGAAATACCAAGCAAAGCTTCTAAAGTAGTCAACTGGTCAAAAGCAGATCTCATTGACCATAACATTGATTTTCCATATGGTTCAGTAACTTCATCATAGATTTTAAAATGTGTGAATTGCCAAGGTTGCCAAATTTTTGTACAATTATTATGAGTTTGTGATGTGATATTTACATAACGTTTTTCAATTTCTGTTTCATAATTAATCACATTATAATATTCATCTGTATGTACACTAAAATATTTTGGATTAACAAATGTTAAAATCAAATCTTCCAAAACATCAATACGTTTAAATTCATTTTCGTCGAGATTTTCTAACCATTGCTCTAAATATGGATATGATAAAATTACACCATAATTACCATATTTAGCAATAGCTTTAACTATACCTGGTAATTTATCATAAATTTTATTTTTATACAAAATTTTTTGTACTAATTCTTGGGCATTTTCATTTGAAATAGTAATTTTTAAAGGATTATCAACAAAACCCAAACCTAAAACTTCGGCTACATATGTATCCAAAATTAATGCAATCTCACCAAAGTTTTCTTCCATTGCATCAAATGTTTTATAAGCTGACAACAATGTACTTCTATTCGTATCATAAAATGTATAAGTATTTGTAAAATCATCATATAAGCTAAATAAATCACTATCATCTTTTAAATACTTATAACTAGTTGGAATGGATACATATTCGCCAGTTTGTGTTTGACCAATAGTAAAATTATGACGTTTCGCAAGTCCTTTTAAAGCTTCGAAACTTATACCAGGATTAGTAACAAATAAAATACCATTTTCTGGATCTACTAAGCTATTTTCTGTAATTCTTTTTGCTAAATTTTTAGTATAACTATTGGCCATTTTATATTATTCCCATTTTAAATTAATATGTATATCAAATCTATTTTGTGTTAACGTATCCACACAAGTTATTTTACCTGATTGATATACAAGTAAAATAAAACCTAAACTATAATTATCTGAAAGAACTTGTTCAATTGGTTTTAAAATTTGAATTCCTTCTGAAGGTGTACATGTAAAATCAACCCATTTATTATAAATAAGTCTACCACTTACAAAACATAATACTGGGTATTCTTCTTGCCATTCTTCAATTAATGTAGTATTTATTACAATACCAGATGAAGTATCATTAATAGAATCTATTTGTAAAACATCACCTCTACTAAAAGGCTTATCACAAATAATTCTTGTTAATTTACTTCTTAACCAAAATTCATAACTATTTTTATTATCTAATGAAGATTTATCACTTGCATAATATGAAATACATCTTATAGGTAATGTAATTTGTTGATCAAGATTAGTTTTCATTTATTTTTATCCATTTAATACTTGTCTTACTTGAATTTGTCCTTCAGCATCTTGTGTAGCTGCTACTGTTTTAGATTCTTGAACTATTTTTAATAATTCTTCATCAGACAATGCTTCAATTTCATCATCTAATTCATCTTCAAGAACCTTTTTAGTAGATTCTGTCATCAAAATTTTACTATTACTATTAGTATCTGTCATATCAGATCTCCTTTATCTATTACTTAACTTTAATTGAATTGAATTTGGATTTAATACCATTTTTTCACCAACTAATACTGTTTCTGCTGGTACTAATGGTAATACAGCAATTAATTCATAATCATAAGTTGGTGTATTTACTAAATTATTAGTTTCTTTTCTATAATATAAACCTATATAATTTATTTTATCTGAACCTGTTGTCCAATTAACTTTTGCTTTTTCCCATTCAATAGCTGATGCATTACGAATAATACCATTTACTGGTTCATTAAAAATACAAGGCTTCGAATTAATAGTATACCATTTTGATACAGGCTCTTTTGTAAATGTAAATGTATCTTCATCAAAATCTATACCTAATCCAACATATATAGTTGTATTTGTATAGTTAGTATTAGGAATACCGAAATTATTAGCTAATACAGTTTCTATAAACTTTGGAGATAATTTAAATGTATGTATATCTGACATATTTCTATTCCTAAATATCTGTTAAACTTAATTGAATAGCACCAGGCTCTAAAATAATGGTTTCACCTTTAAGTACTGTTAAATTTTCTGGTAAGCGTAATACAACTAATGGTTTTATTACTTGAGACTCGTCTGTATAGGCTTGAGTATTAAATAATCCTATCATTTCAATACTTTTTCCATTAGTTGTCCAATCTTCAGAAGCTGTATTAAAAATAATTTCATTTATATTATAGATAACATTATTTTCTATATTACCAAAAACAACACGTGCTCGATTATAATTACCTAATGGTCTACCATCAAATACTTCTGTAAAATCTTCAGTATTTGCATGAGCTGCTTCCTGATTTAATCCTAATCCTACAAATATAATTTTTTCATTTAAATCTGGTGTATTTAATCCAAAATACTCAGATAAAATTTTATTTGTAAAATCTACTTGCAATCCATAAATTGCCATTTAACTATCTCCATATACTTTTTAATTTAGAACTGATACAGCAAGTTTCTTTGCTGAAAAAACTATATCTAATCTATAAGGTGTTAAATATTTCGGTTTTAATGCTTTTAAGTTATCAATATCTTCTTGATAAGTATCACTAAATCTGTCAATAGAAATTAATTCTATTTCACCAATGTTTAAATCATCTTTCTTAATATAACCTGTTAATGACCCATTTTTACCAAAAATTGTATAGCCTTGCTCTATATTATATTTAAATGAAGTTAAATTATGATCTTCATCTATTCCCGTAACTATAAGTTTTAATGGTATTTTTTCACCTTCTACATTTTTAATAATATTAATAACTTTATTATTTTCATCATAAACTTCGTATTCTTCATTTAATTCAAAATATGGTCTAGATTTAATAATATATTTTGATCTAGAATCATAATACATTAAAGTAGAAATATATTCACAATATTCTGATTCATCCATAGGTACTTCATAAATATCATCTAATCTAATAGCTTTTTTAACACTACCTAACGGTAATAAACAATGTTCAAACCAAATAATACCTTGAGCCTTAATATTTGTCTTTTTATCAAGATTATTACAATACCAATCAAACCAAATAGTGTGTAATGTTGTTTCAATATTATCAAATGAAGATTTACGAGCAGGTGAACAGTTAGCAACTCTTGAATAAGTTTTACTATCAGATAACTGTTTCATTACTGTACCTAATACAACCCATTCTCTAGCTATTTTATGCTCATTAGAATCATATTCATTAAATACAATACGAGAATTTCTAGGTAAATGTAATTTTGTTGGAATAATAACTTCTAATGGATAAATTCCATCTGTTCCATCAGCAGACATACCTTCATCTGAAACATTTTGTCTATATTCACTAAATTTAGGAATTACTGATTCAACTGTATCTTTCCATTCAATATTAACAAAATTACTATATTCATCAACAAAATTTTCTGTATCTTCAAAATTATCAGTTAAGGGTATACGTATTAAAACTTTTGTACCCCAATTACTAAACAATGCTTCATCACGTAATGCTGCAATATATTCAGCATTATCTGCAATATAAGCATCTCTTAAATTAAATCCAGAAAAATCTATTTCTTTAAGTCTAGATAAATTAGTATTTTTAACCATTTTAATTCTCAGAAAATTACAATATATACTAGAACTTAAAAAAAATTCCTGACCTCTTATATTTGAAGTCAGGAATCTACGGTTGACTCGAACTTAAAATTACATCATTCCAGGCATCATATTTAATGCTAATCCTTTATTTTCTTCCGGATCTTCACAAATAATTACACTACTTGTTAAAGCTACACCTGCAATAGATGATGCCGCATATACAGTACCTTTTACAACTTTAGCTGGATCTAAAATACCATCTTCAATTAAATTAGATATTTTAAGTGTTTTAACATTATAACCCATATTGATATTTTGAGTATCTAAAACTTCTTGAGCAATTGTATCATAATGTACACCAGCATTATCCAAAATTGTATTAAACGGTGCCTTAAGAGCATTTACAAAAATATCAATACCCATTTGTTCATCAAGATTATCGGACTTTAATACAGCCTTTGCATTTTTTGAAATATGCAATAATGTTGCACCACCACCAGGTAAATAACCTTCTTCAAGAGCAGCTTTAACAGCATATTGTGCATCTTCAAGTCTATCTCTTAATTCTTTAATTTCTGTTTCAGATGATCCACCTACTTGAATTACTGCAATACCATTTGTAAGAGAACCAAGTCTTTTACCAAGTTGTTCTTTTTCAAAAGTATCATTTTCTTTGCAAGCATTAATTTCACCTTTAATAGCCTCAATACGTTTAGCAATTAAATCAGGATTACCAACACCTCCGCGAATAATTGTTTCATCCTTTTTAATAATTACTTTTTCACAACGTCCAAAAGCTGCAGAACTCATTTCTTCTAAAGTCATAGACATTGGATCATCTGCTACTTCAGCATCAAGATAAATTGCCATATCTCTAAGAATATCTAAACGTCTTGCACCATAACCAGGAGCTTCAACACAAGCAATCTTAAGTTGACCTCCAGAACGAACAATATTCATAGCTAACCCTTGAATAACTGTATTATCAAAACTTTCAGCAATAATTACTAATGGTTTTTGAGCTTGAACTACATCTTTAATTACATTTGCCAAAGTACTGAAATTTGAAATTTTTGAGTTACATAATAAAATATATGGATTATCAAATTCAGCAGTTTGTGATTCCTGATTTGTAATAAAAAATTGAGATGTCCAACCTCTATCAAAAGTCATACCTTCACGAATTGATAAACTAATATCTCTAGCTTTAGTTTCCTCAACAGTAACGACACCATCTTTTGTTACTTTACGATATGCTTCTGCAATAATTGATCCTAATTTTTCATCGCCATTTGCAGAAACGGTTGCAATTTGATTTAATTGTTCATCTGTTGAAATGGCTACTGCAGCATTATTAAGCTGTTCGATTACATAATCTTTAGCTTTTTCAATACCATAACGTAATGCTGTACGATTTACTTCATTTTCAGATAATTCAATTTGACGAACACCAGCATTTACAATAGCTTGAGCTAATACAGTAGCTGTAGTTGTACCATCACCAACAGCATCCATTTGTTTTTGAGCTACTGAAATAGCAAGATCAGCTCCTAATTTAACTTTTTCATCTTTTGGAGCAATTTCTCTAGCTACAGATACACCATCTTTAGTAATTACTGGTGCTTTATCTTCTCTTGCAATAACAACTGTTCTTCCAGCTGCTCCTAATGTTGTTTTTACAGCATTACCAACAAGATTAATACCAGCTACTAAAGCATCTTGAGCTTCTTTATTAAAATATGCAGATTTACTCATATTTAGTCATCCTTTCTTTGTTCAATTTCACCATCAATTTCTTTAGCTATAATATCTGACATGAATACTCTAATAAGCTTCATACCATTCATAGTCATTTTAGTTCCAGCTACTTTAGGAAAACATACTTTATCCCCAATAGCAACTGTTGCTGGAATAAAACTACCTTTCTCAAAATAACCTTCACTACAAGAAATTACTTCACCATAAGTAAAATCAAGATCAACTGAATCAGGAATATATAAATCCCCAACTTTATTTTCTTTTTTAATTTCTTCTACAAATACATTAGGACCTAATGCAGTATAAATTTTATTCGTCATTTAAACCTTCCTTTTCTTCAAAGTATTCTACAATATCATCTTTTCCAGCAATTAAAGTTTCGTCATCTAAAATTAAAGTTGGTGTTTGTTTAATACCTAAACGTTCAACATCTTCTATAATATCATCAGCTAAAACTTCATCAACTTGGATATGATTTTCACTAAGCCATTGCTTTAACATTTTACAAGGTATACAAAATTTTCCAGTAACTAATTTCATAAAGATTTCTCCTTTTTTCTATTATATAGTACTAGAAGTGAAAAAAATCAATCATTTTTGCAAAAAAATTTCCATTTCCTTTTTTATCTTCTTTTGAAACTGGTTGCCATTTAATTGTAGGCTTTTCTTCTGTTTCAATAATTTCTTCTTCTATTTTTTCAGGTTTAACCTTATTTTTAATTGTTTTAACTTGTTTTTTAGGTGTTTTTTTACTTACCATAGTTAAGTCTCCAAAAATTAAATTAAAATTAATTGTGCTGTACCATTTTCATGAATAATAGCATTTCCATGAGCCCATTTAGTCATTCCTTTTTGATTATAATTAACAATAAGTTTAGATAATGTTCCTACATATATTGTTTTTTCACGAATTTCTGGTGAATGAGTATGTCCAACAATACAATTTTCAAAAGTTTTATTAAATGCATTAGGACTACCAAATGCTCCAGAAATACCGGCATCACCATGTTCTGAAATAGTAAAACCACAAATATTATAACCTTTGCTTTTTTCTAAAAATATAATATTACTTTCAACTTTATTATCTAAAATATGCTGACCAGAACAATATTTAATAAAAAGTTTAGCTCCTAAAATTGCATTTTTTGTATCATGTACAAAATCACCATTATCTAGCCATTTTTCAATAAATGCATCATGATTTGAATTTACAACCCAAAAAGTTGTTTGACAATCTTTAGCTAATGCATTAAGTTTGTTACATACAATATCTAATTCTGTTTTTAAATCTTTATTATTTTCATTTAAATTTTGAGCATTAAATAAACATTTACCGAAATTATGATGACATACACTATTCCATGAAGCTACATCATGTAACATCGTATATTTTGGTTTATAAGTATTAATAAAATCTTTCGTGAGTTTAATACTATTCTCATCTTCATCTGGTAAATGTAAATCTCCCAAAACCATTCCTGGTAATTCTTTTAAGGTTTTTACTGTACCAAGACTATATTTTTTATTTAAGTCATAGATAGAATTATCTTTAAATTCAAGATTACGAATAATATATCTTTCTTGTTTTGTATTCCATTCTAATAAAATAGCTCCATATTTATGATATTTTGAATCAATATGTCCAGCTACCGTATCTTTATATTCAGGTATTGATAAACTGCCTGTACTACAAGCTATTCTATAAGAACTGTATTGCTTATATGGAAGAATTTGTAAATATTGTTTATTTGCACCTACTACAATTGTATTAAGATTAGTTGATAATTTATCCAAATTTAATAATGGATTCTTTTGTGTAGGTGGAATAAGAAAATCTTGAGCAATACATTTATTATCTTTTTCAAATTCAAAACGTGTAGCTAAGTATGGTTGCAATAAATCATAAGTTTCTTCATCAAATGTTCTATTTTTCTTTTGGCTTTTGCCCCATAAAATACCTAATTCAGCTTTATTAGTATTACAATAATTTTGTAAAGTTATAAAAAAGTCTTCATTTATGATTGAGCCATCATGAACAAAAGTAATGACTATTTTGTCTGTTTTTTTACCAAATCTTTTAGTTAAATTATGTCTTACAACAGATAAATCTGCATTTGCATCTTCTAAAAATTTATTCCAACTACCCCAAATACTTTCAATAGTTGTTGATGAACATACTGTATCATAATTTCGATATTCTGTTCGTGTTAACCTTTTATTGGTCATAGCACATAAATTATTATATTCATCAATAATTTCTTGTTTATTGTATTTTTTCATTATCCTTTTTTACCTCTTTACGACGTGTTTTTATTGGTTTTAATGACTTTTGATATTCTTTATCAAATAGTGCTTTGGCTAACTCATAATTTTGTTTTGCAGCTAAATCATTTTCTAATACAACATCTGCTAAGCCATATTCAACACATTTATCTGCTAGAACATATCCACGTTCATCACTTTCTAATTCATGTAACAATTTTGAATTAAGTTTACCATGACTTGCTGAAATATATAATTCATGTAAACTATTAGCATATTCTAAATTTTGTTGACAAGTTTTTTCAATCTCACTATATTTACATGTAATATCGGTAATAGTACCAAAATGTAAAAAATGTCTAGAATATTTACTAATAACCCTATAATCACCTTGGGTTGCTATCAAAGAAGCCGCAGAAGCTGCCCATCCAAAAACCCAAGTAGAGACTTTAAAATCGTAAGCTCTAGCTAAATTCATTAATCCAATAATAGCTAAAGCTGTATAAACTTCACCTCCGCCACTATTAATATAAAAATTTATTTCTGCTATATCGTGATTTTGATCATTTTGAATAAACGTACTGAGATCACCTATCAAATAAGCACAGTTTTCAGAAGTAATTGTATCCATTAAATAAACATTATTTCCATACATATAATTTCGAAAACTTGTATTATTTACAGATGTATTCAAACCATCCCACATATATTTCTCCTTTATTTAGATAATATATTGAACAGGTAGAATTTTTAATAATTTGAATAAATATTTCCATTTCTAAATATTAATGTTCTAATTATAAGTTTATAATTGCAATTAACTTTATAGAAGTATACTATGAAAAATAACTCTTTCAGATCTGAGTTTTTATCAGATATTAATACAAAAAGTACTATATCTGAAGCTACATTACCTGATTATAGTGGTGATGACGAATATGGTATTGAAGATCAAATTCGATTAATAAAAGCTAATCCAGATATATTAGCTAAAATGAAAAACGCTGATAAAGAAACATTAGAATATGTTTTACAAAAATGGAATACATTTTCTAATAATGATAAACAAGCTATTTTACGATCAGAATATCGCCAAAAACTTAAAGATATTTTAGACGATAAAAAACAAAAACAAGAAAAAGCTCAAGAATTAATTAATAATTGGGAAAGTTTATCTTCTGAAGAAAAATTAAAAGCTTTTCATGAATATGGTCCAAAATTTATGAAAACTATTAATAATTTATATCCATCGAAGAAAACTCAATCTGAAAATCCTAAAGAAACACAAAAAGAACCAGTTTCATTTTATAACAAAACTCCAATATCTAAAGAAAAACAAATAGAAATATTAGATAAAAATCCTTTAGATATTATTTATATGGAAAATCCTTACAAAGAAACAATAAGTTATTTTCAAACATTAGCCGATAAACGTGATTTAGGATTAAATACTATTTATAATCCAATAATTAAATATTATTTACATGTTAATCCTAATACCATTGATAGAAACAATTATCATAAATTTACAAATGATGAATTTAAACAGGCTTATAATCAAGTTGAATTTAAGCAGTTTGATAATGTTTCAGATCAGTATTCATTGAAAAATTTGGGTAGAAAACAAGCTGAACAAATTATTAGAGCTAATCCAGAAGATATTACAAAGTTTACAGATGCTGATGAAAATTTAAAACTTTTGGCTATTAAACGAAATCCATTAGTAATTGAAGATCTTTATAAAAATAAAATGCCTATTTCAAAAACTTCTATGAAACAGGCTATAGATGGAAGTTTAAATGTTTTAAAAATATTAAAGAATAATAACATTAAACTTCCAAATGATCTTGCAAAATATTGTATTGATAAATGTCCACAATCTATTGTAATTTTAGTAAATCCTTCAGAAGAATTAAAAAATTATGCAGTATCTAAAAGACCAACATTAGCTAATAAATTAGATTTGAAGGATAAACCAGGTGATATTACTACAGATTATCAATTTATTTCAAAAGCAAATAAAGAAAGATTAGAAAATGAAGATGATGAAATTATAAAAAATTTATTAACAAATGACGATAGTGAAGTAGAATATGATCCAGAAGATAAAAATTTTGATTCTGAAAAGTTTTTATCCGATAAAAACAATGAAGGTACAAAAGCTATGCTTGATTATATAAAAGCTCTTCATAATGAATCACTATCTAATTATCTAAATAGAATGAAAAAAACATTGTTATCTGAATAAAGGAAATAAAAATGAGTTATATTTATACATTAAAATCAAAATACTTAAATGCTTTGAATGATGTTATTAAAAAAATTACTATTACAGAAAATGCAAAAGTAATTAAAAATCCTTTATTAGAAGCAGATAATAATTTTACATCTATTGTTAAATCAGAAAATCAATTCGATCCAAGTAAAATAAATTCAAATGTTTTAGCAGATGAAACAGAAGATCAAGAAGATGAAAAAAAGCTTGAAAAGAAAAATAAACTTAAAACTATGGTCTTGAATAAAATCAAACAATCATTAGAAATTTCTGATGATTTACAAGCCATGTTAAAAGAAATTGATGATATAAACAAAGATACTCAATTAAATGAATGGATTTTAAATGAAAAAGGTAATACTGCAGAATTAAAAAACAAAAATGCTGCTATTTTTAAACAAAATAATCAATTGTGTTTATCTCATAATGGCAAAATTGAAATTTTTCATTCTGTACCAGAATTACATGAATGGTTAAGAAAGAATAATTATCCATTACCAAAAAATATTAAATTACATGAATCTGTAGCATTAAAAGAAGACGAAGATTTTAAATCCCAATTAGCACAATGGAATTTAAAAAATGGTGATACTTTAAATAAAAAAGATGATGATTTAGAAGATAAAATAGATACTCAAGATAAAGAAGATGATGAAAATAAATTAATTTTACCAAATGAAATAGAAACAAAACTTTTAACTACAGATGAAGAATTTGAAGAAGAATATGCTAGATTATCTAAAATTTATGGTCCAGCATATGCTATGATTTTATTAATGCATGAACAATGTATAGATTTACCTTACTTAGAAGGTGATGATGAAGATATAACAAGAACTTTACCTACACTAAAACAAATTATGCCTTATAAAAAAGCAAATTATGGCGAAAAAGGTAATATTTTAGATGGAATTGGACAGCGTGTAGGAAATGATATTGTAGATCATAATAATAACTTACTTGGTAAAATTGATAAAAATCACAGTTTATCTGATATTGTTAAAGCTATTAAAATGTCTGATCAAAATGCTACAACAGCTGCTCGTAAAAAAACGCCTTTCGATGCTTTAAAAACTTATAATAGATTATATGGTAATGATGAAGAAATTGCTAAAAGAAATGAAAGAATGCCTAAAAGTTTAACAAAAACTTTAGATAATCACAATAGCAAAGTTATTGATATTCCAAATATTAAAGATATTACATATAATGTTGAACCAAGTGATAAAAAATTAGATTTAGATGATGATTTTTCTTGGGTTTTTGATGAAGATTGTGCAGTAACAACTTCAAGTATAGGTCCTGCTGTACAATATACTGCAGATAAAGAATTAGATGAAGATACCTTAGTTGAAACAATTTTACAAGCAACTGGTCCAGATGGATCTTCTGACTATGTTTATGGTTCATTTGATAAAAAGAATGGCACAATACATTCAAGAGATATGAAATTTATCAATAAAAAAGATATTGTAGCTTATTATATGAAAGAATTACAATACTTAAATGATGGTCATAAAAACGGTACATTAACTCCAAGTGAACAAAAATTATTTAAAACAATTAGTACATCTGGAATGATGGATCGTACAAATCCAAATTCATTCATTAGTCAATTAGAAGATATTGCTAAAACAAATTATATGTCAGATACTGGTAATTACCAATATAGTGCTACAAATGCTCATATGGGTAAAGCTACTGGTGCTAAATTTGATACTTTAGATGCTAATGGTAATCCTCATGTATGGGATTCTAGATTATCTTTATTACCAGATATTGCTAAGGGAAGATATAATATAACTAATGCTCAAGGTAATACCGTTTTAGATGTTAAACAAATTCAAAATAAAATGAATGAATTAAAAGATTATCTTGGTATTGAGCGTATTGATTTTAGATGGTTAAGTATTCCTTCTTGTATTGATAGACGTGATAAAAAAGATATGGATTTATGGCTTAAAGGTAAATATTGGGTAAAACCAGAATTAGATGAAAATGGTAATCCGACCGGAAGAGTATTAAAAGCAGATATGACTGATCCAGATGCTTATAATTATGATGATTTATTCTATGAAAAAGATGAAAATGGTAATTTTGCTGTTGATCAAAAAGGAAAAAGAATAGTTAATCATGATTATGATGCTTATCTTACAAAATTCAAAGAAAAATTAGTACAAGAATGTTTTAAAAAATCTGTACAATATACAAAAATAGACAAATTATATAATGAGCTTTCTAGTAAAATAGAGAAAGAAATAATTAAATCTGTTGAAGAAGAAAAAGAACAAGAAAATAAATTAAATAAATTATGGACTGGAGCTTATAAAAAAGCAAAAATTAAAGAAATATATGATGCTATTACAAATTTATATGCCTCTGGTTCTTCTTTAAGTCAAGATAAAAATATTCTTAAAAATCTTGGTGCTTTAATTTATGGAAAAGCTATTAAAGATAGTGATAAAAATTTATTAATTCAAAAATTAATGCAAAATCCTAATCTAACTCCAAATGATTCAAATATATTAAATGGATTTTTATCTGTAATTGATGTTAAAGAAGAAGCTTCAGATATAGTTTATGATTTAGATTTACTTAAGCAAGATTTAATAAATTTTTCAAATGAAAAAAATGAAACAGCATACGATTTAGATTTACTAAAAAAAGATTTATCTAATAAACCTCAAACATTAACTGAAGATGAATCTCCTGAAGATTTTGCATCTGGTATTGATTTAAATTTATCTAGTGGTGATGCTGGAAATACAGCAGACACTGCTGATATGAATATTGACTCTGGTTCTGATATAAATTTAGATTCAAACCCTGAAGGATCTGATTCTATGGATAATTTTGGAGATATAAATATTGGAAATGTTAGTGAATATGGACCAGATAATGGACAACAAGAAGAGCAACCACAAGTTCCGGCTGAACCACAAGAAGTTGAAAGAATCATCGATGTTTTAGAAGATCAAGATGGAAATATTCAAGTCAAAACTCAAAATGAAGACACAAAGAAAGTAACTACAAAAAAGTTACATGAAATTGATGTTGTATAAGTTTACAAAAAGAAAACAAGAAAGAAAGTGGCATAAAGAAATAAAAAAAATAAAAATTTTTAAATTTAAATATTTATATTATATATTTTATTTTTTAATTAATTATATTTATTTATATTTTAATTTATATATTAATTTTATTTTATTATATATAATATATTTTTTAAATTATTATACGCGTGTACATGCACATATGCGCGTATATATTTTTTAACTCTATACAAAAAATTATAAAAAAATTTTTTAAAAAAGTATTCTAGTATAAAAAATAAGGAGATTTTTTTATGAAAATAATTGGTGATCCAAAACTTTCAGATAAATTTTATATAATCAAATCAGATAAAAGTATAGAATGGGTACCTTCATTAGAAACGGCTAAATCTTATGTAGACGATAAAAATAATCGTAATTGGTTTGGTAAAGATATTTATTGTACAAATGAAAAAATTTATAAAGGTTATAATGGAAAAAATTATTTAAAAATTGATCTTCCTGAAAAACCTAAAAAAATTATAAAAAATGAAAATTTTAAACTTTTACAAACTCAAATATATGAATATTTACCAAAAATCTTAAATGATTTAGTAAAACAAGAAAATTTTTCATCTTTATTAGAAATTTTATCTTGGTCAAATTCAAAAGTATTAAAATTTAAACAATTAGCTAAAAAATTTTTAACATATAGAGATTCAATTTATCTATATGCTGATACTTTTTTAAAAAATTATGAAGAAAAAAATGAAAATATGGATGAATTACAAGATATTCAAACAACATATCAAGAATTTTTAAAAGATTTTCCAAAATTTGAGTAAAACTTAATGAAAAAATCTATTCGTGTACATATAATACCAACTTATAAATCAAATCAAAATGATATTTATGATTTTTTTAATCAATTTTATAAAAATGATGAAATATTAGATTTAGTTTGGTTAAATAATACTTTAGATGAATTAGATAAAAAGTTTATAATATCAAAATATGAAATAGAAGGAGGAGAAATTTCATTATTATCTGACTTTTATTTTGAATTACTTTATAATCTTCTTAAAATACATTGTAAAAAAATCATAACTACAACAAATTTTATAAATTTTAATAAAGGTATTATAAATCTTTCAGATATTATAAATGTTATCTATAATTTTAATCTTCATGATACATTAAACCAACAAATCTTTAAAAATATTAAAGCTGCAATAGCTTCTAATAAAATTATCAATATAAAAACTGTAGATATTTCATTAAAAAATGATGAAATTAAAAATATTAATATTTTAAATAACTTAAATATCAAATCATGGGAAATAATTCCATATTTTAATTCAAAAGATTATACAATTTTTGAAGAAATTATAAAAAAATATTTAAAATATACTAAATTAATGAAATTTGCTTTTCAAAATGAATTACAATTAAAAAATATATTAAATTTAAATAATTTTGAAACTTTTGATGTTTATTTATTACCAGAAAATAAATTTGGACTAAAAATTTTTGAAAATGATCAATTAAATTTAGAAAAATTTGATAATATAGATACTTTATTAGAAAAATTGTTAGAAATGGAAATTTTACATGATAATTATTGTAAAAAATGTACTTCTAAATTAAAGTGTATGTCAAATTACTTTTTTAATCATACATATAAAGGAAAATCTTGTAGTGGATTTAAAAATCTAATTAAAGATTTTGAAAATAAGGAGTAATTTTATGAATTTAATGTATCCTTTTATAAGCAATACTAAAATAAAAGTTAAAGATGCTAAAATTGTACAAAAATTTAATAATTTATGTGAAATTTGGAAAAATGAAAAAATAAGTATTTCTGATGAATTTATAAAAATTGGTACAACTCCATATTATCTTAATGTATTACCAATGATTAAGAAAAATAGAGATGTTTTACAAAAACCAACTGAAATATGTGAGATAAGAATAAATTGGAAAAAAGAATCTTTTGCCGGATTGTCTACAGATGAAATTTTAAAAAAATTAAAAAAACAATATGGTTGGACAGTTACTATTGTTGATGCAGATCACAAAAGAAATAAATTTAAAAATAAAAATATAGTTTGGGTTATTTTTGATTCTTTAGAAGAAGCTAGTAGAAATATGAATTTGTTTAATTCTATGTTTATAACTGCTATGGAATTAGATTGTATAGATGAATATAAAAAATTTAAACAAAGTCCAGATAAAAGACCTTTAACTTTTGATAAACTTTGTAATACAGCTTATGAACTATACGATCAGATAGATAAAGGAATATTATAATGAATAATGGTGAATTAAAAATTACTGTATCTGGAATGGATTTAAATGCGGCTAAAGAATTAAGTAATATTATATTACAATGTTTAGAAAGAGATTATCTTTTTCGAACGCAATTTGCAAATTGGAAAATAGCTGTTGATGAAAAATTAGAAGATTTAAATAATGAGTAAATTTAAAATAACAAAAATTGAAATTGAAAACTTTAGAAGTATACAATCTAAAGTTATTTTAAATATTAAACCAGGTTTATTTAGTATTGTTGGTGTAAATAATGATGAACCTTCATCAACAAATGGATGTGGTAAAAGTACTATTGTTTCTGCTTTATATTGGTGTTTAACAGGTAATACATTAACAAATGAAATCTTAGCAGATGAAGTTATAAATAATAAAATAGGTAAAAACTGTAAAGTAGTTTTATATATTGATTCTGATCAAGGTGAAATTAAAATCACAAGATGTCGTAAAGATGATCAATTAGGAAATAATCTTTTACTTGAAATAGGAGGAGAAGATTTATCTTGTCATAAAATTGCAGATACACAAGATAGATTAAACAAGTTAATAAAAATTCCTTTTGATTTATTACATAGTACAATTATGATGACTTGTGATATTAAATCTGCTTTTTCACAGTTAACTCCTCAACAACGTATTCAAACACTTGAAAGCATACGTGATTATTCTATTTGGGATAAAATAAGAGATGAAGCAAATAAAGATATAAAAGATTATAATTCTCAAATTCAAGAAGATAAGTTAAAGTTAAGTAGTTTAACTGGAAGTATAAACACATATAAAGAATTAAGAGAAAAAACTTATCTTGAACTAAAAAATTTACAAGAAAACTATAATGAAGAAGAATTAACTAATAAAATAAATGAATTAACTCTTCAAAGAGAAAATACAGAAAAAGAAATCAATAAAATATCAGAAAAAATAAAAGAATTAGAAAATAAAACTTTTCAAGATACATCTTTACTTAAAGAAGAATTAGATAAAATAGTTGATGAAGCAAATAATTTAAAATTAAAACAACAAGAGTTAGAATCTAATAATAAAATAACACAAAAAGATATAGATATAATTGATAAATGGTTTATTAATGATAAATGTCCTACATGTGGTAGATTATTAGAAAGAACAGAAAAAGAAATTAAACAAAAACAATTAGATAAAAATAATTTAGTTGACTCCATTAATAAAAATAAAAAAGAAATAGAAAATTATACTATTTTAATTACAAGTAAAAGAAAAGAATGGTCAGATAAAAATACTCAATTACAACAATTTGATAAAGATAAAATAGAAAATACAAATACTATTAAAAATTTATCAAAAGAAAGTTCTGATTATACAATCAATCTAAATACTTTTATAAGAGAATTAAACAAACTCGTATTAATTAAAGAAAATCATATTAATGATATAAATAAAATTAATAATTCTTTAAATGAATATGAGAATAAGGTTAGTACACTTAAAAAAGATATTGAATTGATTCAGGACAGAATTGAAAAACTTGAAAAAAAGCGTCAATTATCTGATTATTATTACAAGTTATTGGGTAGTAAAGGTGAATTAAGACCTTACTTATTAAATAAAGATATTATGTATCTGAATAAATGTATGCAGAAATATATATCTAGATTTTTTACAAATACCACAGTAGAATTAAAATTAAATGGAGCATCTATAGATATCAATATTGATAGTAATGGAGTCAAAAAGTTAGTTTCTAGTTTATCGGGTGGTGAAAAGAAAAGATTAGATTTATCTATACAATTAGGTTTATATGATTTAGTACAATCGACTTCACAAATAGGATTTAATACCATTTGGTTAGATGAAATTGAACAATGTTTAGACGATTTAGGTGTCGAACAACTTATAGAAGTAATTGAAGATAAATCACAGGATGTAGAATCTGTATACTGGATTTCTAATAATAGTGCAGTTAAACAAGAAATTCCTAATAAAATAGTTTGTACTAAAAGTTTAGGAAAAACACAAATATCAGAGATCTAAAGAGAGGGCTAATTTATAAACATGAAAATACTATTTTTTAGTGATATTCACTTTCATCATACACATCGGTTTTCTCATATAACTCCAGATGGTATGACTATTCGTGAACAAGAACATTTATCATGTGCAGATACTATAATTAAAATCTGTAAAGAAGAAAATATAGATAGAATTGTATTTGGTGGAGATGCTTATGGTCCAGTTGGCGATAACATTTCATGTCAAACACAATATGTAATTTGTAAATTTTTTGAAAAATTACAATCCACTAATCTTCCAATAGATATTGTTGTAGGTAATCATGATTTATTGCTTGACACTATTAATAATAGAGAAGCTCACAAATTAATTCCGTTTAAAAATTGGGAGAATATCAATGTTTATGACATGCCTTGTATTATTACCGATTATCATTTTATATATATGCCTTACAATATATGTGATGAATATAATACGTCGTTTTTAGAAAATATAAAAAATAAAAATGAATATACTATTTTTTCACATTTAGAAATTCAGGGTATACACTTAGGAAATGGTATATTTACAAAAAAAGGAGTAGATATTGATCTTTTAAAAGAATTTAGAATGACTTTACAAGGTCATTATCATTCTGGAGGTAGTTTAGCAAAAAATATTCAGATATGTGGGTCAACACAAAGGTTATCGTTTAAAGATAAAGGTACAGCTAGAAATAATATCATAATTTATAATACAGAAACGAATAAAATAGAGAGAAAAAGTTTTGAATGTCCAGATTGGTTAATTTTTACAGATGATAATTTGGATGATTTCTTAAAAATAGATAATAATAACTATGTAAAATTAGAATTATCTAGTGATATTTTATTAACAAAAGAAATTCAAAATAAATTAAACCAAGTAAAAGATAAAGATGTACATATTGATTTGGAAAGAATTTCAATAAATAAAACAATAGATACAGAAATTGAAAGAGAAGATGATATAAGTGTTATGAAACAATTTGTAAATAATTCAGAAAATACAGATGAGTTTAAAGAAGCACTTATCGATGAAGGTGTTAGATTATATAATAAAGTTACAAAATAATTGTTAGAAATGGAAAATTAATTTGTAGAAATTTTATAATAAAACACTTCTAGTTTATATGAGAGATATGATAACTCTTTAAAACATAGACAAAACATTAAATTTAATTAGGAATATTAAAAATGGAAAAAGAAATTAATACAGAATGGGTAAATACCGTGTTAAATACTGAAAGTAAAAAAGAATATTCTGGAGATCTTCCAGCTATTGATTGGTTAAAAGGTGGAAAAGATTATAAACGCCAATTAATTTTTAAAGTTTTACCAGCAAATAGTAAAGAAAATAAAATTTTTAGTTGGATTGTTGGTACTCACTGGTTAAATACAGAAAGTGGAACTAAAAGATTTGTATGTCCAGAACAGACACCACATTTAAAAGCTGCTGGTGTAAAATGTCCTGTTTGCGAAGCTAAAAGACGTTTATTAAAAGCTGGTTTTACAGAAGAAGATTTATCGGTGCAAGGTAAATTTGGTTTAATTCCAGTTTTTGATCCTCGTATTCAAAGTAATATTAAAGTTGTTGTAACTGGATCAGATACAAGACAGGATTGGGATAAAGCTCATGTATCTATTTTACAGCAAAATGGAAGTTTCTTAACAAAATGGATGGTAGAAAAACACATTGATAAAGAAATTCCAGATTTTACTAGTTGGGAACATAGCAATCTCATTAAGTTTAGCCGTCAAATGGAT
Source organism: Bacilli bacterium (assembly GCA_017525855.1). The sequence goes on from JAFXSE010000003.1 coordinate 147,093, forward strand.
AATTCAAAATGGGAAAGAGATGTTACTTTTGTACAGTTTAATCCTACAGAAGAAGTTTTAGCTAAGTTAAAAGAAGAAAATGAAGCTTTAGTAATGCCTGATTTATGGAAAATGCCTGATGATCAAGCAATTATTGAAATTACAGGTATTGTAAATACAATGGAAGAGAATTATATGAAAGTTAAAGAAGCTTGTAATACAAATTCTCAACCAGATGACGATGATGATATTCCGTTTTAATTGATGGAATGTTTTGTCCCGGAAAGGGAGTAATTTAATAGTTACTCCCTACTCTTTTTTAAGGTATAATATATAGATGAAACAAACTCCTTTAAAAAGTACGCATAATCAATTGAAAAAGACACCTTTAAAATCCAATTCAAAAGGACTAAAGGTGTCTTCATCTTTAAGAAAGGTAGGAAATATAAATATTATTACCTTAAAAAATAAAAAAGTTCATTTAAAACAAACTGGTCAATTAAAAAATAATGGTTCAGAATTAAATAAAAATACTGAGCTTAAAAAGCAAAATGAAAAATCAAAAACTAAATGGGAGCAGGTTCGCAATCAAATACTAGAACGTGATAATTTTAAATGTATAGTTTGTGGAAAACCAGCTACACAAGTACATCATATACATTTAAGATCTAAGCGTAAAGATTTAATATATGAAAAAAATAATTTAGTTAGTTTATGTGATAAATGTCATTTTCATCAAAGTAATGATTTATATAAAGAACAAACAGAAGTAATAGCTAAAGCTAAACATATAACAGTTGAAGAATTACTTAAATTTGCAGAAACAAGGAGTGAAGAATAAATGCTTGAATTTGATATAGAAAAAGTAGAGGCTTTAGATTTTGAAAAAATTAAAGAACAATTACAATATATTTTTAAGACAGATGAAGATATTGTAAATTTTGTTAATTTTCTTAAAAACGTTCAAAAATTTGTTAGTTTAAGTGATGATAAGCGTCATATGCTTCAAGTTAATCTTAGTTATTTTAAATCACAAATTTCTTTATATGAAAAGAAAATTAAATTGCTTATTGATAAAAAGAAAAACGAACAAGTAAGATTAGCTATTAAAAAAGCAAAAGGTATTGGTGAAAAAATAACTGAGAATACTGTTACTTATTATAGTGAAGAAAATGAAACGTTAGAAGGCTTATTGGAAATTTATGCTTTAGTTAGTGCTTGGGCTAGTTATATGAATGATTTATATTTTATGTGCGGTCAAACAAATAAGAATTTGGGCTCAAATTATTAACAAAAAGTAAATGTTGGAAAATTACATGTGAAAAAAGAAAATTTGGGTTTTTATAAATAAAAAGAATTCTATATATTTTATTTAGATAAAAAATTTTTTGGAGTAGAAGAGAAAATGCCAAGAACAACTGGGATGAAAACTATTAAAAAAGCTAAGTTACAGAAAAGAACTAATCGTAAACAAAACTTTAAAAAATTTTTTGAAATGGGATGTACCGATAAGCAGTTATTTCTCAATGCTTGTAAAAATGATGAAAATTTGCTTATTTATACTTGTTTAAAACCATCTGAATTAGACGAATATTTAGACAAATTAAAAGAATTTGAAACTATTGACGAAAAAATGGATTATCTTGTGAATAATCAACCATTTATGAATGAAAACTTAGAAAGATTTGAAAGATGCGTTGAATCAATTGCAGCTTATTTAAAAGGTTATATTGAGTATAATGGTTATCGTATGGCTAATTCATCTGGTGATAATAATGATTGGACATCTGAATTTTGGGCAAAATTTTGTAAAATATGTCAATTTTATCGTACAAGGTGGTTTTTTCCTGATAGCTTAAAAAAGAAATCAACAGTAGTATATAATAAAATACAATATAAAGAATTTGTATATATTTGCAGATTGTCAATTACCGGTGAACGTAAACATTTAGCATTTTTAGCTACTATGGATGAAAATTCTTCTATATTTAAAATGTCTTTAGATAGTAAGATTGACAGCGAACATGGTAATGATAAAACTTTAGCTGATGTTTTACCTGCTCAACAAGATGGTGAATATATGGCTAGTTTATCTAATGTTAATAATATATTAAAGAAAGCTTTAAGTTTTTGTGATCAATATAATGATGCTAAAAATTATAAAGAAAAAATTGCAGATTTTTATAGTAAACAAGATCCAGTTGGTTTTGATAAAAAGACAATTATGTTAGGTAAAATCTTTTTATATAAAGCTGGTTTAGTTAGTCCTAAAATTTTACAATTTATTAAAACACTTTCATCTACATATAAATCTCGTTATAATTTAAGTAATGCTAGAATATTAACACAAATTGATGAATTTAAGCAATATAAAACATTTAAACCAAAAAAGCAATCTGATTTAACATATAAAGAATTAATTTTGAGAAAAAGAGGTGAATTATAATGACAAAAGAAATAGCTGCAATTTTAGCTGTTGGTCCTTATGGAGTTATAGGTAAAGGTGATAAGTTAGTTTGGCATTCAAAAGCTGATTTTAAGCACTTTAAAGCAAAAACAATGAATTGGCCATGTATATTTGGAGCTACAACTTTTTATGGTTTACCAAATTATCCATTGAAAAATAGATTAAATATAGTATTAAATAAACCACAAAAGGAAGATACTTTAGTTGATCCTCGTGGTTGGTTAACTTTTAATGATATAACTAAAGCATATGAATATTGTGAAAATTATGATAATGTATTTGTATGTGGTGGTAAATCTATATATGAATATGTAATTAAAAATAATTTAGTTAATACAATTTATTTAACTGAAGTAAAATCTGATAAATTAGAAGAAGAAATTCATAATAATATAGATGATTATGTAAGACTAAATATAGATTTTAACTTATTCGAGCATGGCGGTTGGGTATGTAGTAGTTTTGAGTATCCATCTGAAGAAGATATGAAAGATGATGATGTAAAAGTAAAATTCATAAAATATATTCGAATAAATGAAGTATAAGTTCTAAATTTAGTCATTAGTTTTTAAACTATGATAGAAGTCGTTGCGGTTTTTCCCTCCTTTTCCGTAGCGACTTTTTTATTTATTATTAAACTAATATCAATCAATAACCAATAAAAAGTATAAAAAAGTTCTAAATAAAAAGAATGAATGAGTTATTTTTTGAGAAAATGCAATGGTCTCTATACAAAATAAAATAATACATAGATTTATACGTAATTTTTCAGATTATGATGTCGATGGACCATACTATGGTCAAATTATCCCTACAGATACACAAGCTTTTGCAATATATCCAGAAGATAGTGAAACTCCAGGTGTTTATTATGTACTTGGAGATGGTATTCATACATATACAGAAATTAAACGTGGCTTAGGTGATAATGAAGCGGCTAAAGAATATCCTATGTTTACGAAAGCTGACTTAAGAGCTTTAAAAGAAAAAGCTGATAAATCTTATGTTGATGCTTTAATAGATAAAGTAAAAGAAATTATTAGGGATATTGTTATAGATATAGATGGACTTGGTCGAAGAATAACTCAAAACGAAGAAGACATTGCATATTTAATAGATAATACTTATACAAAAGAAGAAATTGATAGCAACTATGCCAAATATAAACAAATAGATGAAAATCATAGAACAGTTGCTGTTTCAAGTCCAATTGTTGAAGAGATACCTAATAGTGATGTAGCAACACATGATAGTAATAAAGGTTTAGGTGGATGGCATGAGGTTGCAACATTACATGATATGCAAACTATTCAACCTTCAAGAAAAAGAGAAGGTATGGCTGTATATGTAAATGAAGTTGATGGTTTGTATGTATTACGAAATGGTGAATGGAAATTATTTGCTTCACAAGCAAAAACAGATGGATATGTTTATTATCAAAGAGTACCTAGTGCTGAATGGAATGTATATCATGGATTAATAAAATATCCAAGTGTGACAGTTGTTGACACAGCTAAAAACGAAGTATTGGCTGATGTTACATATATAGATACAAATAGTGTAACAATTAGGTTTAATCAACCGGTGAGTGGCTATGCGTATTTAAATTAATTTTTAATTAGGAATAAGTAAAATGAAAATTGGTATAGATTTAAATTTAAGACAAAATGAAATTCAAAATGGCGTCTTTCAAAATTTAGTAGCCGCTCCAGAAACACCTAAGTTAGGTCAAGCTTATTTTGATACAACTATGGGTAAGTATGGTTTGTATGAAGGTACACCTGGTAATGAATATTGGGCATACTATGCTACTGTAGAAGATTTACAAAAAGCTATTGATGATTTAGGTACAATGGCTTATGAAGACAAAAATGATTATTATACAAAACAAGATATAGTTGATCATTTTTGGAGTAATAATGATAAAACTTTAGCTACTGGTCATTTTAAAGTTGAAACAGATGGTACAAATGGTAAAGCTATAGTTTGGAATGAAGAAACTGGCGGTGGTGCTCAATTTATTAATAAAGATGGCACTGAATCATTTGTCGGTGTTAATGATGGTGGTATTGCCTCTGGGAATAAAAAATTAGTAGCTCAAATTTATGCAGATAAAAAAGTCGGTGATACTTGGGTAGGTGCAAAATTAGATGTTACTAATGAGGGTATGTATTATACCGTTGGTGGTGATAAGTTTGCTCAACGCGCTGTTGATGCCAATGAAATTGCTACACATGGTACAGTTGATGCTGAAGCTGCAGCTCGCCAACAAGCAGATGAAGCTTTAAAACAAGAAGTATTATCACATTTATGGAATAATAATACATCATTTGATACTGGTTATTTTCAAACAGAGGCTTCCGATGCAAACGGTACAGCAAAAATTTGGAATGAAGTTGATGGTGGTGGTATTCAACATAATTCTGCTGCTGCTGATGGAGATACCGTATTTGTTGGTGTTCATGGCGATGATCAAGTAGGTGAATTTGTTTCTATTTATGCTAAAGATAAATCTGATAGCTCTAAAACAAAAAGAGTACTTGTTAAAACAGATGGTGCTTATTATTTAAAAAATAATGGTATTACAACTACTCCGAATGATGAAATTGCAACAATAGGTAATGTTTCAGGTAGTGTTGCTGAAGAAGAAGCTAGAGCTAAAGCTGCAGAGCAAGCCTTAGATGATAAAATCGGTATAGAACAAGGTAGAGCAGAAGCTGCAGAAGCTGCTTTAGATGAGGCAAAAGCAGATAAAGCTACGACATTAGCAGGTTATAATATTCAAGATGCCTATACTAAAGATGAAGTTGATGCCAAAATGTCCTCTGCTTTCCATTATAGAGGTTCTGTAGATTATTATGACGATTTACCTGAATCTGGTAATATGGAAGGTGATGTATGGAATATTAAATATGCAGATCCTGATCACGGTGTAGATGCTGGTGATAATGTAGTTTGGGTTGAATTAGATGAAAGTGATGAGTCTGGTCTCGGTGGTTATTGGGATGTACTTGCTGGTATTATGGATCTTTCAGCTTATGCTAAGAAAACTGAAGTACAGGCAGTTGAACAAGAATTAACTGAATTTAAGACAAATTTAAAAGTTGCTGAATTTAATCCAGAAATTGAAGTTGGTGCTAGTGGTTATGCTACATGGACAATTCCACATACTCACGGTGAAGATGTTGTTGTAGCTGTTAAAGAAGTTAGTACTAAAGAAGAAATTTTAGCAAACATTACACAAAATAATAATAGTGTAACAATCGGAATAAATGCTGAACCAAATACTACTTTGGCTGCTAATACTTATAAAGCAATTATTATCGGTTAATTTACATTGATTTGGAGAGATATCAATGACAGCATCTAATGTTGGAAAATATTATAACCTTGATAGAGACTCAAGCTTATCAGCTAATTCTGATTATCATATTCCATCACAAAAAGCCGTTAAATCAGCGCTTGCTACAAAACAAGATACTTTAACGGCTGGTGCTAATATAGTAATTGATGGAAATACGATTAGTGCTGTTGTTGAATCAAATGTTCTAAAATTCGAAGATGTTTCAGTTACTACAGATACTTTTGTAGAAGATGAAACATATGAATCATATCCATTTAAGGCAAATATCAGGTTAACTGGAGTAACTGACGAGATGTTTCCTACAGTTATTTTTAGTGTTCCTGATGCTTTATCTGGTAATTATTTATTTGTTGTAGAAACTTATGATGGTGGAGTAACTATATGGAGTAAAGCTGTTCCTGAATCCACATTAGTTATTCCAACCATCGTATGTCAATAGGAGTCTAATATGTCAAAACGTTTTCCTGGTGTATATCCTCCAAATTGGAAACCTGGAATGGCTGTTCCAGGTACACGTCATTTGTCATATTGGGATGAATTACTTGGTGGTAAATTAGACAAAAAATATAAACCAAATACTATTTATGCAGTTGATGAAAATGGTAATCAAGTAATGATTGGTTTTGATGAATTAGGTATAAAAGATGCTCCTATGGATAACAAAGAATATGCACGTAAAAATGGTACCTGGGATCAAGTAGATACATATACATTTAAATTGAATAATGTACACATTTATAGAGTTAATTGGGAAAGATATAATAATGCAAGTGATATTTACTTGTATGAATATAAAATAGTAGATGAAAGAATTACAGATCAACTTATTCCTAATGTAATTTTTAATGAAACAGAATCTATATCAGGTTTATTTTCTCCAATTACAAATACAAGTAATGGATATGTTTCTATTTATGCAAAAGAAATACCTCAATCAGATTTTATAATACCGGTTGTATTATTCGAATAAGGATAGGAAATAGATAATGTTAGGTAAATCAAATAGTTCAGCATCAAATAGTTATATAAAAATTAAGAATCAGGATATAACTGTTACTGAAAACGGTATTTATACACATGAAACCGGATATACTGGTTTAGGGACTGTTACAGTTACTGTTTCAGGTTCAGGTGGCGGTGATTTAGTATATGCAACAAATAATTCAAGTTTTGGTGTTGCACAAGATCAAAAGGTTTGGGTAAATGTAACTAAATTGGCTGATCAAACAAAAGTTTACACTATTGTAGATTATGCTAATACTAATGAGAATTCTATCACAGGTGTTGCTAAAGAATCTGGTTTAATTGGTGATAGCATATTAATTTTAACTGTATTAGGTCTTGAGGTTGAAGGTGGGCCATTAATTACAAAAGATGGATATTTCCTTACAACTAAAGCTAATGAAGTTCTATACTATAAATAATAATTAAATTTTTTTAAGGGTATTTACAATGGCAAATAAAACGATTAGTGAATTAAGTACAGCCACGTTATCAGATAGTTTAGTGATGGTTGTTGAAGGTGCAGCAGCTACAGAAAAAACAACTGTTGCTTCCTTAAAAGAATATATTCAAGAAGGTGTATCTATAGATGTTGATAATGCATTAAGTACTACATCCGAGAATCCTGTTCAAAATAAAGTTATTACAACAGCATTAAATAATAAAGTAGATAGTTCATCTTTAGCTACTGTTGCTACAAGTGGTGCTTATAGTGATTTAACAGGGACACCAACTATTCCAGCTGCTCAAATTCAATCAGATTGGAATCAAACAGATAATTCTGCTTTAGATTATATTAAAAATAAACCAACTATTCCAGAGGGTGTTATCGTAGATCAGACTTATGACCCTACATCCACAAATGCACAATCTGGTGTAGCTGTATCAGAAGCAGTTTCTACAGCATTAAGTAGTGCATATCGTCCAGCTGGATCTGTTAGTTTTGCTAATTTAGGTCAATTAGTAGCAGCCAATGAAGGTAAAGTTTATAATGTTAATGAATCATTTACAACAACTATTAATTTCGTAGATGGTTTAGGAGCTAATTATCCAGCCGGTACTAATGTTGTAATTATTAATGTGGGTACTACAGCAGTTCCTGAGTATAAGTATGATGTTTTATCAGGTTTTGTAGATTTGAGTGCTTATGCTACAACTGCTTCATTAGCAACGGTTGCTACATCAGGATCTTATAATGACTTAAGTAATAAACCTACTATTCCTGCAGAAGTTACCGAATCTACAGTTAGTGGTTGGGGATTTACTAAAAATGAAGGTACAGTTATAAGTGTTAATAATGTAGCTCCAGTTAACGGTAATGTTACATTAAATATTCCTGCTGCACAGGTTCAAGCTGACTGGAATGAAACAGATAGTACTAGTATGGCATATATTGCTAATAAGCCATCTGGATTTAATGTAGATCAGATTTATGATTCTACATCAGCAAATGCTCAATCTGGTGTAGCTATTGCAGGTGCTGGTTTCTTAACTCAACATCAAGATATTTCTGGTAAGCAAGATGTTTCTAATTTAGTTACATCTTTGTCAGCATCTTCTACAGATACTCAATATCCAAGTGCTAAATGTGTTTATGATATGATTGGTGATATTGAAGCAGCTTTAGCAACTATTTAATAATATTTTTGGAGTACTCATATGAGTATAGCTAGTGAAATACAAAGATTAAAGCTTGTAGTAGCAAATGCTTATTTAGAAGCTGAAAGACTCGGAGCTACTATTCCGGTAAATCGTAATATAGATAATTTACCAGATTGTTTAGCTACTATTTCTATAGCTGTAAAATTGTTAACTAAAAATAATGAAAGTTTAATAACTAAAGCCAATGAAAATCTTGTTATTAAATAAAAATATTAAAGTTATGTAATTAAGATGAGTATATAGAGATATATACTCATTTTTTATATTAATTGTTTAGTGTTCATATATTCTTTTATTTATAAAAAATCAAGTTCAAATAGTATATATGAATTTTTGCAAAAATTAAAGATTTTAAGGAAGATATAAATGTTAGGTGGTACCAATAGTAATAGTCAATTAATTAAAAATTTGGATGTCACATTAACCGAAAATGGTACTTTCGTATCTGGTGAAGATTATACTGGATTTGGTACAGTTACTGTTGCTGTGCCACCTGATGTTATGGATACCGAATTATCTATAACTCCTACTGCTACAGATGTTATTACAATTCCTACATGGGATGAATATACTGGTCCTTTTACTGATCCAGTAACAGGTACTGAATATGCTGGTGCAGGTAATATTAAAGTAAGACGGATTAGTTCTTGGATTGACTCAAATATTTCTGCTGATAATATTCGTAAAGGACAAACAATTTTAGGTGTTTCTGGTAATGTTATTGAATTATTACCGCAAACTAAAACTACTAAGTCTACAACAACGCAATTTACAATTTATCCTGATTCTGGTTATAATGCATTATCTTCTGTTACAGTTAATCCATTAGTATTACAAGATGTTACTCATGTTACTCCAAAAAGTTATTCAGTAACTGTATATAAAGGATCTGGTTATGATGGTATGAATTCAGTCCAGATTGATGCTGTTACTGCGGCTGTAGATTCAAATATTCGGCCAGAAAATATTAAGAAGAATGTTACAATTTTAGGTGTACGCGGTACATATGATAATTATGTAGCTCCTGTGGTTCAACCTACTACTGTTTCACCTACTACTTCTGAACAAATTCTTACACCTCCTTCTGGAGTTGATGGATTTAATAGAGTTGCTGTAAATGCAGTTACATCAGCTATTGATGCAAATATAAAACCAGAAAATATCAAGCGCGACGTTGAAATTTTAGGTGTAATTGGTACATATCGTATTGAAAATTTACAAGATAAAACGGTTGATCCTCAGCAATATATTCAAACAGTTACTTTTGATTCTACTCTTGGATATGAGGGTTTAAATTCAGTTACTGTTAATCCTGTTACATCTAGTGTGGATAGTAATATTAGAGCAAGTAATATTAAAAAAGATGTAGTTATTTTAGGTGTAACTGGTGAATATGATCCACAACCAGTTATTCAAGATCCAGTTACTATAAATCCAGATGTATTGGCTCAATCTGTTACTCCTGATCTTGGATATGATGGTTTAAGTAGAGTTAATATAAATGCAGTAACTGCTAGTATTGACGCTAACATATTAGCTGAAAATATTAAGAAAAATATTAGTATTTTGGGTGTAACTGGTGAATATGAAGGTATTCAGCCTAATTATCAAGAATCAAAAACTGTTCAACCAGTAACCTCTGGTGATATTGAGGTTACCGCAGATCCAACATATGATGCTTTATTAAAAGTTATAGTAAAAGCTGTAACTGCTTCTATTGATCCAAATATTATGCCAAAGAATATTCGAAAAAATATTAGTATTCTTGGTGTATTGGGTACAATGGAAGAAGGTGGTGAACAAAAATGGTTTGATTTTTCAGGAATTCAAAACTTTGTTGAATTAAATCAAGATGCTTGGAGTGAAGGTGGTAATGAAACGATTTCTATTGTCGGTAATAGAAATAATTATGAATTAGAAAACTTTATTAATGAAACATTTCCGGGTATTGAAAATATTAATGCTGTAATGTTTACACAAGTATATGGTTATGATGATGAAGAAATAACTGATGATAAAGTTACAGAATGCTATATAAACTTTATTGGTGGAAGTTTATATATGGAATATTCAAAAATTACTAATATTCCAGATCAAATTCGTTATTTTTATCCATTTATAAATGATTACGGCATTAATGGTTTAACCATGAATTTAGCATATGATGATGGTTTAGCCAGAACTATGAAATTATATGTACTTACAGATTCTACAAGAACTTATCAGCCTGTACCTGTTTTAGTTACTGATAATATGGATAGTAGTTTATTACCGGCAGGTTATGATGATTTTAGATTTGTTAAAAATATAAGTATACCTGCACATGATGTATTTATACCAAAAGTTAAAGCTAACGATAATATTCAATTTGTATTACGAGATGAAGATGCTGTAAGAACAAGACTCTTAGAAACTGCAAATCAGCCAGATATTATTGAAGTTAGCGCTTATGATAGAAATTATGATAATATAGATTTAGAAACTAATATTATCGGTAGTTATAAATTAAAAGATTATACAAATCTTATTTGTGATCCAACAACTTATGTAGCCAAACAAAGAGTTTATGGTGAAACTGGATATATTAAAATACCAGGTACAGTTGAAAAGAAAAATGGTTATGTGTATTATTTTAAATTTAAACCAATGGATTATACTGGATATAATAACTATTTTACTTTATTTGATTGTAATAATTTATTTAAATTAGGTTTATACCGGCCTTATAACTACGGATATTATTATATAGGATATGTATATAATTGGACTTCTGCTACAGGTGGTAGTTGGACAACGTCTAATACATTATATACTGGAAATACATATTGGTTTAGAGTACGTGTTAGTGGTACAACTACAGGATTAGATCTTTCAACAAATGGTTATACTTGGACAAATTTTGCTAATGTAAGTAGCTCTTATATTAATCCAACAAATACAAATGATATCACAATATATTCATTAGCCGGAATTAATAATGATTTATTTACAGATGAAATATATATTACTGATTCATCTGGAAATAAAGTTTATTCAGTTTTGGATCCAATATATATTAATAAAACAAGTCATGAAATAGTTGATAGAGATAATAATAATATATTAGAAGTTAGAGATGAGTCAAGAAAAGGTATATTATATCAGGGTAACGAAATAACAAATTATGATACGTATGATATTTCTAATAATTTATTAGATTTAGGTACTGACGGATATATTGAATTACAAGATGGTTTTAAAACAGGTGGTAAAACTTGGGAAATTTGTCAACATTTTAGATTACCATCAATTACTTCTAGTGCGGGTAGACATTTAGTATCTTGGGCAGTATCTGAAAGTAATGATAGACGAAATTGTTTATGGATAGATACTAGTCATTGTATTTGTTGGCGTGTATATAATGCAACTAATTCTGCATTAATTGATGGTAGAATAAATAGTACAGCATTAACTGTAGGAAATAGTTACTATATTAAGTATGGTTGGGATGGTTATCGTTATTATATGTATTGCTCAACAAATGCTAATTTTACAAACATCGTATCAAGTTATACTTATGATAATACTAATTCAACTTATGCTGAAGGTTCAAAACTTTTAATAGGTAACTGGAATAAAGCACATACAACAGGATCAGTAAGGTTTTTATACTTAGATAATTATACTCAGATTAGATTAGGAAATGAAATTGTATGGAAGTCACAAACAGAAAGCTTATATGGTAATTTAGTAAATTATACTGATGATGGTTCTCCTATTACTTTAGATGCATATTTGGCTCAAAAAGATGGATATACTCCATATAAAGATATTTCAACATTTGGGTCTCCAACTATATCAAATACAGGAATTATAAGTAATTTAAATAGAGGAAATTATATTTGGTATAATAAAAAATCTTTTTCATTAAATAATAATTTTGAAATATATACTAAGTTTATGTTTACCTCAACATATAGTGATTGGCGATTAATTTTAGCATCTTACAAAGAATGGGGTTGGAATTTAGGAGTTAATTCTGAATCTAAATTACATTGGAATGTTGGTAATGGAGCTGGAACTTGGTCAAATGGTATAACAGGTACTGAAGTATTAAATCTTAATACCTGGTATTATGTTAAACTTATAAAAACAGGAACAACATCTTATTTATATCACTCTACAGATAATGAAACATGGGTATTAGATGGTTCAGTTTCATATAGTACAGGTATCTCTAATTATATGACAGTCGGTACAAAAGGTTTATCTTATGGATGTGAAAATCTTTATATAGACTTAGTAAATACATATATTAGATCTGGAGATGAATTATATTGGCAACCACAAATATATAATGTATCTAAAGAGAGTACAAATACTAAATTATATAATATCCCACTTCTTTCAGATGAACAAACTAATATAAGCAAATTTAATAAACAATATATTGAGGCTTTAATACCATTTAAACCAGAAAATAATACATGGGAAATTTGTACAAAATATAAATTTAACAGTTTATTTGGCTGTTTATTTGGTAATGGTTTTTATGGTGAAGAAAAGAATATAAGATTTTGTGCATTTTTAGAATCTGATGGTTCAACATGGCTTGGATTAAGTTCAGATGGTGAATCTTGGAATATTTGTGATCAAATACTTACTGATCATATTTTAGATATAAATACTTGGTATTGGTTTAAGTTAAGTTTTGATGGAACTCATTATAAATTTATGTATTCTACAGATAATACAGCATGGACTGAATTAGCTGATATAGAAGATTCAACACCTATTTATGATATTGAAGATAATATTATATTTGGTACAAATCCATATGTAAAAGTACAGTCTACAAATATTGATGGTTTTGTAGATCTTAATGAAATGTATTATAAGATTGATAATACTTTAATATGGCAACCTACTTTTAGAGTATTACAAGATTATGATTGGGTATTTACACAAGATTCTAATTGGTCATATACAGGTTTAACAAATCTTGGTAAAAAAGGTGAATTAATAGTTCCAGAGCATAATATTTATGAATGGGATCAGTTACTAATGAGATGGAGAGGATTAAAGCAGTTAACATTTAACTTAGATGATCCTGATGGAATTTTATATACAAAAGTAATAGAAAATTAAAGTGGAGATAATCAATGACATCTAAAGTAATTCAAACTTTTACTGGAAATGATGTATATTATAAAGTAATTAAAGATGGTTATAAAACTATAACGGAAACTATTCATGTTACAGATAGTATGCCTACTCGTAATGTTTATAATTTAGAGCCATCTGCTATAGTACATGATCCTGAATTAGATTATACAGTTGATACTTCACATGATTATCCTCCAGTTATTACATTCAATGAAAATGTAGTAACTCCCGATGATACAGAAATTACAACTAATAAATATGTTTTAGCTCCTTATGGACAAAATTATATATTAACAGATGGAGGTAATACTGAGGATAATTTTAGTAGAATTGGTAATGTTCAAGTAAATAAAGATGGTATAGCAAGTGGATTTTCTACAATAAATTGTATTCGACTTTTGGAAGCTTTTAATCCTGGTAACAATCCTTGGGAGATTATTTTTAAAATTAAAACAAGTGGTGATGTGACAACAAATCAATCGATTTTTGGAAATTATGGAGCTTCTTATCAAAACTCGCCACAAATAAATATAAATGAAAGTCATTTTAGTATTTATATTCCAACTAATCCTATATCAAGTTCATTTCTTATTAATAAGACAGGTACATATACAATAATACCTAATACTTCATATTGGTTGAAATTATTTTTTAATGGAACTTCTTATGGTTTAGATTATTCATTGGATGGTCTTTTATTTATCAGTGATATATCAGAGAGTAGTTCAGTTGCAATTGGAGTTGCTGATGAAGGTTTTTACATTGGATATAATTATTACTCATCTTCTAGTACTCAATATTTTCAAGGTTCAATAGATTTATCAGAAACTTATGTTAAAATAAATAATGAAATCTGGTGGCAACCGACTTGGAATAGTTTAGCTCTTAAATATATACCAAACGGGAATATTGAGGTAAATAGTAATGGAGTTGCTAAAAATTTTTCTACAAGTAACTATATTAAAATATTTAGTTTTCAACCAGAAAGTTTACCTTGGAAAATAACTACACAAGTTTATTTAACACAATGGGTTGATAGCTCATCTATTTTTGGACAAAGTGGAGAATATTCTATACCACAATTATATGTAAATGGCTCGGGTTATTTACTATTATGGATTTCTTCAAACGGTAGTTCTTGGAATATAGCTAGTGGTGTAACTTCGAGTAGAACTATTTCAAGAAATACTTGGCATACTTTAGTTTTAGAATTTACAGGATCTAGTTATAGAGTTTTAGTAGATAATGTTGTATATATTACAGTAACTAATTCAAATAAACTTTATAGAAATAATAAACCTTTATGTTTAGGTTTTGACGAAAGTACTTATTTTAGAGGTAATATTTGGTTAAAAAACACTACCATTACTTATAATAATTCTACAGATAATACTTTTACATGGAAATATAGAGGATTAAAAACCATAAATAGCAATATTATCGGCGAGCCTATTTTTAGTTATGATGAAAAATTCATGCGTGGGTTTAATGCTTCAAATTATTTTACTAAGAGTATTGATTTAAGTAATTATACTTCTTTTGAAATTTATATGAAGATTCTTACTCCAAATAATACTGATACAAATGGTGCATTCTTTTCCAATAATACTACAGGAGCATCACCACTTAGACGAGATGGAACAGCATTAACTTCTTGGAGTTCACAACAATATATTGGTACATATCAAATGGCTAACAATACTACTCATTGGATAAAAGGTTATTCTAATGGTACTACTTGGTACTTGTATGGCAAAGCCGATGAAGGTGAAACTTTAGAAGAAGTTATGAATAGTGAAAATTGGATTTTATCTGGATCTTGTCCAGCATCATATATGGTTTCTTCTACAGTAAATAATTTTATTTTCGGAAGAAATACAGATACATATAGCACTCAATATTTTACAGGAAGTATTTATACTGATGATATTTTAATTAAAAAAGATGGAAATATTATTTTTACTAATGTAACTATATTAGGTGAGGAGGTTCCTGGTATTTTAGATTCTAATTATTTAGATACCGGTGATCAAGTTACTTTAAATTTATATGATGTTGAAACAGTTGATCGTACATTAATTTTAAATGATAATAGAGATGTAACCGTTCCAAATAAACAATATGTAGAATATGATGGTGAAGTTGAAATTCCAGAACATGGTTTATCTATATATGATCCAGAAACTTATTCATGGTCTAAATATAGAATTATTACATTAAATGTAAATGATGAAGATACAGGTATTTATACAGAAGGTAATATTTAAGTATAAGGATTTAAAAATATGACACAAAAAACTATTAAAGCTTTATATAAACAACCAGTAAATTATAAGCTTACGAAAGATGGTTATAAAACTATAAATGGGGTTATACATGCACAAGATGGTATGCCTAAAGTAGTTGATTTACCAGTACCTTCTGAATTATATACAACTGATTTACAATATAATGTTGATACAGAAATAAATGGCGCACCAATTATAACAACTGAGTCATTTACATTACCTGATAATGAAATTTGTGAAGCTAAAGAATACTGTTATGCTCCTAAAGGAAATACTTATGATTACAGATCAAAAAAAGAAGTTGAATATAGTTACATTAATACGGCTAGTTATACTGTAGTTGGAAGTCCAACCATTGATACAACTTCTGGGATAATTACAAATTTTTCAAATAGTAACTATTTAATAACTGGAAATAGTCCTTCTGGTACTGTTAACTCATATGAAGTAGTATTGAAATTTAAAACATCTTCATTCGATGATGGAAGACTTATTGGAAATTATGCAAGTAATATACATAGTATACAGGTAGAAGTACCAAATAGTAATGAAAACAAAATGTGGTGGGGTCATCCATCTTCAGGTTATTCATGGCAAGCAATAAATCCAAATTATGTTATTGAACCAGACACTTGGTATTGGGTAAAAGGTGTTTATAATAGTAGTACATCAAAACTAATCGTATATATGCATAAAGAAAATGAAGATTATATTAATTGTGGTGAGTTAGATGTAACAGGATGTGGTTGGAATGAAGACATTGAAATAGGATGTGATCAAGGAGGAGGTGGAGCTACTGGAGCATATATAGATCTCTCAGAATCTTATATTAAAATAAATGGTAGCTATTGGTGGAAACCATGGATTAGAGAAACCAAAATTGAAGAAGTAATAACGCAAATACCAGGAATTCTTGATTCTTCGGTTACAACAGATGATTGGCAGCAAAATCAAGAATATAAATTATATCAATTAAAAAATCAAAATAATACTGATACATTACAATTAACAGAGAATAATATTACAGATACAACTCAAAAATATAAGCAATATATTAATCAATTAACAATTCCAGCTAGAGACTATAAATGGTATTACAACGGTATACCACAATCGGTATATACTAATTTTTATAATCAAGGAGCTACAATTAATAATAAAATTGCAGTAAATTTTACCGGTGGTCCTATTATGCTATATCCATTATATCATATGGTTTATGATACTAGTAATATATGTATGTTTATGAATATTGAAACAGGTAATATTACTCAAGATTGTATATTATTAAGTTTTTCACGAAATTTATCTGAATCTGTAACATTACCTGTATTTGCTATAAAAAATAGTAAATTAGCTTTGCTTAGTAATACAAGTCCTACAGATATTACATATGGTAGTAGTACATTAACATCATATACTAAATATTGGATAGCTCTTGCCGTAAATTTTAATACTTTAGTTTGTGATATGTATTTAATTACTGATAATAATTATACAAATAAAACATTACCGAGTATTTCTTCTTGGACAAAAGAATTGACATTTGAAGGAGATAGTCCTGAAATGTTTTATGCCGAATTAATGTTAGGTTTTGATGTTTTAAATATTGGATTAAATAGTTTTACAGGCAAAGTATATTTAGATAATTTATGGGCAAGAAATAATTTAGATTCTTCATATACACAAATTGTTTGGCAAGCTTATAGTTATTATAATTATATTTATTACTGGATGGCAAATAAGTCATTATATAATTATAATATTAATGAAGATTATGGTAATATTTTAGATTTTTCAGATTCATATGTAAACGTTGCTCAAGATCAATTTTATAAATACAAGAATTCTGAAGTATTTTTAATGCCAATAAATGGTGGTGAAATAATAAATTATTATTCTGCAAATGGTATTTTAAGTGGTACTGCTTATGTAGATGAATTAACAGGTATTATGAGTAATTGTAATCCGACTAATTATCTTACATTACCTGAGGCTTTTTTACCAGAAAATAATCCATGGGAAATAAATTTAAAAGTTAAAACACCAGATACAATGGATGCAATGCATTATATTATGGGTAGCTTAAATAGCTATTACTGGACTGTAGGCGGAGAATTAAGTGTTAATAATACATTTGGTTTTGGTATTACTTCTACTGGTGAAAGCTGGGATATTGCATGGTTAGCGGGAAATACTGTTGCAACTTCAGATACTTGGTATTGGATTAGATTAAGTTTTACTGGTACAGAATATAAATTTGAATTAAGTACTGATGGTGAAACTTATAATTTAGAAGCTTCTGTGGCAAATACCACTTCTATTTATCAAAACTCTACAAATAGTATTATTCATTTAGGTACACAAGCTACACATTATACATATTGGACAGGTGAAATTGATTTATCACAATGTAATATTAAAATAAATAATGTTATTTGGTGGAATGGTGTAAATATAACACAAGCCCATAGATATTTAAAAGAAGTTACTAAAGAATCTGTTAATTATGATAATTTCGCTAATCTACCTACAACTTTAATTGACAATGCTAATTTTATAATTAGCAACAATAAAATTACAAATGGTCCTACTAGTTATCATGTTCAGAGTGCTACATCATATGGATATTTTGCTTTTACACCTACTGAAACTAAAACGGTAAGTATAAAAGCATATATTAGTTCAGAGGATTGTTGTGATTGGGGTGCATGTTATATAGGTACAAAAATATATAGGCCAACACATGATCAAATATTAAGTCAAACAACTGATGGTTATGGGGTATATTTATTTGCTATTCATGGAAGTACTTCAGAAACGACTTACACTTATACATTACAAGCTGGAACAACTTATTATATCAACTTTTACTATACTAAAGATCATAGTGTAGACGGAGGTGATGATAGACTATATATTACTCAATTAAGAGGTTTTGTAGGTACACAAGTAGAAATTATAAATTTACCTGGTTGTTTGTATAATTATAATGATGAAGGACAAGAGCACCAATTTGATGTATATTATGATGCTAATTATACACAACCTATTTTAGTAAGTACCGGCGAAACATATTCTGGTGGTACTAAAGTAGACACTATAACTATTCCTGCACATAAAACATGGAATTATCAGACAGGCGGTAATTGGTTACCTATTACATATGTAGATACAACAACAAGTAATTATACTTATGAAGATGGTAATCTAGTTCTAACAGAATATACAGGTAATGAAACTGATGTAATTTTACCTAATGCGGTATTATAGAGGATAAATAAATGACTGGATTTCCTGGGTTACAAAGTATAAAAGTTGCAAATACTTATTTTCAAAATTGTATAACCGTAGTTAATGTGAATTTTAATGGATTGAGTTATACAAATAATGATGCATCATATGCTTTTACAAATTGTACTAATTTGAGCGATACTGTAACTTTACCTAATAATGTTACAAATATGTCCTATAGTTTTGGAAATTGTACAAGTTTTAATACAATTCCTACTATTCCAGATAGTGTAATTAATATAGCTCATAGTTTTGATGGTTGTATTAATATATCTGGAGATTTGTATATTTCAAATCCAAATATTACAAATGCGACTAATTGTTTTATAAATACTACATCTGATAAAACAATACATATTCCATATTATTTTGCAAATAAAGTACATACACCGACATATAATTCATTTTATGCAGCTGGTTATGGAGAAGATGTAACAAATAGACAGCATGGTGTAATCTTAACAGATGATAGTACACGCACATTAACATTTTATGCCAATACTCAAAATTGGGCTGCGTATGTAACGACAAGTTTATCTCAGATAAATGCTTCGAATAATGTATATCCTGAAATTATAGGTCAAACTCTTACATATCATGCATTTCAGCCTGGTTATGAAACTATTGGTGAAACTATATCTGTAACGGAAAATAGAGTAATCAATATACCAGCAAATGAAGGAAATTTAGAAGAAGTAGATTTATCACTTTATAATTATACAATAACAAATAATGTTGCTTACGTTAGTAAATATAATAGTACAACAACAACTATAACATTACCTAGTACAACTACAAGATAGAATTTGGAGTAAATAAATGACTGAATCTGTAAAACAAGTATTATATCGTACAAATTCATTTTCTAATAATAAAAACATTACAAGTGTTAATTTAAATAATGCAACTTTTGTTAATGGTAACATGTTTAATGTTTTTAGTAATTGTACAAATCTTACTTCTGTTTCGAATATAGGTAATAGTACAGTAGATATGGCATATACTTTTGTAAATTGTAATAAATTAACAAGTGTAGGTCAATTGCCAAATAGTGTAGTAAATATGTATAATACTTTTTATAATTGTAGAGCTTTATCTACTACACCTGTATTACCTAATGCTGTAAAAGTTTTGACTAATACTTTTTACTATACAAATATAAATACTACACCAGATATTCCAAATTCTGTTACTTCATTAGATAATACTTTTAGAGGTTGTTATAATTTAACAACTATTACTCCTCTTCCAGATACAATTCAATATATGTATGGTACTTTTGCATATTGTAATAAATTAACTAGTATTCCAGCAATTCCACCCAAAGTTACTAATTTGGCTAGTACATTTGTTGGATGTAATGGATTTACTAATGTTACTGTTCCAAATACAATATCTGAATTATCATATACTTTTCAATACTGTAATAAGTTAACAACAGTTACTATTCCTGATTCCGTAACTAGTATGTATGGAACTTTTAGTAGGTGTAAAAGTTTAGTAACTCCGCCGACTATTCCAAATTCTGTTACATCAATGGGAAGTACTTTTTCATATTGTACTGGTTTAAGTAGTTATCCTGTTTTTCCAGAGCATATTACAGGTTTTCAATATATGTTCCAAGGATGCACTCAATTTACAACATTTTATCAATTACCTGCTAACGCTACTTATATATATGGAATATTTAGTGGATGTAGTAATATGGCAGGTTCATATAATATTCCTTCTACCATTGAGCGTGAAATGGGATACGCTTTTAGTGGATGTAGTAAATTAACTGGATCAATAACTGTTCCAGAAAAAGTTGTTGATTGTTATAGTAGTTTTCAATCTTGTACAAATTTAAGTGAGGTAATATTTAACTGTAATAATACTTGTTTAAATTACTGTTGTAATGGTTGTACAGGTTTAACTGATGTAACTTTTAATTGTAATCATATAAATAATACTTGGTATGCTTTTAGAAATTGTAATAATTTGCGTAATGTTTCTGGTTGCATAAATAGCGGTAATATTGGTTGGATATTTCAAAATTGTCAGAATTTAACTAATTGCAATTTAGTTTTAGGTGATATTCATAATGGATCTTTAGCTTTTTCTAGTTGTATTAATCTAGAAAATCTTAATATGACAATAAATTCAGTAAATAATGCTGCAAGCTTTTTTTCAGGTTGTTCAAAATTAACTTCATTTATTGATATACCTGGTGCTGGAAATTTAGATAGTGCCTATGAATATGTATCTATACCGACAACACCTCCAAATATTGCAAATACTGTTAAAAATTTATCTTTTACTTTTGGATCATGTACAAATTTAACAGATATGCCAAATTTAACAAATTGTACTAACTTAACTATTATGAGTTCAGCATTTTATAATTGTACAAATCTTGTAAATATTACAACTATTCCAAATAGTGTTACTGATATGTATGGTACATTTGCTAATTGTATAAGTTTAACAAGTGTACCTGTTATACCAGAAAATGTTGGTCGAATTGATGATTTATTTCGAAATTGTACAAGTTTAACTGGAAATATTTATATTAGATCAGATAAAGCAAATATGATGTATGATAGAGCTTTTACAGGTACATCATTACAGAAGAATGTTTATATTCCATATACATATAACAATGGTGTTCATACAATTGTATATAATTCATTTATTAATTATTCCTATGATGAAAATGGTACAACAGATGGAGTATATTTAAAACCAGGGTTTATGTATCTTAATATGTCATTACCTACAAATAGTACATTATATATAAACGGTGAAGTTGTAACAAATGCTCAGCAATTAACACTTAAAGAAGATACAGATTATGTTTTAATAAAAGAAGGGTATGTACCATATACAAAACATATTATATATCAAGAAGGAATAACTACAGATAGTATTGTAGATGCTGATTTATCTAATAATGGTGTAACTTTAACAATTAATCCAACACAAGCTGATGTAATTATTGAATTTACATATTTAGGCATGACTTCTGTTGCAAATAGCTGTATGGTTGCAAGTGGAACTCAAGTCACATATAAAGTTAAAAAATCAGGTTATAAAAAAGAAATTCAAACAGTTACAGTAACTGAAGATACTACAATAACTGTAACATTAGAAGAATCAGAAATTCCGACAACTCCTGGAAGTAGAATTGGTAATATAGCAACTGTTGTTGGTACTTTTATAGATAATTCTGGTAAATCTTATGTTTATGCTGTATTAGATTCTATTTATCGTGATTTAAATGCTCCAGATTATTTACCTATGAAAGATTTTGATCCAGAAGAATATCATGGAACACCTCCTAATTTACCTATGTATGGGGAATATACATATAATGCAACATATATGACAACAAACGGTAATATAGAATCAGCAACACATAATACTGATGTAATGATAGATTATTATAAAGATTATAATCCATATGATTCAGAATATTATAGATTAAATCCAGAGGAAATTCCTGATTTAGATGAAAGTTATTACTATGAAACTATTTATCATATAGCAAGAAATGCTGCGGTAGTAACGTTAGATGGTGAACGATTTGAATCTCAATTACCAAATACATATGAATTAAATCAAATTTGGCAAAATAAAGCTGTCTTGGATGGATATGATCCAACATTATTAGAAGATTCTTCACAGTCTTTGACTAATGTATTTGATGAAAATAGAGAAAATTTACGTGTTTGGTCATCTACATTAGGTGAAGCTTTCTATGAAATAAAGTTGTGGGGAGTTTGTAGACGTTGGGATGATCCAATAGAATTAACAGTAAGCTGGGCCCAAGGTAATGGTAGAGTAGTTCCAATTTTTGAAATTCCTTTAGATTAAAACTTATAAATGAAGGGTTTTATAGTAAAAAATTAAGTTCAAATACATATGTTAAAAATATTTATACAATTGGAGAATTTTTAAATGTCAGTTTTACAATTTAATGGGAATGAATATAATATTTTATATATTGATGCTAATATAGGTGCAAATGTGGGTGATGGATCTACTCCTGCTACTGCTTTAGCAAATATTCCAGCTACTCTTACAGATAAAACTTGTTATATTGTAAGAAGACAAGAAGATAATGAGGTTACATATGTAGATTTACCACAATCTTGGTATGATTCATTATATTATATTATGTTTTTAGGTATGCCTAAAGCTGATGACCCATTGTATAATTTTATGGAAGCTGATGCCAAAACTCTTTGGGGTAATGATACAGGTAAATATGCACGTATTAGATGTAATATGAGTTCATATACCAATGTAGATAACTGGAGTGGTGATAATTTTAATGATACAAATAATAAAACATTATTAAAAACTAATAGTATTAGAAATTTTTATGCAGCAAATTGCTATTTTTATAGAGATGGTAATGGGGGTGCTCAAAGTTCTAATGCTAACCAATTTGGTTATATGTTTGCTTTTGATTATGGTTCAAGATTTGCAGATGTAACTTTTAATAATTGTAAATTTGGTTATACACAATATAATTTTGAAAATGATGATTATATTGCAAATAATACTGATATTTCTACAGATACTAGTAAATATCCTCAATATAAATGTCAAAGTTATATAGGTATTCAAAATTGTAATACATTTACTATGAATGGCTGTATAATTAATCATGTTTGGACAGCAGCTTATGGTACTAGTTATGCATATTATTTTACGCGTGGAACAGCTAAATGTATAAGAATGCGTAATTTAAATAAATTTATATTTACAAATAATCAATATAATGTTTTATATAGAAACGGCTATAATAATACAGATGCTGTTTATGAAAATACAAATAATATTGTATTAAACGATGGCAATACTGGGCAAGAGTCGTATAATAATGGTTCTCAAAGAACAAAAGCAATAGTAAAAAATATTGAAATAAATAGAATTTATACAGCAACCGGTGCTAGAATAGATGCTCAAAATTTACGTGTAGATGTAGCAGATTTATTAGTAAATAACGTACACATTAATCATAAGGTTATGCATAACGGTAGGCTTACTAGTTGGAATTTTAATGAAGCTAATGGGTCTTTTTTAGAATTTGAAGGATATAATAGTTTAAATGTTTCTGAAATTTATGCAGATTTTACAGGATCAAATATTAATAGTGCTCGTGTTTTAAAATTATATTCTGATAACAATACGGTTGGTAATCCTAAAGATTTTTGTAGAGATATATATATTAAAATGGATCCAGTTGGAACATTAAATATGGGTGGTTCAATTGTTGATTTAATAAGATCATATTATATGCTTAATAATACTACTAGTATTGAAAATGTTGATAGAAATAATGATTGGGATATCTATGGCTATCATGCAAATATGACAGAAAGTTCAATAGTTAATAATATTGTTGTTGAAGCTGAAAATACAACAAATTATGCTATTTATTGTGAAAGATTTGGTTTTAAATCACCTTTTGTAAAAGGTAGGGTATATTTAGGTAATTCAACAGCAGATATTAAAAAACATTATAATAAAATATCTACAAGTACTGGGGCTCTTGTTTATGGTAGTAGCTATTATAAATGTGATGATTATGAGGCTAATTTAGAATATCCAAATTATAACGGTACTACACAAATTGCATGGCAACCTAATGGAAGATCATCTGTATATATTAACAAATCAAATTGTATTTTATATAATGAAATGCCAACTACAAGTATTTATTTAGCTAGTTCAAATAATTCGTTTGTTTGTCCAAACTATATAAAAACTGGTCAATTTTTCCAAAGAAATGAAGTATGTTTTTGTAAATCTTGGAATACTGTAAGAACAGGATCTAATTCACAAGGTTCACTTAGATTTAATAATAATTATGCTGGGATTAATAATAACTCTTATCCATTAATTGTTGGTCATGAACCTTATTCTGGTATTCAAATTGTACCAAATTCTATAGGTAAAAAGATTTTAACGGCTTATATGGCGCATAAAAATATGGATGCTTCTGAATTAGGCTATATCAATCGTATTGGTATTCATGTTATTTGTCCAGAAAAATATACAGATTATTTTGATAATGAAAAAATAAATACAAGACATCATGAGTTTGTTTCTGAAGCAGTTGGTTGGGAACCTGATACATCTACATGGTCTGGCGATACTAACTTACGTACTTATAAATGTGAAATACCAATTGAAGTATATACTTTAGAAGATCCTATTGATGTTAAAATTTGGTTTAACTGGTATTCTGTAAATGGATATGTATATGTTGATCCAGACTTTAAATTAAGAGATGTTGTTGAATAATAAAAAATTAAAAGGGAGTTATAAAGACTCCCTTTTAATTTACTTCTTTTATTTACTATATCTTATGTAAAGTTCTATTAAATATAAACTTTATGGAGCATTTAAACATGTCAAATATATGGTGTTTTCTTAAAAAATATGTCTGGTGTTTTCCAGCATTGATTATGTTTATAGGTATACTTTATTATATTAATTTATTTGAGCGCATGTATGCTCGTGATTTAGAACGACAAATGAATGAAAAATTTCAAATTGTTAATGTATTAGAAGCTTTACATACATATGATGGTTTACATATAGCAGTAAATGCATTTGATAATTTTGATGATACAAATATATACATTTTAAGAAAAAATTTAGAAACAGGTCAGTTAGAAGAACGTTATCATAGTAATAATTGTAAATTTAAGTTACAACAACATCCTTTTGAAAATGAGGAAATAAGACATCAATTAATATCACATGAAAAAGGTTCTTTTGCTTTCGGTGAAGATCGTAATCATAAAATTTTATGGGATTATAGGTGGGTAAACGTAGATAATAAAAATTATTTAATTATAATGAGTATAACAAATTATCCATTAGATGCGATAGATAGAGAATTTCAAATTTCGATTGGATTGCTACTTTTAGTTACAGCTTTATTAAATTGGTCATTGGTAGGATATGGAAAATACTTAAGATCTGGATATTGTAAGATTAAGTCTAAGAAAAATAAAAGTAAATAACTATTAGGTTGATAGAGAAGAAGGTTTTAAAAGATGATAGAAAACGGTGATAGAAATCCAGAATACCTGACGTTATTTCTTTGTTTTATCTTAGCTATATTAGGTGGAACAGCGAAAGAATTGTCAAAAATAGATGAATGCTTCACTTGGAAAAAATTTGGAGCTAATGTATTTATTGCAGGATTTTGTGGATTAATGATTGGATTATTTGCACCAGATTTTGAACATAAAAATTGGATTATGTGTGCTGCCGGTATTTCTGGAGTAATGGGAATAGCTTTTCTTAATTTTTGTGAAGAATTACTTAAAGAAGTTATAAGTAATATTGCTCATAATCATATTGATAAAGGAAAGGTAAAACGTCATGATAAATAAAGTACTAACAATAATTTCTTTAGTGTTATTTGTAGGATTACTTATATTTGCATTTTTATGGCGTTTAGATCATAACAAATATAACCATGCCTGTGAAATGTTGACAGACGCTGAAAGTAAAATAAATATATTAGAGCAAGAAAATAAAAATTTATTAGAATATAATTTAAAAAGAGAGGAAAAGTTAAAACAAATTGAAGCAGAATATAAAGAAAGATTAGATAATATTCCAGCTGATACTTGTGGAGATACTAAACCATCAAAAGAACTATTAACTTATTTGCGTAAAAGAAAATGATATCAGTAAAAGTAAAATTTATACCATATTATCTTAAAGATGATAAAGCATATAAGATAGGTGAAGTCAGATATGTTAATAGTAAAGATATTATTAAAGCAAGAGAAACAGGATATAAAACAGCTGAGCAAAATTTAAGCACATGGGAAGTTACAATTACCGATGGAAATATACTTGTAGATGAAAAAAATTTTTTCAGTGATATTGTATATTATACTTTTTATAAAGCTTTGTATGAGCTTTGTTATGATTCAGATACTAAAGATTTTGTAGAGGGACCTTATGATACACTATATCACTTATTAAAATATGGTAATTTTTATTAAAAAGGATGTATAGCAATGAAATACTTTTTTAGAGTTATCTTTTTATATACAGTATTTCTTTTTGAGATAATGATTTTAATGAGCTGTACACATACAGAAGTAAGACCAATTTATATAAATAAATATGTTCAAAAAGATTATGATTATAATTGCTTAGATGGTACAAAAACATTTACACAAATTATAGTTTGTTATCAGGCTCAGGATAATGCGGAAAAAGCACAAAATAAAATAACTAATGATTTAATATTACAAGATCAGAAAGATGACAGTAGCAAGTGAAATAAATCGTATTAAAACTAATATTGAAAATGCTTATAATGCTCTTAGTAATAAAGGTGCTATTATTCCTTCAACTCGTAATAGTACTAATTTAGCTACGGCAATTAATACAATTGATGTTAATGATAGCGCAAATATTATTAATGCTACCAATTATACGGGGCATGCATTACTAAAAGGAGAAAAAGTTTTTATAACAACTATAAATCCAAACACTTCTTCTGAAGATGGTGGATATTATATTATTAATTTTACAAGTATTCAAGATGAACGTATCTATACAGGTGTAACAGCCGATGGATGTAGTGCATTAGCAAAAGTTGATGTATTTACTGTATTAGAATCTACAATTATGACTAATGCAGAAAACGATTCATTTATATACGATGTAATAATTTAATAGATTACTAATTTTTAAATTTAAGCTTAAATTTTAATAATAGGTGAAATAAAATGGCTGAACAAAATATTCAAATTAAAAGTAAAACTGGTGATCTTCTGTATCCGAAAACAAAAGGCTCATTAGTTTATAATGATAATAATCAAGCATTAGGTGGAGTAGAAGCAGGAGCTCAAGTTAACGTTATTGAAACAGTTAAGTTGAATGGTACAGCTTTAACCCCTGATGCAAATAAGGCTGTAAATGTAGTTATTCCTGCTGCAGCCGAATATACAATTGCACAAGACCAAACAGCTGCTGCTGGTTATGCTGCAACTTATCATTTAACAAAAGATGGTGTAAATGTTGGTGCTGCTATTAATATTCCAAAGGATATGGTTGTATCTTCTGGTTCTGTTGAAACTTGTGCAGAAGCAGATAAACCTGTAGCTGGATATAAAGTTGGCGATAAGTACATTGATTTAGTTCTTGCTAATGCTGATAGCTCACATATTTATATCTTAGTTAGTGATTTGATCGATGTTTATACAGCTGGTACTGCTATTACTATTTCTGGTAATCAAATCAGTGTTAACATTGAAACATTAAAATCAACATTTGCTGAAATTAGTGACTTATCTGATTATCAACCATTAATTACATCTTCTGCTAAAGTTAGTGCAGATTTAATTGACGATAGTAGTTCTACAAACAAATTTGTTACTGCTACTGATAAAACGACTTGGAATAATAAACAAAACGCAATTACATCTTCTTCTAAATTGAATGCAGATTTGGTTGATGATACTACATCTACTAATAAGTTTGTAACTGCTAGTGATAAATCTACTTGGAATGCTAAACAAGATGCTATTAGTGATTTAGCTACAATTCGTTCAGGTGCCGCTGCTGGTGCTACTGCAGTTCAACCTGCTGATTTGTCTGCATATTTAACTTATGAAGTTTTAGCGTAATCTTCAAGGAGAATAGATAATGACTACGGCAATACCAGTTATTTTAAAAGACACTGCGGGTAACTATGTGTTGCCGCAGTCTTATCAGATTAAAGCGACTGCAGAAACTTTAGGCAGCATAAGAGTTGGATCTGGATTAAATATGGCTAATGATGGTGTATTAAGTACTACTGCAACAACTATGATAGGTGCAACTTCAAGTGTAGCTGGTACATCCGGATTTGTTCCAGCTCCAGCTGCTGGTGATAATACTAAGTTTTTACGTGGTGATGGTACTTATGCAACAGTAAGTGTTTCACCTACATTTACTTATGATTCTTCTACAGAAACTTTAACGATAAGTTAATCTATAAAGGTTCTAATTATTAGATAGGTTTAGACTTTTCTGCCCTCTATTATAAATTGTATGAAATAAGTAGAGAAGTTTTAGAGTATCTAATGATTTTAATAGTTAAAAAAGTTAAGGGAGATTTTTAAGTCTCCCTTTTTGTTTATTTTTCACTAACTGGTGCATTTTTTAATGTAACATTTAAATTACATTCTTGTTCGATTTTTACAGGATCCCATTGTTCGGTTTCTTCAAGTCGACAAGTTCCTAAATTTTGATTACAGTAAATAACAGCACCATATGTACCTGTTCTTGATTTAGCCATATACAATCTACATTTACATTGAGCTTTTTCACCTACATTAGCATTAATTGTAGTTACAGAATGTGCTAAGTGAGCTTTTTGAGCACTATCTGCAATAGCTGCCATTGTAACTACTTCATCACCTTTAACATTCCAACTATATCTACCTAATTGTGAGGCTGAAATAACTGGACACTTAAAGCTTGTGGCTAAATTTTTACAATCTGCAGCAACAGCACCTATATCTTCATATGTATTACCTTTTAATTTTTGTGTAGAAACCATTTTATCAAGGTAATCTATAAAAATTACATCTGGCTGCCATTTTTCTTGATATTTTTCAGATCTTCTTCTTGTAGCATTTAATATATAAGCATTTAATACTTCTGTATTAATTTTACCCTGAGGATAATATTTAACAATTAAATGTTTACCATGTTCATTAAAAAATTTATTTTTAGCTTCTAAATAATCTTTAAGTAAACTAGGATCATTTGCTACCTCTTTTACTGGATATCCAGAAATATTTGATGCAAATAATGGAGTTAACTGTTCTTGTGTTAATTCCAATGTAATAAAAATTACATTTTTATGTTGTTTTAATGCTTCTACTGCAAGATATGTCATTAAACGAGTTTTACCAGATCCTGGAGGAGCACAAACTAAATGAATATTATCTGTTGTAAATCCACCACCAAGAGCCTCATCCCAGCTAGGAATATTCGTTTTTAACATATTTTTAGTATTATAGTTATTTTCTATCATTTTTGTTAACTGTTCGTCAGTTAGTTCACCAACGTCAACACCTAAATCTGTATCTGAAGTAACTGATAATACTTTTTCAAATTGTGCTATAGCTTCTTCATAATTTCCAACTTCTAATATTTTATCACCCTTATTTAAGATTTTTTTCCATTCACATTGTCTCATGAATGTAACTAATTGATCTTCATACCATTTTAATTGTTTCTCATCTGTTATATCATAAATATCATTGAGTGCATCTTCATATCTGAAATAATCTGAGGTTTTTAAATTTCTTTTTTCTAAAAATTTTTGTACATTATTTTTTAAAATTTGTAAACTTGGAATCGCTTTATAATTTTTGTAGTAGTCTTTTAATATTAAAAATATATTATATAATGTTATATCTTCAAAGTAATCTGGTTGTAATAATCTAAATCCATTTGTAGTTGCCCATTCATCATCATATATTAATGTTCTTATAAATCCTTTTTGTATGTCTAAGCTAAATCTTTTATCATTAAATGTCATTACAACATCTTCTTCAGAATTTTTTTCAGACATTTTATAATACCTCCTTCAGTTAAAATTACATAAATATAGAATCACATTTAAAATATAATGCTATTGAAAAAAATTATATTTATTTTTCCATTTTAGCATTTTCTTCACCAATTTCTTTAATTAATTTCATAAAATCTTGAACATCATTTAAAATTTTAACACCAGAATCTGATAACATTTGGCGTCGTTTGTAATAATGTTCTTCACAAGTACGTTCACCACCTATATCTTTAAAATCAATAACAAAAGATATATTTTTACCATTTTTACGTTTTCTACTTGCTCTACCTATTCTTTGTATATTAGAAATACTAGTTTTACCAGCACTAAAAATAACTACGGCTTGAAATATATCTAAATCGATACCTTCATCCATTACAGTTGAACCAAATATTATATTATAGTTTTTTTCTAAAGCTTCTCGTATATCTTTAGGTGTTCCTTTTCTTTCTTCTAATTTTAAAGCGTTTCTTTTTGTAGTTATATATTCATATATTGTTTCTTTGCCACATTGAAATAAGGAATTAATACCTATTTCTTTTAATTCTTTCATTATTTTTTGACCTGGCTTTTTATTATTAAATGCAGCTAATGTTTTTATACCATTTTGATTTAGGAATTTAAGCATTTCTATACCAGCATGATTTCTTGCTTTATTGTAAACAATATTCATACGATATTTCATAAAATAATTATCTTCAAACTGCTTTGGTAGAATTGCTTGTTTATTTTTATATGAAATAAAATATGCATGTGGTTCAGCAATATTTTTATCAGCTATAGTATCTTTCATTTCATATATAAAAGATCGAGGTCCAAGTAATGCAATTGTTCTAAAATCTTCATCATTTTCATATGGATTTTTATATTCTCTAAAAGGACTTCCACTATAACCTATAATATGCTGTAAATTTTCAGGGATAGTATAAAATAAAGGCTCAAACCAAGTTAATGATTGAACATGATGACATTCATCCCAAATTATTGTATTAACTTCTTTCAAAAAATTAATATATGTTTCATCCTGTCTATTTAAGCGACTGTCTGAACTAGAAGTATTTAGTAAAACAATTCGTTTCGAATAATCTGGTTCTTTACTTTGAATCCAACTTACATCAGTTTCTCCAAATGATAATAATCTTTCATATATCTGTGTGAGAATAAAATTATTACCATTTAATATTAAAATTTTATTGTTTTTCAATACTTTACACACTAAACTTAGCATGGAAGTTTTGCCACTTCCTACTGTTGAATGTATAAGACTACGATAACGATTAACCGATGTTAAAACAGCATCTAATTGGTAATCGCGTATTTCAAAATCTGGATTTATTTGTTGTACTTCTTCTGCTTTTTGTAAAACATAATCTGCAGTATATAATTCTTCTTGTTCTTGAATTTCATTTATTTGTAAATTTAATGTTCGGCTTATATATTTGCATAAGCCTCCAGGAAATCTTATAATTTTATGTATTCCGTCATCACATATAAATTTATTTAGTATGTTATAATATCTAGATAAATTTGTTTGTTTTGTATCAAAATCAAATTCTTTTCTAGTTAATAGACCAATTATTTTACTAGTTATTTCTGGGGATTCATCAACTACATAATCCCAAAAGGTATTGGTATGGATAATTGGCATTTTTTAAAAACCTTTCTTACATATTTTTGTTCTATTATATATCTATATAAAGGAGAACTTCATAATATGTTTAATACAATAAAAAAATGGTTTCGTAAAACAGAAAATTTCGAAAATAACGAAAATTTTTCTGAAAGTCAAATTATTACTTTTAGTGATCTTAAAGCACAAAATATTACAATAGAAGTAAGACAAAACGGAAATAATACTATTTTAGTTATTACAGAAAATAAAAGTAAAACAGAAATCATTTTAGATAAAGAACAATGTATTTTATTATCAGCTTTATTTAGTGAATATTTTGAAAAAGGTAATATTAATAAATTTGTACAATTGTTAAAAAGTGAGGGAAAATAATGGAAAAAGCATATCAATTATCTGAAAAGATTATTAATGATGTAAATGAGTATTCTCAAAAGTATATAGGTGAAGAAGGTAAATATGTAAATACACCAGATTCAATTGAGTTACTTAATTGCATTATAGAAGAAGGTTTTACATTACATAAGTATATGTGTGAAAAAGAATTATATGTAGAAAAACCAAGAATTCAAAAAGCATTAGTTGAAGTACAGAAATATATTGAGAAATTAACTATTACTGAAGATAATGCTAAAAAGTTAAACATTTCTAATGCATTACAGCTTTGGGAACAAGCACGAATTGCTATTGCTTTTTTGGCCTGTGAGATATTAGATTTTAGGGATGCATTGAATTAGGATTTTAAATAATGAGCATAAATAATAAAACTTATTACGGATATATTTATAAAATAACATGTCTTGTAAATAAACGTTGTTATGTTGGTCAAAAAAGAAAATCTATTTATGATAAAAATTATTGGGGAAGTAGTAAAAATACAGAATATTGGGAAGATTTAAAAATATTTGGCAAAGAAAGTTTTAAACGTGAGGTTTTATATTGGGCAGAATCACAAGAAGATTTAAATCAAAAAGAAACCCAATATATAATTTCAGAAAAAGCTCTTTTTTCTGAAGGTGGTTATAATTTATGGTTAAATCGACAACAATGTGAATTAACAAATGAAATTACGGAAAAACATCATAAAAATTTGATGATTGCTATGAATTCAGAAGAATATCGAAATAAAATAAGGAAAGCAGCTGAAAAAAGAAAAGGTGTGCCAGTATCAGAAGAAACTCGTAAAAAACTCAGTGATTCTATAAAAAATTCTGAAAAGCGTAAAGCAACAATGGCTTCAAAAGAATATCGTGAAAAAATGTCAAACTCTATAAAAAATTCCGAAAATCATCGTAAATGGTATATAGATCCTGAATTAAAAGCTATTAAATTTGGAGAATCTTTTAAAAGAAAAATAAGCATAATTGTTAGTAAAAATAATATTGGTAAACATTGGTATACAAATGACAAAATAAATGTATTTAGAAAAGAATGTCCAGAAGGTTTTATTCCAGGAAGATCAAAAAAGGTAAGAAACAATATTTCAAAAGGAAGATTAAATGCCAAGATTAAGAAATAGATTATCAATGCCTGTTTTGCAAAAGCAAGCTGATAGTGAGGATATACTACAACGACAAATAGTAGCAAAATTTCGTGCGCATCAAGCATTTGTAATTATGACAGATGCTGTTGGACCTGCTTTAAAATTTATTTCTGATAGTAAAAAACGTATGGGTTTTATTTCATGGTCAAAAGCGAGAGGCTGGGAAAAAGGAGTACCAGATTTATTAATTGTATGGAAAGGTAAAGTCTTATTTTTAGAATTAAAGTTTGGAAAACAAGGTAGATTGAGTGAAGAACAAAAAATTTGGAGACAACGAATTTTAGACGCAGGATATGATTATGCTTGTTGGCGAACATTAGAACAATGTGAAGAATGGATTACTCAACATTTAAATAATAGTGAGGAATCTGATGCCAGTTTATAAAAAATTACATGAAGGTACAAGAAGAGTTTCACCTGGAGCTATACATAATTTTAGTACACTCGCTAAATGTAGTGTAAAAGAAGTTATTTATGATCCAGATTCTAAAATAATAAGATTTACAGGAACTGTAGTATCATCTACTCGTAAAGGTAAATATAATTGTATAGTAGAATTTTTAAATATTGAACCTACAGAAAATTTATCTGAAGATGAAATAATGCAAGGTTTTAAACCAAAACCTAATTTATCAGATGATGAAATAAGATGTAGATGTAATTGTACTAGTTATAGATTTAGAGCTGATTATGCTAATAGAAGGGCTGGTGCTGGTACGGGTTCAAGATTTCCAACATATCATAGATTAACGGATAGAAAACCAAATAATCCAGATAATATTCCAAATATTTGTAAGCACATTATGGAATTTGTAAATTATCTTCAAAAACAAGGATTTATAATTTAAGAGAAACTTTAAAATGTATAATACTTATAACATAAATCCAACTACTTTGAATTACAAAACATATCAAGATTTATCAATTGATATTAAAGCAAATATATTTAAATTACCTAAAGATATTGATTTAATTGTAGGTATTCCAAGAAGTGGTTTAATTCCGGCCACAATGCTAGGTATAATATTGTCTAAAAAAGTTATAACATTAAATGAGTTTATTAATAATATTTATGAGTTTGAAACAACAACTCGTATTATATTTGCAAAAGATATAAAAAATGTTTTAATTGTAGATGATTCAATTCTTTCAGGAAATACATTTAAAAATGTAAAAAATAAACTTAAAGAACTGGGATTAAATCTTAAATATAATATAAAGTATTTAGCTGTTTACTATAATAGTGAAAATTATAAAGATAATATTGATATAGCTTTACAGAAAGTAAATACTCCAAGACTATTTCAGTGGAATTATTTAAATCATGTCTTTTTAGGAACAGCTGCTTTTGATATAGACGGAGTATTATGTAAAGATCCAACCAATGAAGAAAATGATAATGGTAATAAGTATAGACAATTTCTATTGCATACTAAACCTCTTTATATACCACAATATAAAATACCATATTTAATAACTTCACGTTTAGAAGAGTATAGAGCAGAAACAGAAGAATGGTTAAATAAAAATAATATAAAATATGATCATCTCATAATGCTTAATGGATATACAGCAGATGAAAGAAAAAAATTAAATTTACATGCAAAATTTAAAGCTGAACAATATAAAAAATTAGAAGATATTAGATTATTTATAGAAAGTGATAGAAATCAAGCAATACAAATTAGCAAATTAACAAAAAAATTATGTTTTTGTGCTACTACGGATGAATTGTTTGGAAAGTAAGGAGTAATATATGCTACCATTAGTATCTGTAGTTATACCTGTTTATAATGTTGAAGCTTATTTATGTCAATGTCTTGATTCTATAATTTCACAGACATTGAAAGATATTGAGATTATTTGTGTTGATGATGGTTCAACAGATAACTCATTAAATATTTTAAAAGAATATGCTGCTAAAGATAAAAGAATTACTATAATTACTCAAAAAAATTTATATGCTGGTACAGCTAGAAATGCAGGTTTAAAAATTGCAAAATCTGACTATATTATGTTTTTAGATTCAGATGATTTTTTTGAATTAAATATGCTCGAAAATATGTATAATAAGATTATAGAAGATAATTCTGATGTAGTTATATGTAGGTATTATATATACGATGATCAATCTAATAAAATTATTGGAAAAAATAATATAAATAAAACTTTTATAAATAACTCTCCTTTTTCTATAAATACTTTTAAAAATGATTTATTTACAATTAATCCTCCAAATCCTTGGACGAAACTTTTTAAAAAGCAATTATTTATAGAAAATAATTTACAATTTGAAAATTATAAATGCTGTAATGACTTAACTTGTATCTGTATGGCTTTGGCTTTATCTAAAAAAATAACAGTTGTAGATGATATTTATATTTATTATAGAGCTAATCAATTAGGTAATTTAACTGCAAACAGAGGTAATGACTATATAAGTTTTATATTAGCAATACATCAATTAGAAAATAATTTAAAGAAGTTTAAACTATATGAAAAATTTTATGTAACTTTTTTAAATAGGGTTAAAGGTTCAATGAAATGGGAGTTATCAATTCGTAATAAAGAGCAAAGAATAAAAATGATAAAATTTGCCAAAGATATTTTATCAAAAGAATTGTATGATATATTATATAAGATAGGACAAAACATATGATTAAAATTTCAATAATTATACCTGTTTACAATACAGAAAAATATCTTAGAAGATGTATCGAATCTGCTATAAATCAAACATTAAAAGATATTGAAATTATTTGTATAGATGATGCGTCTACTGATAATTCATTGAATATACTTAATGAATATGCAACAAAAGATAAACGTATAAAAGTAATAGCCTTTAAAACGAATAAAGGTGTAGGTAGAGCCAGAAATGAGGCTTTACGAATTGCAAGAGGTGAGTTTATTGGTTTTATTGATAGTGATGATTTTGTAGATGAAAAATATTTTGAGGAATTATATAGTTATACACAAGATTATGATATAGTTAGAGGAATACGTGTAATTAGTTTGGATAGTAAGACATATAAACATGCAAAAAATAAATATGGTTGTATAATTCCTTCAATTATTCGCAAGGCTTTTTTGAAAAAGAATAATTTAAAATTTCCAGAACGACGAATACCTGGAGAAGATAGTACTTTTAAAAGATGGTTATATAATCATACGGATAAGATTTTTGAATGTCCAGATAAAAATATATATTATTGGTACATCAAACGAGAAGGTTCTTTATCTAATTATCAATTAAATATATCACCTTTAGTATCAGTTATTATTACTCTTTATGAAATTAAAAAAGAATATGTTATTGAATGTATTGAAAGTGTATTAGCACAAACTTATACTAATTTTGAAATTATTTGTGTTGATGATTGTTCACAACGCGTAGATTATTCAGATATTATAAATATGTCTGATAAAATAAAATTATATAGAAATGAAAAAAATTTAGGATTAGGAAAAAATGTTAATAAAGCATTTAGTTTGGCTAGTGGAAAGTATATAGTGAGATTAGATGGAGATGATATTTTTGAAAATACTATTTTAGAAAAAGAAGTAGCTATATTAGAAAATAATAGTAATTATGGAGCAGTTTGTTGTGAATTAAAAAGGTTTGATGAAAGTAATCAACATATAAAAAGACCAATAGAATGGAATTATAAAGAAATTGTAGAAAATAGAATGTTTGCAGGTACTGGATATGCAGGTGGAGTAATGTTCAGGGCAGATTTATTAGAAAGCTGTTCAATAGATGAATCATTACCTATTTGTGAAGATTTTGATTTTCAATTACAAATACTCTCACAAACTGATATATATAGTATACATGAAATATTATATCATTATCGAACTCATTGTGATGGATTATGTCATAAAATAACACGTCAAGTTCGCTGGGCAACTTTAGATAAAATTATAAGCAAACATAAAAAGCTTTTGAGTACTAACAGTAAGTAATTTATAAAGTTCTAATACCTATATGAAAATAAGGGATATATAATGCCAACAATTGATTTAAAAATACCGACAAATTCAAGATTTCATAGTTCATTGAATGAAATAGATTTGGCAATGAAACAAATTTTTTTACATGTGATGCGAGTAGCTGATCCAAGAGATAAGTCAGGTATACAAGATAATATTACAGAAGAAGAAACAGAATATCTTTGGGATGATTCAAGAATATTTCAAGTAGATGAATTAGATACTGAAGAGATATTTAATACATATTTATTGCGTAAGAAAATTAATAATACAAAGGGTGTAGATATATCTTATCCTTTATTAGCTTATTTACAAAATGATATAGATACTGTATTTTGGGGTACAGGTAATCGTTTTCATCAATGGTATTTAGATTTACCAGTAGATACAGTAAATTGGGAAGTAGGTGATATAGTTGGTGTTGCTGAAGTTGGACCTTGGATGGGATTACAGGGTGAGGTCGCTGAAACTATACAAGATGATAATCAATTATACTGTAAACTAATGATAAATGGCAGTTTAGCTATGGATCCTGATCCTCAAAATAAATTAAAGAAAATACCACATTTATTTAATATAAAAGATTTACGAGCATTAGGTGATAAAACTCCTCAAAGATATAAAGCAAAATCTATTACTGGTACGTATTCTACAACTATATTAGTAGATAATAGAGATGAAGCACAATATTTAAGAGATAAATTTATTTTAAGATGTGCTGATGCTAAAATATGGTTTAAATATAATTCTCCGACAATAGCTAATACTGAAAATCAAATTTTTACTGTATTTGATATTCCTAATATCGGTAAATATCCTACTTCACAAGATAAACTTAAGGGTATGGGTTATATTTATGGTATTACTTTTAATACACATATTTGGGGTTGTTTAACAGATGAACCGTTACCACAAGGTTGGATTGATACAATTCGTATGAATATTGAAGTAGAAAGAGAAGGAAGAGTTAACAGAATAGTTATAAATTAAATAAATAATTGTTCTATATAATATAATTTTCTAGTCGTGTCTTATTTATTAGTTCTAGTTTTTGTAAGTTAAAAATAATTTAAAATTTTTAAGGTGATTTTATAATGGCAAAATATACAAATAGATTGAAAGCACGTTTGGCTTATGCTAGATTGTGTGAAAGTGCTAAAGAAGGCAAAAACTGGATTGTGACACGTAAATTAATTCTCGAAACAGAAGAAGGTGATGTCTCCTTTGATGCAGGTGAAGAAGTAGAGATTGGTGCTACTCCTGAAGGTGATATGGGTATTAATGGTTCAGCAGCTTGTGTTGTTATTACAGATCCTGAATTAGCAGCTAAAATTGCTGATACAGTTGTTAATGCTGATGAAACTTCTGATGTTGAATTCGTAACAAAAGATGCTGTTGATGCAGTTATGGATGGCGAAGCAGCTGATCAAGTTGTTGATGATTTAGCTGATGACGCTGGTGCAGAAGATGTATCTGCTGAAGAAGAAATGTCAGTTGAGGTTCCTGAATTAGATCCTAATAAGAAAGAATCAGTTGAAGCTAAATTTGCTAAATTCAGTACAAATCGTTTAAATCCTAAGAAAGTTCTCGTTTGTGAATCTATTATGATTGATGAAGAATCAAGTGATCGTATTAATATGTATAATATTAAATGTGATCGTTTGAAAAAAGAAAGTTTCAATGATTATAAAACTTTTTCAGCTCGCGTTTCTGAATTAAAAGGTTCTTTACAACCTGGTAAACGTGAAATTGCTTTAACAGAAGCTGGTGAAGTTATGGGTTCTTATGATACAGAAGCTGATGCTGGTACTTTGTATCCTGAAAATTCTTGGAGTGATGTAGATGCTATGGATAATGCTGATACAGCTCCTGTTGAATTAATGAATGAACCTGAAGCAGATATGGATTTTGATGCATGGAATGATGAAGGTGAAGCTGTTGCTCCTGCTGAGGAAATGCCAGAAGCTGCTGAAGATGGTGTTGCAGATGTAACTGATCAATATACTGGTGGTAGTGTATTTGAATCATGCTTGAAAAAGTATGAAGAATCAGCTAAATCAGGTAAAGACTATATTGAAATGGTTAATAGTTTAGAAAAAGCTGGTTTGAAAGAATCTGCTATTGCTAAAGTTGTTTCTACATTTGATAGTCGTAAATTAAATGAATGCGTTCGTGTTTATGATACAAAATATGGTAAATATGTTAATGCATTGAAAGAATCTGTAGCTGCAGATAACTTCATTGAAGAAACTGGTGAAGCTAAACGTTTCTCTAAGAGATTCTTTAATTAATTTTTGCCACTTTTTTCCTTTCTTGGCAAAAATATGGAGCTTTGTTAATTCAAGGCTCCTTTTTTATTTGTTCTATAAAATATGTTTAATAAATAAGGTTTATCAATGTATTTAATAGAAGAACAACTTGATTCTGATAACAAAACAGTAGGTTATTGGGTAAGAGAAAAAATAGCTAATAAATTAGTAGAATCACATTTTGTAACGTTGTCTCCAAAGCAATGTTCATGTAGATATTTTGCTGAATCTCATAATCCTCATACACATTTTCATATAAATGTTGTTGAAACTTGGATAAAGCAAGGTAAACCGTGTGCAGCAATGTATGGTAAATCAAAATCAGGTAAAGTAGTAACTTTATGTCCGGGATTTATTAAAGTTAAACAATAATCTTGATTTATATTATAACAAGTTCTATTTATAAAATGAATTAATTCATAACCTATAGGAATTTAAGAAATGAAACTTAGAGAACGTTTAATTAATATTGCAAATGAAGTTTTAACAGAAGGTGTTGAAAGTTCAAAAGATATTATTTCAGATAATAGTGTACCTGGTGGTTTTGATGATATGGGTATGGCAAATGTTAATCCTGGTGAATTTGCTCAAGAAGAAATTACAGATCATCAAAATTTAGAAAATACTGCAAGTATGTCTAATGATACAGATTTTGAAGGTAAAGCAACAAATCCTAGTGCAAATCCTGGTAATCTTGTAGATAAAGTACAAGATATGATGAGTGATTTAGTTGATATTTCAGTTCCGGATGAAGAAGGTTCTGTTACTATTGTTAAATCTGTAGAAGATAATTGCGGTGGTGATGATCCAAAATGTTTAGAAATGAAGAAAAAAGATAACTTTGGTGAATCAGCATTTGCAAAAATTGTTGAATCTGTTCTCGGTGGCAAAACTTGTGAAGAATATTTAATGGAAGCTAGTAGTGAACCTTATATTAAACCGACTAGCACTGGTGAATATGTAGTATGTAAAGCAAATGGTGAAATTTGTCGTACATGTGATACAGAAAAAGAAGCTGAAGAAGCATTAGTTGAGTTAAAAAAAACTAAAGAAGAATGCTCAATGAAAGAATCACAATATGCTAATAATAGAGATTTTGTTCCACAAACAGGAATTAACGCTTCAGATGTTCTTAATGCATTAAAAAAAGAATTAGGTGATGGTTCAGAAGCATTACATGTAGATGAAGTTGCTGATTCTGAAAATCCTAAATCTTATCGTGTTTCTATGATTGATACAAAGAAATTACCTAAAAATCTTCATGTTGAAAATGTAATACTTAAATTAGATGGTGATACATATTCAATGGAAAAATTAGCTGATGAATATCCAATTGCAAAATAATTAGGAATACTAATATGAAATTTACTCCTAAAAAAATTATAACAGAAGAAGAATTACAGGTACCATCATTTAGTAGAGATAGAACATATGATGTAAATGATATTATGGAATTAATAAATAATTCATTTATATTAAGTCCAGAAAATCTTCCAAAAATTAAAAAGTTAGGAAGTAAATATGATATTTTATATACTAAACCAGATGCAATTTTAGATGATATTTGTCAAAATAGTTTTCTTCCTACTTGGTCTGGTGATGAAGAAATAGATGCTGAAGAATTAGAAAGTAAACTTAAGAATTTTGCAAAAGATATGGAATTCACTCAAGATGAATTAAATGAATTATGCGAAGAAATAAAGCATACTAAAAATCCTACATCAGCTAGAATTGAAGAATTTAATGATGTTTTACAATCTGATATTTCAACATTAGAAAATCTTAGATCCGAATTAAGTACTAATATGGCATCTGTTGGAATAGGTAAGCTTATTAATGAATTAAAAAAGCTTGAATATTCTGGAAATAAGTATGAAACATGGGATTATAACAAATACGCAACTGATAAATCAAAGTACACTTTATTAGGTGGTAGTGACGAAGATTACGAATAAAGGAGTTAAAAATGGGGGGAGTAGCTGGACCATGTTTACCACAAATAAGACATGGAATGATGATAAAAAAACAGTTATTATCAAATACTTCTTTATCTACTAAAGCAAAAAGTTTAGTTGAAAATAAAAATAAATTTGTTCCTATTTGTGAATCTGATAAGCAATATGATTTGGTATATATTTTAAAAGAATCTGAGTTAAATCCAGATTTAAAGATGTCATTGAGATCTATTGCTCAATTTTGTACATTTAAAAATATTTGGTTAGTTGGTTATAAACCTAGCTGGGTACAAAATGTAAAATTTTTAAAAACAGAGCAAACTGGTACAAAATGGCAAAATGCTATGATTAATATGATAGCTGCTTGTCAATGTGAAGATATTTCTGAAGATTTTGTACTTATGAATGATGATTTTTTTGCTTTAGATCATATAAGAGATTGGAAAAAATCATTAAATTTATGTTTAGGTACACTTGAAAAACAGGTATTATTATATAGTACCAAACGAAATAAATCTAGATGGCAATATGGTTTTGAATATGCTGTAGATTTGTTAGATAGATGTGATTGTAGCAGTCATATTAATTATGAATCACATCTTCCTATTATTTTTAATAGACATAAATTTTTAGAAATGTGTGAAAAACCTGTAATTAAAGAATTTTTAACTACGAATAAGGTTTTACATAGAAGAAGTGTATATAAAAATTTATATCCAGATATTGATTTAGAAGAACCAGCAAAAATAAGAGATGTTAAAATTTCTATAGGTAGAGATTTAAATGATGCTTGGTTACATTGTAATTGGTTAAGTGTTTTTGATAATGTTACTGATAACATTAGAAGATATCCAAGAGTTAATAAATTTTTAGCAGCTATGTATCCAACTAAATGTATTTTTGAAATTTGATCTAATTTTAATAAATATAACAATTTACTAATAAAAAACAGTTTTAACTATTTAAAGTTCTATAAAGTAATTGAATTTATAGAATGTTATATTAAGTTAAACTGTTATCTTGCTATATACTTTTATAAGTTCTATTATATAGTTTATAATAAATTTAATAGAGGATTAAAAAGCAATGGCAAATTATCGTTTTCCGGGCGTATATCCAAACATTCGTGACCTCAGTGGTATTGTAACAATTAATGCTAGTACTTCTTGTGGTTATGTGGGAGAGGCTCCTTACGGTCCCGTATTTAAACCAACACTTTGCTCCACATTACAAGATTATACTGATCGTTTTGGTCCATTAAGTTCACAGTACGGCTATGCTGGTTATTCATTGGCCGTTGCTTCTGAGACTATTAATGAACATTATTTTGTTCGTGTAGTAAATACAGGTTCAGAATTTGATGAAGATCGTTCAAATAATGCAAAATGGGCAGCTGGTGCTATTATGCAGAATAGTTTTGAATATCAAGAAACATCTGAAAGTGGTGAAATAGTTTCTAATCGTCCTTATATTCCGGGTTATTTCTATGAAAAAATCGTAGGTGCTCAAAATTTACGTGATTCTGGTTCAGATTCTGGTTTATTTAAAGATGATGAAGTTACTCAAGGTATTTCTGATGCTTCCATGATTTTTGCAGCGACTGATCCGAACGCTCGTGATTTTTATGTTACTGTTGAAGATAGTACAATTAATGAAAATCTTTCATATAGTATTTTAGATATGACAGTTGTACCTAGTAATGAAGGTATTGAACATTATGCCTTAGTTACTTGCAAAGTTGATGCTGCAATGCTTGATGGTGTTGATGTTGGTGATAAAGTTGTAATTTCAAAAGTAACTGATTCTATTTTTAATGGTTTATATGAAATTGAAAGTATGGATGTTGATTCTGAGAATAAAAATGTAAAATTATTTACATTTACTGTTCCGTTCGGTGATAAAGATCCTTCTGAACATTTAGAGCCTGGTATTGCAAATGCAAGAGCTCGTATTTATCCAGCAAATAATGAAACAACATTCAGAGTAATTGTTGAAGAAAAAATTGGTCGTGTATTCAGAACATTAGAAGTATATGATTATTGTACATTATATCCTGCTCAGGATAATTATGGTAATTCTACCTTCGTTGAAGATGTAATTAATGTTTCTTCTAACTTTATTCAAGTATTTGTTAATACAGATATTACAGAAAATAATTTTATTATACCGGAATATGCATATCGTGTTAACTTAGAAGGTGGTAATCCTGGTTCTTGGGGTAAAGGTCAATATAATGAAAAGATTGATGCTTTATGTGATGGTTGGGAATATTTCCGTGATCGTACTCAAGTAAATGTTTCACTTTTAATGAACTCTGGTTATGTAAGTAGATCAAATGTTTCATATCAAAATAAAATGATTGAAATTGCTGAACATCGTCGTGATTGCTTCTGCTTATTAGATGTTCCTATGACAGATACAGCTTATAGTGATGCTGTTGATTTCCGTCAAGATATGCAACAATCTACATCTTATCGCGCTGCTTTATGTACTCCATGGGTTAAAACATATGAT
Organism: Bacilli bacterium; assembly: GCA_017525855.1. Next base: position 191,837 of record JAFXSE010000003.1, read on the forward strand.
GCAGCTCAAGGTCGTTCAAACTTCTTAATGTGTCCATCAGCATATATTGCTAAAATTATGGGTACAGGTGAACCTTGGATGGCTCCTGCTGGTTTAAATCGTGGTGTATTAAGTTCTACGATTGTTTCTCCTACAGGATTAACTGATTATTATAATACAATTCAAGGTGGTGTTCTTTATACAGATAATCAAATGAACTGCTTAATTAGAGACGCAGCTGTTGGTTATGTAAGCTGGGGTCAAAGAACATTACAGAAAAAACCTTCTGCTCTTGATCGTATTAATGTTGCTCGTACAGTAATTTATATCGAAACAGTATTACGTGATGCTGCTAGATGGCATTTGTTTGAAAATAATACAGCTTATGAACGTATGCAAATTACATTACAATTTACAAGTTTCTTAAATACAATTTTAAGTGCTGAGGGTATTCAAAGATTCCAAGTAATTTGTGATGAATCTAATAATACACCTGCTGTAATTTCAAATAATCAATTAGTAGTTGATATTTACTTATGGCCTTCATATACAGCAGAAGTTATTATTCTTAATACAAATGTTATGGGTGCTGATACTACAGTTAATATTAGTACATACACTAACTAAAACTAAGAATATTAAATATAAATTTAGGAGATCGAAAAACGGTCTCCTTTTTTATTATTAATGGCTTTACATTTGTATTTTTGTACAGTATACTTAATTTAAGATAATGAAAAAAGAAAGGATAGTTTAAAATGGTTTATGATTATCTACCACGTGTTTGGACAGAAAAAGGATATTATTATCCTTGTTTTAGTGAATTAGGATTAACTTATGAAAATCCTGATTTAGAATTTAATGGTGAAAATATTGAAGATTTAAGATTTGCATATTCTTGGATTTTAGACGCTGACAAAGGTATTTATTTTAAGCATGTTGTAGAAAGATGCTCTGGAATTAAAGATAAACATGATAAATTAATTTATGAAGGTGATATAATTACTAAGTTGTATGTTACACCAACAGGTGAATTAACAGATGAACTCGATACAGATTTTGTTTATGAAGTAAAATTTAAGTATGGTACATTTGGAGTTGAAACAAAAACAAAATTTATTCCATTACAAGAATTTTTAATTAAATCTGAAGGTGAATATATTTCTAATGTTGGTAATAAGGTAATTTATGGAAGATCAATATTAGCTATTGTTGGTAATATTCATCAAAATGCTAGTATTTTAGAGAAAGTTAAATAATGAGAGTATGTCAACAACAAGGATATACACATATTATAGTTTTAAATAGTCAATGGTTTCCTATTACTACATATTCATATTTAGAAAAAGGAGATGCTAACTTAATAGGTATAGTTTCAGTAAGGGATATGATTACTGGAATTGAAAAAAAGTATATTGGTGTTGCTAAAGGTGAGAATAGATTATATGATGAAGATTTGATAATCGCTTGTGGAGCCACATATTCAGATTAAATCAAATAATTCTTCTTTGTTGGAGTCAATTAGTGATTCATATGTAAATGGAACATTGATTGACTCTTTTGTTTTATATTCATATTGAGGAATATCAAAGTAATTAAATTGTGCATTATATATTGCACCAACTAGGGCATCACAACCATCTTTTAATTCTACAGTACGCGTAACTTTA
>JAFXSE010000033.1 GCA_017525855.1 Bacilli bacterium
AAAAATATATAATTATTAATATTAAAAATATTGGATTTTATATGAAAGATTTAATGATATTTTTATAGTTATTAAATTTCATAAATTAGCTCAATATTTTATTTAATTTCGCAATAACATTTTATTTATAAGGTTTAATTTTTAGTACTTTTCCAATAGCAATAGTTGAACCTTCATATCTCATTGAAAATCTTCCTAAATTATTAAAAGTTTCATATTTTTCTCCACATAACACATTTTTAGTTTTAACATAACATCTAACTCTAGTTTGAGATCTAACAAATTTAACTTTTGTTTCCTCTTTAGTTTTTCTATTAATTTCAACTTTAGGAGTAATAGTACATTCTTCAATAAAAGTATGATAATGTAAAACACAAGAAAATCCATCGGCTATAATTAGATTTTTTGGTAATTCTAAAATTTGTATTTCAGCTTCAAAAACGTTAAACATTAAGCATAAATTATCATTACTACATAAAATATTTCCTCTATTAACTTCACTTTCACTATCAATTCCTTTACATCTAATTCTAATATTTTCCCCAGGTAAAGCATATGGTACGCCCTTTTCTTCTGAATTGAAAAGCCAATCAACAGTAATTTTGGCTTTGCTGGGCATTAAAGTATAAGTGTCTCCATATTTAATGGTACCACTTTCAAGTTTACCCATTATATACACAGAAGTTTCTTTATATCTATCTAATATAGAAACACGTACGGGGCCTTTTTCATCTCTCTTGGGTAATTCAATGGTATCCATAAGTTGAATTAAATCAGGTCCTTCATACCAATCACATTTATGTTTATCTAATGGTTTACATAAATTTTCTCCAGTTAAACCTGAAATTGGGATATATCTTACATTTTTTTCTGTATCAAATCCACAACTATGTATAAATGGTTTTAATGTCTTTATTATACTATCATATCTTTCTTTGGACCATTTAACAGATTCTTCATCCATTTTATTAACCATTACAATTAGATTATTTACCCCTAAAGCTTTTAATAATAAAGTATGCTCACGGGTGGAACCCTGTTTATCAAATCCGGATTCAAATTCTCCTTTTTTTGCGGAAATGACTAGACCCGCTACATCTGCTTGGCAGGCCCCTAGTAATAAATTCGGGATATATCCTGCGTGACCGGGGGCATCTAATAATGTAAATCTTCTATGATCGGTAGAAAATGTAGCTTTACCTATTTCTACTGTTTTTCCTTTTTCTCTTTCTTCTTCGTTTGTGTCCATAATATATGCCATGAACCAAGATTCTCTATTTTTTACTTTTGCTTCTCTTTTATATTTTTCTATGGCTCTTTCATCGACTTGTCCTAAACTGAATAAAAGTGAACCTGATATAGTACTTTTACCAGAATCAACATGTCCTACAAAAACTATTGAAACTGGTTCATGTGTAGTATCAACACTAATCATTTTTCCTTCAAAAGAATCTTCTACAAGATCTCCTTCAATTTTTCTTTGACTTCCACTTTTTAAATTATTATTATTTGAACTATCATTTTCTTATTTTTCTATTTCTTTTTTTTTATAACATTATTATTTGAAGAT
>JAFXSE010000034.1 GCA_017525855.1 Bacilli bacterium
AATTAAAAATTTAAATTTTTATAAATTAAATTATGAATATTAAATAAGTTATATCTAAATAAATAATAATTAAAATAAAAATGAGTGATGAAGGGCAAATAAATAACAATATTCCAGAAGAACCAAAAGAGCCAATAGATTTAAATTTAATGGCGGTAATAGGTTTTAATGGTGGAGTCATAGATGGTTTAATTTTACATCCAGATAATGAAACTCTCATTTTCCCCTTAGGGAGCCAAATTGTAGTTAGAAATGTATTAACAAGACAAGATCAATTTTTAAAAGGTCATACAAATTATGTAAGCTCTTTGACTTTATCAGATAGTGGAAGATATTTAGCTTCAGGCCAAAAAACTTATAGTGGATTTAAAGCAGATATTATTGTTTGGGATTTGCAAACAATGTCTTTAATTCATCGATTTTCAATTCATAAATATCTTATACAAAGTTTAAGTTTTTCTCATGATGAAAAATATTTGGTATCTTTAGGTGGAGCTGAAGATAATTATTTAATTGTTTGGGAAATTACTACTGGTAAGGCTATTTGTGGCAGTACTGCAGGAACCGATTTTGTTCATCAAGTTAAATTTTTTAATAAAAGTAATAATCATTTAGTAACTTGCCAAAATTATGGTATAAGATTATGGACGGTTGATTATGAGAATAAAAAATTTATATCAACAGATGTTAATTTTGGTAATTTAAAAAGACAAATATTATGTATGTGTATTGATCCTTATGATAAATATGCTTATTGTGGAACAAAAAGCGGGGATATTTTAGAAATTGATTTGAAAAATTGTATATATAAAAGAATAGGTCCAGTTAAAAGATTATTCCCACAAGGAGTAAATTGTATAAAAATGTTACCTAATTCAGATTTATTAATAGGGACAGCTGATGGACTATTAGCAAAAGTGGGATATACTGATTTTAAAGTAAAGAGAGAAAGTAAAGTATTAGGAGCAGTATCATCTATGGCTTTAACTGCAGAAAGTGCTTATTTCTTCTGTGGTACTGAACAATCAAATATATATTGGGTAGAAACTTCTTCTTTAAAAAATGAAATAAGAAATACTTGTCATAATGATAGAATAAATGACATACAATTCCCATATGAATATAGTGGAGTATTTGGTACTTGTGGAAAAGAGGATATAAGAATTTGGAATAGTGAAACAAGACAAGAACATTTACGTATTCATGTTCCAAATTTAGAATGTTATTGTTTTGGCTTTATGAAAAATGGTAAATCAATATATTCAGGTTGGCACGATGGAAAAATTCGTAGCTTTTTACCACAATCAGGAAAATTATTATTTTGTATTAATGAAGCTCATACAAATGGTGTAACAGCAATAACAGCTACGAGTGATTGCCAAAAAATAATAAGTGGTGGAATGAATGGAGAAATTAGAGTATGGAGAATATCAACTTATGCTCAAAAAATGGAAGCATCATTAAAAGAGCATAGAAGTAGAGTTTGGAATATTATAGTAAATTCAAGAAATGATAGAGCTATTTCAGCATCAGCTGATGGCTCTTGTATCGAATGGGATATTAACAATTATACAAGAGTTGCTTGTATGTTTGAAACTACTATGTTCAAACAATTAATTTATCATCCCGATGAAAGTCAAATATTAACTACTGGAACAGACAAAAAAATTACATATTGGGATTTAATTGATAGTGCTGAAATTAGATCTATAGATGGAAGTTTGGATGGAGAAATTAATACTTTGGCTATGTGTAAAAGTGGAGAATTCTTCATCAGTGCAGGAGAAGATAAAGAAATTAAAATATGGGAATATGATACTGCAATACCAATGTGGAGAGGAATAGGCCATTCAAATGGAATTAATAGAGTTGCAATTGCTCCAAATCAAGAATTTATTGTTTCAGTTGGTCAAGATGGTTCTATTTTTATTTTTGAAACTCCAGTTGAAATAAGATTAGCTAAAAAGGATTATAATAAACCACAATAATTCATGTTTTTATTAATGAAATTAAATTAATTCTTTTTAAATCAAATATTTAACTTTAATAATTTTTATTTTATCATTTGATTGAAAAAAATTATTCATGGGGATTGGGGATTGGGGATTGGGATTGGGGATTGGGGATTGGGGATTGGG
>JAFXSE010000001.1 GCA_017525855.1 Bacilli bacterium
AACAAGAACAAGCACTTCATATAATTTAGATGGTACAATAGAATTTGATGGAACTAATTATATTGATACTGGTATAAATTTGTTTTCGGCTGAAAATATAAATAAAGATTTTGAAATATCTTTAACTATTAATCAAGTTGGGGGAAATGTTGCTCAAGCTACACTGATGAACTTAAAAGATGAGGGACAAAATAATGTTTGGCCTGGTGTGGCATATAGAACGAGAAGTGGTGGAGGATTTGAGTTTAGTGCTAGATGGCCTGGTCAGTCCAATGTTAGTCTTAATGAAACAGCTACGCCACCTAAAACTATAGCTTTGGCTAGGAGAAATGGTATTATATATTATTCTATTAATGGTTCAGAAGAGGCAACTTTGATAGCAACACCAGCGTCATCATTGAATACGGCGTTTGGATCTAATCTTACTTTTGGAGCATCTCTTAATGGTTCTGGATCACCATTTAGATATTTTACTGGAGTTGTTTCTAATATAAGTGTAAAATTGTTTGATAACTAATTAAATAATTTGTATTAAATATGAAAATAAATAAAAAAATTATGAAAAAGAATTCTTATTTTATAAGTATAAATTATAAACATGGTATTTATAATATAATAAATACTATATTGTAATTGTTAATTAATATTATAATAAGTAAATTATTTAAAATAAAACTAAAAATATCCCTAATAGTCGTGACTACTAGGGCTTTATTTTACTTATTTAATATAGCATAGCAATAATCATATACATATAAATGTTTATTTATTTCTCTATTTATAACTTTATCTTTAAAATCAGTTTCAAAGATATTAAATAGCATTTCTATTGAAAAGTTTTTCTTTTCTTTTTCAGTTAGTTCTAAATACTTGGCTGAAAGAAATAGTAAGTTCTTATATTTAGCAAAATTAACAATAGTTTTACTATAACTTGGATCAAGTTTATTTAAAACTTCTTTTAATAGTATAATCATATCTTTAGTATTAAAATTAATATCAAAATTTTTATTTTCTAATAAATATATTGATAATCTTATTTTATCTATATTACTTAAATTATCATACATATCTAATAAATCAATTACTTTATTAGTATTATTATCTAACAACATATTTTACCTCTTTTCCCTATTTTATGGGCTATAAGCAACTTTTCTTAATTACTACCTGTGTCTATAATATATTCATCCAACTCTTTGTCTCATACCACCGGATAATGAATCTGGATATTTGTCTAAAAAATCTTTTAAGCCATATGTTTTTAATAAGTTTATTACATATTCTTTATTTTTCTTTGTTAATTCATTTTTTATTTCTAGTCCTATTAGGGCATTATCTAAAATTGTTCTCCATGGGAATAGGGAGTCTGTTTGTAACATATATCCTATTCTTATATTTTTTTTGTTCCAAATTATATCACCATTTGATTTTTCTTCGATTTTTCCAAGTATTGAAAGTAACGTTGATTTTCCGCATCCTGAAGGCCCTACAATTGATATAAATTCTTGATCATATACATCAAATGTTATATTCTCAATAGCTTTGGTTTCGCCTTTTAAATCATGATACTTTTTTGTTAGATTTTTAACTTCTAAAATTTTAGTTTTCATAAATCAATGTTTTGTATGGTACCTTTTCTTTTAATTGGTTTGCTTCTATCATGATTTCTTGTAAGTGTTCCCATGAGTCAGTTGTAAAATCTATTGTTTTTGGCCATGCATTTATTTGTTTATACCTAGTTATAACTTTTGTTAAATCATTTAACGATGTATCTGGAAATTGTTTTAAAATATCTTTTGCTATTTTATTGTCTTCTGTGTTATGTACGTAGTCTAATCCTTTTTGTATAGCTTGTTTAAATTTTTCAATTGTTTTTTTGTTTTTATTTATATAACTTTTTCTTGCACTATATGATGTATATGGAACAATACCACCTAAATCTCCAAGAGAAGCTACTACGTAACCATATCCTTGCTGTTCAATTTGTAATGCATTTGGCTCAAAAAGACTTACAAAATCTCCTGTTCCTCCTATAAATGCTCCACTCATTGCGGCAAAAGCTGTAGATGTATCTATTTTTACATCTTTTCCTGGAATTATTCCATGTTCTTTTAATGCCCATTCTAATGTCATTTCTGGCATACCTCCAGCTCTTCCTCCAATTATGGTTTTTCCTTTTAAATCATTTAATGTAAAGTTATCAATTTTTTCACGTGATACTATAAATGATCCATCTTTTTGAGTTAATTGTGCAAATGTTTGTAGGTAATCTTTTTCTCCTCCATTATATACATATATTGTTGCTTCGCTTCCTGAAAAACCAATGTCTGCATCTTTTGAAATAACAGAAGCTGTAACTTTATCGGCTCCTGGTGTTAGTATTAGTTTTACATCTAATCCAACTTCCTTAAAAAAGCCTTTTTCTATGGCTACATATTGTGGAGCATAAAATACAGTGTGAGCAACTTCAGCAACTTTTACTTCTTGTAAGTTTTCCTTTTCTTTTTTTGTGTTAAGGTTTAAAAGTGTCGAAAGAGCAATAATAAGTAATAATGTTGTACAAATTATAAACGTAATTTTCTTTTTCAAAATAATCCTCCTTTCACGTTCAAGGTATTATATGCTTATAAAGAAACATAGTTAATAAATTAGTCTAGGTATTATATTGTTGTTTAAGAGGTATAAAATACTTGATTTTTTCTTGTTTTTATGGTAGAATAAGGGCACTTGAATGAGTTTGGGGGTAATTTTATGAAATGTTTTAATAAGATATTATTATCAACTTTAATATTTGTTATAAGTTTTATTGTATTAAGTGTTGATGTTTTTGCTGTTGAAGTTCCAAAAACGTTGAATGTTGGGCCATCTTCTACTATTCCAACATATATTAGTGGTGTTAATATTCCAACTAAAACTTTAATTGATGGTACTGAATGTTATTGTTTAAGTTTACATAAGGAAACTACTAAAAATACTATCGTAACGCTTTATGGTGAAAGGGATAGTGGTTTTGCTTATATTATTGAAAATGGTTATCCAAATAAAAGTATTACTGGTGATAAAAATAAGGATTTATATATTACACAAATTGCAGTGTGGTGGTATCTTGATGAGACTACTGGTTCAACTAATTTAAATAATTATGTTAGAAATACTGCAAGTGATCCTTATAATATAAGGGGTTATGCAAAGAAGTTAGTAAATGGTGCTAAAGAAGCTAAAGCAAAGGGATATCCTAATCCTAAAATATCTGTTAGTACTAATAATAAAACTTTATCAATTGGAGCAACTAAAAAGTATTATATTTCTAATACTATGAAAGTAGCTGCATCTGATATTGATGGTTATACTGTAAGTTTAAAAGGTGCTCCATCTGGAAGCTTTGTAGCTGATGTAAAAGGTGGGATAAGAACAAAGTTTGCATCTGGTGAGAACTTTGTAGTTTATGTCCCTGTAAGTAGTGTTAATTCTGTTAAGACTACATTTAAAGTTAATATTGATAGTTCTAAAACATTTAATAAAGTTTATGAATATAGACCGGCTAATAATAATGTTCAAGAAATTGTTCCTTCATATTTATATGCAACTGTTAAAAAGGTTTCTACAACAATTGATTTAAGTATTTTTAAATCAAGAGTTTCAATAACTAAAGTGGATAAAGAAACTAATAAGCAATTAGCTGGTGCAACACTAGTATTAAAGGATGCAAATGGTAGTATAGTTACTTCATGGGTTACAACTGGAAGTGCTCATGTAATTGAAAATTTACCTGTAGGAAATTATACTGTACAAGAAACTAAAGCTCCTGCAGGTTATGATTTAAATAAAGAAGTACAAAAGTTTAGTATTACTGATGATAATAGAGATATTGTATTAAAAATTACTAATCGTCACACTAAAGAAGAGAAATCTATAGTTAAAGTTGTAAAACTTGATAAGAATACTAATAAAGCGTTAGCAGGAGCTAAAATAGTAATGAAGGATTCAACTGGTAGAGTTATTTCTAGTTGGACATCTGGTAATAGTTATCATGTAATTGAAAATTTACCAAATGGTGATTATACATTAGAAGAGGCTGATGCTCCTGTTGGATATGTTTTAGATAAAACACCACAGAAGTTTAGTATTACAGATAAGAATAGAACTATTACTTTAAAAATGTATAATACTGCAAAAAGTAAAGTGGTTAAAATTATTAAAGTAGATAAAGATACTAATAAAGTTTTAGCTGGAGCTGTTCTTGTGGTAAAAGATTCAAGTGGTAAAGAGATTGCAAAATTTACTACAACTACTAGTGCTTATACAATTGAAAATATGGAAAATGGTACTTATACTGTACAAGAAGTACAAGCACCAGCTGGATATGTTTTAAGTGATGAAGTGGTAAAATTTACTATTAGTAATAAGAATACAACAGCTCAAGTTACATTTAAGAATAAAAAGGAAACAATTATCACAGTAGATGTTCCTAATACAGGATCAGATGCCTCTATTATTTTCTATATTATAGGTGGAGTAATTCTAGCTAGTACGTTAGGGTTGGTATACTATAATGCAAACAAAGAATAAAAAGACTAATAAGAAAAAAAGAATCCCCACAACTGTAGTAGCATCTCTTGCTAGTCTATCATTGATAATTGGTGGATTCTTTCTTTTTAATAATTATGCTCATAGTAAGAAAATAAAAGCTTATGATTATATGGCTAATATTTTCTATCTAGAATCAATTAAAGAAAATAAAGAGGTTAAAAAAGAAAATACTAGTGATAATGTAGAGAGTAATGACGAAGTACAAAATGAAGAAAAACCTGTTGTTCAAGTTGATAATACAGTTAATTATATAGGTTATTTAGAAATACCAAAAATTAATTTAAATAAAGGTTTCTTTGATGTTAATGATAGTAATAATAATGTTGAAAAAAATATTTATGTATCACCAACGTCTAGTTACCCTAATGTAAAAAATGGAAACTTAATAATAGCTGGACATTCTGGTACTGGTTGGAAAGCATTTTTCAATGATTTATATAGATTAAATAAAGATGATTATGTTTTTGTAACATATGGTAGTAAAAAGTATTCTTATAAGATAGATAGAATATATAAGCAAAATAAAACTGGTAAAATAGCTATATATAGAGATTATGAAAAAACAACATTGACTTTAGTTACTTGTACAAATAATGATTCAGAAACTCAGACTATATATATTGCATACCTAGTTTTAGAACAAGATATATAAAATAAAAGGGGGGAATTATGTATGAAGCAATTATCTATATTAGACAAGTTTAAAGTCGTGTTAGATATTACTATGTCTAATAAAATTTTATTAATTATAATGATGTTACTTTTGTTTTTTAGTATTTTAATGATTAATAGAAAGAATGTTAAACGAAGTAAGATAATTTATGGATTAATATATGTGATTTTAATAATAACAATTATTGTTAAGTATTATTCATCACTTTCTGTTATGTATGATTCGATGATGGATAATTTATTTATAGTATTTTATTTTCCAAATATATCAGTATATGTTGCTGCAATAATTGTGACTAATATAATTATGTGGGTTAGTATGTTTAGTAGTAAAACAAAAAGAATAACTAAAGTTGTTAATAGTTTCGTGTTTTTCTTACTTCACTATATTTTGATATTAGTTTTAAACGTGGTAGCTCATAATAAATTAGATGTATTTGACTCAGTTAGCTTATATAGAAATGCAAATATTCATTCACTAATAGAATTAAGTAGTAATATATTTGTTATTTGGATTGTTTATTTAGTTTTATATAAAATTATAAGTAGTTATCTTGAAAATAAAGAATATAAAACTGTAAAACAAACGGTAACTGTAAAAACTGTTAAAAATACTTATAATACTAGTTTTTCAGCACTTTCTAATTATATTAGTACATTGGATGCTCCTATGATAGTTAAAAGAGATAGAGGATTAAATGTTCAAAAAATTAATGCTCCAATTGTAGTAAAGAAAGATAGTTTTATAAATAATGAATTAAATAGAAGTATTAATATTTTAAGTGTTCCTTATGTTGTTAGAAGAGAGGAAGTTAAGAATAATAAGTTAGATAAAAGTATTAATATTTTAAGTGTTCCTTATGTTGTTAGAAGGGAAGAAGTTAAAAATAATAAGTTAGATAAAAGTATTAATATTTTAAGTGTTCCTTACGTTGTTAGAAGAGATGATAAGCTAAATAATTTTATTCCTAGCGGTATAAGTTTGTTAAAGTCTCCAGTACTTGTAAAAAGGGAACAAACAAAGATAATTTATGCTACTCCTTTTAATAAAAACACTTCAATTCCAGAAACTGATTTTTCAAGTAAAGATTACAAAGAAGTGCTTGATATGTTACATAAACAAGATCAAAAAAGTATTTTGGATAAAGAAGAGGAATTAAGAATTGAAAAGGAAAACCAAGATAAATTATCACAATTAATGGAGTTGTATAGTATTATTTAGAAGATGGAAGTAATTCCATCTTTTCTTTATAGAATTATTGCTTTTTTTTTAGTATAATTATATTTGAGGTAGTAATTATGGACATAAATAATTTGAATAATAAACAACAAGAAGCGGTATTAAAGACAGAAGGACCAATTTTAGTTTTAGCTGGAGCTGGTTCTGGTAAGACTCGTGTTCTTACGACTAAAATCGCATATTTAATAGAAGAAAAAAATGTAGAACCATATAATATTTTAGCTATTACATTTACAAATAAAGCAGCAAAAGAAATGAAGGATAGAACTATTAGTTTAATAGGTGATTATGCTCTTGGTTTACAAATATCAACGTTTCATAGTTTTGGATTAAGATTAGTGAGAGATAATTGTGAAAGATTGGGCTATGATAGAAACTTTGTAATTATGGATAGTGATGATTCTCTTACTGTGGTGAAAAAAATATTAAAGGATATGAATAAGGATCCTAAAGTATACAATCCTAAAGCTATAAGAAACAAAATAAGTAGTTGTAAAAATGAACTTATGTCACCTGATATGTATGAACGATATGTAGCTAGTGATTATGAAAAAGTTATTCTTGAAGTTTATAAAAAATATGAAGATAAGTTAAAAAAGAATAATTCAGTTGATTTTGATGATTTGCTTATACTGCCAATTAAATTGTTTAAAGAAAATCCTGATGTGTTACAAAAATATCAGGAAAGATTTAAATATATTCTTATTGATGAGTATCAAGATACTAATGAGGCACAATATATTTTAACTAAGATGATTAGTGCTAAATACAGGAATATTTGTGTAGTTGGTGATATTGATCAGGCAATATATGGGTGGCGTGGTGCTAATTATAAAAATATTTTAAACTTTGAAAAAGATTATAAAGAGTGTTATACGGTATTGCTTGAAGAAAACTATCGTTCTACGAAAAATATATTAGATGCTGCAAATGATGTGATTAAAAATAATCAAAATAGAAAAGATAAGGTACTTTGGTCTACTAAAGGTGAGGGGGATAAAATAGAGTATTTTAGAGCTTTTAATGAGCGGGATGAAGCTCAATATACAATAAGGAAAATTAAAGAATTACATAATACTGGTGTTGGATATCAGGATATAGCTATTTTGTATAGAACTAATGCACAATCTCGTATATTAGAAGAAGAAATGCTAAAAGAAAACTTACCTTATAGGGTAGTAGGTAGTTTTTATTTCTATTCAAGAAAAGAGATAAAAGATTTAATAGCATATCTTAGACTTATTCATAATAGTCGTGATAATGTTAGCTTACTTAGAGTTATTAATACTCCAAAACGTGGAATTGGTCTTAAAACTATACAAGATTTAACTGAGAAGGCTGATAGAGATAATATTAGTATATATGATGCTATTGATAGTGGAAAAGCTTTACAATTTAAAAATGTAATAGAAGATTTGAAAAAAGTTTCAGAGAATTTAACTCTAACGGAATTAATTGATAAAGTATTAGATGCAAGTGGAATGAGGAGTGAACTTGAAAGTGAGCAATCATTAGAGTCAGAAGTACGACTTGAAAATTTAGATGAATTTAAATCAATTACTAAATCATTTGAGGAAAGAGAAGGACTTATTTCTTTGGATGACTTTTTACTTGAGATTAGTCTTGTTAGTGATGTTGAAGAATATAAGGATGATACAGATAAAATTAGTTTAATGACTATTCACTCTGTTAAGGGATTAGAGTATGAATATGTTTTTGTTGTAGGAATGGAAGAAGGAATTTTCCCTCATATGAATTCATTAATGGAAAGTAGTGAATTAGAGGAAGAAAGAAGACTTTGTTATGTTGCAATAACAAGAGCAAAAAAACGACTTTATTTAGTTAATGCTAGAAAGAGAACTTTATTTGGTCGAGAGCAAGTTAATCCTGTAAGTAGATTTATATCTGAAATTAATAGTGATTTAATTCATTCTAATAAAGAACTTGAGAAAAAGCCACCAGAGAAAATTGATACTACTGAAATGTTTAGAGATGAGAATGTAGAATATCAAGTTGGTGACTATGTATATCATGAAACGTTTGGTGCTGGAAAAGTAGTAGAGGTTTCAAATACTTTAGTTAGCGTTGCTTTTAAATTGCCTTATGGTGTTAAGAAACTTATGAAGAATCATAAGAAGTTATCTAAGATAACTAATTAGGAGGGATAAAAATGAATTTAACTTTAGTAGTAATGGCTGCTGGAATCGGATCACGCTTTGGTGGATTAAAGCAATTAACTCCAGTTGGGCCAAGTGGTGAATTTATTATTGATTATTCTGTTTATGATGCTATTTATGCTGGATTTAATAAAGTAGTATTTGTTATTAAAAAAGAGAATTTAGATGATTTTAAAAATACTATTGGAAATAGAATGAGTAAAAGTATAAAGGTAGAATACGTTTTTCAAAGTAATAAAGTTTTACCTAATGGATATAGTATAAATGTAGAAAGAGAGAAACCTTTAGGTACTGCTCATGCTGTATATTGTACAAAAGATGTGGTTTCTGAACCTTTTGTTGTTATTACTGCAGATGATTTTTATGGTAGAGATGCATTTGTTCAGGCTGCAAATTTTTTGAAGAATAATTATGATATAAATTCTACTAATTATGCAATGGTATCGTATTCTATAGGAAAAGTTATTAATGATAAATCAAGTGTTAAACGTGGAATATGTAGAGTAGTTAATGGGAAGCTTGATAGTATAGTTGAAAGTAGTGTTGAAAAAATTAATGGTGAAATAATAGCTACTTCTATTAATAGTTTTCAAAGTTTCAAAGTTTCAGAGGATACTCCTACTTCTATGAGTTTCTTTATATTTTATCCATCGTTATTCAAGTTTTTAGAAAGGGATTTGATTGCTTTTCTAAAAAATAGTGATTTAGAAAACAAAGAATTCTTTTTACCTGATGTTGTTGATAAAATAATTAAAAACAATGAAGGTTCTGTTTCTGTTTTAAATACAAATGCAACTTGGTATGGTGTAACTTATAAAGAAGATTTGGAAAAAGTAAAGAGTGCAATAAATAAGTTAATTAATAATAAGGTATATAATAAGTCTTTATGGTAAAAAAATGTATTAAAAAAAATATTAAGTTGTAGTATAATGTATGTGAGGTGAAGAAATGAAAAAAGGTTTTTCAAAAATGTTTGGATGGTTATTTATTGGATTATTAATAACCTTTGGAATTGGATATTTAGTATCAATGTATCCGATAGCTCTTGGTAAAGTATTTACTGGAAAAAGTTATATTATTGTAGTTGTCTTAGAGCTTGCTATTGCAATATTTTTCTCAGTAAGACTTGCTAAGATGAGTGATATTACTGCTAAGATTTGCTATATTTTATATTCTGTGATTACAGGATTTACATTTGGATTGATATTTTTAGTATATGATTTAATGAGTATTATGTCAGTCTTTTTAGCAACATCACTTGTTTTTGGAATTTTTGCACTAATTGGTTATAAAACTAAAAGAGATTTATCAAAAATGTCAATGTGGCTTTTTATGAGTTTGTTGGCAGTAATTATTGTAAGTATTGTTAATATATTCTTAAAATCTAGTGGTTTAGAATTTGCAATTTCTATTCTATTTATATTAATATTCTTAGGATATGTTGTATTTGATATGAAGAATGCAGAAATGTTAATTGATACAGTTGGAGAAGAGAAAGGTGCTGTATATGGTGCTTTCCAATTATACTTAGATTTCATTAATTTATTCATTAGATTACTTCAAATTATGGGTAAATTAAAGGATGAATAGGAAGAGTTTAGAACTCTTTTTATTTTTTTATAAAAGATTATTTCGGTGGAAAAATCTTTTCCTTTAATATATAATAAATATAGGTGATTTTAATGGATGATGTTAAAAATAGAGTTTTGGAATTAACAAAGATACTAAATGAAGCTAATTATAAGTATTATGTTTTAGATGATCCTACCATTACTGATCAGGAATATGATAAGTATTTAAGGGAGCTTGAAGAATTAGAGGAAAAATATCCTCAATTTAGTTATGATAATTCTCCTACTAAACGTGTTGGTGGTGAAGTAATTGATTCTTTTAATAAAGTTAATCATGTAATACCTATGATGAGTTTAAGTGATGTATTTAGTGAAAGTGAAGTCGTTAGTTTTGATGAAAAGATAAAAAAGGAAGGCTTTTCTCCAAAATATGTTTGTGAACTTAAAATAGATGGTCTTTCTGTTTCTCTTCTTTATCGAGAAGGAAAACTTGTAAGAGCAGCTACTCGAGGTGATGGAGTGGTTGGTGAAGACATTACTCATAATGTTAAAACTATTAAATCTGTTCCTCTTACGTTGAATAAGAATATTGATATAGAAGTACGTGGAGAAATTTATATGAGTAAAAAGTCTTTGGAGAAGGTTAATATTGAAAGACTTAAAAATGGCGAGAAGCCTTTACAGAATGCAAGAAATGGTGCAGCTGGTTCTATTAGGCAACTTGATAGTAGTGTTGCGGCTAAAAGAGGATTAGATGTATGGATATATCATTTGCCTAATCCACTTGATTATGGTATTCACACTCATTATGAAGCATTAGAGTATATGAAATCTTTGGGTTTTAAAGTTAATCCTAATAATAGATTAGTTAATAATATTTCAGAAGTAATTTCTTTTATTGATGAAATGGGAGAAAAAAGAGAGAGCTTACCCTATGATATAGATGGTGTTGTTATAAAAGTTAATGATATAGATATGCAAACAGATATTGGTTATACTGCTAAATATCCTAAGTGGGCAACTGCATATAAATTTCCGGCTGAAGAAGTATTGACTAGGCTTAATGACATTATATTTACTGTAGGGCGTACTGGGCAGATTACACCTAATGCTGTGTTAGATCCGGTTATAGTTATGGGGTCTACTATATCTCGTGCTACTTTACATAATGAAAATTATGTTAAAGAAAAAGATTTAAAAATAGGAGATATTGTTTCCATAAGAAAAGCAGGTGATGTGATTCCTGAAGTAGTTGAGGTAAAAAAAGAGAGAAGAACAGGAAATGAAAAAGAGTTTTCTATGATAACTAATTGTCCTATTTGTGGTTCAGTACTACAAAAAAAAGAGGGGCAAGTTGACTATTTTTGTCTAAATGATGGTTGCCCTACTAGAAAAATAGAATCATTAATTCATTTTGCTAGTAGGGATGCAATGAATATAGATGGACTTGGTGAAAAAATAATGGAAGATTTCTTTAATTTTGGTTTTATTAAAAGTATTCCTGATATTTATTTATTGCAGAGTCATAGAGAAGATTTACAAAGACTTGAAGGATATGGTGAAAAGTCTATTACTAACTTACTTAAATCAATAGAGGATAGTAAACATAATTCGTTAGAAAAATTATTGTTTGGTTTTGGTATTCCACAAGTAGGTAGTAAAACTGCTAAAGTTCTTGCATCACACTATCATAATATTGATAATTTAATTAATGCTAATTATGAAGAATTAGAAAGTATTAATGATATCGGTAGTATTATTTCTAAAAGTATTGTAGACTATTTTAATAATAATGATAATTTAGATGTAATTAATCGTTTAAAATCATTTGGTGTTAATATGGAATATTTGGGTAAGAAAATTGTCTTTGACGAAAACTTTTCTGGTAAGACTTTTGTTCTTACTGGTACTTTAAATGAGTTTAAGAGAGAAGAGGCAAAAGAGTTAATTGAATCGCGTGGTGGTAAGACAAGTTCTTCTGTTTCCAGAAAGACTGATGTTGTTCTTGCTGGTGTTGATCCTGGTAGTAAATATGATAAAGCCTTAGAATTAGGTGTTACTATTTGGAGCGAAGAAGATTTTAAAAAATATATTAATTAAGAAAACTATTGTTTTCTTTTTTTTACCAAAAAGTTCTAGTAAAAATTTTATTAAATTTTATCTAATTTCGTTGAATTATTTTTTTATTTGATTATAATAATAAGCAGTGCTTTTCAAGGAGGAGATACTTTATGAAACAGAAAAAAATAACAGTATTTTTGTCCAACGAAATTATTTTATTTCCTAATTCAGAAGTAAGATTTGAAATAGATAGTTTTGATGACAAAGAGGTATTTTCTCTAATTGAAGATTCAGAAACTAATGAATTGTTGGTAGTTAATCCTTATAATACAACAGTGTCTTTTCCTGATATTACAGAACTTCCACGTATAGCAACACTTGCTGAAGTTCGTATGAAGATAGATGTTCCTAATGGGAAGACACGTATTACTTTGTTTGGTGTTAGACGAGTTGAAGTAGAAGAATATTTTAATGATAATACTTTTTATTATGCAACTTATAAAGAAATAGAAAAGCAAGAGATAGATGATGATGATACTTATAAAAACTTACTTATTAAATCTGTTGAAAGATATATAAATAAAATACCTTATGTTTCAAATTCAATCATGGGGCAACTTCATTTAATTAATGAATTAGGTGATTTAACTGATATTGTTACTTCATTTTTACCTTTTAGTATTGATAAGA
This sequence comes from Bacilli bacterium, assembly GCA_017525855.1. The sequence goes on from JAFXSE010000001.1 coordinate 13,002, forward strand.
AGAAAAAATATATTTTAGAACTTAATCCTATTAATCGTGTAAAAATGATGATTGAAGATATGAATGAAGATATTAAGTTTATTGAGCTTGAAGAAAAGATTGAGGATAAAGTTAATAAAGAGATAGATAAGAATCAAAAGGAATATTATTTGCGTGAAAAGTTAAATGTTATTCAGCAAGAATTAGGTGATACTAATAATAAAGATAATGAAATAGCTAAAATTAATAAGAAATATGCTTCTTTAAATTGTAGTAAAGAAGTTAAAAGCCGCATTAAAAGAGAGATTAAAAGATATCAATCTACTACTAGTTCTTCTCCAGAAGCTGGAGTTATTAGGGATTATTTAGATTGGATGATTAATTTACCTTGGAATAAATTAACTAAAGATGAGTCAGATTTAAAAAAAGTTGATGCAAGTTTAAATTCTACTCATTTTGGGTTGGAAAAAGTAAAAACTAGAATACTAGAATATTTAGCTGTAAAACAGAATACTAATAATTTACGTAGTCCTATTATATGTTTAGTAGGTCCACCAGGAGTAGGAAAAACTAGTCTTGCTTTATCAATTGCTAAAGCATTAAATAGAAAGTCTACTAAAATAAGTGTTGGTGGTATAAATGATGAGGCTGAAATAGTAGGACACAGAAGAACTTATGTTGGGGCTCTTCCTGGTAGAATTATTCAAGGTATGAGAAAAGCAGGTAGTAGTAATCCTGTGTTTATTATTGATGAGGTTGATAAACTCAGAAAAGACATAAAGGGGGATCCTGCTAGTAGTTTACTAGAGGTTCTTGATCCTGAGCAGAATAATAAGTTTTCTGATCATTATATAGAAGAAGACTTTGATTTGAGTAAAGTGATGTTTGTTCTTACTGCTAATTATATTGAGCAAATTCCTAATGAACTTCAAGATAGATTGGAAATAATAGAGGTTCCTAGTTATACAGAAATAGAAAAACTTTATATTGCTAGAGACTATTTACTTCCTAGAGAACTTTATGAGCATGGTCTTACAGAAATACAAGTGCAATTTACTGATGAAGCTTTGATGATGATTATTAATAATTATACTAAGGAAGCTGGGGTTCGTGAGCTTCAAAGGGTTATACAAAGTATACTTAGAAAAATAGTTAAAAAGCTACTTACAGATAATACTATTGCTTCATATTCTGTTACTAAAGATGTTGTAGCAGAATTTCTTGGTAATAGTAAATATGAATATGAACATATTGATAATGAAGATAGAATTGGTGTTGTTAATGGAATGGCTTATACTCCTTATGGAGGAGATATTTTACCAATTGAAGCCACTAGTTATAATGGTGATGGTAAATTAGTTTTAACTGGATCCTTAGGTGAGGTAATGAGAGAGTCAGCTCAAATTGCTTTAAGTTATGTCAAAACAAATGCAGAAAAGTTTGATATTGTAAATACTAATTTTGAAAAAAAGGATATTCATATTCACGTTCCTGATGGAGCTATCAAAAAAGATGGACCAAGTGCAGGAGTTGCATTAGTTACAACTTTAATAAGTTTATTCTCAGCTAAAACGGTTCCAAGTAACATAGCAATGACTGGTGAGATAACTCTTAGGGGAAAAGTTCTTCCTATTGGTGGGTTAAGAGAAAAAGTAATAGGTGCAAAAAGAGCTGGAGTAAAAAAAATATTTGTTCCTAAGAAAAACGAAACAGATATAAAAGAGCTTGATAATGAATTGAAAGAAAGTTTAGATTTCGTATTTGTGGATGATTATAGGGAAATTTATCGAAATATATATGAGGTGTAGTATGGAAAATAATCGAATTCAACGTATTTATTTAATGCTATATTTAAGAATTATTCTAATTACTAAATCTAGTGAAGATATCAAAACAGCTTATTCTAATGAAATTGAAGAATTAGTAGATGGTATCATCTTTCTTTTGGATTATGAACCAGATTATATTTATTTTGATACATTTATATCAGAAAAGATTTATGATATTTGCTCATTCGTTAGACAAAATTATAATAACAATAGACTAATAGAGAAGATTAATCAGATTATTGTTAAAACAAATAGTAAAGTTTGTGATCATTCTTATAATACTAAAAGAAGAAAATACTTTGAGAAACAACAGATGTTAAGATGTGCATATTCTTCTTCTATTAATACCAATGGAGAATGTGATGAAATACAAAATGAAATAGCGGTATGTTTTAAATATGATTATATGATACTTGATAAATTAGTACAGGGACAATCATTAATGTTAAAAGAAAATCCTGGTTGTATATTAAGTTCTATTAATTATTATTTACATGAATGCCCTGAACTGTGTGATAATAGATATTTATTCTATGCATTTGTTGAAATTGCATCAACTATAAAACAAGTTATTACTATTTGTTATCATGAAGGTTTAGCTGATAAAAATGCTTATATATCATGTTGTAAGGTTGATAAAGATATTACTAAAAAAATTAATAATTTTTGTAATGACTTTGGTATTCCTAAAAGTAAAATAAAAGAAATAAGAAAAGAAGCAAAAGAAAATATTGTTTATGAAAATTAATCTGGTAACAGATTTTTTTCTTTGTACTAAAAAACTATTTTTTTCATAGTATTTATAGAGAGGAGAATTATATGAAAAAAACAGTTTCTTTTACTAAGAATTTAGAATTTCCTACTATGATAGGAGAGATAACAGAGATTACTTTAGAGGATAATTTAAAATTTGTTGATTCTAATAATATTGAAGGTAGTTTTTTTATTGGCGGGAAATATAAGATGACTGGAGCCAGTTTATTGGAGGAAGATTTTTCTTTTAATTTACCGATTGAAGTTGCTGTTGTAGAGAATTTAGATATTAATACTTGTAAAGTATCTGTATCAGATTTTACATATGAGGTTGTTGATGATAGTGTTTTGAAAGTAAATGTAGAGATATTTATTGAGGGGATGGAAATAATAGAAGACGATAAAGATGATTTAGAAGAAGTTGATGTTGAAAGAGAATGCGATGGTGATAGTAAAGACGAAAAAGAGTTAGAAGTACCTATAAAACAAGAAGTAAAAAAAGAAGATGAAAATAATAATCAAAGAGACCATAGTGTTGTTTTTGACCAAGAGCAAAAGACAATAACTGATATAGATCTTCCAAAAAGTGATTATATAGATAATGAGATTAACAATACTAATTCGTTGTTTTCAAATTTAGCTGATGAAGATGATAGCTTTTCAACGTATTCGATTTATATAATGAGAGATGGTGATTCAATAGAAAAAGTTATGGAAAAGTATAATGTTACTAAAGAAATGTTAGAGGAATATAATGATTTGAAATCTATTTCAATTAATTCAAAAGTCATTATTCCTGCTAGTATAGATGAATAAGATTAGTTCTTTATCATCTTTGTATGATATAAAGGTTTTAAAATATGTTTATAAGAATAGTGTTTTAATACTTGATACAGATAAGGGTAAATATGTAATTAAAGAAAAGAAAAGCAATAGAAAAAAAGAAATTTATGATTATCTTTTATCTAGAGGGTTTCCTTTCTTTTTATATCCTGAAAGTTATATAAATGACAAATATGAGGTTTATCCATATATTAATGAGGTTTCAACTTTAAAAGAGGAAAAAGCTGTTCATTTGATTAATGTTTTATCAGAATTACAGATTAGGACTACTACTTATAAAGAGTATACTTTAGATGAAATTAAAGAATTATATGAAGAAAAAAATAAACAAATTGATACACTTATTAATTATTATAATGATTTAGAGGAGGCTTTTTCTACTAAAGTTTATCCTTCTTCTTATGAAAGACTATATTTAGTTAATGCATCAAAAGTTTATAATACTTTATTATATTCTAAAGAATTAGTAGAAAAATGGTATTTGAGTGTTATTCAAAATAAAAAAAAGAGACTAGTTTTGTTACATAATCATTTATCTTTAGATCATTTTTTGGATTGCAAGGATGCTAAAATAATTAATTTTGATTATGCAAATTATGGAAGCCCTGTTTATGATTTTAGTTATTTTTATAAAAAACATTATTATGAATTAGACATGTTTTCTTTATTTAAAATTTATCAACATAGATATACTTATACTTATGAAGAGATGCTTTTGTTGTTTATACAAATAATTATTCCTATTAAGGTTAAATTAACTAATAATAATTTAGAAAATACTTTAGCTTTTCATAAACTGATATCTTATATTGATATTACTAGAGATTTTATTTTAAAACAACAAGAGAAACAAAAGAAAGAAAATAATGACAAACTCAGTAAGTAGTAGTAAAGCATTAATTCTAGTTGTTATAAAAACTAATATTATTACTTGATAAAATATAATTATACTTAAACAAAAAATACTTCCTAAATAAAATAATGATGTTCTTCTTCTTTGTTTACAAGTATTGCATCTACAATAAAATGGATGCCTTCCTCTTCTATTCATATAATCACCTACAGTAATTTATGTTCATTTTTAAATAATTGTGATACAATAATAATATATAGGTGATTTATATGAAGAATAAAGGGTTTACACTTGTTGAATTAATGGTGACAATTGTAATTATTGGATTAGTATCTTTTCTAGGATTTCCTGCTCTTATGCGAATTGTTAGAGATAATGTTAAAAAAGAAATGGAATATTATGGTGAGTCTATGATTGGCGCGGCTAAGTTATATATGCAAAAAGAAGGTAGAGATATAATGAATAGTGGTGCGCTTAAGTATGATGGTGATACATTTGATATTTCATTAGATTTATTGGAACAAGAAAAATATATTGAACCATTTAAATCTTCTAAAGCTTATGTTACTGCTATTAATTTATCAAAAGATGGGGAAGAGGAAAATGCTTTAGTAGTTGTTACTTTAGTAGATGCTGATACTAATACTTATTCTTATAAGTATCAATTTTTCTTACATGATAAGGTAAGGAAAAAAGTTTATATTAAAAGATATAATCAGGATGATATTTGGAAGTTGATGATACAGAGTATTTTTCTGGTGATTGATAAAGGAAATTTGTTTCCTTTTTTTTGTATAAAAATTTGAAAAGCTCATCTAAATAAATATAAGAGGTGAGTGATTTGACAATAAATGTATATAATGATATCATAGTTAACTATCCAACAGAGGAGGTATTTATATATGATATTTTATAATGAGAAACAAGCTGTTGAAGTTTGTATCAAGAATCCAAAATTGATTTTTGAACTCATTAAAGAAGGATATATAGAGGTTGTGGATAAAGTTTTAGAAAAGGATAAGAATTTAATAAATACTATTGATGATAATGGTAATAGTGTTATGATGAAATTATTATTAAAAAAACAATATGATATAGTTTTAAAACATATGAAAAATGAAAAATGGGATGTTAATTTTCGAAATGATGAGGGAAATACATTTTCACATATATTAGTTGTTTCTGATTATTTAAAAGTTTCTAAAATATTTGATAGATTAGTTAAAAATAAAAAGTTTATACCTAATATTAGAAATAATAAAAATCAAACTATTTTAGATAGAGCTTTACTTAGCAATGAATTATTGATGGCAACTAAGATACTTAAAAATAGGAGATTTAATAATATAGATATATTATCATTTAAATATATGTATGATAAATATATTATGAATTCTTTTTATGGTAAATATACTAAGATTAATAATTTTGATATTATAATTAGTAATTTAGAGAAGAAAGATTCTCTAAAACCAAGAATGAAAAAGTTATTATATTTAATAAAAAATAATATTGATGATATTAAAAAAGAGATATTAAATAATCAATATAATAATATGTATTTAATAATTGAATCAGTAGTTTAATACTACTGATTTTTCTATAAAATCTGTGGAAAAAAATATATATTAGTGATAAAATATCTATTAGGTTTAGAAAGAGAAGTGGTATTTGTGAATTTACCAGATTATTTAGAGGCAAAGAGAAGAAATAAAGATTATAAAACTATTATTTATAATATGGATAATGATTTAATTGATAAATATAAGGGTAAAACTTATTTTTTAAAAACATATGGTTGTCAGATGAATGAGCATGATAGTGAAAATATTAAAGCAATGCTTGAGGAGTTAGGTTTTGTTCTAGTAGATGATTATCTTAAAGCAGATTTAGTTATGTTAAATACATGCTCTATAAGGGAAAATGCTCATAATAAAGCTTTTGGTATGTTGGGAAGACTTAAACATTTAAAAGAAGAGAATGAAAATTTGATAATAGGAATTTGTGGATGTATGGCACAAGAAGTTGGAGTAGTTGATCAAATACTTAACAAGTATAAATGGGTTAATTTTGTGATGGGAACTCATAATATGTATCGTCTTCCTTATATACTTGATCAAGCGTTAGAAGAGAATAAGCAACAAATAGAAGTTTTTTCAACTGATGGTGATTTAGTTGAAGATATTCCTGTAAAAAGAGATAATGGATTTAAAGCTTGGGTAAATATTATTTATGGATGTGATAAATTTTGCACTTATTGTATAGTTCCATATACTCGTGGTGGAGAGCGTAGTAGAAAAAAAGAAGCTATTATAAATGAAGTTAGGCAACTTAAGGAACTTGGTTATAAAGAGGTTACACTTTTAGGACAAAATGTTAATGCCTATGGTAAAGATTTATATCATGATTATGGTCTTGGTGAATTACTTGAAGAAATTGCTAAAATAGGTCTTCCAAGAGTTACTTTTATGACTAGTCATCCATGGGATTTTACAGATAAAATGATTGATGTCATAGCTAAATATCCTAATATAATGCCTTATATTCATTTGCCACTTCAATCAGGAAGTAATAAGATATTAAAATTAATGGGAAGACGTTATACAAAGGAAAGTTATTTAGAATTATTTGATAAAATGAAGAAAAGAATTCCTAATGTTAGTATATCAACAGATATAATAGTAGGTTTTCCTGGTGAAGATGATAATGATTTTAAAGAAACATTAGATGTTGTAAATTATTGTAAATATGATAATGCTTTTACATTTATTTATTCACCACGTGAAAATACACCAGCAGCTAAACTAAAAGATGATGTAACGCTTGAAGAAAAAGAAAAAAGACTTTATAAATTAAATGAGACTGTAAATAAATATTTCTTAGAGAATAATAAAAAACTAGAAGGAACTGTAGTTGATGTATTAGTAGAAGGAATATCAGAAAAGAAAAAAGATAATTATTTTGGATATACTCATAATAATAAATTAATTAATTTTACTGGTGAGGCTAAAATAGGTGACATAGTTAAAGTTAAGGTAACGTCAGCAAAAACATGGAGTTTAGATGGAAAAATATCTGAGTAATGAAACAGAAAAAAGTTTAGAAGAATTAATTAATTATATAAAAAATAGTCATGAGTATATAGAATGTATGAAGTTAAAAGAAAAAATAAGTGAAGATAAAGATTTAATGTTACTTATTGATGATGTTAGAAAAAGTCAAAAAAATTATATAAAAAGTAATTATGATAAAGATAAAAAGATAATACTTGATGAAAAAATAAAGTTATTAGATTTAAATAGTTTATATGTTATGTATTCATATTACTTGGAACAAGTTAACTATATGATTAATCTTATAAAAGACGAGTTGAATGATTATTTTTTTGAAATTACTAATATTTTAAAATGACTATAAGTTATGAAGATGAGAAATATGTTAATAGTAAGATGAGAGTTGAAAGTTTTCAATTTTGGTTTTGATAATTAGTCAAAAAAAATTCCTTCTTGCATAGACTAGAATGAGGAGGAATATTATGTCAAGCTATAGAGAAATAGTTACAAAGACTGTTATAGGTAAAGGTAAAAAAAGTTTTGTTGATCATGGGCGTATAAAAGCTAATAATACTCCATCAACTATTCTTGGATGTTGGATTATAAATAATGATTTTAATGGAGTTAAAAATAACGGAAGTGTTATTATTAATGGTACATATGATTTAAATGTTTGGTATTCATATGATAATAATAGTAAAACAGATGTTATAAAACAAACTATACCATATAATGAAACAGTACATATAAAAAATACTAGTGATGTTTCAAATCAGGAAGTTATTGTTCGTAGTTTAAAACAGCCTACAATATCTAAAGTTGATATTGATGGAGATGATATTGTTTATGTTATTGATAAAGAATTAGGAATCGAGCTAGTAGGAGATGAAAAAGTAAAAATCGCAGTTGATGATGAAGAAGACCCTTGGGATGAAATAATAGATGATGTTAATGATAAACAAATAGATAATGAAGTTAATGAAGAATTTATTAAAGAAGATCAAAACGAAGAAAGTTTATAACATCTTTTTTTAATAAACTAGAAGACTAAATTTAGTTTTCTTTTTTTATATATATGCTATAATCAATATAGGAGGGTTCGTATGATATATTTGTGTAAAGATAATAAGTCTGTTAGTAAAAATATTATGGTTTATAAGAATAGTGATAAACGTAATGAAATATTAAAAAAAATGAAAGGGTTGAAAGAAGAATTACTTGTTTCATATTCTGTTGTTGAGGAATGTTCAACTCCTAAGTTTAGAAATTTTAAAACTATTTCATTAGATTTTTTTCAATTTGATTCGCAATTTGACTTATTAAGAGAAATATTGCTTTGTGATTTAAATGATAATAGTAAGAAACAAATTATTGAAAGTATTTCATCTTTTGATGATTTCCTATTTTTTACTAATGAATTGTTAGATGGTATTAGAATAGAAGAAATAGCTACTTTTGATATAGAAAAGATGAATGAAATAAGACAATTAAGTGAAGCCGAAGGATTAAATTGTGAAGCGGCAAATGTTTTATCTCAATTGGATAAAGCTAAAAATAATTATAAAGTATTGTTACTTAGTGAAAAGTATAAACAACTTTAGGAGTAATTATGTTGTATTTAAAAAAAGATTCATTTATTAGTTCTAATGTTATAATTCCTTTGGATGATTATTCTAAGATAGAATTAGAAAGATTAAAAAGAGATTATAATTATAATAAATATAATAGTTTTGTATCTAGACAATTAACATATTTTTTAAATCAAAGTTTAGAAAATATAGATAGTCAGAAAAAATTAGTTAAAACAGGTATTAATTTAGGTGAAATATGTGATGTTAATTGTTTAAATAGAATCAGTTCTTTATTACAATCTAATATGAGTTTGGATGATAAAAAATATTTTATTAATAATATTTTAGATTTTAAAGATTTTAATATATTTGTATTTAGAATATTTAATAAAATTAGGATAGAAAAAATAGGTGAGTTTGATATAGAACGTTTAAAACAATTGGATTTGTTTAGTAAAGAAATGGGAGTATGGTGTGAATCTAGTAATATATTAGAAAGTGTTCAAGTTGCAGAAAATAATAGTAAAGTTTTAAAATTGGCAAAAAAAATAAAGTGTTAAACAAAAAAGGTTGACACCGTATCACTTTTAGTGTATATTATATACATTGATGAAAGGAAGGAAATATTATGGCAGTTAAATTACGTTTAACAAGAATGGGATCTAAAAAGAAACCTACATATAGAATTGTTGCTACTGACTCACATCGTCCAAGAAGTGGTCAATATATTGAATTAGTTGGTACTTATAATCCATTAACTGATCCAAAAACAGTTAGTATTAAAGAAGAAGTAGCTATGAAATGGTTAAAAAATGGAGCTATTCCAACTGATACAGTTCGTAACTTATTTAGTGAAGCAGGTATTATGAAAAAATACGCTCTTGAAAAGAATAAGAAAGAAGACAAATAATGAATTTGGTAGAATTAACAGAGTCAATTGTAAAATCTATTGTTTTAGATAGTGAAAGTGTTATGGTTAAAGAGTTTGAAAGTGATGATGAGAAGTCTATTAATATTCAAGTATTAGTTTCTGAGGATGATTTAGGAAGAGTAATTGGAAAAAATGGTAAAACAGCTAATTCAATTCGTACTTTAATTCAAGCTAGTAGCTCTCTTAAAGATAATAAATACGTACATATTGATATTGATAAGTTTTAGATTATATCTAAAACTTTTTTATTTTACTCCAGTTAAATCAAATTCAGGTATAAAACTTTCTAAACAAGTTTTACCATCTTGTACAAAGGCATTTTCGATACCAAGTGAACATGCATAATCTATTAATTCGTTATATTCTTCTTCTGTAATTGTTTTATTTAATTCATCAATATGTTCTACTTGCTTTAGTGGTGTATATTGATTCATGATGCTTATAAAAATATTATTTCCATATATTAGATGAAGGTATTCTAATATTTTTTTTGAATCTTTAATTTGTTTAGGTAGCATTAAATGCCTTACTATTAATCCTTTTTGCATTATACCATTATCATCTATTGCAATTGGTCCTGTTTGTCTATACATTTCTTCAATAGCATCAATTGCTATATTAAAATAATTAGGTGCTTTTGAATACTTCATAGCAAGTAAATCATCAAAGTATTTTAAGTCTGGTAAGTATATATCTATTAGTCCTTCTAACATTTTTAAAGATTCTTTTTTTTCGTAACTACTAGTGTTATATACTATTGGAATATTAAGACCCATTTCTTTTGCTTTTTGAATAGCTTCTTTAATTTGTGGAATAAAATGTGTTGGAGTTACTAAATTAATGTTATGAACATTTTCATTTTGTAATTCAATCATTTTTTGTGCTAGTTTGTTAATACTAATTTCTTCTCCAAAATTATTAGTTGAAATATTATAGTTTTGACAAAAAATACACTTTAAATTACATCCAGAGAAGAATATTGCGCCACTTCCATATTTTCCTGATATAGGTGGTTCTTCATAGTAATGTGGAGCAATTCTTGCAACTCTTATTTTATCATTCATACCACATAGACCAATTTCATTTTTTACTCTATTTACTTTACATTCTCTTGGACATAAAGTACAACAATTTAAGATATTTTTCATCTTTATCACCAACAAGATTATAACATTTTTCTTGTAGAAAACAAAACAGTGTATTATACTATTATTAGAAATAATGGAGGAATTATGAAAAAAAGAATTTTAAGTGCAATAATTATGATGGCTATATTTATACCATTATTGATAGTAGGTGGCAAACCTTTTGTTTTGTTAATGTGTATTTTAGCTTTAGGAAGTTTGTATGAATTACTAAGAATTGGATCTTCACAGAATAGTTTTCCTGCGTTTATGAAAATATGTTCATATTTAGTATTACTATTTATATGTACTAGAAATATTGATTCATTGGATTTTAATTATAATTTAGATTATAAAATGATAACTGTAATAATATTCTTATTCTTATGTCCATTAGTATTTTATAATAACAATAAAAAATATAATATAACAGATGGTTTATATTTAATTGGTGGAGTATTGTTTTTAGGACTAAGCTTTAATTTACTAATTATAGCTAGAAATTATGATTTATATCGAATAGTTTATTTACTACTTATTTCTACTATTACTGATACTTTTGCATATATTACTGGAAATTTAGTAGGAAGACATAAACTTGCTCCTAAAATCTCTCCTAATAAGACAATAGAAGGTTTTATAGGTGGAACAATTATGGGAGTAATAGTTGCGACTTCTTTCTATCATGTATTTATTAATTCTAGTGTTTCACTTACTTTACTTATTTTGATAACGATTGCACTTAGTATAGTTGGGCAAATTGGTGATTTGGTTTTTTCAATGATTAAGCGTTATTATGACAAAAAAGATTTTTCAAACTTAATTCCTGGTCATGGTGGAATACTTGATAGGTTTGATAGTATAATTTTTGTTGCGTTGGCATTTATATTAGTATCAGGTATTCTATAGGAGGAAAAAATGACTGTTTTTATAAATATTTTACTTTTTATTTTAATTCTTGGAGTTATAGTAGCAATTCATGAGTTTGGACATTTTATTTTTGCTAAAATAAATGGCGTATATGTTTATGAATATGCTATTGGGATGGGACCTAAATTATTTAGTTTTAAGCCTAAAAATAGTGAAACTGTTTATTCATTAAGGGCTATTCCTTTAGGAGGTTTTTGCTCTTTAGCTGGTGAAGATACTGAAGGTGATGACAAAGAAAATATTCCTTTAGATAGAAGACTTCAAGGTAAAAAAGCTTGGCAAAGATTTTTAATTATGTTTATGGGTCCTGGTTTTAATTTTTTACTTGCTCTTGTAGTTTTACTTAGCTCTTCTTTAATTTGGGGTAGTGCAACTTACGAACCAATTATAAGCCAAGTTACTAAAGATTCTCCAGCTTATGTTAGTGGTATTGAGGATGGCGATAAAGTTGTTAGTATATCAGGACATAAGATTAAAACTATTGATGATATTAGTCTTTATTTGACTTTGACTGATAAAACTAAAGCTACTGTTATTAAAGTGGAAAAAACATCTGGGGAAGTTGAAACTTACAAAGTAAAACCTAAAAAAACGGTTGTTAATAAAAAGACTACATATATTTATGGTATTAAATTAAAATCTGAAAAAACTACTGGTTTAGTTAATGCGGTTAAATATACTTTTGTTAAAATGGGAGCTCTTTTTAGACAGATGTTTGCAACAGTAGGAGCCCTATTTAGTGGTAAGGTTCCTGTTAAAGATTTAAGTGGACCTGTTGGAATTTACTCTATAGTAGGACAGTATGCTAAAGGTGGAGCTGGAGATTTATTATTCTTACTTGCATATTTAAGTATAAATGTAGGATTTTTAAATTTATTACCAATTCCTGCTTTTGATGGTGGTCATATTTTGTTCATTTTAATTGAATTAATAAGAAGAAAACCGGTTAAACCAGAAGTAGAAAATATTATCCATACTGTCGGACTTGCATTATTGTTACTTTTAATGGTTTATGTTACAATAAACGATATATTAAGACTTTTTTAATCTAATTTTTTATAAATTAGATTTTTTTTGAAAATATTAGTATGATACTTAAGGAGGTGTTTATATGTATGTTGGTGTTTTAGTAGAATTATCTAATAAAAATATAGATAAAATTTTTACATACAGTGTACCTTCTTTTTTACAAGATAAAATGAAAGTTGGAATACGAGTAGAAGTTCCTTTTGGAAGACAAATATTAGAAGGATTTGTAATTTCTTTTATAAATGATGTTAGTATTGAAACTAAAGATATTATATCAATTACTTCAGATGATGTTATTTTAAATGAAGAGTTGTTAGCTCTTGGTAAAATAATGCAAAAAGAAACATTATCTACTTTAATTAGTTGTTATCAAGTTATGCTTCCTAAAGCTTTAAAAGCAAAAAAAGGAAGTGTTGTGAATGTTAAATTTGATACTTTTTATAAATTAGGTGATGTTAGTGGACAATTAAATGATAAACAAAGAAAGATTATTTCCTTATTTAATAAAGAAGATTTAGTATTAAAAAATGAAATAGAAAAGATTTCTAAAAGTAGTTTAAAAACTTTAGAAAATAAGGGAGTATTAATAAAAGTAAAAAAAGAACATTATAGAAGATATATTGACGATAAAACAGAAGAAAAGAAACCTTTAACAATAGATCAAGAAAATGTTGTTAAAGAATTTCTTGGTAGTGATAGTCAGTTTTATTTATTACATGGAGTAACTGGTAGTGGTAAAACAGAAGTCTATATGGAAATGATAGAAAATGTTATAAAAAGTGGAAAAACAGCTATTGTTTTAGTACCTGAAATTAGTTTAACTCCTCAAACTATTAGTAGATTTAGTAGAAGATTTGGTAGGAAAATAGCTTTGTTACATAGTGCTTTATCAGATGGTGAAAGATATGATGAGTGGAGAAGAATTAATAGAGGGGAAGTTGATATAGTAATTGGTGCAAGAAGTGCTTTGTTTGCGCCAATTAAGAATCTTGGTTTAATAGTAATAGATGAGGAACATAGTAATTCATATAAACAAGATGATATGAATCCTAGATATGATACGGTTAATATGGCTAAGCATAGAATTATGCTTAATGATGGAGCAAAACTTGTTTTAGGAAGTGCTACTCCAACTTTAGACTCTTATGCTAGAGCGCTTAAGAATGTTTATCATCTTTTAACTCTTCCTAATAGAGTTAATAAAAAAGGATTGCCTAGTATTAAACTTATTGATATGAATCATGAAATGAAAAAAGCAAAAGGTCATTTCTCATTACCTTTACTTGAAAAAATAAAAGAAAAAATAGATAAAGGTGAACAAGTAATATTACTTCTTAATAGAAGAGGCTATTCTAGTTTTGTTACTTGTAAAAATTGTGGTTATACAGTTAAATGCCCTAATTGTGATATTACTTTAACATATCATAAAACTAGTAATAATTTAAGATGTCATTATTGTGGATATGCAACTAAAAAAAGTATAGTTTGTCCTCAATGTGGTGAGGAGTCATTGAGTGATTTAGGAATTGGAACTGAGAAAGTAGAAGAAGAGATTAATCTATTTTTACCACAAGTTAAAGTACTTAGAATGGATTTTGATACTACTACTAGAAAAGGTGCTCACGAAAAAATGATTAATGAGTTTAGTGAGCATAAATATGATATTTTACTTGGAACACAAGTTGTTGCTAAAGGACTTGATTTTGAGAATGTTACTTTAGTAGGTGTAATTAATGCAGATACATCTTTAAATATTCCTAATTTTAGAAGTAGTGAGAATACTTTTTCATTACTCAGTCAAGTGGCTGGTAGAAGTGGAAGAAGTACAAAAACAGGAGAAGTTATTATTCAAACTTATAATCCTACTCATTATGCCATTGAATGTGTTAAGAGACATGATTATATAAACTTTTTTAAACAAGAAATGGATATTAGAAGAAAATTAAATTATCCACCATATTATTATATTGTTTATATTAGACTTAATAGTAAAGATAATGAAAAATGTTATAAAGAAGCTTTAAAAGTTAAAAATATACTTGAAAATAAACTAAAAAATATTATTATTTTAGGACCTAGTCAAAGTGGAGTTTTTAGAATAAATAATATTTATAGATATGGTATTATTTTAAAATATAAAAAAGAAGATAATTTAAAAGATGTTCTTAATAAAATAATTGATGTATACAAGAGTAATACTCTTGTTACAATAGATATTAATTTTAATCCAGTAGTATTTGGATAATGGGAGGAGTAGAGTATGAAAAAATACAATAGGATATTATTAAAAGTTAGTGGAGAAAGTTTAGCAGGAAGTAAAAAGACAGGAATTGATTTCGATAGAGTCTTAGAAATATGTAATGAGATAAAAGAGGTAAAAGAAAAAACTAAGGTAGAAATAGCAATAGTTGTTGGTGGAGGTAATTTTTGGAGAGGAAGATGTAATCTTCAAATGGATAGATGTACTGCTGATCATATTGGGATGCTTGCAACTACTATGAATGCTTTAGCAATGAGTGATGCATTTAGACAATTAGATGTAGAATCTCGTGTTCAAACAGGAATTGAGATGAGACAAATTGCTGAGTTTTATATAAGAAAAAGAGCTGATAGACATCTTGATAAAGATCGTATAGTTATATTCGGATGTGGTACCGGAAATCCATTCTTTTCAACTGACACAGCAGCAGCCTTAAGGGCAGCTGAAATTAATGCAGACGTAGTTGTTAAAGCAACCAATGTTGATGGTATATATACTGCAGATCCAAAAAAAGATAAAAATGCTAAAAAGTTAGATAATTTAACTTATCTTGATGTATTAAATAAAAAACTTAATGTTATGGATTCAACAGCAACAACGCTTTGTATGGATAATAGTATTCCAATTATTGTATATGATATGAATACTCCTGGTAATCTACTTAAAGTAGTAGAAGGAAAAAATATAGGTACTCTTGTAAAATAGAAATTGCTCCCCTAGGGAGCTTTTTGATTGACAAAAATACTTTTTGATGGGTATTATATATAATAGGAGAATATGGGAGTGAGTGTTATGATGAGAGTTGGGAAATTTAGATTAGTAGTACTTATTGCTTTATTATTGTTAACTGGAATAATTGTAGGTTATGCTTACTTAAATGGTAATTTAAGTATAAATGGTGATGCTGTTGTACAAAAAAATACATGGGATGTTAGATTTACAACAATAACTACTGTTAAAAATGATGGTGAAGTAACTACACAACCGACAGTAAGTGATAATACTAATTTAGTATTTGGAGTAAAGTTAAATAAACCTGGAGATTCATATATTTTAAATGTTGTAGTAGAAAATAGAGGAAGTATAGATGCTATGATAAGTGGAACACCGGTTATAAGTGGACTAGAAGATATGGCATCATATTTAGATTATAGTGTAACATATAGTGATAAAACTCCTATAACAGATAAAAACTTATTAAAAAAGAATAGTACAGACACAATAAGAGTAGAACTACATTATAAGGAAAATATAACAGAAGCAGATATTGCAGGTTTATCAGAAAGTGATGTTACCAAAGTACTGAGATTATCAGTAAAATATGTACAAGCTGATAGTAGTGCAGTACAAAGGCCTAAAATACCATGTAAAAAAGCACTAACACTTCATACAGAAACATGTGAAAGAACATCGGATGGGTGTATAGCAAAAGGATATGCAAATGGGGACACTATAACTTATGGACATACAAATGGAACTAGTCTAGTAAACGGACAGAGTGGAGGATATGCACTAGACTGTGATGTATCAGGAAATGGAGACTATGAAAGATTCTATTATGTATCAGATTTATATACAGGAACAGAGAATGGAGTAGATCAGTTTGATAGTGATTATGCAGTACTTATATATCATAAAAATATAGGAACAGCAGTTGCATATAATAGTGCTAATGAAAACTGGCATGGACCAGTAACGTTACTGTCAAGTCTTCCAACAAGGAGTACATGGGCAAATGAAAACATAAATTTAAAGAGTACATCAAGAACAATTTATACCGAAAAAGGAACTACTTCAACAGATGGAGGAACAATAGAAAATCCATTCAACTATACGGGAGCTGTAGCCAGACTCTTAACGGCACAAGAAATAAATAAAAGTTGTAATATAACAGTAGGAAGTCGAACAACTGGAGAATTAGATAGTTGCGAATACCTAATGGAAGATAGTTATTATTCAAAAACATCAGGATGTTCAGGAGGACACTGTTATTATTGGTTAGAAACGCCTTACGCGTCGGGTTCGTACAGCGCGTGGCTTGTGGATGGCAGCACCCGCTTTGTCAACTATGCCCGCGTGAAATATGCCTATGGCGTTCGGCAGGCCGTTGAAATTCTAAAGTCTAATATCTTTCTAGAATAAAACTTGAGTTATGACGGTAGAATAGATAAAAATTGCAAGATAAAAGAGATGTGTACAAGTCTTAATGAATAGCAAAATTTTTAAAGAAACTCCTTTGGGAGTTTTTTCTTTACATTATGCGTGTAAATATTAATAAATGTTGAATTTTTTTTCTTTTTTGATATACTATAGTTAGGATAGTGTAAGGTGGTGATGAAGATGTTATTTGAGAGTTTAAAATATGATTCTGTACGTACTTTCTTACAACAACTTCTGATCCAAGATAAGTATAAAAATATAGAAGCTCCTTATGAATTAAAAGAAGCCTATTATTTGGATGGCAAATATGCTTTCTTTTTAGGGATAGATGCTTTAAGTAAGTATGAACAAATTGTTGGAGATATGTCTTTAATTGATGATTATGTTGAACAATTAAAAAGGGTATTTAAAAAGTTTAGTGATTATAATGATATAAAAAATGGAGTATATACTTTAATACTTAAAGTTATATCTGTTAAGCTTTCAATTACTAATACTAATAGTTTTGAATCTAGAGAAAAAATACTTCATTATGTATATAATAAATATATTATTAATGGTTATTTTTACTTTGGTTTTATGTCTAATCATATTAATGAAATATCTTGTGTTGGAATTAGACATGATGGTTTTGTATTTGATTCTAAACTTGATGAAATAAATGATATATTTAATAGGTATTCAAATAATAAATTATTTATAAAAAAAGATGTAAATCTTACTGATGATATTATGGTTGCTTTATACTATGCTTTTTTGTCGCCTAATTATTTATCTAGTATGGTAGTTAATCCTCTTCTTAAAAATAAAAAGTATGATAGGGATTGTTTTTATACTAAAGATATACTTAAAATAAAAGAGATATTAATGTCTGTATGTAATAGTATTCATTTAAATAATGAGGATAAGTTGTTTGTTATTAATAGATTTATAGATGTATATGTTTCTAGTCATGTTAATAATGTTCATCCTTGCATAGCTAGAATTAAAAGATCTAGTATTGGTAAAGATAAATTGAAGGATATAGAAGAAATAGTACATAATAATGATGAATCTCTTATTTCTTTAATGGAGTTAATTTTGGATAGTCGTTATATGGGTTATGATTTAAACTCTGATATTATGCCTGATGATATAGAAATAGTTGATATTCCAACTTATAATGATTTTATGATTGGTAAAAATGAGTTTGTTATGATTACTGATGATGTTTTGGTTGAAAAGTCTGATTTAGAAGTTAATGATTCTTTAGTTACACAGAATGTAGCTGTTAACTCATATGGCGCTGTTTCAGTTGCAATTGTTGGGCTTTTGTTTATAATAATAGGTGTTGTTATGACAATGATTTTATATTTTATGGGCGGGTGATATAATGATAAGAATAGTTTTTATGGGGACTCCTGTTTTTAGTGTTCCTGTTTTAGAAGGATTATTAAATGATAGTAATTATGAGGTTGTTGGTGTAGTTAGTCAACCTGATAAAAAGGTCGGTCGACATCAAGTTTTAACGCCTAGTCCTGTTTCACAAGTAGCAATTAGTAATGGAATAAAGTTACTTAGAATAGAAAAGGTTAGAAGTGAGTATCAAGAAATACTTGATTTGGATCCTGATATGATTGTGACGTGTGCATATGGACAAATTATTCCTAAAGAAGTTTTAGATTATCCTAAATATGGATGTATTAATGTTCATGCATCATTACTTCCAAAACTTAGAGGTGGGGCTCCAATACATAAAGCAATAATTGATGGTTATAGTAAGACAGGTATTACTATTATGTATATGGATGAGGGTATGGATACTGGTGATATTATTTCTCAAGAAGAAATAGAAATACTTGATTCTGATACAGTCTCAATACTTCATGATAAACTGAGTGTCTTAGGAAGAGATTTATTATTAAAAACATTACCAAGTATTATTTCTGGTAATGTTAAAAGAATAAAACAAAATAGTGATGAAGTAACGTTTGCTTATAATATAAAAAGAGAAGATGAACATATAGATTTTAATGATACTAAGAGGAATGTATTTAATTTAGTAAGAGGTTTAAATAGTTTTCCAGGAGCATTTGCAATACTAGATAAGAAGATAGTAAAAATATATTCTGGAAGATGTGGAGATTCTACTAAAGGTGATTGTGGACAAATTATAAATATATATGATGATGGTATTGGTGTTAGAGTAAAAGATGGTGAATATATAATTACTGAATTAAAAGAAGAAGGAAAGAGAAAAGTAGCGGTTAAAGATTATTTAAATGGAAAGAAAAAAGAAGACTTATTAGGCAAGTTTTTTGAGTAGGTGAAGATATGTTTAATAAAAAGAATAAGAATAATTTATTAGGTGGTTTAGATCAAAATCCATTTTTAAAACAAATTATATTTTTTGGGTTTTATTTCTTGTTTTTTGTTGTGATTATTATCTTTCTTAGAATTAGTTTTAAAAGTATTTCAACAAAAGAGGTATCTATTAGAAAAACAGGATATGGTTATGATTATAAATTAGATAGAATTATGAATGAGAATTATCATTTTAAATTTAAAGAAAATTATGATGGTGTTGAAACTATATATGAAGGGGACTTACTTGGTGATGAAATATCATTATTTAAAAGTGGGACTCAGGCTATGGAATACTATATTAAAAAAGACAAAGCTTATTTAAAGGATGGTAATTTATTTACATGGAACGAGACAACTAATCCTATGATTTTTTATGACTTTGTAATTCCTTCAAATCTTAATAAAATTATAAAAAGAGCTAAGTATGTTTCTAAGACTGATTATATAGATAGTAAGAAAAAGACTTTTACATATTCAATAGCTAATGAAAAGATTATAGATATTTTAGGTTTAGAAAAAAGAGAGAATGATGTTTTAGATAATACAATTGTTGTATCTATTTTAGATAATGGTAAAATTGATTCTATTAATTTAGATTTAACTAATTATTATAAATATAGTAATGAGACACTTAAGAATTATAATTTAACTTTTAGTTATTCTAAGTTTGATCAAATTGAGGAAATAGCTAATCCAATAAATTAGTTTATTTCTTTTTTGCTATTTGTGAGTTATAATATTGAGACGAGGTGATAGGCCATGATTTATGATTTAACAAAGGAAGAGTTGGAAGAATATTTTTTAGAACATGGTGAAAAAAAGTTTAAAGCTACTCAGATCTATCAATGGCTTTATGATAAAAAAGTAAAAAGTTTTGATGATATGACAGATATAAAAAAAGATACTTTGGAATTACTTAAGAAAGATTTTACTATTGAAAGAGTAAAACTTGTAAAAGTAGAAAAGGATAAAGATGTTAATAAATATTTGTTTGAACTTAGTGATTGTGAATATATTGAAGCAGTACTTATGTTACATGATTATGGAAATAGTATTTGTGTTTCTAGTCAGGTTGGTTGTAATATGGGATGTCGTTTTTGTGAAAGTGGAAGGCGTAAGAAAGTTAGAAATTTAACTGCTGGTGAAATAGTTACTCAGATTTTAGAAGTAGAAGAGGATTTTGGTGATAGAATATCTCATGTAGTATTAATGGGAATAGGTGAACCTTTTGATAATTATGATAATATAGTTAAGTTTATAAAAATAATTAATGATCCTAAAGGACTTTCTATTGGGAGTAGACATATAACTGTATCAACAAGTGGTATTATTCCAAAGATTGAAGAATTTTCTAAGCTTGATTTACAAGTTAATTTAGCTATAAGTCTGCATGCACCTAATGATGATATTAGAAATAGTATTATGCCTATTAATAAGGCTTATCCAATTAAAGAATTAATTAGTGCTGTAAAAAAGTATGTTGATAAGACAAATCGCAGGGTTACTTTTGAATATGTAATGCTTAAGGGTGTTAATGATACAGATGAATGTGCTTTAGAACTTTCTAAATTATTAAAGGGAATAAATTGTTATGTAAATTTAATACCTTATAATGAAACTGAAAATATTATATATGAACGTAGTAATATGTTTCAAATTATGAAATTCTATGATATACTTAAAGAAGCTAATATAAATGTTACTATAAGAAGAGAATTTGGTTCGAAGATAAGTGCTGCTTGTGGACAACTTCGAAGCAAGAAGGAGGAAAAATGAAATCCTTTTATTTGACGGACACTGGTAAAGTTAGAGATCATAATGAAGACAGTGTGATAATTGTAAAAAATGATAATAATGAATATTTAATGGCGGTTGCTGATGGAATGGGTGGACATTCTGCTGGTGAAGTTGCGAGTAGTATAGCTATTGGATATTTGGGAAAACATTTCCAAGAGACGTTTTTAAGTCCTTCTAAGGTGGATGCTGTTGAATGGATTAGAAATAGTGCTAATGAAATTAATTCTTTAATTTTTCATCATGAAAAAACACATCCTGAAAGTAAGGGTATGGGTACTACGTTAGTACTTGCTATTGTGACGGAAGCATATATTTTATTTGGTAATATTGGTGATTCATCGGGGTTTGTAGTTAAGGATAATAAATTGCACAAAGTAACTTATGACCATACATTAGTTAATTTACTTGTCAGTGCTGGTGAGCTTACAAAAGAAGAAGCAAAAGAACATCCTAAGAAAAATGTTTTGATGAAAGCATTAGGTGCGAATGATCCAATAGAGGTTGATGTGTTTGATTGTGATATGGAGATTAGTGAATTGCTATTGTGTAGTGATGGTTTAACTAATATGTTAGATAATGAACAGATAGAAAAGGTTTTACTTAGTGATAGTTCTATTTCAGAAAAAGTTGAAAAACTTATAATGAAGGCAAATAATCGTGGGGGTACTGATAATATTTCAATTGCATATTTAGTACGCGAAGAAGGTGAATTATAGTGATAACAAAGGGGCAAAAAATTAATGATCGTTACGAAATAGTTCGTAGTATTGGTGAAGGTGGAATGGCGAATGTATATTTAGGATATGATACTATTCTAGATAGAAATGTAGCTATTAAAGTTTTACGTGGTGACTTATCTAATGATGAGAAGTTTGTTAGACGTTTTCAAAGGGAGGCTTTGTCTGCTTCTAGTCTTTCACATCCAAATATTGTTGAGATGTATGATGTTGGAGAAGATAATGGTATTTATTATATTGTAATGGAGTATGTAGAAGGTCAAACTCTTAAACAATTATTAAAGAGAAGAGGTAGTCTTACTTTAAGTGAAACAATTGATATTATGCTTCAACTAACAGATGGTATGTCGCATGCTCATGATAGTTATATTATTCATAGAGATTTGAAACCACAAAATATTATGATTCAAGATGATGGGCAAATTAAAATAACTGATTTTGGTATAGCTATGGCACTTAATTCTACACAATTGACACAAACTAATTCGGTTATGGGTTCTGTACATTATTTACCTCCAGAACAGGCTACTGGTAAGGGATCTACAATAAAAAGTGATGTTTATTCTATGGGAATAATTTTTTATGAATTATTAACAGGATCACTTCCTTTTAAGGGTGAAAATGCTGTCGAGATAGCTTTAAAACAAATGAAGGAACCATTACCTAGTTTAAGAGATGAAAATCCTTCTATTCCGATGAGTGTTGAAAATGTTATTTTAAAAGCAACAGCTAAGAATCCTAAAAATAGATATAATGATTCTAAAGCTATGCATGATGACTTGTTAACTGTTTTGGATGATAATAGAATTAATGAGGAAAGATATCAATATCCATATCCTGAACATGAGGAAAATACAAAAGCAATAAAGAAACTTGAAGAAGTTAAAGAAAAAGAAGATACTGTTGCTTCTAAAATTGAAGATAAGGAAGATAAGATTAGTAAAAGAATTATTCTTATTTTATCAATAGTATTTATTGGAATATTACTTATATTAATTGTTGTTGCTTTGTTAATTCCTAAATTGACTGAAGTAAAATCTATTAAGGTTCCTAATGTTACTAATATGACTATAAGTAAAGCTGAAAAAACTCTTACTGATAGTGGGTTTATAGTTGATGCTGAGATTGTAACGGTTGCATCTGATACAGTAAAAAAGAATAGAGTTGTTAGAACTGAACCATCAGCTGGTAGAGTTATAAAGAAGGGAACTAAAATAGTCATTTATAAGTCTACTGGTATTAAAACATATACTATAGAAAACTATGTTGAACAAGATTATAAGGAGAGTATGGTTACTCTACAAAATTATGGATTAACTGTTAATTTAGAAAAAATTGATCCAGATAGTAATAATTGTAAGTTTATAGGTAAAGATGTTGTTGTTGAGCAGTCTTTACAAGAAGGATCAGTAGTAAAAAGTGGAGATTCTATAACATTTAAGATTTTGAATCCTGTTGTTTTCCCTGATTGGAATGGTGAGACTCAAGACGTAGTATCTAAATGGTGTAATCAGAACTGTGTAACACTTAATGTTTCTTATCAAGAAACTACTGATTCAAGTCAAATAGGTAAAGTTATTAGTCAATCTAGACCTAAGGATGCTAATGTAAAAAATAATGATAGTGTTTCTATTGTTATTGGTAAGAAATCTAGTACTGTAACTGAGACTAAGACATGTATTTCTACTACTGATAGTACTAAAACTAAAGTTGTTTCAAAGGATGAAAAGTGTCCAACTGGATATAGAGAAAAAACAGCTGCAGATGAAAAAACTGATACTAAGACTGATACTAAAACTGAGACAAAAACAGATACAAAAACAGATGCAAAAACTAGCAGCACTAATCATTAGGGAGGATTATGGAAGGACAAATAGTTAAAATTATAAAAGATTTACATGTTGTAAGTTGTAATAAAGAGATATTTAATTGTAAATGTCGTGGGAAAATACGTAATATTAAAGTGGTACCTTTAGTTGGTGATTATTGCGTATTTGATCCTTCAAAGTTGGTTATTGAAGAAATACTTCCAAGAAAAAATGAGTTTCAAAGACCACCAGTTAGTAATATTACACAAGCTATTATTGTAACTAGTATGGTTGAACCTCTTTTTTCGTTGAATTTATTAGATAGATTTTTAGTTACTATGAAATTACATGGGATTGAAGCAATTATTTGTATTACAAAAGAGGATATTGCTTCTTCAGAAAAAAAAGAGGAAATAAATAATTATTTGTCTTATTATAAAAAAATAGGTTATAAGGTTATTTCTAATCAGGATTTAGAAAGTATTCAGAAGGTTTTATCTCATAATACGACTGTTTTTACAGGACAAACTGGTGCTGGAAAGAGTACTTTGCTTAATAAATTAAATCCTAATTTAAAATTGGAAACTGGAGATATTTCTCAGGCTTTAGGAAGAGGTAAACATACAACTAGAGTAGTTAGTTTATTTGAAGTAAATGGGGGAAAAGTATTAGATACTCCTGGTTTTTCATCTTTAGAATTTGGTGATAGTACAAGGGAAGATATTAAGAAGTCTTTTATTGAGTTTTCTCATTATTCTTGTCCATTTAGTGATTGCTCTCATGTTAATGAGAAAGAGTGCTCTGTTAAAAAAGCTGTTAGTGATGGAAAAATCTTAATGAGTAGATATGAAAATTATATTAAATTTATAGAAAAGAGGTAATGTTTATGTTAGTTTCAACATCTTTTCTAAGTAGTCAAAATCCAGCTAAAGATTTACGATTACTTAATGAAACAGATACAGATTTTATACATGTTGATGTAATGGATGGTATATTTGTTCCTGGTAGAACTATGCCTTGGAAAGAAATGCGTAAGATTTATAAATATACATCTAAAAGACTTGATGTTCATTTAATGGTTGAGAATCCTTCAAAATTAATCAAGAAATATGCAACTCTAAACTCAGAGTATATTACTATTCATGTAGAAACTGAGAATGTAGAGGATAATTTAAAATTAATAAAAAGTTACGCTATTAAATGTGGCCTTGCTATTAATCCGGAAACAAAAGTTAAGGATTTAGTACCATATTTACCACTTGTTGATTTAATTCTTGTTATGAGTGTTGAACCTGGAAAAGGTGGACAAGCTTTTATTCCTAAGACAAAACAAAAAATAAAAGAAATTACTAAGTTATTAAAGGAATATAATAAAGAAGAGGTAGTTATTAGTGTAGATGGTGGTATAAATGATGAGACTAAAAAGAATTGTGGGGATGCTACTATTTTAGTATCTGGAAGTTTTATATTATTAGGTGATGATTATCAAGAAAGAATAAATAAATTAAGATAGGGAGA
This sequence comes from Bacilli bacterium, assembly GCA_017525855.1. Next base: position 38,523 of record JAFXSE010000001.1, read on the forward strand.
TATATTATGAATCAAGAAAATAATAATAATAGCAATATTAATAATAATAATGCTGTTAATCAAAATAATGGTAAAAGTCAAAATACTATTAATAATGTTATTCCGCCAGTTTCATCAACACTACCTAAACCACAAGTTGTAAATACTTCTGTAAATCAAGTAAAGGAGAATGTTGTTCCTAATCCAGTCGTTGTTGAAAAGCAAAATAATCAGGAGCCTCCAAAAAAAGAAGGAGTCTTTAAATATATTTTAGTTTTTATTTTTCTAATAGGAATTGTTTTATTTGTTTTCTTTCTTCCTCAAATATCTGAAATAATTAAAGAAAAACAAAAGAATTCAAATAAGTCTACTAGTTCTGATTTGATTGATAATGGAACTCTTATATGTGAGAAAAAACATTCAACTGATGAAACAGATATTTATTATGATTTTAGTTTTTTATTTAATGATAGAAAGTTAGAAACTTCAACTTTAGAAACTAGAATAGAAAGTATTAATACAGATTATCTTACTAAAAGAAAAGAGGAATGTGATTTAATAAGTTCTATATCTGATAGTATATCAGGAGTAAGTGTTAGTTGTGATTTTTCAAGTGGAGTTTTAAAAATAAAAGAAGAATATACTCATAAAAGTATTTCAACAGATAATTTAACAGCTTATACAGAAGCTGGTGGTACATATCCAGAATTTGAATATCATAAAAATATTTATGATATTAAATCCTCTTTATTAAAAGATGGTTATGATTGTGATGTAACGTCTGTACAAGAATGATGAAAAGAATTATTTTTGTAATTTTAATATTTTCTTTAGCTAGTATTTCAATTTATTATTCTTGTTATGTTAATACAAGTAATTTCTCTATTAATATAGGTAATAATGTTAAAGTAATTAGCACCTCTTTTTTAGAGAAAGTTGTTGATAAAGAAGAAATTCCTGAAGAAAATAAGGAATTATTAGATAAAGAAGAAAAGACAGATGTTGTTTCTTTTGATAATAATAAAGAGATTAAAACTCCTGTAGAAGAAAAAAGTACTGAACAAGGTAATCAGGAGAGTAAAGAGGTAAGTACTACAATTGTAGATGATTCAAAAAAAATGGAAAGTAGTGAATTAGATAGTGTTTATGTAGGACTAAAATTTGAAGGTAGTATGACTGCTTATGGTAAAGATTGTTGTAGCAGTGATCTTGAAAGACAGGGTATAACAGCAACTGGATTTGATTTAAAAAATAGTCTTACTTATAATGATCCTGTTTATGGAAGTGTTAGGATAGTAGCTTCTGATAAAAACTTTAAGTATTATTCAATTATTAAAGTAAATGATCCGATAGATGGAGTGTATAATGTTATTGTGTTAGATAGAGCTGGTAGTGTAATAGGATTAAATAAAGTGAAAAAATTCGATTTAGCTGTTGAAAGTGAAGCGTTTGCTGCTCACAATTATGGGGTACATAGAAATGTTTCTTTTGAAGTTTTAAGAGTTGGTAAATAAGGAAAAGTCAATACTTTTCTTTTTATTTGTATATGATTATAATTATATTGGAGGTAGCGTATGAATGATGCAATTATAGAACAAATCGCAAGTGAAGAAAAAATAACTAAAAAACAAGTAGAGGTTGTATTACAATTATTAAAAGAAGGAAATACAATACCCTTTATAGCTCGTTATAGAAAAGAAATGACTAATGCTTTGGATGAGGAGCAAATAAGAAAAATAAGTGATGTATATCAGTATCAGTTAAATTTATATAATCGTAAGGAAGATGTTATTAGATTAATAGATGAAAAAGGTTTATTGACTGAAGAATTAAAAGCAGAGATTTTAAAGTGTAATAAATTGGTAGAAGTAGAAGATTTATATAGACCATATAAGGAAAAGAAAAAGACTAAAGCTACTGAGGCAATAAAGAATGGATTAGAGCCTTTAGCTAAAAAAATAATGTCTTTTCCTGTTGACGGTAATATAGAAAATCTTGTTAAACCATATATAAATGAAAATGTTAAAGATATAGAATCTGCAGTGGAGGGTGCTTCTTATATTATTGCAGAGTGGATTAGTGATAATGCAAGTTTTAGGAAATTTATTAGATCTTATATTTATAAAAATTCTTCTCTTGTTACAAAAAAGAAGAAAAATGAACTTGATAAAGATTTAGTTTATGAAATGTATTATGATTATCAAGAAAATATTAGAAGTATTAAAGCTCATAGAGTAATGGCTGTTAATAGAGCTGAAAAAGAAGGCGTAATTTCAGTTAGTATTAATTATGATAAAGAAGGTATTATTAGTTTTTTAACTAAAAGATTAGTTAAGAATGAAAAAAGCTTTGTGGTTGAAATAGTAAAGAATTCTATTTTAGATTCTTTAAAGAGACTTATTTTACCTAGTGTTGAAAGAGAAGTTAGAACTGAATTAAAAGAAAAGGCTGAAGTTGTTTCTATTGATAATTTTTCAAATAATGTAGAAAAATTATTACTTACTCCTCCAATGAAAGAGAAGGTTGTACTTGGTTATGATCCGGCATTTAGGACTGGTTGTAAATTGGCTGTACTTGATCCTACTGGGAAACCATTAGAAATTGCTGTAATATATCCTACAGAACCACATTTAAAAATAGAAGAGTCTAAAAAGAAAGTGTTGGAATTAATTGATAAATATGGTATTGATATTATAGCTATTGGAAATGGTACTGCTTCTCGTGAAAGCGAAGCCTTTATTGCTAGTGTTATTAAAGAGGCTAAAAGACATGTTGATTATATAATAGTAAATGAAGCAGGAGCTTCGGTCTATTCAGCTAGTAAACTTGCAATTTCTGAGTTTCCAGATTTAACAGTAGAAAAAAGAAGTGCTATTAGTATTGGAAGAAGACTTCAAGATTCTCTTTCAGAGCTTGTTAAAATCGATCCTAAAAGTATAGGAGTTGGTCTTTATCAACATGATGTATCAGAAAAAAAACTGGATGAATCATTAACTTTTGTTGTTGAAAAAACAGTTAATTCTGTAGGAGTTAATATTAATACTGCAAGTAGAAGTCTACTTTCTTATGTGTCAGGGTTAACTAAAAAAGCAATTGATGAAATTTTGAAAGTAAGAGATCAATTTGGTAAATTTGTAAGTCGTGAACAAGTGAGAAAATTAAAAAGTATGACTCCTAAAGTATATGAACAGTCTATTGGTTTTATTAGAATACTTGATGGTGAAAACCCTTTTGATAAAACTTCAATTCATCCTGAAAGTTATGATGCTGCAACTAAACTGTTAAATATTTTAGGTTTTAGTCCTTCAGATATTGGTTCTGTTGAATTAAAAGATGCTTTAAATCTTGATCTAGAAGAATATAGTAAAAAGTTAGATATAGATAAGTTTACATTAGAAGATATTATAAAATCTTTAATTTCGCCTGAAAGAGATCCAAGAGATGATATACCAAAACCACTTCTTAGAAGTGATATATTAAAAATAGAAGATTTACATATTGGAGATAAGTTACAAGGAACTGTTAGAAATGTTGTTGATTTTGGTTTATTTATTGATATTGGACTTCATAATGATGGACTTGCTCATATATCAAAATTAAGTAAAGAATATATTAAACATCCAGCTGATTTGTTTAGTGTTGGAGATATAGTTGATTGTTATGTTGATAGTATTTCAATTGAAAAAGAAAAAGTTAGTTTAACATTATTAGAAAATTAGTGTTTAGCATTGCTTTTTTTCTTTTTTTTTGATTAAATATAATTAATAGTAGGAGTGTGTGTTATGGAGAATACAAAAGGGTTAGGGTTAGAAAAACAAAAAGTTTTTAGATATTATAGACGTATTACAATATCTTTAATTTTCTTTATTTTATGTCTTTCTATATGGACGACTATGCTTAATAATGTTGATTGGACATTTAGTGATATTTTATTTGAATTAATATCATTAGTAGTTATAACTATTTCTGGTATGTTTGGTAATGTAGTAAATAATTTTTCATTATTTCATTTAAGAACTATAAAGATGACACCAGAGAGATTGAAGTCAGTACTTATTGGGTTGTTTTTTCCTTTAGTTTTTATTTTATATATTATGATTACTCATGATAGTTTTATGCAATATGTTAGAAATATTTCTTTACATAATTTTATTACATTATTAGTTTATTCGTTGCCTGTAGCCATTATAATTTCACTTATTATTTATTTAAGTTATGTTTTGGTGGGCCCTAAATATAAGAGATGTAAGGTTCCAGAGTATGAGGAGAAAATAGAGGCTAGTTTGGATAATTATAAATACTTGTCTATAAATGTTGTTACTGTTGTTACATTTATATCTATGTGGATTAAAGTATCTCTTAATAAAAATTGGAGATTAGATTCTATTACGACTGAAATTGTTGTATTATTAGTTGTTTTTGTAATGAAGGTAATAGCTAATTCTAAAAATAAATTAAAATGGTATCATTCAGAAAAAATTAAAATTAATAAATACTTCGTTTTAGCGTTATTTATACCTTATTGTTCAGTTTTAATTTCAGCTTTATTAAGTAGTAGTTTTAGAACAAGAATTTCAGTACTTGGTGTTAATAATGTTATATCTCTTTTAGTATTCTTATTACCATTATTTATAGTTATTGATATAGCTTTATTCTATATTTTAAAATTATTAGCTCGTATTTCTGATGATAATAAAAAAGAAAAGAAAATACCTACTAAAAAACAACAAATAAGAAATGAAAATATTATTATTTCATTTTCATTAACTGTTATTTCTATATTGTTGTTATTTATATATATTTTAACTAATATTTTAACTTTCTTAAATATGGAATTATTGTTACAGTTGTTTACAGTATTAATACCTCTTGGGGTTATAATTTATTTGGTGTTCTATTATTCTATTATTAATATTAATAAATAGCTATCTATTGATAGTTATTTTCTTTTCTTGAAAAAATAGGTGATATGATATATTATAGAATAAGCGTGGAGGAATTATGAAAAAGTTTAAGATAGATTCAAAAGATATTAAACCTTTGTTAGAGTGGGATGGTCCTAGTGGTTGTATTGCTACTGATAGAATTGTTGTTGATGGTTTTAAAGTTGGATATATGTATAGGGAAGAGCCTAATAGTAAATATCCAGATAGTGGATGGAGATTCTTTCAAGGAGAAGAATCTGATGAATATGTAAGTGATATTCATAATTCTGGTATATATGATTTAAATACTATTTGTAATTATGATCCATCTATTATTCCTTTACTTAAATCTCCGTATGGTACGTGTTATTACAGAGACAAGATGGGTACATTTAGAGGAGAAAAGCTAAAGTAATATGAAATATAGTATTGAAGAATTAAAAAGTGTTCTTAAAAGTATTTTGAGTGAAAAAAGATACAATCATTCTATTTTAGTTATGGAAGAAGCTCAAAGATATGCGCTTAAGTATAAACCTGGTGATAAAGAGTTTTTGGAAAGAGTAAAAAGGGCAGCTTTGATGCATGATGTTTGTAAAGAAATGACTAGAGAAGAAGTTATTAAGTATGTAGAAGAAAATAATATAGATTTGAATATAGATAAAGAAGAAAATAAACCATTGATTCATGGAATAATAGGAGCAGATTTATGTTTTAGAAAGTATGATTTTACTTCTGAGATGGCAAATGCAATAAGATGGCATACAACTGGATCTTTAAATATGAGTTTAATGGATAAAATAGTTTTTATAGCTGATAAGATTGGTAGAGAAAATTTAGATGATGATTTAAAGAAAATTAGGAATCTTTCATATAATAACTTAGATGATGGAATAATTTTGTTTATTGAAAAAAATATAGTTAGATTAAAGAGTAAGGGTATACCTATTATCGATTTGTCTTATAAAGTTGTTGATGGGATAAAAGCTAAAAAAAATTAAAAAAGTGTTGACAATATTAATTATCTTGGTATAATTATTATTGTCTACTAATTTGCGGATGTAGTTTAATGGTAGAACCTCAGCCTTCCAAGCTGACTACGTGGGTTCGATTCCCATCATCCGCTCCATTTGAAGACAACTTACGGACTAATTAAAGTTCGTAAGTTTTTATTTTGCCAGTAGTCAGGCTTGGAAAGGCTTGTTTTACCAAATATAAAGATAATGTTCTCTTTCTAGAAAGGAGGACATTTTTTATGCTTAAATTTAAAACTACCCAAGAACTCAAACCTAATCCTAAATTACTAGAACTTATTAAAGACTGCACTTATAAAACTAAAAAAGGAAAAGTTAAAGTTCTTGTAAATACTAATTTACAGTTTATAGAACCAACTGAATATCTAATTACATATCCCATTACTCTTACTATACTTGAATATAAAGTAAATGAAATTAGTAATAAACCATTCTACATTAAAGAGTATAAAGAAAAGTATAATTTGAAAGAAATTGAATCTTTTTTAAGAAATTTTCAAATTTAGGGTATACTTTTTGCATTTAAATGAGGAAACATGTGAGAAATATTAATTTTTTTCAAATTTAGGGTTGTTTTTTTGCGCTTTTGTTAGGAAACATATGAGAAGTATTTAATATTTCTCAAAATTTAAGGAAAGGAGGAAAATTATGAGATGTGGAGTTTATGTAAGAGTATCTACTGATGACCAGAGAGATAATGGTTATTCTATTGATTCACAACTTAGAATGATTAAAGAATATTGTGAAAAGAATGATTATGATATTGTAGATGTTTATAATGATGCAGGACATTCTGGAAAAGATTTAATGAGACCAGAAATGCAAAGACTACTTAAAGATATCAAATCAAAGAAAATTGATAAGCTAATTGCTATTAAAGTAGATAGATTAACTAGAAATAATTACGATGGATTTTGGCTACTTAATTATTGTGAAGAACACGATGTTAAGATTGAATTAATACTTGAACCTTATGATGTATCTACTGCTAATGGTGAAATGATATTTGGTATGAATTTAGTGTTTGGTCAACGTGAAAGAAAAGAAATTGGTGCAAGAACTAAACGTGCTATGGAAGAAATGGCACTAGAAAAAATTCATCCTAGTAAAGCACCTTATGGTTATATTAGAAACAAGAAAACTGGTCATTTAGAAGTAGAACCTATCGAAGCACAAGTAGTTAAAGAGATATTTGAACTATGTAAAAAAGGACATTCTACTAGAAATATTGCAACCATTATGAAAGATAATAACGCTTATTTAAAACAAGGCAAATGGAAAGCAGACAGAGTTTATAAGATACTAACAAATTCTATTTATATTGGTGTATTTGAGTATGGAAAGTATAAAAGAAAGCCACAAGATGTTTTAAGAGTTGAAGATTATTGTGAGCCAATTATTGATATAAATACTTGGAATACTACAAGAGCAAATCTAGAAAAGAATAAACATCCAAACTATGGAGAGCATATTCATTTATTTGCAGGATTAGTAAAATGTCCATTATGTAATGAGATACTTGCTGCTAGTGAATCATTTAAAAAGTATAAAAATGAAACTAAAATTTATTATCATTTGAGATGTAAAAACTCTAATTGTAAAGGTTATGGTTATCATTACAATTCAGATAAAATTGAAGACAAATTAAAAAGAATTTTAAATGAGTTAACTAGGTTTATGTATGATAATTCTAATGAAATAATTACTTGTAGTTCTACTAAAAGTAAAGAAGTAAAAGAGATAGAAAAAGCAATTGAAAAACTAAAAGTTCAAGAAAAAAGATTAGTTGATTTATATTTAAGTTCTACCCTAGATGTAGAAACTATCAATCATAAAAACGACGTTATTAAAAAAGAAATTGATAAACTAACTAAAAAGAAAAATAATCTTGATCCAGATAATGATTTTAAAGAATACACAGTAGAACTTCTAAAAAAGTTAGATTATGAAGAAGATAATGGAGAGTTTATTTTTAAAAATAATTTAAGTTTTGCTTATTTATTCGATAGTTTAAATAGAAAAGCACAAAAAGAATTAATTAATAGATTAATATCTTCAATAGAAATAACTAGAGATAATAACTACAATATTGAGATTAAAAATATCAAATTTACAGAAGAATTTATCTCAAAAAGCACAAAAGATTATATTGATTATTTAAATGAACTACTAACTGATAATAATATTGGTATAACTTATAAAGAACAAATTAATAAAGAAGAATTATTAGAATTAGAAAAAGATTATACCATTATGTCATTAACAAAAATGGAAAATAATCAATATTCAGAAGAAGAATTAAATAATTATATGAATTTAATGAAAGAACATTTCTATGTAGATGGAATAATAAATTGTCCTTATATTGAAGGCAATAATATAGTTGATACTTTAATTCTTATACCAAAAACTGAACTAATAAATGTTTAAAATTAAGAAAGGATTGATAAAATTATGGAAATAAAATATACAAGACAAGGAGATTATTTAATACCAAATTTATATTTAGAAAATGATGAAGAATGCGGAAGAATTGGTAAATACGGAATACTAAGATTACACTTTATTGCACAAAATAAACAGGCACTTTATGAAACACTTTTAATGACAAATAAACTGACTCATCATCTTCTTTTAGTCAGTGATTCTTGTGAAAGTTTATACAAAATACTAATGGAAGATTATATTAAAAACGATGAAAGACTATCTGAAAAAAGTAAAGATTTAAATTCATTAGAATGGACAAAGTTAATGAATAATTACAAGAATAAGGCAGAAGAAATTGTCTTAAATGAATATGTTTTTGTATAAATAATCTTAAAAAAAAGAGGAAAAAATTATCAAAGTAAGTTAATCCTCTTTTTATATTTTTTAGAGTGTGGGGGTAAAAGTCGTGTCTAGCCAGCACTGAATTTATACTCCCGCATAAATTCTACTATGGGAATTCCCATACCCTTTATTAAGAATTACGTTCAATTATAATATCTGCTACAGTCAAATTAGCAGTACTTAAAATATTATTTAAAATTGTATCTGCAACATCTTTTGGATTCATAAAAGAATTTTGTTTTTCTTCACTAACATAATCTCTACTATTTTTATAGAAATCTGTATTTATTCCACCTGGGTATACACCAATTATTTTTACACTCGTTCCTTTATATGCAACTTTTAAACTTTCTGTATATCCTTTTTCTCCCCACTTAGTGGCACAATATACAGCTTCTTGTTTGTTACCTCTTAAAGCAGCAGATGACATCACATTAACAATTTTTAAATCTTTTTCTTCTTTTACATTTAACGCCTCTGTTGATACAATTATCATTCCTTGTAATCCCTTAAAGCATTTATCTATATCTTCTTTAGAATAGTCACAAGGTAATTTAAAAGATGGTTCACCTGCGTTATTTACTAAATATTTTATATTTCCAATTTTTGATATTTCAGTTATTGTATTTTTAATAAAACTTTCATCCGAAATATCTCCAACAAATCCCTTATAATTTTCTTCATAATTTTTTTCTAATTCTTTCATTTTAGATTGATTCCAATCAATATTGCATACAAATAATCCTCTTGCTATTGATTGTTTAACTAATTCTAATCCGAGTCCTGATGCACCACCTGTAATAATTATAATTTCTTTATTCATATGTAAACCTCCTAAAATTATTTTAAAGTAAATCCACCATCTACCGCTAAAACTTGGCCAGTTATGTAAGATGCTTTATCGGATAGTAAAAATATTATACTATCAGCAATTTCTTCTGGTTTACCTATTCTTTTTATAATAGAGAAATCAGTTGTCCAACTAGGATCTTCTCCTGTACTATCAGTTAAAGGAGTATCTATAAGTCCAGGAGCTACACAATTAACTCTAATATCTCCTTTGAAATATCTTGCAAATGATTTTGTTAAAGATATAATACCAGCCTTTGTTGTAGAATAAATAACTCCATAAGGTTCACCTATTAGACCATCAACAGAAGATATATTTACTATGCTTCCAATACCTGATGTTTCCTTTATAAGATTACCTAATATATTTAAACATTTGAAAGTACCTTTCAAATTAACATCAATAGTTCTATCTACATTTTCATCGGTTATAGAATCAATACCGCAAGGTAGCGGAAGTATTCCTGCATCACATACTAAACAATCCAATTTCTTAAATTTTTCTAAAACATACTCTTTGAGATTTAAGATATCTTCTTTTTTTGAAATATCACATTTAAAAAAATGAACATTTTTATAATTATCAAAATTCTTTTTTATAAAGTCCTCTTCGACATCTTTGTAATCAGCAATAATAACTATATTATCTCTTGATAATTTCTTTGAAGTGGCTAATCCTATTCCACTTGCACCACCTGTTATAATAATTATTTTATCTTTCATATTTTTTCTCCTTTATATTTTTTTATATTTTATTGTAATGTTGAAATAAATGTAATTATTTCTGTAATAGCTGCGGTAAGTTCAATAGCTGTTGGAATCTTTGGTAATATATTTTTTAATGAATCCGTAACAGCATTTATTACTCCCTTTTTAGGTTTTTCTTTCTTTATTTCCTCTTGTAACCACTCAACATTATCTATTATTTCACCTTTTAAACTTGTGTCATCAATGCTATCAATATTATCTTTAATCTCACTTACCAATTTATCAAAATGTGAATAATTATTTTGAGTTGCGTTTATTGTTGATTCATCTCTTGCTATATTTACCTGTCCACCATTATTAGTTATAAAAAAGTTAGTATTTTCGTCTAAACCCATTTCTATACAAATCCTTTCATAATTTCCTTCTATTTCATTTATAAATGGTAAGATAAATTTATCATTAAATCCCTTTACTTTATCATTATATTGCTTTGAAGTTGAATATCCGAAAGTGTATCCTCTAAATGAAATATCATTATCTACAATATATTTTAATACTTGATACGTGTAAGATACTTCTTGATTTTCGTCAATAAAGCTTTCAAAAACATATTGACCATATCCATTTGAAACTTGCTTTACATCTTCTTCTATATTAAATTTATCATTTTCAGTCACACAAGATTCTATGTATTTTTTTATATTTTCAGTGTTTTCAATATACTTTATTAGTCTTTTTAGATTACAATCAAATGTATCATATTCACTAGTTAAAACTCGACTTGCAAGTGTTTTAAAATTTCTACATTCTTTTTTTATTTCTTTCTTATTATAACTATTATTCATAATCTATACCTCCACATATTGGACAATAACTACCACACATCTTCGACAAAGGAGTTATTTTTGCTGTTGAATTACAGCAATTATATTGTTTTAATTCAAGTTTATCTGTTTTTACTTTTATGGAAGGGATAACATTTTTATTAGGCTCACTAGTGCATTTAAATTTCAGCATACTATTTTTAGTTTGTTTTTCCATATCCTTGAAGAAATCATAAAGAATATCATTTATTTCATTTTCAGCTATTTTTAATCCTATTTCTATAGCCTCATTAGGAACATATTTTTTTCCATTCAAACCACAATAAGGACACCATATATTTATAACAGATTCATCATTAACATCACTTGCCAACATTTTAAAATATTCTCCACAAAGATGACATTGTAATAATACAAAACCATCCTCATCACTTGGTATTGATATACTCGTAGTCATTTAAACCTCCATAAAAGATATTAACCATTAATATTATACTATAAAATAACAAATTTCTCCATACTCCCATTGAAATTTAATAGGATTTCATATATAATATTTTTAGAAAGAGAGCGTTATGGTTCGTAAGCTGTTGCTTAATCGCTCCATAAGGAAATACGCTCGAACTTTTCGAGCTTTTTTAATACAACTAACTCAGTTTGGGTTAGTTTTTTTTGTATTGAACTCCACGTGTCAGGCTTGGAAGTCATACAAAGACTATCCTACAAAGTAAGGATGGTATTTATGGTAAATATTATTAAGCAAGACGTTGTTATTGAAGAATCATTAAAAAAGAAATTGAAAAAGCAACTAGGCATATTAAAGATGAGATGGATGAATATTCTGAAGAATTTTATAACAATAAAAAAGATAAAGAAAAAGATGATGGTTTGTCCCTATAAATCATCATCTTTTTAGCACTTTAATTCTCTTTAATAATTCATTAATTAATTTACTAATTTTAAAGTTTTCTTCTTTAATATCTTTTTGCGTTTTCATTTTTTTCTCCCTACCATTGAATAATCAATATTATTATTTGTTAGTATTTGTTCTATTTCTCTCAGTTCTTTTGTAAAATCAATACCAGGCGTTTGCTGTTTATTTCTCTTATGCTTGCACACATCTACTTTTCTTTGTTCTTCAATAATGGCTTTATATAACATAAAATATAAAGTATTTCTTTCTGATTCATTATCAATAATGTTAATTGAATTCTTTATTTCATCAAGAATAATAGTAATTTTATTTGACGAAAAATACTCTTCTCTAATTAGGGCGTGTAATCCAGCGTTTCCAACTCTAGAACTTTCAAAAGAAGTAATAATTAGACTTAATAAATCTGGATTCTTTGTTTCATTAAAATCTTTTACTAACTTTTGAATTTTTTCATATTCAGATTTTGCAACTTTCTCTCTATTAATTTTTACAATTGGAATACCAAAATCTTTTGCTGCCTTTAAAGATTCTTGCCAAAATTTATCTTCTAATTCTTTTTGTTGTCTCAAATATTCAAGCTGTTTTGGTTTATCTTTATATTTTTCAAACATTTCATCATAACTTTCGTACTCTTCAAAGAAAACTATATAATCAGGATTTTTTTTATAAAACTTTGGGTTACTACTTAAATCTCTTCGTTCATATACCAATTCATTATAATCACTTCTAGTATTATTAAGCATTGAATTTGCATCCATATATTCTTGTGAGCGATTTCCAGTAGTATTAAATTCTCTACTATCTGGGGTGGAATTAATATCTGAACTTCCACTAAGAAGAAGCATATTATCATTCATAGTTGAAAAGCCAAATATTACATTTTTAACATTTGCCATTGAAAGATTTGCATTACCAATTAAACTACAACAGTTACCATGAGATCTAATTTTTGGCGAATTCCAATATTCACTATAATTTTCTTTATTTCCAAAATTTCCTTGATATGCTCCAATAGCAGTAACAATCATTTTAAAATCAACACCAGCATCGTATATTTTAATTCCATCAATTTCATCATATGGTAAGTTATCTGTTTTGAATACTTGATTATTTAAGTCATGTGCAAAAGCTTTTCTCAAGTCATTTTCAAAAACAATAATTCGTCTAAAATCTTTTTCTGGTTTCATTATTTTAGTAAATTCATCATATAATTGTATCAAAACATCGGGATCATTTTCATTTATTATTTGATAAATTGCCATATACATTTCAAAAACATCTCGATTTTCATTTGTAATTGCTATATTAGAAATATTATATTTTTTGCAGATGTTTTTTGCAGACTGTAAGCCAATTCCATATGCCTGAACTAAAATTGCAAATTTTAGATAATCTGTATCTTTTTCTTCTTTAGCTTTTAATATACCATCTTTTAATTCTATATTATCTATAGTATTATCATCACCAAATTTTTGTAATTCACTAAAATTCGGTACGGTATGATGAACAGATGAAGTACATAAATATAATAACTTTTCAATTTCGTCATTTGATAATATGTATCCACTTGCCATTAAATCATCAACATTTGCTAGTAAATCATCATATAAATGAAATTCATTTTTCCAACTTGTATCAAGTGAAACATAACCAATCCTTTGCAATATTGTTGTAACATAAGGATTATAGTAATCTGTTAAAGTTTGTAATTTTGAATACATTAATTCAAACAATTTTAATCTAGAATCAGACAAAGAAAGTATTTGGTCTTGTATATCAGGATCTGTAGTTATCATATCCATTATATTATCTAAAAAACTATACTTTTCAGACAAAATTTTAAAATTAATTGTTTCATCAATTTCAATATTTTTTTCTCTTAACTTTAGATATTTATTCTTTTCATATTCAGATAATGATAAAGTTGAAATTAATTCTTTTACTTTATCATAATTATTACACCATTGTGCAAGATATATTTTATCTCTAATATCATCTAATTGAATTAAATATTTGTCAATGTCTCTATATACATTTACTACAACGCCATAGTATTCTTCAACATCTTCTTCTTCATTATAAATAATATCATGCAGTATATTACTCATTTTAAGCTGAGATTCATTCATTAAATCACGTCCTATTCTCAATTAATATTTTATCATAAAAATTTAAAAAAATTTATTAATTGACAAATTTATTGCATATATTAATAATTTTATGGTAATATTGTTATAGAAGTTAGTTGTATTCTTATATAGTGATAGTTTCAAATTATCTTATCTATTGCTCCATTTGAATTCAAAGTACGTCGAAATGATGTACTTTTTATTTTTTATTGTAACAAACAAAAAAAAGTAAACAGTTCTTTTTTATCTGTCTACTTTTATTGTATCACTTCAAAATAGTTCGCTTTTTTTATAGTTTTATTCCTTTTTGTTGATTATATTCATCTCTAATTTCTTTATCACTTTTTTCTTCAAAGATGTTTCTATTTGGTGGTTCTTGCCACATTCCACTTGATACTAAAATTTGATAAAATGCTGTATCACTGCTATATTGTTTTATACTATCAATTATAGAGTTGATTTGTTCTTCTTTTAATCTGCTATTACGTTTTTCACGTTCTAGTTGATTTTTTGCTTCTTCAAGCGCTCTACATGAAATATCGAATTCATATTTAAGCTTTGCTTCTTCTTTTGTGTATTTTGGTGAGTTTTCATAATTAAGATTAATGTCTAGCTTATTTAGTAAGTCAGATGGTTTCTTAGTCTCATCTGAATACGTTTTTAGTATATTAAAGATTTCTTCTTTATTTGATTTAATTATATTTTTAGTTTTTTCGTTTTGTAATGATTGAGTGATATAAAGAGAGGTAATACTACATATTGCTGGTTTTACTATATTTTCATCTTTGAAATATTCTTTTAAATCATGTATTCCATTTCCTTCATATATATATAGAATACTGTTATTTAAGGTACCATAAATACTTTTTCTGTTATTTTCTGTTAATATTTTCTTATATTCTAGTGTTTCTTCAGTAGAAATCTCTGTATCATTAACATCGATAAAGTTTATGTTTTGTGATTTTAAATTGCTTGTATCTGTCATGCTTCCTATTGATATTAAAGACATATTAGATATTACATCATTAATATCTTCTTCTTGAAAAGACATTCCTTTTAGTTTTTCTTCAAGTCTTTTTTCTATTAATTCATATGTTGTTGTACCATTGCAATAAGTCATAAAATTCATTTTAGTGGCTTGCTTTTTTATATCACTAATATTGTTGTTTCTTATTAAAAAGGGTAATATAAATCTATCTACAATTTCTTCTGAACTATTATTATAATTATTATCTTTTATAAATCTAAAACCTAAAAAGTCGATAGGGAATTGATCGATTTTAAATCCTGCAGCTTTCTCTTGTGTAGTGTATACTCTTGCAGCTTGAGCTCCTTGTCTTATAATTCCATAAATAGATTTATCATAGTTTTCTTGAGCTGAAATACATAATAGAAATGGTCTTTCTAATTCATTTATATTTTGTATTTCAATAATTCCACTAGTATTGTTTAAGCTTTTTTCAGTTTTCTTATATATATTTATCATATTTTCACCTTAATTTGATTATAACATAGAACTATATAATAAAAAAGAATTGTTATTTTATAATTCTTCTTATCTGTTTAGTTTAAATGTATTTATAATGTTAATATGTTCTGTTGGATTTGTAGTACCGTTTAAAGCTATATAGTGAATAGTACCTATTTCATCTATAAAACACCAAGTTGTCATGTATGATGTTAGTTTTTTTAGATACGCTTGTTGTTTTATAGCTTGATATTTACCAATATTAACATATTCTATACTTATATTATCTGTTTCATAATTTTGCATTCTTGAATTAATACTACTAGCGTAATCAGTTAGTGTATAAGTGGGATTTTTAATAGCATATATAGATATAATAGCTGTAGTGTTAAGATATCTATATTGTAATACATCTGTATTTGTTGTTGTTTCATATAAAGTCCAATCTTTAGAGGCTATTAAATATCCAAAATTGTCGTTTCCTAATAATTGATAATTAGTGGAATCATTATCTACATAACTATCTTCAATTATTTTAGGTGGCTCTTTGTTTATGGTAATGTTTTCGTATGGTTTAAAAATAATAACGCATATAATTAATATGATTTGTAGTATTAAACTTGTAATGCTTATTACTAGACCAACTGTGTTGTCGTTGTATTTCTTTTTATAACTATTGGATAGAATAATACCTATAATTGAAAAAGGAATTAAAAATGGTATTAAGCTTAGTAATCCAAATAGTATTGGTATAACATCTCTTTTTTTGTTTGTATTTATTTCTTTATTATTATCATTTGACATTAAGACTACTTTGTTTGGTTCAACTGTATTTAATAATTCAACTTTTTCATCTGATAATGTATTATTTTTGTTTATTGTTTTAACCTTGTTACCACAATAAGTACAAAAACTATCATTTGGTTCTAGTTTACTTCCACATTTACTACAATTCATAAAATCCTCCATATTATGTAAATTATATCATAACTTGTAAAAATAAAGAAAAAAATAGTGGATAAAGTTTTAAAAATGTGCTATAATCTAATAGCTTATGTAAAAGAGGTGTACTTATGAAAAAAAGAAATGTAGCAATTATTGCCCATGTAGACCATGGTAAAACGACTTTAGTAGATGAAATTTTAAAATCATCTGGTATGTTTCGTGATAATGAGGATATGTCAAATGTGTCTATGGATTCTAATCAATTAGAAAAAGAAAGAGGAATTACAATTTTGGCTAAAACCACAGCATTAGATTATAATGGCTATAGAATTAATATTCTTGATACTCCAGGTCATGCTGATTTTGGTGGAGAAGTTGAACGTATTATGAATATGGTTGATGGCGCTATACTTGTAGTTGATGCGTATGAAGGTCCAATGCCACAAACTAGATTTGTATTAAAAAAGGCTTTTGAAGCTGGAGTTAAACCTATTGTTGTTATTAATAAGGTTGATAAACCTAGTGCTAGATGCGGAAAAGTATTAGATGAAATATTGGATTTGTTTATAGAACTTGGTGCAGATCTTGAACAACTTGATTTTAAAGTTGTTTACGCAAGTGCTTTAAATGGAACTTGTTCTTTATCTGATGATTTATCGACTCAAACGCCAGGATTTCATCAATTATTAGATTTAATAATTGATGAGGTTCCACAACCTAGTGGTAGTGTTGATTCTGATTTACAACTACAACCTGCATTACTTGATTATAATGAGTTTGTTGGAAGAATTGGTATTGGTAGAATTGCAAATGGTAAGATTAAGGTTGGGCAAATGGTTTCTTGTCTTAGACTTGATGGAACTATTAAACAGTTTAGAATTCAAAAACTATTTGGGTATTATGGTTATAAAAGAATTGAAATAGAAGAGGCTGAGGCAGGAGATATTGTGGCTGTTGCTGGTCTTAGTGATATATCTGTTGGTGAAACTTTATGTAATGTAGGAAAAGAAATTGCTCTTCCAGCTCTTCATATTGATGAACCAACATTACAAATGACTTTTGGAACTAATACATCTCCGCTTGTTGGAAAAGATGGTAAAATTGTTACTGCTAGAAAAATAGAAGAAAGATTAAATAAAGAAACACAGAAGGATGTAAGTTTAAAAGTAGAACCATATACAAATGAATCTTTCTTAGTTTCTGGGCGTGGAGAACTTCATTTAGGAATTTTAATTGAAAATATGAGAAGAGAAGGATTTGAACTTGAAGTTAGTAAACCACAAGTAATTATAAAAGAAGAGAATGGGATTAAAATGGAACCATTTGAGGAATTACAAATCGATTGCCCTGAAGATGTTGTCGGTAGCGTTATTGAACAACTAGGACTTCGTGGTGCAAATATGGAAAGCATGACTAATTTTGAGAATCAGGTAAGACTTATTTATACAATACCGTCACGTGGATTAATTGGTTTTTCAACTGACTTTATGACATTAACTCGTGGTTATGGTATTATGAGCCATACATTTAAAGAATATAGACCTATGGCTAGTTTAAATGTTGGAGAAAGAAAATTAGGCGTTCTTGTTTCTATGGAAAATGGTGCGGCTACTGCTTATTCTATAGGAGCACTTGAGGATCGTGGTGTTATGTTTATTGCTCCTGGTACTGAAGTTTATGAAGGTATGATAGTTGGAGAATGTAATAGAGATAATGATTTAGCAATAAATGTTGTTAAAGGTAAAAACTTGAGTAATGTTCGTGCTTCTGGAAGTGATCATACAGTAGTTTTAAAAAGACCTAGACCAATTACTTTAGAGTATGCTCTTGATTATATAAATTCAGATGAACTAGTAGAGGTGACACCTAATTTTATTAGATTAAGAAAAAGAATTTTGAATACTGAGGAAAGAAAGAAATTTGATGCTAGAAAAAATAACTAATTTAGTTGTTTTTTTTTGAATAATTATTTATAATGTTTTTAAGGATAGAGGGTGATTATATATGTCCAAGAAGAAAAAAGCACAAGAAGAATTAATGAAAACCCATGTACTTAATTTAAAAGAAATAAGAGAAGCAGAGGCTAATGATAAAAGGGAACGTAGAAAAAAAATCCCTACTGTATTTTTTATCATTGGTTTTATTTTGATTATATCAGGTGTTGCTATTTCATCGTTTGTAGCATATAAAAATGCTCATAAAAAAGAACCGATTAAAGTTACTAAAAATAAAAATAAATTAACTTGTATATCTAATTTAAAAGATGATTATTATTTAATGGATATACATACTGAAACAGTATATACTTTTAATAATTCTAAATTATATTCTTCTAAGTCAGTTTCAACTAGCAAGCCATATAGTGAAGTTAATTATATATTAGTATTACAGAATGATATACATATTAATTCTTATGAAATTGACGTGTATAATGATTTAAATGTTAACTATAATCTTAATATAGTAAAACCTAATGAGTTATCAATTAATTATGTGATTAAATATAATAATTTTGTTATTAGTCAAAAGCAAAATGTTATAAATTCCTATACAAGGGTGCCAGTTTTAAATAATAAGTATACATATGAACAAGTTAAAATTGAAAGTGAAAAATTAGGGGCTTTATGTAATTAAAAAAACAGCTGCAAGTTATGCTGCTGTTTTGTTTTGTTTATTTAATGATCTCTTTTCTCTTGTTGTCATTCTTACTTTAGTACCGTCTTCAAGTCTTACAACTTGTAAATTTAATTTTCTTGCTCTTTTAGAAGTGTTTAAAGCGTGTGAACGATCGTTTCCTTTTAAAGGCTTTCTATTAGTAACTTTAATTGCCATAATATCTCCTCCTTGTTAATTACATCTGCTTAATAACTTTAACATAAAAATGTTGTAAAGTCAAACAAAATAGCACTTTTAGATAATTATTTTGCTTTATATGTTTTAAAAAACATAAATTTACGTAAAAATGCTGATTATACTTTCTGAACTTTGTTATTAATGGTATAATTATTAAGGAGGTAATTATGGCTAATAATATTAGAATTAAAAGACTTAATCATGCATTTATGGAAGAAATTAGTGTAATACTAATGCAAGAAGTAAAAAATGAAGATTTAAAGTTTGTTACAATTACTGATTGTGATATAACTAGTGATTTAAGTTTTGCAAAAGTTTATTTCACTATTTTGAATAAAGAGAATAAAGAACAAATTACTAAAGAATTAAATAATGCTTCTTCTTTTATTCGTGGAAAATTAAGTGAAAGAATAGAAATAAGACATACTCCTGAATTAAAGTTTATTTATGATGAGACTATAGAATATGGGGAGAAAATGGAGAGTATTTTAAATAACTTAAAATAAATATAAGTAGGTGATTATATGATAATAAAAGCTAACAATACTTCTGTTAATTACATACAATATGGTGAAGGTAAAGATATTTTATTATTACATGGTTGGGGACAAAATATAGAAATGATGAAGCCTCTCGGTAATAATTTGTGTAGTAAATTTAGAATTACTATAATTGATTTACCTGGTTTTGGGGAAAGCCCAGAACCTCCTTTTTCATGGGGACTAGATGATTATATGCATATGTTAGAAGAAGTCGTTGAAATATTGAAAATAAAAAAACCAATAGTTATTGGTCATTCATTTGGAGGAAGGTTAGCAATCAGATATAGTAGTGAGAATACTGTGGAAAAAGTGGTTTTGTTTGGTAGCCCAGTAGTTCCAGAAAAAAGTCCTAATGATTTAAAAGTAAGATTCTTGAAAAAAGTAAAAAGCTTACCTGGTATGAATAAAATAGGGGAGTATATGAAAAAATATATAGGATCTAGAGACTATAAAAATGCAACACCAACAATGAGACAAATTCTTGTTAATGTTGTAAATAAAGATTTAACGAGTTATGTAAAAAAAATAAAGGTTCCAACTTTAATTATTTGGGGAGATAACGATACTGAAGCATCAATAGAAGATGCTAAGATGATGGAAAATGTAATGTTAGATGCCGGGCTTGTTGTGTTACATGGAACTCACTATGCTTATTTAGAAAATTTACAACAGGTTACTAATATACTATATAAATTTTTATAGGAGGAAGTATGTTTTTTATAATAGTTTTTTTAATAATAGTTTTATTAAGATATAAGACTAAAAAAAGTCTTCATATGCTACAACAGAATTTATATAATGAAAATAATAGATATATAAAATGGATATTTAGAAATATTTCACATTTTTTGAATTTAGAAATAATAACTATTGTATTATCATTTTTAGGTTTGTTTGTCGTTTATGATTTGAGATTATATAGTTTAATAGTTAAAATTATTATGTCGCTTATTTATTTTGTTTTAATAGTATTATGGATAAAGAAATTAAAAAAGGAACAAACTAAAAAGCCTTTAGTTTATACTAAAAGAATTAAAAGATTAATTACTACGATAGTTATGTTATATGCTGTTATTATTGGGTTTATTATTTACTTTAAATTAGATGTTACTAAATCATGGTTAATGATTTCTATATTAGTAATTGCAACTTATTTAAATCCATTTGTTATATTTATTGCTAATATAATTAATTATCCTATTGAAAAATTGGTCTATATTTATTATAAGAGTAAAGCCCAAAATAAAATTAAAAATATGCCTAATTTAAAGATAGTTGGTATTACCGGTAGCTATGGTAAAACTAGTAGTAAAAATATTTTAGCTGATATATTGAATATTAAATATAATGCTTTACCTACACCAAGAAATTTGAATACTTATAATGGTTTAATAATGACTATTAATAATAATATGGATAAGTTTACTGAAATATTTATTGCAGAAATGGGTGCATATGTTAAAGGTGAAATTAAGGGATTATGTAAATTAGTTAAACCACAATATGGTATTTTAACGAGAATTGGAACTGCTCATTTGGAGAGTTTTGGAAGTGAAGAAAATATTGTTGAAGGTAAATTTGAATTAATTGAATCTTTGCCAGCTGATGGAGTAGGTGTTCTTAATAAGGATGATCCGAAACAAGTTTCATATAATTTGAAAAATAATTGTAAAATACTTTGGATTGGTATTGAAGAAGAAGATGTAGATGTTAGGGCACTTAATATTAAATGTTCTTCAAAGGGTACTATTTTTGATATAAAAGTTAAAGGTGATGATGAGATATATAGTTTTGAGACTAGATTATTAGGAAATCATAATGTTTATAATATATTATCAGCTGTTGCTTTAGGATTAGAGTTTGGTATCGGTATGTCAGATTTACAAATTGCAGTTAAAGGTGTTAGACCAGTTGAACATAGATTAGAGATTAAAAGATTAGGTAACTTTTATATGATTGATGATGCTTATAATTCTAATCCTACTGGTGCTAAAGGGGCTCTTGATGTTTTATCCATGATGCCTGGTGTGAAAATTGTTGTTACCCCTGGTATGATTGAACTTGGTAAGAAAGAGGATGAATATAATGAGATATTTGGGGAGCAAATTTCTGATGTTAGTGATTATGTTGTGTTAATAGGTGAGGAAAAAACAAAACCAATATTACATGGTTTAAAAACTAAAAACTTTGATTTAGATAAAGTAGTGGTATATAATGATGTTAGGGAAGCTTATAAATTTATAAATTCAATTAGTAATAATACAGATAAAGATGTTTATGCTTTATTTGAAAATGACTTGCCTGATATATATAATGAAAAATAGGAGGATGTTCATGAAAATTAGAGTAGGAGTTGTTTTTGGTGGTGAATCAGCAGAGCATGAAGTAAGTATAATTTCTGCTATTCAAGCCATGAATAAAATGAATCAAGAAAAATATGATATTATTCCAATATATATAACTAAAGATAGACAGTGGTATACTGGTGAATTATTAAAAGATATTGATTCATATCAGGATTTAGATTTAATTAGAAAATATGCTACCAATGTAGTATTAGTAGAGAAAGATAATAGGTTTATTTTAGAGAAGAAAAAAGGATTCTTGAAAAAAGAAGTAAATGAAATTGATATCGTATTTCCTATAGTACATGGTACTAATGTTGAAGATGGAGTTTTACAAGGTTATTTACAAACTCTTGGTATTCCTTATGTTGGTTCAAATACATATGCTAGTGCTGTTGGACAGGATAAAGTATATATGAAAGCTATATTTGAAAAAGAGGGAATACCTATAACTAAATATGTTTGGTTCTATGATACTGATTATAGAAATGATCCAGAATCTGTATTAAAGAGAGTTTCAAAACTAAAATATCCATTGATTGTTAAACCGGCTACTACTGGTAGTAGTATTGGAATAAGTTTTGCTGAGGATGTTGATAAGTTAAAAGAAGCAATTGATGATGCTTCTAATTATGATACTAAAATAATAGTTGAAGAAGTTGTTGATAACTTAAAAGAGGTAAATATTAGTGTTTTAGGAAACTATGAACATCAAAAATTAAGTGTTATAGAAGAGGTTGTTGGAAATAATAAGTTCTTAACATATGAGGATAAATATATTGGTGGATCTAAAACTAAAGGTAAGATAGGTATCAAGAGTTTTGCTTCTAATAAAGGTTCTAAAGGAATGTTATCAGCGTCTAGAAAAATTCCAGCAGATTTATCTGATAAAGTAAGAGAAGAAGTTGAGCATATTGCATCTCGTGCTTTTAAAGCTTTGGGAAGTGCAGGGTGTGCTAGAATAGATTTCTTAATTGATGATAAAAATAATAAAGTTTATATTAACGAAATAAACTCTATTCCTGGTTCACTTGCTTTCTATTTGTGGGAACCTATTGGCAAAGATTATACAGAGTTATTAGATGATATGATTAATATAGGTGTAAAAGAGTATAAGAGAAGATCTAGTAAGATTTATACTTTTGATACTAATATATTACAGGGTTTTGCTAATAACAGTTTAAAAGGTGGAAAGACAAAATTAAGATAGGTTATACTATCTTTTTTTGAATTATAGGAGTAGATAATTATGAAGAGAATTAGTTTTGATAGTTTAAAAAGATATTATTTAATCTTTATGATGTATGCTGTCATAGGATGGATATATGAAGTTTTTTTAGAAGTTGTTGTTTATAGGTGGGGATTTAGTAATAGAGGAGTGCTTTTTGGCCCTTATTGTCCTGTATATGGTGTTGGTGCATTGTTGTTTATTTTCTTGATTTATCCAATCATTAAGAATAAATCAATCAAAACAAAAGTACTTATGATACCTATAATATTTGTTTTGTGTGCCTTATTGGCTACAGCTTTGGAACTTATTACATCTTATTTGTGTGAATTCTTTTTAGGAAGTTGGCCTTGGCAAACATATGCTGATTATAAATATAATTTTCAGGCAAGAGTTGCTTTGTCACCTTCAATAAGATTTGGTATTGGAGGAGTTGTTTTCTTATATTTATTAGAACCAGTATTTGAGAGAGTGGTTAATAAGATTAATAGTAAGAAGTTAAATATATTATTTTGGTCAATATTAATAATTTTCATTATTGATTTAGTTGCGTTAATATTGAAGAGTATTTTTTAAGGGTATAATAAAAAGTCAGGTTTTCCTGACTCTTTTTATTTAGAAGTTTTAGTTACAAATCTGTAAAATAGTCCAGCTAGTATGCATCCTATTATAGGTGCTAGTATGAATAACCATACTTGACTAAGAGCAGTACCACCTTGTATTATAGCTGGTGCTAGACTTCTTGCTGGATTTACAGAAGTTCCAGTGAATGGAATTCCAAATAAGTGAACTAATGTTAATGTTAATCCTATTACTATACCAGTAGCGTGTCCATTTTCTTTTTTATCTGTTACTCCTAAGATAGTTGTAACAAAGATAAATGTTAGAATTATTTCTGTTATTAGGGCTATTAACCATGTTACTTCAGTACCATTAGGTAATGATCCTCCATATGAATTAGCACCTAGACTGTTGAAGTTTCCTAGTAATAATCCTAATACTAGTGAACCAGCAAGAGCTCCTAAAACTTGCGAAATGATATATTTTACACATTCTGCAACACTCATTTTTCCAGCTACTGTCATGCCAATGGATACAGCTGGATTGATATGACAACCTGATACATTACCAATTGAATATGCCATAGCTACAATAACCAATCCAAAGGCTAGTGAAACGGCTACAATACCAGCTGGTGTTGTGCATCCTACAATAACAGCAACACCACATGCGATTAGAACTAATGTAAAAGTTCCAACAAACTCTGAAATATATTTTTTCATTATTTCCTCCTTTGATTTCATTATATAAATATATGCTTTTAAATGCAATATATTATGTTGCTTTTTGTTTTTTGCATTTATCAAGTTTCTTTCAATAAAATAAAAAACGACTTTTTAACAAGTCGTTTTATTTTTAAAATGGTGTCCCCTTGCGGGCTCGAACCGCAGACCCACTGATTAAGAGTCAGTTGCTCTACCAACTGAGCTAAGGAGACATGAAATATTACGTTTTTAATTATAACACAAAATATTTTTTTTGCATAGTTTTTTTATTAAAAACATTCAAAAAAGCTTGATTTATATATTTTTTTGTTATAATATAATCTTGTCATTTGAAAAAATGATAAAAACTTCTTGATTTTATTTCCATATTGCGATATACTTTAGAAGTATCTTATTTATGTGGACCTGTAGCTCAGTTGGTTAGAGCACACGCTTGATAAGCGTGGGGTCACAGGTTCAAGTCCTGTCAGGTCCACCATTTGCCTCAATAGCTCAGTTGGTTAGAGCACTTGACTGTTAATCAAGGGGTCCTAGGTTCAAGTCCTAGTTGAGGCGCCATATGGCGAGTTGGTGAAGCGGCTTAACACACTGCCCTTTCACGGCAGCATTCACGGATTCGAATTCCGTACTCGTCACCAATATGTTTAATTCCGTTGTATTTTATAACAACGGTTTTTATTTTTTAAGTGTTGACATTACTTAATATTTAAGGTAATATTATAAGTGCGAAAGAAAGCATTTATATATTTATGGAGCAGTACTCAAGAGGCTGAAGAGGCGCCCCTGCTAAGGGTGTAGGTCGGGCAACTGGCGCGAGGGTTCAAATCCCTCCTGCTCCGCCATATGATTTTAACCATTGTTAACAATGGTTTTTATTTTATGTATTATAGTGAGGAATTTATGAAACTAATAGTTAAAGATAAAAGTTTATTATTAGAATATTTGGAAAATAATTTGGATATGTCACGTAAAAATCTTAAAAACTATCTTAAGAATGGTTCAATATATGTTGATGGAGTAAGAACTACTAAATTTGATTATCCACTTAATAAAAATTCAATAATTCAAATTAATACTAATAGTAAAAATTCAAAACAATTACCATTTGATATTTTATATGAAGATGAAAATATTATTGTTGTAGATAAACCAAGTGGTATATTGTCTATTGCTACAAATAAAGAAAAAGAGTTAACTGTGTATCATTTGTTAAGAGAATATTTAAAGAGTAAAAACAAGAATGCTAAAGTGTTTGTGATACATCGTCTAGATAAAGATACTAGTGGAGTGTTAATGTTTGCTAAAAATGAATATAGTAAAAACTTATTTCAAAAAGATTGGGATAAATTAGTTAGTGAAAGAAGTTATATTGCTATTGTTCATGGAATTATGATTGAGAAAGAGAAAACACTAGTTAATTATTTAAAAGAAACTACTACTAATTTAGTATATATCTCCCGTAATAATGATGGAAAAAAAGCAATTACTTCTTATAAGGTATTAAAAGAAAAAAATGATTTATCAAAATTAAGAATTTATATTCAAACAGGTAGAAAAAATCAGATACGTGTACAGCTTTCTCATATAGAACATCCTATTTTAGGTGATAAAAAGTATGGTGCTGACTCAGAAAAAAGATTGTTTTTGCATGCAGATAGATTAACTGTTTATAATCCAATATTAAAAACGAAGATGAGTTTTGTTAGTAAAGTTCCATATATATTTGATACAAAACTAAAATAAAATGTATAAATGATAGAGAAATCTCCTTAATATATTTGAGGAGATTTTTTATGGCAAAAAATAAAGTTGAAATTACAGGTATTAATACAAAAGATATTATAGTTCTTAAAAAGGATGAAATGCATGAATTATTTAAAAAAACAAGAAATGGTGATAGTAAGGCTCGAGAATTACTGGTTGAAGGGAATTTAAAACTTGTTTTATCTATTTTAAAAAAATTTACATCTAGAATAGATAATATGGATGATTTATTTCAAATAGGGTGTGTAGGATTGGTGAAAGCTATAGATAATTTTGATTTAAGTTATGATGTAAAATTTTCAACATATGCTGTACCTATGATTGAAGGTGAAATAAGGAGATATTTAAGGGATAATACTAGTTTAAGAATTAGTCGATCATTAAAAGATATTGCATATAAAAGTTTAAAATTTCAAGACGAATATTTGAAGGAATATGGAAAAATGCCTGACTATGAACAAATAGCTTTAAAACTTGGTGTTAGTAATTATGATGTTATGTTGGCTCTTGAATCTTTAAAAGATCCTGTTAGTATGTATGAGGCTATATATAATGATGGTGGAGATACAATATATGTTTGTGATCAAATTGAAGATAAAAAAACAAATAGTAAAGATATTGAATTAAGAATATCGGTTAATGATGCTATTAGTAAATTGAATGAAAGAGAACAATTTATTTTAGATGAAAGATTTGTAGTTGGGAAAACACAAATGGAAGTGGCAGATGAATTAATGATTAGTCAAGCTCAAGTTTCAAGACTTGAACATAATGCAATTAAACAGCTTAAGAAAGTATTACATTAGTAATAGTGCACTCTTTATTTCATATAATACTATAGGTGATAATATGCGTTTATCGGATTTACAAAATAAGAATTTAGTAAATATTAATAATGGAAAAAATATAGGTAATATAATAGATGTAAATATAGATTATGAAAATGGAAGTATTAAATCATTTATAATAGAGTCTAAAGGTAATGTGTTTACCTTTTTAAATAGAGATACTGATTTAGAGGTAAAATGGAATGATATTGAAAAAATAGGTGAGGATGTTATATTAGTTAATGTCAAATAGAAAAAAAATCTTTCTTTTTTTTATAATAATCATAGTGTCTTTAACATTTGGTTTCCTTTTATCAATTGAGTTTAAACATAAATATAAGAAAAAGTTAGAAAAATATGCAATTAATGAAACAAAACATTTTATTGTTAATCTGGTAAAAGAAATAGTTAATAATTCTTATGAAGATAAGTATGATGAAAAAATATTTGCAATAACTAGAAATAATTACGATGAAATAGAAATAATTGATTTTAATACTAAAGAAGTAAATAAAATATTGGAAAAGATTACAATTAATATTGAAAAGAATCTAAACTTTTTAGAAAAGTCTCAAATAGAAAATATTCTTTATTTAGATAATGAGTTTAAAGGTAGAAACTATAAGTTTTTAAAAAAAGGTGTTTTATTTGATCTTGGCGATGATTTTTTTAATGAAAAGTTTATTTTTAGTAGTGATACTAAGATTCCTGTTAAGTTATCTTTTATAGGGAATGTATATACTTCAATATCTACTAATATTAAAAATTATGGTTATAATAGTGCTTATTTAGAGGTTAATATTTTGGTTGAAATAAAAGAAAAAGTTAAACTTCCTACTTCTTCTTTTGAGTATACTATAAAACAAAGGTATCCTATTGCTGTTAAAATAATACAAGGAAATGTTCCAAATTATTATAATAATCAGTTTAGTAGTAGTTCTAATTCTTATTCTTTACCAATAAAAAAATAATTGTTATAATTATGATGGTGAGAGTATGAAAAAAATTAAAATATGTGATAGGGAATATGAAATAATTGAGGACTATGGGGATTGCATAAATATAGATGAAATAGAATATTTATTTACTTCTTATTTTGAGACATATGATTATATTTGTGGTGATTATTCATATGATAAGCTTAGATTAAAAGGGTTTAATGATAAGGGAAATAAAATGTTTAATAAAATTAATGATATTTCAAATTATGAAAGTTATATTGAAGAATTATGTAGCTATAAAGCTAAACATTTTTTGCTAAAAAAAGTCAATAAATAGTTGAAATAATTGTAATTTATGTTAAAATGATTATATATGATAATAAAGGGAGGACATTAAACTATGGATGATAAAAAGATTATGTCAATTGTGAATGAGGATGGACAATCAGAAGATGTAGAAGTAATTTTAGCTTTTGAATTTAAAGATAACAAAAAGGAATATGTTGTATATACTAAAAACGAAAAAGATGAAAATGGTAATGTTACTGTTTATGTTTCAAATGTTGATCGTTCTGATGGTGAACCTAAATTATTAGGTGTTGATAGTGAAAGTGAATGGGAACGTATAAAAGATGTATTACGTGAATTATCAAAACCTGAAGAAGAGACAGAGTAAGAACAGGAGGTTTTACTATGGAACAACAAATTAATGCGGTAGATTATGATAGAGGGTCTATTAGTATTGACAATAAAAAGGTTAAAATTAGTAGATATGAACAATTGCGAAAGAGAGCTTCTGAATTTATATTGAAACAGAAAGAAAAATTCAAACAAAATTTAAAAAAAATTATGAAAAAATTAGATAAATCAACTAGAATAGTTGATACAAGTTTAGGTGTAGTAACTAAAAAAGTCCCTATTAAAAAAACTAGACCAATTAGAATAGAAGGACAAGGTGTTGACTTAATTAATAGGCGTGTATCAGAAATTAATAAAGAAAACAGAAAAATAATGTGGGGATATGTTTCTAATAAATTAAAAGAGTATGGCTATTCTGATAATTTTGCTAAAGTAGCTGATAAAGTAGTAGTAGCTCATAATAAAAATGATATTTCGTTTGCTGAGAATGCTGATAGTTTATCAAAACATAATGATAAAATAGAAAAAGAAAGAGAAAAGATTAGGGAGGCTGATCAAGCTATTAGTGAAGCATTTGGAATGACTTTTTCAAAAAAGGAACCATCTGTTGATAAGATTCAAGGAGATTTAGATGCAACTGGTAGATTTAAAGAACCATTAAAATTCTCAGATAAAAAGTTGGAACCAGCTGAAATCAGTTTTAGTAATAAACCAGTATTTGAAACAGAGCCGTTAAGAATAACAGATAAGTCAAAGGAAGATAAAGAAGAGAAAAAAGAAACTAAGTTTAGTAATGAACCAGTATTTGAAACTGGGCCATTAAGATTAACAGATGATTTGATGGCAAAACAAAGTGAAAAAGTGGCTGAAAAAAGTGGTAAAGTAGCTGAAACTAAACAGGCAACTAATGCAACTATATCATCAGATTATAGCAATCCTGTACTTGAAGGTTTATTATCAGAATTAAAAGAACTTGAAAATGCTACTAAACAGCAACTTATGATGAATGAACAAATAGCAGAAGCTAAAGCAGAACAAGAAAGTGCTAATAGTGATACTAAAGAAGAAGCTGCGCAATTAGCACGAAAAGCAGAAGAATGTGATAGACAAACAATGGAAATTGTTAAAAAGAAGATTGAAGAACAAAAAAGAAAAAGAGATGCAGCTCAAGAAGAAGGAAATGTGCTTAAAGATCAATTGTCTGAAGCAAAAAAGGCTAGTGAAGAATTACGAGATGAATTATTTAAGAAACAAGCTGCACTTGATGAGATGATAGCTAAACGTGATCAAATTGTTCAGATGATAGGTGAACCTGAAGACACATCAACTTTAGAAAAGCCAAATACTTTGAGAAAATAAGGATTATATTAATCCTTTTTTTGTGGTAAAAATATTTAACTATTCATAAAATATTTTGAGGAATAATATATATGAAAAATAAAATAGAGTACTATTATAAACTTATTAATATTAGTTTATATGAAAAAAATCATAAGTATATGTTTTATTATAATGGTAATAGATATATGTTTTTTATATGTAATAGAAATATTAATGAATTAAATGAGATTTATATGCTTTTATCTGGTAATAATAAATATCATAAAATAGTATTAAATATTAATAAAGAAGTATTAACTTTTATTGATAATAAGCCATATATATTAGTACAACTTCATAATTATCATGATAAGGAACTTATAAATATTAAAGATTTTTGTTTTTTTCAAAAAATTGATGTTAATAAGTATTCATTTCTTAATAGGGGAGATTGGTATAATTTATGGTGTAAAAAGATTGATTATATAATATATCAAAGAAAACATATTAATCAAAAATATTTAATATTAGATCAATACTTAGATTATTATATTGGACTTTCAGAGAATGCAATTAGTTATTTTAAAGATACAATTACTAAATTAAAACCTAGTAATAATGATCAATATGTTTTAACTCATAGAAGAATATCTTCTATGTATAAGCTTGATTTTTATAATGTTGATAATTTAATAATTGATCATCCTTCAAGAAATATAAGTGAATACTTTAAATATATATTTTTTTATGATGAAGTAGATTATAGTTTAGTATCGTTAATAATTAAAAATCTTAATTTTAGTAGTTATGGATATAGGTTGTTGTTTTGTAGAATGTTATTCCCATCTTATTTTTTTGATATATATGAGAGTATAGTTAATGATAAGATTGATGAGAAAAAAATTGATCGTCTTGTATTAAAAGTTAATGATTATGAAAGGTTTTTAAGTTTTATTTATCAAGAAATTAATAAAAAAACTAAGATTCCAAGTATTGATTGGATATCTTAGTCTATTTTTCTTACTTCTTTTATTTCAGGTATTTCATTTATTAAAAGCTCTTCTATTCCATCTTTTAATGTTACATCAATCATTCCACAATCTATACATGCTCCTGAAAATTTTACATATACTATATTATCTTCATATTTTACAAATTCTATTCCACCGCCTTCACTCATTAGGAATGGTTGAATTTTGTCTAGTTCATTTTTAATTTTTTCTATTGTTCCGTTTTCATTCACTTTTATCACCAATAATATTATATCTTTTAAAAAGCGTGTAGTAAAGGTTTAATTTTGTGATTTTTGTGGTATAATATGTAAATGTGAGGTGATTTAATGACGGATTTTAATGTTGATGATATCGTAGTTGGTACTGTTACTGGTATTCAAAAATATGGAATATTTGTTAGTTTAGATAATGATTATTCTGGACTTATTCATATATCTGAAGTAAGTGATGGTTTTGTATCAAATCTAAATGACTATGTTGAAGAAGGCGAAAAGATAAAGGTTAAAATTATTGAAAAAAGTAACTCTAGTCATCATTTAAAACTTAGCATTAAAGGTATTGATTATAGAATTAGTAAACACAAAAATAGAAAAATTAAGGAGACAGAAAAGGGATTTAATACACTTCATGAAAAATTGCCTTTATGGATAGATAAAAAATTAAATGAAATTAGTGAAAAAAGGGTAATAAATGGGTAAAATAATAAAAAAATACTTTGCAAACTATTGACAAACAATAAATTAACTGATATATTTGATACTGTCAATTGGTTTATGGGCGATTAGCTCAGTTGGTTAGAGCACCTGCCTTACAAGCAGGGGGTCATAGGTTCGAGTCCTATATCGCCCACCATAATGCCGAAATAGCTCAATTGGTAGAGCAACTGATTTGTAATCAGTAGGTTACGGGTTCAAGTCCTGTTTTCGGCACCATTTTTTTTGGAGAGGTAGCGAAGTGGCTAAACGCGACAGACTGTAAATCTGTTCCTTCGGGTTCGATGGTTCGAATCCATCCCTCTCCACCACTGATTGCCTCGTAGCCAAGTGGTAAGGCACGAGACTTTGACTCTCGCATGCGCTAGTTCGAATCTAGCCGAGGCAACCAATAGATATGTCCCGTTAGCTCAGTAGGTAGAGCATTTGACTTTTAATCAAAGGGTCGTGA
>JAFXSE010000035.1 GCA_017525855.1 Bacilli bacterium
ATTATCTGGTTTATCTTTAACACATAATAATTTACCATTAAGAATAAAGAAGTGATATCCTTCAATACATTGGAGACAATTATGATTGGATGAATCTCCTCCTTTATTACATTTAGTACAAGTGTCATAACATCTACTCCATGTTCCATTTTCTTCTTTATAATATCCGTCTTTTTCAGTAATTTCATAACAATTATTCCCTTGACCTGCCATGAAAGCATAATCGTTAATACAAGTTGTACAATTATGATTTAATGAATTTCCTGGTTTTGAACAAGTTGCACATGTTGAGAAACATTTTCTATAAGTATTTGTTTCTACATCTAAGTAATAATTGCTTTCTTTTTCAGATTCAGAGATACAGAAGCCATTTCTTCCTTCTACAAAGTGATAAAGATATTTTCCACTTCCATCTTTTGCGCATGTTATACAATTATGTTCTGAACTTGAACCACTTCTAGAACATGAACCACATCTTTCATAACATTTTTTATATGTGTCGTTTTCTAAATAACAATCATCTGGTTTTTCTGAAGGAGAGACACAATATCCAGTTTTATTAAAAATAAAGTAATATCCATTAATACATCTATTACAGTTATGATTAGTAGAATTTCCTCCTTTGAAACAGCTTTTACATCTATCATAACATCTTTCAAATCTACCAGTAGTATTATCGAAATAAGTGTCTTCTGGTTTATCATTTTCAGAAACACAATAACCAACTTTATTGTAAACAAAGTAATAACCATCAATACATTTATCACAATTATGATTTTCATCACTTCCTCCTTTGCTACATTTTCTGCATTTATTGTAACATGGTCTATAAGTATTTTCATCTTTATCATAATAATAATCATCATTAATTTCAGATTTGTTGAAGCATTGTCCAGATAGTCCATGAACGAAATAGTAGATGTAAGTTCCATTACTGTATTTAGCACAATAAGTACAATGATGACTAGTAGAATCTCCTCCTTGAATACATCCTCCACATTTTTCATAACAAGGTTTGTAGGTGTCATCTTCGTCATCTAAATAACAATTTTCACATTTTTCTGCTGGTCTAATACAGTATCCTGTTCTGTTATATATGAAGTGATATCCATCTTTACATTTATTACAATTGTGATTTGTTGAATTACCCCATGTGAAGCATTTTCCACAGGTATCATAACATTTTTTCCAAGTATTATCATCTTCATCTTTATAATATCCATCGTGATTTTCTGAATCAGAATAACAATTGTTTCCTTTATTATGAACAAATCCATATCCTGGTTTACAAGTATTACAGTTATGAGAATCACGATTACCAGCTCTTGAACATGTTCTGCAAGTATCATAACATTCTTTGTAAGTATTGTCAGATTCATCTAAATATTGATTTTCATTTCCGTTTGTAACACATTGTCCTTCTTTAACACTAGTGAAGTGATAGGCATAAGTTCCATCTGGGTTCATTTTACATTCAGTACATAAATGATTTTCGGCATTTCCTCCATATTCACATTTATTACAAGTTGCGTAACATTTTTTATAAGAATCAGTATCATTATCATAATAATAATCATCTGGTTTTTCTTCAATTTTAACACATAAAATATAATTTGAGGTTTGGATTAAAGCTATGTATCCTTCTCTACATTTCAAACAATTATGATTTGTTGAGTTTCCTCCAATGGTACATTTTCCACAAGTTTTATAACAAGGAACAATTATATCTTCACCTTCTTCATAATAATATCCATCATCTGGATTAGTTTTTGAAATACAATTTTTATTATTTGAGTCTTTTACGAATTTAAATCCTGGAGCGCATGTATCACAATTATGATTTAATTGATTTCCTCCTTTACTACAAGTGGCGCAAGATTCATAACATTTTTTATAAGTATTATCAGAATCATCTAAATATTCATTAGGTTCTTTTTTGTTAATACATTGTCCTTCTTTTTTATATGTGAAATGATAGATGAATGTTTTATTTGAATAATAAGCACATTCAGTACAAAAATGATTATCTTTGTCTCCTTTTCTGGAACAAGATGAACAAGTTTCATAACATTTTTTATATGTGTCATCTTCTTCATCATAATAACAGTCATCTGGTTTATCTAAAACACAAACACCAGTTTGATTATATATGAAGTGATAACCTTCGGTACATTGAGTACAAGAATTACTATATTTACCTGAGCATTTAGCACAAGTATCATAACATTTTTTCCAAGTATTATCATCTTCATCTTTATAATATCCATCATGATTTTCATTATTTGAGAAGCAATTTGATCCTTTATCTGCTACAAATGAAAATCCATTTTTACAGGTGAGACAGTTATGAACTGTAGGATTACCTCCTTTTGAACAAGTTCCACAAGTTTCATAACAATCTTTGAAAGTATTATCATTTTCATCTAAATATTGATTATCATTTCCTCTTTCAACACATTGTCCTTCAACTGCTGAGATGAAATGATATTGGAATGTTCCATTTACAAATTTAGCGCAGATTGTACAAGAATGATGAGTTGAATTTCCTTTTCCTCTACATCCTCCACAAGTCATCCAACATCTTTCGAATTTATCTTCTTCTTCATCGTAATAACAGTCATCTGGTTTGTCAGCAACACATAATCCAGTTTGATTATAAATAAAGTGATATCCTGGAGCACATTTAACACAATTGTGAGAAGTTGAATTACCTCCTTTTACACATTTTCCACAGGTATCATAACATTTATGCCATGTACCATTTTCTTTATAATATCCATCATCAAATCCTGTGTCTGGGAAACAATTACTTCCTTTTCCATTGACAAATGAGTAACCATTTTTACAAGTTAAACAATTGTGAGCGCTAGAACTACCCATTTTGTTACAGGTTGCACAAGTTCCATAACATTCTTTATAAGTATTATCAGAATCATCTAAATAGCAATTAGTACATTTTTGGTCTTCTCCAACACATTCTCCTTTACTGTTAAAAATGAAATGATATATGAAAGTACCATTATCATATTTAAGACATTCAGCACAATTCATATTAGTTGAATTACCTCCTTTGAAACATTTTCCACATCTTTCATGACATGGTTTAAAGGTATTATCATCTTCATCTAAATAGCATCTATTACATTTTTCTTGTTCAGTGACACAAAATCCTGTTTGATTAAATACGAAATAATAACCTCTTGGGCAAGTTTTACAATTAGGATTAGAGTCACTTCCAGCTCCATTACATGAAGCACATTTGCTATAACATTTTTTATAAGTATCATCTTCTTCATCATAATATGTGTCATCAGGTTTTTCTGAAGGTAAAATACAATTTCCTGGTTGAGAGTATATGAAATGATATCCGTTGGCACAAGTTTTACAGTTGTGAGTATATGAATTTCCGTGTTTATCACAAGTTTTACATGATTTATAACATTCTCTATAAGTATTTGTGTTGTTATCTAAATATGTATTTTCGGGTTTATCACTATCTGGAATACATTGACCTAATTTTGAGAAAATGAAGTGATATACATATTTTCCATTAACTTTAGCACAATCAATACAATTGTGGGATTCAGCTGTTCCTTTTCCTGAACATGCTCCACATGTTTCATAACATTTTTCAAATGAGTCTTTATCTTTGTCATAATAAGTATCATCTGGACTTTCACATGGAAGAATACATTGACCTGGTTTATTATAAACAAAATGATAACCTGGAGCACAAGTTTTACAATTGTGATCTGTTGATGTTCCTTCTTTATCGCATGAAGCACATCTATGATGACAACTTACATAAGTATCATTTCTAATAGTACAAGTACAATTTTGGTATCCTGGTTTGACACAAAGACCTGTTCTCCAAAAAACAAAGTAATATCCTGGAGCACATACTTGACAATTAGTATTATATTCATCACCTCCTTTAAAGCATCTTCCACAAGCTGAATGACATGGTTTATAAGTATCAGTATCATTATCAATATAATGGTCATCTGGTTTTTCATTATCGGCAATACAAAATCCTGGTCTTCCATAAATGAAATGATAACCTGGAGCACATTTAGTACAATTATGAGCATTATCATTTCCTGGATATCTACACATTCCACATTTTTTGTAGCATGGTTTATAATAATCATCATTTTCATCGTAATAATAATTGGTTGGGATTGTTCTGTCAGGTAAACAAATTTTTGGATTTCCTAAAATTCTATGAAATCCTGGTCTACATTTCATACAAAAAGTCATATTAGTACATTTAGCACAATCTTCCATACATCTTTCATATGTTTTAGATGTTTCATTGTAATAAGAATCTTCAGGTTTTTCACTGTCTTTAATACATTGTCCCCATAAAGTATATACAAAATGATATCCTGGAGCACAAACATCACAATTATGTTTAATACTTGATCCACCTTTGCTACATCTTGCACATCTATCATAACATGGTACATATTTTCCAGTACAATTTTCATAATAATATCCTTCAGTGTTGTTTACACATTTTCCTCCGTTAATCAAATATGGAAATTCTTTACTACATGTTAAACAATTTGGGTTTGTTTCGTTTCCTGCTTTTGAGCATTTTCCACAAGTTTTATAACAAGTAACCCATTCATTTGTAGTATTATCATAATGATACCCACTATCAATTTCATCTCTTGAATAACAGTTTTTGGTTCCATGTTTGAAATATCTGCTTCCTTTGCATTTAGTACATCTATGATTATTTGAATCTCCTTGAGTGGTTGAATCACAATCTCCACAAGTATGATAACAAACTCTGATATTATAATAGCATTTTTCATATCTGGCTTGATAATATTCCCAAACTCCATAACCAGACCATTCGATTGAGTATAATCCAGGTACTTTGGAATAAAATTCGAAGTCTTGATCTAAATCATGAGCAACATATGTTGAAACTTTATATCCTTGTTTGCATCCTTCATCATAAGAAACATAATCGACACCTGCAGTAAATACGGTATAAATACCCCAGCTATATTGTCCTTCATATTCAATGTAGTCATCTAATTCAAAAGAGTGGTCGTCATAAGCGGCTACAACTTTGACATTTGAATCTCTGCAGATGTATTTATTTGGAAGAGATGTATAGAATCCATATGTGGTGCAGCATGAGTATTGGTTTAATTTATATAAGTAGTACCAAGTTCCATAAATTGTTCTATATTCATAATTGCAAAAGTTTATACTGATTCCTTCCCATGATCTCCAAATAATGCAATGAGTTCCCCAACTATCTTTTATACAACCACCACCTCCTGCGGTTCCTGCTGAATTAAAGCAATATAGAATGACTTTTGAACCGGGAATTGCAGAAATATTATATGTGTAATGATTTTGGCAATTTGGTAAAAGCACAGTTTTTTTCAAACGATTGTTGTCGTAATCTCTTACTTCTAATGCTTTCATATGGTCATCACATACCATTGATAATTCGTAATTTTTACTTGAATATTTCGTCAATGAATTTGAAAGCATCAAAATGCAT
The DNA here is from genome assembly GCA_017525855.1 of Bacilli bacterium. The sequence goes on from JAFXSE010000035.1 coordinate 5,531, forward strand.
AATGTTATTAAAATCTTCAGCTTTAATCTTTCTAAGATTTTAATCATTTATATTTAATAAATTAAAAAATATCTTGTTATTTATATTATTTGCAAAAATTATTATTTTTTTAACAATGATTCATTTAATAAAAAATTACTTTTAATGAATCATTGTTAAAAAAACTCATAAATAATTAATAAGTTTTGAAAAAAAGAAATAAATTTTAGTTAATTTTTTATATATTTTTGTTTATTTGCTTTTAATTACTAAAAGACATTCATTTATTTAAACTAAGCATATTTTTTAATAATTATTAAAATTTAAAGAATAACAAGATTTATAATAACATATGTTTAATTTAAATTAGCTTTATAATTTAGTTTTAACATAAAAATAAGGAAACTTTCAAATAGAATGAAAAAATATAAAAATGGAATATTCCATGAAATGAAAAAAAAGTTAATTTTGTTTAATAATATTATATTAAAAATAAATGGTAATAAAAAACTATTTCTTTGTTTTTATTTTAACTAATATTTAATTAATTAAATTCATATCTTTTTTGGTCATGAATTTTATAATTAATAGAAATTTATCATAATAATAGTAAATATTTTAATTATTTTAAATATTATTATAATATATAATTAAGATATTTAAAAATATTATTAAATATTAAAAAAATTTATTTTATATTAATTAATTTATTATTTTA
>JAFXSE010000004.1 GCA_017525855.1 Bacilli bacterium
ATTATTAATAGTATTTGGAATAGTTATAAAAGATAAAACACAAAAAGAAAAACCAGTTACAACTCCAACTAATACTCCAACAAATAATAATGAATATACATATGACGAAGCAAAAAACATTGGGGAAAGCTTATATCAAAGAGAGACTAATCAAACAGAAGTAACAGAAGAGGAAGATGGTTATCACATAATTATAAAAGATAAAGAAACAGGCAAAAAGATTAATGAAGTTATAATGGATAAAAGTGGTAATATAGTTTCTGAAAAGCCATCTGGTGTTACTAATGGTGGAGAAATTGTAGAAAACTAATAAAGAGAATAAAAATGGCAATAAAATGCCGTTTTTATTTTATATATATTTCTTTTCTTGTCATAAAAAAGAATGAGTGATATAATATAAAATAGGAAAGAATCATTAAGAATAGAAAGAAGGGTTTATTATGCAGTCAGGACAAGAAGTAGTACAACTACATTTAGATGATATTATACCTAATCGTTTCCAACCAAGAGAAGTATTTGATGAGCGCGCATTAAAAGAATTGGCAGCTTCTATTAAAGAACATGGTGTAATACAACCAATCATTGTAAGACAAGTAAATAATAAATATGAAATTATAGCTGGAGAACGAAGATATAAAGCTTCAGCATTAGCTGGTATGACTAAAATTCCTGCAATAGTAAATAATTTAGATGATAAGGAAGCTGCAAAAGTAGCTCTTCTAGAAAACTTGCAAAGAAAAAACTTAAACCCAATAGAAGAAGCTAGAACTTATCAAAAAATATTAGAATTAGATCAAATGACTCAAGAACAACTAGCAAAAACGATGGGAAAAAGTCAATCAGCCGTTGCAAACAAGTTAAGGTTACTAGCGTTACCTGACGATATTCAAATAGCTTTATTAAAAGAAGAAATTTCAGAAAGGCATGCCAGAACTCTTTTAAATTTATCTAATCCAGAAGACCAAAGAAAAATGCTAAATAGAATAATAACAGAAAAAATGAGCGTAAGAAATTTGGAAGAAGAAATAAAGAAAATAAATGGCGTATCTACTTCAAATCAAGAAGGTGAAAAAAATATAATGCAAAATGAACTTATAACAAATAATAACAGTATTAAAAGTAATCAATCAGAGTTTATTCTAAATCCGTCTAACAATTTTACAGTAGTTCCACAACCAGCAACTAAACCAACTTTAATGGAAATGGCAAAAGAGGATAAAAATGAGGTTATTAATTATGGAAATATAGATGATGATGAATTAGATAATGAAAACAAAAACATTCAGCAATTTAATTCACAGGAGATATCAGCTAATCAAACATTTGATATTGATAAAATTAAAACTGACACCAAGGATATAAATCAAATTTTTGATAGCCAAAAACAACCTACTGAATCAGAAGAAAAAACAAAAATATCTAACGATTTAGACAGCTTATTAAATATAAAACCTCAAACAACTGAAAATAATGGCTTTACTGTAGTAATGGATGCTATAAAAAATGAAGAAGATAACAACAAATTAAACAAAGAAGAATATTTCCAAGGCCCAGAATTAATGTCTGTACAATTACCTGATACTACAACAAATGCAAATGCCGTAATTAAAAATTATGATAATCCACTTGAAAAATTTCAAAATATGGATAATCAACCAGTAAAACAAAGTCAAGCAGACATATTAAATATGAATAATAAAAGCTCTTTATTCCAAGATAATAAACCAAAATCAGCACCTCAAAAACAAGAAAAATCTTTAGGAATGGCCCTAATTGAAGATACATTTAACATCAAACCAAAAGAAAAACAGAAAGATTACAACACTCAACAAATGGTACAAAAAATAAGAGAAACAATTCAATTGTTAGAAAAAAGCGGAGCTAAAATAGATACTGATGAAATAGATTTTGAGAATCAGTACCAAATAGTTATCAGAATAGATAAAAATAATTAAAAGGTTGAAATATATCAACTTTTTTTGATATTTAGTTTCCAAAGAACGTAATTTTTGATACAATAAGAAATGTGAGAAAAATAGAAAGGTGATTAAGATGGGAAAGATTATTTCATTAGTAAATCAAAAAGGTGGAGTAGGAAAAACAACAACAAGTATAAATCTTTCTGCATCATTAGCAGTATTAAATAAAAAGGTACTATTAATTGATTTAGACCCACAAGGTAATACGACTACTGGTGTTGGAATAAATAAGGCTGATATTGATAAAAGTATTTATGATGTCTTAACTGAAAAGTGCCAATTAGAAGAAGCAATTATAAAAACAAAGTATTCTAAATTATATGTTATGCCAGCTACTATAAATTTAGCAGGTTTAGATATAGAATTAATAGAAAAAGGGCAAAGCAATCCGGGGTTTACAAAAGGAGCGCAATTAAAAAAGCATTTAGATAGATTAAAAGATAACTTTGATTATATTATAATAGATTGCCCACCTTCACTAGGATTAATAACAACAAATGCCTTAACAGCATCAGATTCAGTTATTATACCAGTTCAATGTGAGTTTTTTGCATTAGAAGGAATTATGCAATTATTAAATACTATAATGCTTGCACAAAAAACATTAAACCCTAGCTTGGAAATTGAAGGCGTACTACTAACAATGCTTGATTCTAGAACAAATCTAGGTATAGAAGTAGTAGATGATATTAGAAAGTTTTTTAAAGAAAAAGTATATAATACAATTATCCCAAGATTAATTAGATTAACGGAAGCACCATCCCATGGGGAACCAATAATAGCTTATGATCCTAAAAGTAGAGGATCTGCAGCTTATTTAAATTTAGCTAAGGAAGTGATTGAAAGAAATGGAAAATAGTAACATCCCAAGAAAAGCACTTGGAAAAGGATTAGAAGAACTATTCAATAGTGAACCATTGGATTTTTCTAAAGTAGAAGAAAAAATTATAAAATCTACCCCAAAAGATGAAATAATCAAAGTAAAACTATCAGAGTTAAGAAGCAATCCATATCAACCGAGAAAAATATTTGATGAAGATGCACTTCAAGAGTTAGCGTCATCTATTAAAGAACATGGTGTGTTTCAACCAATAATAATTAAACCAAGTATTAAAGGTTATGACATAATAGCTGGAGAAAGACGTGTTAAAGCATCACTCTTAGCAGGATTAGAAGAAATACCAGCGATTGTTCGTGATTTTAACGATGAAGAAATGATGGAAATAGCACTTCTTGAAAATTTACAAAGAGAAGACTTAACTTGTATCGAAGAAGCAAATGCTTATAAAAAAATTGGAGAAACTCTAAATCTAACTCAAGAAGAATTAGCTAAAAAAGTAGGAAAAAGCAGATCATATATTACTAATACTTTAGGTTTATTAAAATTACCTGCTGAAACACAAAAATTAATAAATGAACATAAAATAACAGCAGGACATGCTAAAGTATTAAGTAAATTAGAAGATAACTATAAAATTAAAGAGTTAACAGACAGGATTATAACTGAAGGTATTAGTGTAAGAGAACTAGAACATATTACTTCATCTCCTGAAGACTATGCCAGAAAGAACAAAATCACAAAAACAAAAGAAAAAAAAGAAAATGTTTATGCATACTTAGAAGATTCAATCAGTGACAAACTAGGAACAAAAGTAAAAATTAAGAATAATAAACTAGAAATATCTTTTACTAACTCTAATGATTTAAATCGTCTTTTAGAAATAATGAATTTAGATAAATAACCTTAAAAGAGGTGAAAAAATGGAAACAAAAGAATACACCTTAGGTGACAAAATTTTATTAAAGAAGAAACATCCATGTGGTGGATACGAATGGGAAATAATTAGACTAGGAGCTGACATTAAAATAAAATGTACAACTTGCGGCAGAAGTCTATTTATCCCGAGAATTGACTTAAATAAAAAGATTAAGAAAATAGTAACGGATGGTGAGTAAAATGCCAGAAAAAAGAAAGTTAAAACTAAAAAAATTCTATTTTCATCCAATAACAGTATTCCTATTTGGAATATTAATTATAATGATACTAAGTCTAATTTTATCATCTTTTGAAATGCAAACAACTTATAGCACAGCAAATTCAACAGGTACTGATTTAGTATCAAGGCTTGTGGTAGTTGAAAATTTATTTAGTTATGATAACTTAAAGTATTTAATAAGTAATACAGTAAAGAATTTTATGGGATTCAGTCCTTTATGCATGCTATTAGTATCGCTAATAGGAATAAGTATAGCAAATGCAACTGGTCTAATTGAAGTAGTTGCCACAAAATATATCAGAAAAATGTCTAAAAACCAATTAACATTTTTAATACTATTTCTAGGAATTATATCTTCAATAGTTAATGAAGTTGGATATGCAATACTAATACCTTTGGCAGCTATACTATATGAAAAAGAAGGAAGAAATCCTCTTTTAGGAATAGTAACAGCTTTCTGTGGCGTTGCCTTTGGTTATGGAGTAACAGTTTTTGTAGGTTCACAAGAAGTAGCTTTGATTCCATATACAACAACAGCAGCACGCCTAATAGATTCAACAGCACATATTAGTTTAACCTCTAATTTGTTCTTTATAATAGCAATAACTATAATTTTGCCATTCATTGGTACACCAATTATTGAAAAATTAGTATCCCCTCGCCTTCCTAAATATCGTAGATATGATAAAGTTACAGGTAAAACACTACAGACAAGTGAACTACTACTTAGTGATATTGAAGAAGAAGAGCAAAAGAAAATAGCATATGAAAAAAACAGTAAGAGAGGTTTGAAATATGCTACAGTAACAGCAATATTAGTAATATTATTATTTGCATATATGATAATACCAGATTTACCTGGTTCAGGATTATTACTAGATATGGATGAAAAAATATATTTAACTCAACTATTTGGAGATAACTCATATTTTCAAGATGGGTTTTCATTTATGGTTGCTATTTTGTTTATATTAACAGGTCTTGCATATGGAATAGGAGCAAGAAGTATTAAAAATGATAAAGAGTTAATAGAAAAAACAAGAGATACTTTTCATGACATAAGTATGGTAATATTATTAATCTTCATTTTTTCTCAATTTTTGGCTTTCTGGAAGCAATCAAATATTAGTATAGTAATACTTGGATGGATTGCTAATTTATTAAGTAATTTACAATTGGATGGAATAATATTAATAGTTATAACTACCCTATTAGTTGGATTAGCAGGTTTATTTAATACAAGTATGACAACAAAATGGATGATATTATCTCCAGTTATTGTACCTACATTCATGCAGAATAATATCTCCGCCCCATATGCCCAAATAGTAATGCGTGTAGGACACTCAATGACATGTGGAATAACACCACTTATGGCCTTCTTTGCTATATATTTAGGATACTTAAATATATATAATCAAAATAAGGAAAGGCCTATTACAATAAGACAATCTTTAAAATTTCTAATGCCCTACTTTTCAATAATGCTAGTAGTATGGATTTTAATCATTGGATTATGGTATATTACTGGATTTGGCATAGGACCACATGTTAGACCAACGATATAACACCTATTTGGGTGTTTTTTCTTGTATAAAATAATATTGAGATACAGATATTTTAATGATATAATACAAAAGAAGAAATGAGGTATATATATGAGTTTAACAGCAGGTATTGTAGGACTTCCTAACGTGGGAAAGTCAACATTGTTTAATGCTATAACAAAAAAGCATATTTTAGCAGAGAATTATCCATTTGCTACAATAGAACCAAATGTAGGCGTAGTTACAGTTCCAGATGAAAGAATAGATAAGCTAAATGAAATGTATAATCCAACAAGACTAATACCAACAGCATATGAATTTACTGATATAGCAGGATTAGTAAAGGGAGCTTCTCAGGGTGAAGGTCTTGGTAATAAATTTTTATCACACATAAGAGAAACTGATGCTATCTGTGAAGTCGTTAGGTGCTTTGATGGAGGAAAAATAATCCATGTAGATGGCAATATTGATCCAATAAGAGATATTGAAACTATCAATTTAGAACTTGCTATAGCAGATTTAGATATTATTAACAACAGATTAGAACGTGTTAGCAAGAAAGCAAGAACTACTAAAAACAAGGAAGATTTAAAAGAAGTAGAACTTTTGGAAAAAGCAAAAGATGCACTAGAAAAAAATATTCCACTTCGATTAGTAGACTATACTGAAGAAGATAAACAATTATTAAAAAGCTATAGTTTTTTAACTATAAAGCCAATTATATATTTAGCTAATGTTTCTGAAGATAACCTTACAGACGATAATGACTATGTTAAACAAGTGAAAGAATATGCAACAAAAGAAAATGCGCCGGTTGTAACACTATGCGCAAAAGTAGAAGAAGAACTAAGTGAACTAGATGATATAGATAAAAAAGAAATGCTAGAAGGCCTTGGAATAGAAGCAAGCGGTTTAGATAAATTAATAAAAGCAACTTATGAACTATTAGGTTTAGCAACGTATTTCACAGTTGGAAAAGATGAAGTTCGTGCATGGACCTTCAAAAAAGGAATGAACGCTAAAAAATGTGCAGGTATCATTCATACAGATTTCGAAAAAGGATTTATTAAAGCTGAAGTTATGAGTTATGAGGATTTAATTAAATATGGAAGCGAACTAAAAGTAAAAGAAGCAGGAAGAGCACGTCTTGAAGGAAAAGATTATTTAATGCAAGATGGGGATATTTGTTTATTCAGATTTAACGTATAATTAATAATAAAAAACACGAAAAACACAAAAACTATTTTACAAATATAAAAGTTATGATATAATACATGCGAGTATTAACAAATACTCCTTGCTTTATCCAAGTGATAAGGCCTTATGTCCAAGAGGAGGTGCAAATATGAATAAGTATGAAATTATGTTTATCGTAAAATCAGACATGGAAGAAGCTGAAATCAAAAAAACAGCAGAAAGCATGAAAAAGGTTTTAACTGATAAAGGATCAAAAATACTAGAAGAAAAAGCTATGGGACAAAAAGAATTAGCATATGAAATTAATAAAATGAAAACAGGATATTATTTTCTATATGTAGTTGAATCTGATAGCGAAGCAGTAAAAGAATTTGATCGTGTATCAGGAATTAATGAAAATTTACTTCGTCATTTAATTGTAAAAGTAGAAGACTAATAGTGAGGTAATGAATATGAATAAAGTATTTTTAATAGGTCGTCTAACAAGAAATCCAGAACTAAGATATACAGGAAATAATACAGCTGTTGCCACTTTTTCTCTAGCTGTTAACAGAAACTTTACTAATCAATCAGGAGAAAGAGAAGCAGATTTTATTAATATTGTTGTATGGCGTAAACAAGCTGAAAATGTTAAGAATTATTTAACACAAGGAAGTCAAGTTGCCATAGATGGTCGTCTTCAAACAAGAACTTATGATGATCAAAATGGTAATAAAAGATATATTACAGAAGTAGTTGCTGATAATGTAGAATTTTTAGGAACAAAAGGTTCAAGCCAGAATTCAACAGATAACCAATCATCAACACAACAAGAACAAGGCCCAACTCCTTATGATTTTGGTGATAGTGAACCTAAAACTACAGCTGTAGACAGTAATCCTTTCGCAGATTTTGGATCAAGCATTGAAATTAGTGATGATGAATTACCATTTTAAAAAGGAGGATTAAACATAATGGCAGAGTTTTATCGTAAAAGAAAAAAAGTATGTATGCTATGTGCTGGAAAAACAGTTGATTATAAAGACCCAGAAACATTAAAAAGATATATAAATGAAAAAGGTAAAATTGTTTCTAAAAGAATTACTGGTACATGTGCTAAACATCAAAGAACAATTGCAAGAGAAATCAAAAGAGCTCGTGCAATCGCTTTGTTACCATATACAAAATAGGAAAATTCCTATTTTTTTTATTTTTTACTATCTAGTTTTATAAAATATAAAATATATTTAATAACTTTGTTGTTTTTTACCGATGATTAATTATTAAACTTTAAAAATATAAGAAAATACTGTATAATAGTAATAGCTTTATATGAAGAGGCATAAATTGCCATAATAATTCACAAAATTAGAAATTAAAAGAATGAGAAGTTATAGATAGAAAATCCTAATTAAAGAGGAGGAATAAAAATGCAAGTAATATTTATCAAAGATCTAAAAAAACAAGGTAAAAAAGGTGAAATAAAGACTGTTAAAGATGGTTATGCAGAAAACTTTTTAATAAAAAATGGTTATGCTATACCAGTAAATGATAGAAATATGAAGAATCTTGAAAGAGAAAAGAAAAATGAAAAAGAAGAACATGATAGATTAACTCAAGAAGCACAAGAACTAAAACAAAAATTAGAAAAAGAAACACTTACTTTTAAAGTCAGAACAGGTGAAGGTGATCGCGTGTTTGGAAGTATAAGTGTAAAACAAATAAAAGAAGAACTTCTTAAAAAAGGCTACAAAATTGATAAAAATAAGATTATAATAGAAAACCAAGTAGCAAGCTTAGGCTTTCACTATGTTCAAATAGAACTATATCAGAAAATAGTAGCAAAGGTAAAAATTCACGTTGTAAAATAGAGGTGATAATATGGCACTTAGAACTATGCCAAACAATTTAGAAGCTGAAAAATCGGTTTTAGGTGCATGTTTCCTATCTAAATATGCCTTAGAGAAAGCATGTGATACCTTATCAGCAGATAAGTTTTATGATGAAAAAAATGGTAAAATATTTTCATCAATTCATAAATTATATGAAAAAAAGATTCCGCTAGATTTAACAACACTAACTAGCGAATTACAAAACCAAAAACAACTTGCTGAAGTAGGAGGCGTTGAATATTTAACAGATATTTTAAACTTTGTGCCAACAGCTACTAATATAGATTACTATATAAAAGGTGTTGAAGAAAGCGCACTTCTTAGAAGCTTAATAGAGACCGCTACTTCTATAGCAACGGAAGGCTATGAAGCAAGCGATGATGTTAATGAAACTATAGATAATGCAGAAAGAAAAATATTAAATATTGTTAAGAATAGAAAATCAACAGAGTTTAAAACCATTCAAGAAGTAATGGCAAGAACCGAGGCTAACCTTGAACAATTAGCAGAATCTAAGGGAGAAGTAACAGGACTTGCTACTGGATGGTATGATTTAGATAAATTGACAGCAGGACTTCATGAAAATCAATTAATAATAGTAGCAGCACGACCTGCCATGGGAAAAACAGCATTTGCCTTAAATTTAGCTACCAATGTAGCTATTAATTCAGGCAAAACAGTTGCCCTATTTAACTTGGAAATGGGAGCAGAGCAGCTTGCAACACGTATTATTTCCTCCCTTGGTCAAATTGAGGGATATAAACTACAAACAGGTCGCCTTATGAACGAAGATTGGAAAAGAGTAAATGAGGCAGTTAGCCAATTAGAAGATACTAATATGTTTATGGATGATACACCTGGTATTACAGTAGGAGAAATAAGAGCAAAATGTCGTAGACTAGCCAGTTCAGAAAAGGGTTTAGGATTAGTAATAATCGACTACTTACAATTAGTTTCAGGCGGAAAAAATTATGGTACTAATAGACAACAAGAAGTTTCCGATGTATCAAGAGCTTTAAAAACAATGGCTATGGAATTACATGTGCCAGTTATCGCTTTAGCTCAATTATCACGTGCTGTTGAAAGTCGTGAGGATAAAAGACCATTAATGAGCGATCTTCGTGAATCTGGATCTATTGAACAGGATGCTGACATAGTTTCATTTTTATATAGAGATGACTACTACAACAAGGAAGCAAGAAAAGAAGATAGTACAGGTATTACTGAGCTAATTATTGGAAAACACCGTAATGGACCAACAGCCACTATTGAATTATTATTTAAGAAAAACACTAGTACGTTCTTAAATTTAAGAAAAGAAGACAAAGAGGGATAATTATGAAAAGTATAAAAAAAATATCAATCATAATATTAATAATAACATTGACTATAATTTCAATGGGAGCAAAAAGTTTTAATGCAACTCCTCAAACAGTTTATAGAGTATATTTGGGAGGACAACCATTAGGACTAATTAAATCAAAACAATCCTTAGAAAAATATATCGATAAAGAACAGGAAACATTAAAGAAAAAATATAATGTTGATAAAATATATGCTCCAGATGATTTGCATATTCAAAAAGAAATAACATACAACGAAAAAATATATTCTACTAGTGAAATATATGAAATGATAAAAGATAAAAGTGATTTTACAATCAAAGGATATGCAATAACTATTAAAGCTATAAAAGATACAAGCTCAACTGTTGAAAAAAAGGCTAATGAAACTCAAACTATTTATGTCTTAGATAAAAAAGTATTCACAGATTCTGTGGATAAAACAGTACGCTCCTTTATTAGTAATGAAGATTATAATACTTATGAATCTAATAAAACACAAGAAATAGTTGATACAGGAAAAATAATTGAAAAAATATACATTGAAAATGAAATTAAAATTAAAAAAACAAATGTACCAGCAAGTAAAAAGATATATCTAAGTACAGAAGAATTAACAACATATTTATTATTTGGAACTTCAAATGCTAATGAAAAATATATAGTAAAATCAGGAGACACTATCTCAACAGTTGCCTATAATAATAAAATGTCTACAGACGAATTTTTATTAATTAATACTAAGTTTAAAAATGAAAATTCTCTACTATACGAAGGAGAAGAAGTAAATATAGGTATTTTAAATCCACAGTTTAATATAGTTCAAGAAAATGAAGAAGTGGCATTAGAAGAGAAAAAGTATTCAACTGAAACAAGATATGATAATACCAAATTAGTAGGTTATGAACATGTAGAACAAGCAGGTGTAAATGGTATTAATAAAGTTACTCAAAAAATTAGAAAAATAAATGGAGAAACTACAAACATTGTAACTGTAAATACTGAAGAAATAAAACCAGTGGTTAATGAAATACTAATCAAAGGTGGTAAACAATCTAATTATGATTACACCGGAGGTAAATATGGTAATCTAATAGTAACAGCTGGAGAATGGGGATGGCCAGCATCTTGTTCTTCTGTTTCAAGTGGATTTGGTTACCGTTGGGGAGCGCTTCACGATGGTATGGATATAGCAGGATGTGGTTATGGCTCAAATATATTTGCCTCACAAGCAGGAACAGTAGTTGCATCTAAAAAGAAACCAGGTGGTTATGCTGGTGGATATGGAGATAATGGAGAATATATTATTATTGACCACCATAATGGTTATTATACAATCTATGCACACCTTTGTCCTGGATGTAGATATGTAACAGAAGGTCAAAATGTAACAAAGGGTCAAGTAATTGGTGGAATGGGACATACAGGAGCAGCAACAGGAACACATTTACATTTTGGTTTTTGGGCTGGATTCCCTTATTATGGAGGACGTGCTTTAAATCCAGCAGGTATATTCTGATATGAAATTTAAAACACTAGCTAGTGGCTCAAAAGGAAATTCCTCAGTTGTAATGTGTGGTGATATAAAACTACTAATTGATGCAGGAATTTCCTTTCTTTCCCTAAAAGAAAAATTGAAAAAAGATAATATTTCAATTGAAGACATAACAGCTATATTAATTACCCATAGTCACCAAGACCACATAAAAGGCTTAGCAAGCCTTATAAAAAACACAAGCTTAAAAGTGCTAATTCCAGAAAAAATGTATGATGAACTTTCAAATATAGTTCCACCCAATAAAGTTGTATATCTTAAAGAAAAAAATAAGATAAAAAATGTAGAAATAGAGTTAATACATACATCTCATGATGTAGCTTGCTCTGTAGGATATATTATTACATATGAAAATAAAAGCCTAGTATACATTACAGATACTGGTTATTTAAACAGAAAAGTATTGAAAAAAATAACAAATAAAAGTCTTTACTTAATTGAAAGTAATCATGATGAGGAAATGTTAATGAATGGTCCTTATCCTCCATTTTTAAAGCAAAGAGTAATAAGTGATTATGGTCATCTATCAAATAGAACAACAGCCAGCTACCTGAAAGAAGTAACTGGTGATGCCACCAAGTATGTTATATTAGCACATCTTAGTGAAAAAAATAATACTGAAGAATTGGCTTACTCTACAACTTCTGAGGCTTTAAAAAATAAAGAAATAGATATATCAATAGCTAGACAAAGTGAAGAAAGTAAATTAATAGAGGTATAGAATGATTAAAATAATTTGTGTAGGAAAAATAAAAGAGAACTATTTTACAGAGGCAATTAATGAATATAAAAAGCGTTTAGAAAAATATACTAAATTAGAAATAATTGAACTTATGGATGAAGGAATAGATGATATTACTAAGGCTATAAGACTAGAGGGCGAAAAGATAAAGAAATATTTAAGTCCAAAAGACTACATTATTACTTTAGAAATAAATGGAAAAGAAATCTCTTCAGAAACTCTTGCTCATCTATTAGAAAATACACTTATATATAATAGTAATATTACCTTTGTTATCGGCGGGAGTTATGGTCTAAGTGATGAGATAAAAAGTCTTGCCTCTTACCATTTATCATTTTCTAAAATGACTTTTCCTCACCAATTATTTAGAATAATATTGCTAGAGCAAATTTACCGTTCATTTAAAATTAATAATAACGAAAGTTATCATAAATAGAGGTGACTGTTATGATAGGAAACAGCTGGGATCAATATTTAAAAGAAGAATTTAAAAAAGATTATTTTAAACAAATTATAGAATACATAAAGAAAGAATATAAGGAAAAGATTTGCTTTCCACCACAAAATGAAATCTTTAATGCTTTTAGATTTACTAAATATGAGGATTTAAAAGTGGTTATTTTAGGTCAAGATCCATACCATGGAGATAATCAAGCTGAGGGATTATCCTTCTCAGTAAAAAATACAGTAGTAAGACCTCCATCTTTGCAAAATATCTTTAAGGAGTTAGAAACAGATTTAAATATTAAAATTTCTAATAATAATTCTCTCATTCCATGGGCAAATGAGGGAGTATTACTTTTAAATGCGGTATTGACAGTTGAAAGAAAAAAACCAGCATCTCATCAAAATATAGGTTGGGAGCGATTTACAGATGAAGTTATTAAAATCATTAATAAAAAAACAACGCCAGTAGTATTCATCTTATGGGGAAATTATGCCAAAAATAAAAAGAAATTAATAACTAATCCTATTCATTATATTATAGAGTCCCCTCACCCATCTCCATTTTCGGCATATAATGGATTCTTCGGAAGTAGACCTTTTTCAAAAACAAATGAGTTCTTAATTTCACATGGAATAAAGCCAATAAATTGGCAAATATAAAAGTAGGTTCAAAACCTACTTATTTTAATATATCAAACAACTCCTCTTTTTCATTGTTATAAAATTCAATTTCACTATTTCCCAATATTTTAGCAAAAAGTTTATGAGGAAAAACATTTATTAATCCATTATAATCAACAACAGTATCATTATAAAACTTAATAGATCCTATTAAATCTTCTTCATTAGCTTTTAAATCAGTTAAATATTTTATTATTTCTGAATCTTTGGCTAAAGATTCATTATCAAACAATATTTTAGTAACTTTAGCATAGTATTTACTTAGTAAAGAATGTAATTGATAATTATCTTTTTGTTTATCAACTTCAGCTATATAATCATCAAATCGACCATCATCTTTTTTCTTTTGCTGAATTTCTTTAATAATATTATCCAAACCAACTGCTTTTTTTTGTAAAAATAAATTAATATTACTATCGGCTTCATTTATTTTAATATTCAAAAATGTAAATTTATTTTTAGATGAAATAAACATTAATACTAAAACAGTTATTATAATTATTACAATAAGAGCTATAATTAGATACGTCATACTACCACCTCTATCATAATAAGTATATCAAAATAAGAATAAGTATTCAAGCTCCACTATCCATTTAAATTAACTCTTTTTAACAGATTCTATTTCTTCATCAAAAACTTCTTGAACAGAATTAGGCTCAGAACCTTTGATAAAATAAACCATTTTCTTTAAAGTAGCATTCTCCCCTACTGCTTTACCAGATATTGGATCAACTAATACTGCTGACACATTTTTAGGCTTTTCATACCAACTATCTTCTTTCCCCTCTTCGTATGCTTCCGTTGCCTTAAACCAAATATTTTGTCCATACTTATATTCTGTTGTTTTTAAAGTTTGATTATTGTCATACCCTATCCAAACAGAAGTAATAATGTCACTATTAAAACCAATATGCCAGTTGTCGCTTTCAGTAGTACCACTTTTTAAACCATAAGTGTGTTTTAATTTTGATGCAAGAGATATTGCTGTTGGATAATTATAATCTATATATAAAGGGTCATAAGTAGATGTTAAAAGATTATTAAGGATAAAAGTAAAACTCTTATTTAAAACCGGTTCAGTATCATCACTTGCTTCATATAAAACATTTCCATCATTATCTTCTACCCTCTGTATTAGATGTGGGTTAACTTTATTGCCAAGGTTAGCAAATGCAGCATAACCCCTAGTCATATCAATAATATTAATTTCTTTAGTTCCAAGTGGTAAGGACGCAACATCGGGCATTTCTTCTTTAATACCTACCCTCTTCACTACATTAATCATAGCATCACTGCCTAAAAACAAGTTAGTTTTAACCGCATAAATATTGTCAGAATAAGCAATGGCAGTAGCCATAGATATAGGTTTATTTGCATACTTATTATTATAATTCTTTGGGCTATAGTCCTCTTTTTCGGAAAAGGTAAAAGTAGTTTCTTCGCTTGTAAAGGCACTACTAGCAGTAAAACCATTTTCTAAAGCAGCATAATATAAATATGGTTTCATAGTAGAGCCAACTTGCCTTTTAGCACTTACTGCCCTATTATATTGAGAAAAATTATAGTCTTTTCCACCAACAAGAGCAATTATACGACCATTTTCAGGCTTCATCATAACACTTGCAACTTGAATAGATGAATCTGTTGGCAACTCCTCTTTTATAGCCTTCTCCAAATTAGTTTGAGCATTTATATCCAAATTTGTATAAATTTTGATCCCTTTAGTTTTTATGTATGAATTTGGTATGTTTTTAATAGTTTTAAGTTCTGAAAGAACCGCATCCTGATAATACATTACAGTACTCAAATTATTTGAATCCTTTTGTCCATAATAACTTAACTCTTTATTTAATGCTTCATTCATTTCTTTTTTAGTAATTTTTTTGTTATTAACCATAGAAGTTAATATATCTTTTTGCCTTTCTTTTGCTAAATTAGCATTCACTAATGGAGAATAATTACTAGGTGATTTAGGGATTCCTACTAGCATTGTAGCTTCAGCCAAATCTAAATCTTTTGCACTTTTATTAAAGTAAAAATTACTAGCATTTTCAATCCCATACACACCATGCCCATAATTTATAGTATTTAAATAACCTTCTAAAATTTGATCTTTTTTATATGTGGCTTCCAATCTTATTGTATATAATGCTTCTTCCCACTTTCTTTTCCATGTTTTATCAAAATCTAAAAACAGGTTTTTAGCATATTGTTGAGTAATAGTAGAAGCCCCCTGCTTGGTTTTCCGATTTTTAAGATTTATATACCCTGCTTTTATTATTCTGGCAAAGTCAAAGCCTTTGTGTTTATAGAAATTTTTGTCTTCAGTAGATATAGTAGCATCAATAACATAGGGGGAAATTTCATCTAAACCAACCCACTCTTTTTGATCACGCCCTCTAAAAAATACATTATTATTATTGTCATACAAGACTAAATTATTCATTACATTTATTTCAAGTTTTGGCATTAATTTTGCATACAAATATGCAGCACCAACTCCTAATATAATTATAATAAAAATAAAAATAAAAGATCTAATAACAAATTTTTTAAATTTCATTATCTCACCAACCTAAAATTAGTATCTTCTAAAAGAAACAAAATATGTATCAAAAATAGATAAGTTATGATATAATCACAAATAGGAAAACGACGAGGTGACATATTATGACATATGAAAACTATCTAGTCTCAATTGAAAGTAATGGTAAAAAAGAAGAATATAGAGTAACCATTAATCAAGACACTGAAAAAAATTTATATTTTTATAAAGAACCAAATAAAACTAATGTAATATTTGACTATAAGAATAATGTTTTAAAAAGAGATAATGAAGAAATGAATCTAGAGTTTAAATTTAAACTAAAAGAGAAGACCATTAATAATATATACATAAAAGAATTAAATAATGTTATAAATATAGAAATATATACAGAAGACATAATACATGATGATAACAGAATAGTTGTAGTATATGAAATGAATAATACTAAATTTATTTATAAAATAGAAAAGGAAGATTAATATGAGTATAATTAAAGAATTAGAACAAAAAGTAAAAAAAATAGTAGCAACATCAGGTTATGATCTAGACTCTGTTATTTTAGAACCATCATCACGACCTGATTTAGGAGATTATCAATTAAATGACGCTATGAAACTTTCTAAAATATATCATGAATCCCCAATTTCTATTGCAAATAAGATAGCAGAAGAACTAAAAAAAGACACGTCATTTACAAACATTAATATAGCTGGACCTGGATTTATTAATATTAGTTTATCTGATGAGTTTTTAATAAATACTGTTAATTTAATTAATAATGACATAAGAACAAATATTGATAAAGAAAACCACAAAAAAATAATTATAGACTATGGAGGAGCAAATGTTGCTAAAAGTCTACATGTAGGGCATTTAAGAAGCGCTAATATTGGTGAGGCATTAAAACGTTTAGCAAAACTACTAGGGCAAGACATATTGGGAGATGCTCATTTAGGTGATTATGGAAGACCATTAGGATTGGTTGTTCTAGAAATAAAAAAAAGGTACCCAGATTTAAAATTCTTTGATGAAAATTTTACAGGAAACTTAGATGAAGTGGAATTACCAATAACAAACAGCGATTTAGAAAAGATATATCCTTATGCTAGTAGTAAAGCAAAAGAGGATGAGGCTTACCTAGAAGAAGCAAGAGATGTAACTTCTAAAATTCAAAATCATGAAAGAGGATACTATGATGTTTGGAAAAAGGTAGTAGAAATTTCAAAAGCTGATATAAAAGAGATATACAAAGAACTTAATGTGGAATTTGAATTATGGGAAGGAGAGAGTGACGGTGCTGAATACATTCCTGAACTATTAGAAATATTCAAACAAAAAAACTTAATAAAGGAAAGTGAAGGGGCCTTAATAGTTGATGTAAAAGAAGAAGATGATAATGCACCTATGCCGCCACTTCTATTATTAAAATCAAATAATACAGCCTCATATCAAACAACAGATTTAGCAACAATTTTAGAAAGAAGAAAGAAATTTAATCCTGATGAAATATGGTATTGTGTAGATTTAAGACAAAAACTCCATTTTGACCAAGTATTTAGAGCAGCAAGAAAAGCAGAATTAGTAGATGCTAAAGTAAAATTAGAATATATGGGATTTGGTACAGTAAATGGACCAGATGGGAAACCATTTAAAACTCGTGATGGTGGTGTAATGTCCTTAAAAAATCTTTTAGAGCTAGTTAAAGAAGAAACAAGAAAAAGAATCAATTATGATATTGTAAAACCAGATAAAGTTGAAGAAACAATTAACATAATAGCAAGTGCAACACTAAAATATGCAGATTTTTTACCATTTAGGGCAACAGATTACATTTTTAATCTAGAAAAATTTTCAGATATAGAAGGAAAAACAGCTCCATATCTGTTATATTCAACAATAAGAATGCGTTCTTTATTAAATAAAGGAAAAGAAGCAAACGCTAAAACATATTATAAAATAAAAAATGAAACAGATAGAGATATTGTTTTAACACTGCTAAGGCTTCCTAAAGTCCTTACTAAATCGTATGAGATTAAATCTCTAAATGAAATAGCTGAGTATTTATATACATTAACTAGTAAATATAATAAGTTTTATGCTGACAACAAAGTATTGCTAGAAGAAGATTCACAATTAAGAGAATCATGGTTAATTTTAACAAAAACGGTATATAGTGTTAATACATTATTACTAGATACATTAGGATTAAGCATTCCAGAAAAAATGTAAAAAATATAATATATATATTGCATATCATTAGAATATATGGTATAAAGTATACTGATATTTGTAATTAAGGGAAATAAGTATCAAAAACAAACATATAATACCTTAAGCGGAGGACAATATGACAGTAAAAAAAATGAAAAAAGAAGAATTAGAACTTTTATCAAATAAAGATATTACCAATCTTATACTAGAAGAAAGTAAAAAGCCACTCAAAACAGGCGATTTATTTAAGAAAATAATCAAGTTACTAGACCTACCAGAAGAAACATTTGAAAATAAAATAGGAGACTATTTTACCTCTTTATCAACAGATAAAAGATTCATAATGTTAGAAAACGGATGTTGGGATTTAAGAAGTCGTTACACATCAGATAAAGTTATAAAAGCAGGTAATAGTGAGGATGACGACGACATAATAGAAATGGAAGAACCTGAAGAAGGTATTATAGATGAAGATGAAATAGAAGATGACTATTCTGACAATGACGATGATTATACAGATGATACAGATGACGACTTTAAAGATTTAGTAGTTATGGATGAAGATGAATTGGAACTAGAACAATAATAGTTCCTTTTAATTATACTTTTAAAAAATAAACTAATATGTTATAATAGGGTAGTTAAAAAGTGAGGAGATTCTATGTTAGAACATTTAAATGCAATTGAACAAAAATATAATGATTTATCATTAGAACTAACAAAACCAGAAGTATTAAATGATATTAAGAAAACAACTGCATTATCAAAAGAACTAAGTGAGATTGAAGAAGTTGTTAATCATTATAGAAAATACAAAAAAGTATTATCTGATATCGTTGATACAAAAGAAATGATAAAAGATCCAGAAATGGAAGAAATGGCAAAAGAAGAACTAGAAGCGTTAGAGGAGGAAAAAGAAAGATTAGAAAGTGAATTACAAATACTTTTAATTCCTAAAGACCCTAATGATTCCAAAAACGTTATAGTAGAAATTCGTGGAGCAGCAGGAGGAGATGAAGCAAACATTTTTGCTGGAGATCTATTCAGAATGTATACAAGGTATGCAGAAAAACAAGGATTTAAATATGAAGTCTATAACTCTGTTGATGGTGAAGCAGGAGGATTTAGTCAAATAGAATTTATGATTAAAGGAGAAGGCGCTTATAGTAAATTTAAATATGAAAGCGGATCTCACCGAGTACAAAGAGTCCCTGTCACTGAATCAAACGGAAGATTACAAACATCAACAGCAACTGTTCTTGTTATGCCAGAAGCAGAAGAAGTAGACATTGAAATTAAACCATCAGATCTAAGAATTGATATTTATAGATCTAGTGGATGTGGTGGTCAAGGGGTAAATACAACAGATTCAGCGGTAAGAATTACCCATTTACCCACAAATACTGTAGTAACATGTCAAAATGAAAGAAGTCAAATTCAAAACAAGGAACAAGCAATGAAAGTGCTAAAAGCTCGACTTTATGAACTAGAAGTACGAAAAAAAGAAGAAGAAGATGGTAATATTAGAAAGAGCAAAATAGGAACAGGGGATAGAGCTGAAAAGATACGTACTTATAACTATCCACAAAATCGTGTAACCGACCATAGAATAGGATATACTACTAAAAACTTAGATAGAGTTATTAACGGAGAACTTGATGATATTATAGAAGCATTAATCACTGAAGACCAGAAAAGAAAATTAGCAGGGGAAGAATAATGACAGTAGATGAGCTATTAGTATATGGTAAATCAAAAATACATAAAGATCATGCCAAACTACTACTTGCCAACATTTTAGAAAAAAATCCTCTAGAATTATTGCTGTATTTAAATGAAGAAGTAGACGTAGAAAAAGAAAATTTATATAAAAAAGAAGTAGAAGCACTAAAAAACAACAAACCTATTCAATATGTATTGGGAAATGTTAACTTTTATGGAAATTTATTCATTGTAAATGAAAATGTACTAATACCACGTTTTGAAACAGAGGAATTAGTAGAAAAAACAATTCTGAGAATAAAAAAGTTGTTTCCAAATAAAAGAATTAAAATATTAGATATTGGTTGTGGTAGTGGAGTAATTGGCATTACTTTAAAAAAACACATTCCAGAAAGTGATGTAACTCTCCTTGACATTTCAAAAGAAGCCTTGGAGGTAGCTAAAAAGAATGCTAAAGCATTAAATGTAGAAGTTAATTTTATAGAAAGTGATGTTTTTGAAAAAGTACAAGATAGATATGATGTAATTATTAGTAATCCTCCATACATAATGGATAAAGAAGAAATAGAAGATATAGTAAAAGAAAATGAACCACATATTGCTTTGTATGCAGGTGCTGATGGTCTTGACTGTTATAAGAAAATAATGAAAGATATAAATAAACATTTAAATGAAGAATACTTAATTGCATTTGAAATAGGAAGATTTCAGGCCCCTAGTATTATAAATATGACTAACTATTTTTTAGGACATCAGCATATAGAGACAGAAAAAGATCTTCAAGGAAGAGATAGAATGATTTTTATTACAAAAACTGAATATAAAAAATAATAATCCACTTAATATATATGAAAGGTGGATTTTTTAATGAAAAAAATATTCATAGCATTAATAATAATTACAAGTCTTCAAGTCATTAGAGATATAAACAAAAATAAGGTTATAATACCAACAGAATCAATAAGATTTAGAGTAATAGCTAACAGTAATACAAAAGAAGATCAAGAATTAAAACTAAAAGTAAAAAACAATTTAGAAAAAGAAATTAGTAATACTCTAAAAACATCAACAAATCTTATAGCATCTAGAAACACCCTAAATAATAACTTATTAAAATTTGAAAATAATGTAAAAAACACCTTAACAGCAGAAAAATCAAATCAAAAATTTAGTATAAACTATGGCATGAATTATTTTCCTCAAAAAGAATATAAAAATGTAATATATAAAGCAGGGAATTATGAATCACTTGTAGTTACACTAGGAGATGGATTAGGCGAAAATTTCTGGTGCGTTTTATTCCCACCACTATGCTTATTAGACGGTGAGGAAACAAAAAAAGACAAAGTAGAATACCATGTTTTGGTAAAAGATATCATAAAGAAGTATAAAACAAAACATCACAAATAAAATTATGTTTACATTGATATAAATACGTATTATTGACAAAATTGAGTGTTTATACTACGATAATCTTAGGTGATATAGATGTTAGTTAATTTTATTGATATGCTAAAGAAAGCAAAGAAAAATAACTATGCTGTACCCCATTTTAATATTAATAATCTTGAATGGACTAAATTTATTTTAGAAAAGTGCGAAAATCTTCAAATACCAGTGATTTTAGGTGTAAGCGCCAATGCTGCTTGTTACATGGGTGGATGGAGTGTGTGTAGATCTTTAGTAGAATCTCTTATAAAGAGTTTAAATATAACTATACCGGTTTGTCTACATGTTGATCATGGTACAAAAGAAGATTGTATCAGCGCTATAGATGCAGGATTTACATCTGTAATGATTGATGCATCACAGTTCGATATTTCAAAGAATATCAGAATAACAAAAGAAGTAGTTGAGTATGCTCACTCAAAAAATGTAAGCGTTGAAGCAGAAGTAGGAAGTTTAAGAAATAACAAAAATATTGAAAATTATGCTAGTTTAGATGAATGTATAAGATTATGTAATGAAACAAAAATAGATGCTTTAGCACCAGCCATAGGCAATGCGCATGGTATATATATTGAAAAGCCAAAATTAAATTTTGATTTATTACAAAATATTAGTAATAATACCGATATTCCACTTGTTCTCCATGGAGGAAGTGGCATTTGCGAAAAAGATATTAAAAAACTAATTCATTTTGGAATATCTAAAATTAATATTAATACTGATCTTCAAATAGCGTGGAAAAAAGGCTTAATGAAGTATATCAATGAAAATAAAACAATATATGATCCTAGAAAAATAATGACTAGCACGAAAGTATATTTTGATGATAAAATAGAAGAGTTGGTAACACTATTTGAAACAAAAAGAGTGACTGATTTATAAAAAAATAATAGAATATAGTAAAGATGGTGAAGTTATGAAAATTTTAGAAATAGTAGGAGGTAATG
Organism: Bacilli bacterium; assembly: GCA_017525855.1. The sequence continues at coordinate 22,240 of JAFXSE010000004.1, forward strand.
AACTTACAGGTACTATAAGAATAAGTGGAGCTAAAAACAGTTCTGTTGCTTTAATTCCAGCAGCAATTCTTAGTGACGAAGAAGTAACAATATGTAATGTACCTGAAATTTCTGATACTGATAATTTATGCGATATTTTGAATTATTTAGATGTAGAAACAAAAAGAGCAAGTGAAAGCATTGTTATTAATCCAGAACATATGCAAAATATAGAGATTAAAGAATCTTTTTCTAAAAAGTTAAGAGCTTCTTATTACTTTATGGGTGCACTTCTTGGAAAATATAAAAAAGCTGTGATGTATTTCCCTGGAGGATGCTCAATAGGTGCAAGGCCAATAGACTTGCATTTAAAAGGGTTTGAGGCATTAGGAGCAACAGTAAAAAGTGAAGGTAATAAATATACAGTTGAAGCAGAAGAACTACATGGAGCAAATATATATTTAGATATAGCCTCAGTTGGTGCCACTATCAATATTATGTTAGCTGCAGTCAAAGCAAATGGAAAAACAATTATTGATAATGCTGCAAAAGAACCAGAAATTGTAAATGTAGCTACTTTTCTAAATAATATGGGGGCTAAAATTACGGGAGCAGGAACATCAACTATAAAAATAGAAGGTGTAAAACATCTTCATAAATGTTTCCATGAAGTTATTCCTGATAGAATAGAAGCAGGTACATATATTATTATAGGAGCATTATGTGGAAATAATTTGAAAATAGATAATATAATACCAAAACATATAGAATCTCTTTTATTAAAACTAAAAGAAATAGGAGTAAATTTAAAAGTAGGATCAGATTATGTAATTGTTTCAAAAAATGAACATTATAGTCCAACTAATATAAAAACGCTTGTTTATCCAGGATTTCCTACAGATTTACAACAACCACTTACAGTATTGTTAACACAATGCAATGGTAAATCAAAGGTAATGGAAACTATTTGGGAAAATAGATTTATGCATATTCCATATTTAGTACAAATGGGAGCAGATATAACTGTTAAAAATCAAACGGCTACAATAATAGGGCCAACAAAACTTACAGGCACTGAAGTAGTAGCAACTGACTTGAGAGCTGGAGCTGCAATGGTAGCGGCAGCACTTACAGCAACAGGAAAGACAATGATAACTAATGTAGAGCATATTCTAAGAGGTTATGAAAATATTGTAGAAAAACTTACTCTAGTAGGTGCTAAAATAAAGAGTCGAGAAATATAAATATATAAAGACTCTTTTTATTTTGGAGGAAATTATGAAAAGATATCAAAAAATCATAATTTTAATAATTTTATCGTCTACAATATACTTAGTTTATCTATTTACTGATCATAAAACTATAACATATCTATCACTAGGAGATGCACTATCCATGGGAGAAAATAGTTTTGGTGGTATTACGTATGGCTATGAAGATTACTTTACAGAGTATTTATCTAAAGATAATGAAACAATACATATAGACTATTACACAAGTAAAAATAAAAACATAGAAATGCTTCATAACGATATTTTACAAGATAAAACAATAATACTTGATAATAATAACTATAATATAAAAAAAAGTCTGCAAGAATCAGATATAATAACTATTTCTATAGGATTAAATGATCTAGTTTATGAATATAGTATTACAAATAAACTTCACCTAACGGATTATGAAGAAACTAGAATAGTAAAATATATATATAATAGGTTTAAAAGCCTTATGAGTGAAATTAGAAAATATACTAAAAGAAAAGTGTACATAATAGGCTACCCTGAAAAAAATGTAATTTACAAAAACCTTATAAAAAAACTAAATAATAAATATAATGAATTTACAAAAAAAGATAATAGTATATTTATAAATACTAATAAACTATTAAACAGAGAACAATATTTTGATAATAATAATAGCTTATATCCTAATACAAAAGGATATGAAATTATTGCTCAATCACTTATAAACATATATAGAAAGTAAGTAAAAAAAAGAAAAAGTATTGCCATAAATCAAAATTACTGTTATAATAAACTCGCTATTAATTACTATGACTTAAATTAAGTCATGGCGGAAGGAGAGACAATAATGAAGAAAGATATACATCCAGAGTATAAAGAAGCAACAGTTACATGTGCTTGTGGGGAAACATTTAAAACTAAATCAACAAAAGAAAATATAGTTGTTGAAGTGTGTTCAAAATGTCATCCATTTTATACTGGAAAACAAAGTAGAGCTTCTCGTGCAGGACGTGTTGATAAATTCAATAAGAAATATGGATTTAATCAAGAAGAAAAAGCAGCATAAGACTGCTTTCAAACTGTTAACAAAGAAAAAAATTGTTAATGGTTTTTTTTATATGTAATATAATTAATATGCGAGTTGACTTTATTTTAATCAATTAAAGGTTATTATAACTCGCTTTCTTATTCTAAAAAATAGCTAAAACATTTGCTGATACAGAATTATTAACCAAGTAAATCTGGTAAAATATAAAACTACAACAAAATAAAAAATCAAGAAAATAACTTATTAATTTGAGGAATACTTGAGTATTCCAGTTCTTCTTGTTATAATAAAAATATAGGAGTAGTCCAATGCCAATATATAAAGACCGTAATATAGAAATATTAGATAACTGAGAACTAAAAGGATAACATCTATTTGAATTTTGAATAGATATGGAATCAGATATAAGCATATCTATCCTAATAAAACAAAAGGGCTTGTTTCTTAGGAATTAATACAATAAAGACATAGAAAAAAGTAAAATTCGACTCTGACCAGAATATGGTGAATTAGAATTATATACTGATTTAAATAACTAAAAATAACTATCTTTAATTGAAAGAAGTGTGAAAAAATGAACCAAACAAAAAATAAAGCTATTTATATAATGATTTTTCTATTTTATTTACTTATATGTTTTTTAAATCCAATAGCAGGAGATGATTGGTGGAATTATCCAATAGGAAAACACAACTTAATATATATTATTGATAGATCAGTTGATATGTATTTTACTTGGGAAGGAAGAATTGTCAGTAGAATATTAATCAGTATATTAACTTACCAAAAAGTAATTTGGAATTTTCTGAATGCATCTATTATTACAACTATAATCTATTTAATTAATAAAAATATTAAAAACAAAACGACTTTTACACTTTTTTTAAGTATATTATTATTAACGGCAATGCATCCATACGTATTTTTTCAAACAGTAACATGGGTTGCAGGAAATATAACGTATATGTTTATAGTTCCAATAATTATTTACTATGTATATTTAGTAACTAAAAATAGACTAACCAATTTTGAATATACAATACTTATATTATCAAGTTCATTCGGTACAATGTTTGTTGAAAATGCAGCACCAATAATAGTATTTTTAAACATAATTTATTTAATAGCAGATTATATAAAAAATAAAAAAATAAATTATAAGATTATTATTTTGTTGGTTTTATCACTATTAAGCACAACATTAATGATAATGTCTCCAGGAAGCAGAAGAAGAGCCTTAACTGAAAATGTTGTGTTTAATAATCTAAACATAATAAAAAAAATAAAATGGAATTTTCCTCAATTAATTAAGTATACTTATTTTACCAATCTATACATGGTAGTTTTAATGGTATTTGGAAATATTTTAATAATAAAAAATAAAATTAAAAATAGAATTATTAGAATATTATTTTATCTATTTGAAATATTGCTAACAATATGTCCAATTTTATATTTATTAGATGGAATTAGCAATTTTACTAATACAGCTTTTAATGAATATAATCATTTAGTTATTGTAGTTTATACTATAGCAACTATAGTAAATATACTTTTATTATTAATGAATAATAATAAAAAAATATTTGAAGATAAAGCAATACTTTTTTATATTATTGGAATACTAAGTAATGTAGTAATGCTAGTATCTCCAGTATGGGGACCTAGAACTTCATTAGGAACATATATGTTAGTTAGTATTTGTTATATAATAATTATTTCAAATTACATTACAAAAACTAAATTATTGAATTGTATATTAGTTGTTTTTATTGCAGGTTCAATGATGTTCTATGGAATAGTATCAGTAAGTATTTATAGGCAAAATTTAGACAATAAAAAAATAATTGAACGAGGAATTAAAAATAATAGTAAGACTATTCAAATTAAAGCTTATCCAGAATATGTTAAGAATAGTATAACTCCACAAGGAAATTTCCATAAGGAAGAATTTAAAAAGTATTATGGTATTAACCCAAAAACAAAACTTGAAATTATTCCTAACGATTGGAAATATTCAATATTCTATAAATAAACAACTATTAAAAAATATGATATCCATGTGTGACAAAAAAACATGAGTATAAGTATTTTACCTTATAAATTGTTAATTACTTATGTCATCACAAGTTATTTGTTAATCATTTTAGATATATCATTTTGTCAACAGTCTGAAAGCAGCCTAAGACTGCTTTTTTATTTGACTTTGTTATTATCCTTAGTATCGTCCAAAATTTCCATAAATAAATCATGATGTAGTTTTGAAGGATCTTTATAAATATCAGTACAATCACCAGCAACTATAAAACTTTTAACATCATTTCAGGTTAATAATTTAATAGGTATTTTTTTACTAAAAATATCCCTATTTTCAGCATCATACGTAATAATATAATCATTATCTTTATATAGAATAATAGTATTCATTTTTACTATTTGTCCTTGCCTTAAAACTTCTAAACTACATTTTCTACCAATATATGATGCTTTTTTTAAATAATCGGCTAAGGGAAAAAATCTTCTATTATATTTTCAAAACTTATATCAATGAATTCGCCATTTCACCATTTTCTTTTCTAATTCTTATTTTAGGACCATTATCAGTAACAGTAGCTTGATAAATATAATTATTCTGATTATTTAATAAAGCATCTATATAATTATTAGGCACATAATACTTTTTTAAAAATAATTCACCTTTAATTAACATATGTATATATCACCTCAACTATAACTATAAAATAATATAAAGAAAAACACACAATTATTGTGGATAAAGTGTAAAGTAAAATAAAATATCCACATATTTTGTGGATATTTGTTATACTAAATATAGAAAGAAGGAATATTATGAAAGTAGGAATAGCTTGTGATCATAGAGGATATGAATTAAAAGAGTATTTAAAACAAAATTTAAAAAACTATGAAATAATAGATTATGGGACAACAACTACAGAAAGTGTTGATTATCCAGATTATGGAATATTGCTTGGAGAAAAAGTATCCACAAAAACTGTGGATTTAGGAATTGCCATATGTGGTTCTGGAATAGGAATTTCTATAGCTTGTAATAAAGTAAAAGGAGTAAGATGTGCAAAAGTATCAAACAAAAAAGAAGCAGAATATACAAGAAATGATAATGATGCAAATATAATAGCACTATCATCAGAAACTAACAAACAAGAAGCATTAGAAATGGTTAAAATATTTCTAACTACACCATTTTCAAAAGAAGAAAGACATCAAAGAAGAATAGATAAAATAACAAATTACGAGGTAGAACATGAATGCTAAAGCAATTCTTTATATTATAGTAACAATAGCTGTTATTTGGTCATTAGAATCAATTAATATTAATCAAATATTTAAAAAAAATAGAGTAATACAAGCTAGAGTGTTTTATTTTCTTTTAGCACTTGCTATTATTTATCCTGTAACAAATTTCCTATGGGATTTCTTTTTAGCAACAAAAATATAAAAAAATAATGTATAAAAACTTCATTATTGAGAAAAATTAATAATGAGGTGGAAAAATGAAAACAAAAAAATTAAAAGGATGGGTATTACCAAGTTTATATGGATGTTTCTTTATTGGAATATTTTTAGTGACAATGGGTGTTTCCAATTTATTAATGGAAAAAACAGATACTAAAGAACCTAAAGAAAACATAAATTATGTATCAGATACAGTTATTGATGAAGAAATACCAGTAGTACAAGAAGTAAAAAAGATTCTAAAACCTTATATAAATGAAAATGTAAAAGTTGGAAAATACTTTTATGACTTTAAAGGTGATGAATCAAAACAACAAAATTCAATAACTTATCACAATAATACATATATGCAGAATTCTGGAGTAGATTATACATTAGAAGAAGTATTTGATGTATTAAGTATCTTAGATGGAACCGTGACAAACGTAGTAAAAGATGAATTGCTTGGAAATTGCGTTGAGATAAAACATGACAATAATTATACAAGTATATATCAAAGTTTATCTGAAGTTAATGTAAAAAAAGGAGATACTGTATCAGCTGGACAATTAATAGGAAAAAGTGGAGAGAATACATTAGATAAAGATATGGGTAATCACTTACACTTTGAATTATATATTAATGGTGAAGTCGTTAATCCTTTAGATTACGTAGATAAAGAGTTAAGTACTGAACAAACAATCGCAACAGAAGAAAATCAAGCAGCACAAACTACTACTGAAGAACAATCTACAAATAAAAATGAAGAAGAGTAATCTTCTTTTTTCATAAATAAAGGAGTGAAAAAGTGTTAAATAAAGATATAGGAATAGACCTAGGAACGGCAAATGTGCTCATATATATAAAAGGAGAAGGTATAGTCTTAAATGAACCAAACATAGTTGCTATTGATACACAAGAAAACAAAGTACTAGCAGTGGGAACAAAAGCAAGAGAAATGTTAGGAAGAACGCCAAGAAATGTTAAAGCAATTAAACCCATGAAAAACGGAGTAATAGCCGACTTTGAGGTTACAGAACTATTATTAGATAGTTTCATTAAAAAAGTTAAAGCAAAAAATATATTAAAGAAACCAAGAGTTCTTATATGTTGTCCTTCAAATATCACTGATGTAGAAAAAAATGCAATAATTGAAGCCACTAGAAATTCAGGAGCAAGCAAAATATATATAGAAGAAGAACCAAAAGTAGCTGCTCTAGGAGCAGGAATGAAAATAAATAAACCAAGTGGTAATATGGTAGTAGATATAGGCGGAGGAACAACAGATATAGCAGTCTTATCGCTAAATGATATAGTAACATCAGCATCTATTAATATTGCGGGGAATAAGTTTGATCAAGATATTATAAAATATATTAAAGAGAAATATCAATTACTAATTGGTGAATTAGCTGCTGAAACAATAAAAAAAGAATTTGCAAATGTATATAAATATGATGAGAATGAAGAATTAACAGTAAAAGGTAGAAATTTAATTACTGGTTTACCTACTACAATAACTTTATCACAAGAAGATACAAAAAAAGCTTTAGATAATAGTATTGAAAAAATAGTTAAAATAATTTCTAATGTATTAGAAGAAACACCTCCTGAATTATCAGCCGATATAATAGAAAAAGGCATAGTATTAACCGGTGGAGGTGCAATGCTCAATGGATTGCAACAAAGATTAACAGAAGAATTATCTCTTCCAGTTCTAATAGCTCAATCGCCATTAACTTGTGTTATTGAAGGTACAAAAGTACTATTAGATGATATAAAAACACTGAAAAAAATATCATAAATATTATTTCCCTTTTCTAATTAATCATAATTTGCTATAATAAAAACAAAGAGAGGCTTATTATGAATAATGAAGTATTAAACGCATTAAAAATAGTTATAACCACATTTATTTGTTCGGCTATAATTATGCCATTTATGATTAAGATAGCAAAACATGTAGGTGCAATAGATAGACCAAGAAGTGATGAGGATAATAGGCATATTCATACTACTGCAACCCCATTTTTTGGAGGATTAGGAATATTTTTAAGCTTTCTATTAAGCTATATGCTATTTGGAACTCCAAGTATTAAAATGAATTCAATTTTAATAGGAAGTTTCATAGTAATATTAACTGGTATTACAGACGATATTAAACCAATAAAATCCTGGCAAAAATTTATTGGTCATTTAATAGCTGCATCCGTAATCACCTTTTATGGAGACATAACACTAAATAATATAACCGCATTTGGATTTAATTTAGATTTTGGAATTTTTGCTTATCCAATTACTATTCTTTTTATAGTAGCTTGTACCAATATTATTAATTTAATAGATGGACTAGATGGATTAAGTGGAGGAATATGTTCAATATTCTTCTTAACAATTGGAATTATAGGAATATATCAAGGGCGTGGTGGAAGCCTAGTAATGATTTTAACATTCATTATGTTAGGTGCTACATTAGGTTTCCTACTATATAATTTTCACCCAGCTAAAATATTTGCAGGAGACTGTTCCACATTTTTAGGCTTTATTATAGCAATTATATCTTTATTAGAGTTTAAAGGACCTGCTTTAACATCATTCTTTGTTCCAATAGCAATTCTTGCTATACCAATATTAGATACATTATTTGCAATAATAAGAAGAATGTTAAAAGGAAAACCTATATTTTCTGCAGATAAACAACACCTACATCACCAATTATTAGGAATGAATTTTTCACAAACCGTGACAGTACTAATAATATATGTTATTGACATATTATTTTCTATAGCTACAGTTTTATTTATGATAAAAGATCCAAAAGTAGGGATTGTTATTTATATAATTCTATTTATCTTAATAATATGGTTTGTATTTCATACGAGCATTATATCTGATAAAAATCCAGAAAGACTTCAAAAATTAGAACAAAAACTTGGAATGAAAAAGAAAAAATTAGAACCAAATAAAAGCAATGAAGATAATAAAAGAAAAAAAACAACTATCAATAAAAAGTAGTTGTTTTTTTTATATTTTTTATACCACAAATGGAAAAATATGGTAAAATTATGAAGTGTGGATTGGAAGTGATAAAATTGCTAAACTTTGTAGTATGCGATGATAATAAAAGCTTTTCTAAAATAATGAAAACAACAATTGATAATTATATGCTAAATTATGAGCAGGACTATAAAATTTTCCATTTTGAAGGTTATGATGAAAAATTCGAAGAATTTGTTAATAAAGATATAGGTTTTAAAATCTATTTTTTAGATATTAAGACAAAACATGGTTCTGGACTTGATGCTGCCAGAGTAATTAGAGAAAAGTATGACGATTGGGTATCAATCATAATAATAGTAACTTCCCATGAAGAATATAGATATGAAGCATTGAGTAATAGACTATACTTATTAGACTTTGTTAATAAACTAAATAACTGTGAAGAACACATTAAAGATGATATTAAAAAAGCAATTAATAATTATAATAAAAGATACAAGAGTTTAAGTTATGAGTATAATCATATCTTTCATAAAATAGAATTTAGACATATCATAAATATAGAAAAAGAACAAGATAGTAAAAGATGTATTATAAGAACTACTTATGGTAATACATATATTTCAGAAACTCTAAATGAAGTAAAAGCTAAATTGGATGATAGATTTATAAAAACTCATAGAAGTTTAATAATTAATAAAGATAAAATTTGTAGTTTCGATCCCAAAACCAATACTTTAGAATTTTCAGATGGTAGTCAAACTAATTTGATTGCAAGAAGTAAAAAGAAGGAGTTGATGAGAGTATGTTAATGCATGCTTCAGTATTACTTTCTTCAATAATGTGTGGAACATTAATAGTCTATGAAACTGCAGTGATACTAAAAGAAGAATATATAAGAAATAAGAAAAAACTATTTATAGCAAGCATTTTGATTTCATTAATTACGTATTTTTCATATAGAATAAAGTATAATGCAGAGAGTAGTTTATTCAAAATAGCACTTTATATATTAACTTTCAAAATAATGTATAATGAGTCAACATATAAAGTAATCATATCAACATTTATAATTATGGCATTAATGGTAGGGTGTGATTTATTATCTACACTAATATTTATAGCTTTTATTACAATTGATCAAATGCGTGGTGTTTGGTACTGGGTTTTAATGTGCAATATAGTAGTGTGTTTTCTAACTTATCTAATTTTCAGGGTTCCTATTATAAAAGAAAAAATTCAAAAGTTTGTCTATAATTTGAATGATAATAGCAAATTTTCTACAGTTTTTTTACTACTCATATCAGTAACCGTAATACTACGTATGCTATATAATATTAGTTTAAATTATAATTGGGGAGAAAACTATCTAATCAACATAATTATAGGAGTGGCTTTTCTAATAATCGTTATTATATTTTTAAAAGATAGAATTAATTATTACAATTTAATGAAAAAATATGATTTGCTTTTCGAATGGCTTAAAGAATTGGAAAACAGCGTCGAAGAAAGTTACTTAATAAACCATGAATATAAAAACCAATTGGCCGTAATTAAAGGATATATAAATAAAGATAATACTAAAATGGCAAATAAATATATTGATGATATTCTTAATGAAGTAAACACCGATGAAATCTTTGAAATGGCAGAGTTAAAGTATGTTCCAAAAGGAGGAATAAAAGGTTTATTATATTATAAAATACTATGTGCAAAAAGTAAAAAGGTAACTATAGCATTAGATATAAGTGATAAAGTAACACCAATATTAAGTAAATTTTCGTGTGATAAAAACAAAATCTTATCAAAGACACTAGGAATATATTTAGATAATGCTATAGAAGCAGCCATGGTAACAAGAAAGAAAATTGTAAACATAGAAATGTATTTGATAGAAGATAATATGTGTATAGTAATATCTAACTCAATAAATAAAAAAGACGTAGATCTTAAGAGTATATCGAATCGTGGTTATACTACTAAGGGAAAAGGGCATGGTCAAGGATTATATTTGGTGAATAAAACAATAGGTAAATACAATTGGTTAAATGCTGAAACAAAAATAATTAATAATTATTATATACAAAAACTAAAAATGAATACAAAAAAAATCACATCATAATGAATCGATGTGATTTTCTTATTAATCAACTAAGTTCTTTGGTGCATTTGGTTCATCAACAAGAAAAACTACGCATCCAACACTAGCGGCACCTGTGATAGCCAAAGCTAGAGCTCCTAATATTCCAGCTAATTTTTTCACTATAAATACCTCCTTTTTACATCTATTACTAAAATATTCTTTCGAATATTTAAGCCTTATTATAATTTAAATAATTTCTATATGGCTGTTTAAATAATTTATATATTAAGGGACTTACCATTATAGACTCTAAGATAAGGGAAGTAACGAGCAAATATGATAAGTCATAATCCTTAACAAACCAAGATAATAATATATATATTAATGCAATAAATATAGTAGATAGCTTTCTAATCTTTCTTTTCTTTTTATTAGGTAGAGGTCTTTTAACAGTATCTGCAGGAGCATATATAGAAAGGACTAATAAACATATTAAACCTACTACAACAAGTAAAACTTTATTTAAATGCAAATAGCTCATTAGAATTGGTAAAAATACAAAAAGCAAAGTAGAGCATATCAAACATTCAAAACTAGTTCTAGCATGAAAACCAAAGCCAGTAAATCTAATAATATTAAAAAATATCAATAGAAGAACTAATTCTTTTGTTACGCCTAACATAATAGCAAGTAGACAAATAATAACTAATTTAGTAAAAGTTAAATATAACCCTTCTAAACCATATCTTAATTCTTCAATTTCCTCATTACTGTAATTTTTGTACTTAGTTATCCAAGCTATTGTAGTATTTAAATACTTCTCTTTCATACAACCTCCTTAACCTAATAAAATCTTAACATGAAGAAAAATTACATAATAATTAGACATTAAAACATTAATATGAGTATTTAAATTAGAAAAAAGGCAGAAAAATATTAACTAAAATTACCAAAAAATCCCTTAGATTGACGCTTTAGGGAAATGGATATGTAACAATTGTTTTTTTGATAAACTAGATATGCGCACAAACAATAAAAAAGTTGGTTAACTGATGTAAAAAGAAGGTGAGGTGGCAGTATGGTAGGACGCGTAAAATGGTTCAACAATGAAAAAGGATATGGCTTTGTTGAATACAAAGATAATGAAGACGTATTCATTCATTACAGTACTATTCAAACTGAAGGATACAAAACCCTAGCAGAAGGGCAATATGTAAAATTTGATTTGATAAGTACACCAAAAGGATACCAAGCATTAAATGTTTGCCCTGTTAAAGAACCAATAGGAGCAGAATAACCATTCTTTGCTATAACTATTAATCATTCTTAATAGTTATAGCAGAGTAAAAGGCCTTTTAGAACTACTATTATTAGTAGTTTTTTTGATTCTAATAATTTAATAATATTATTAAAAACACTATTAATAATAAAAAACACTATTCTTTTAATAACAAAGTATGGTAAAATATATGTAAGGAGGATGATGTTATGAAATTTATAATCAGAGGAGATAAGATTAAAATTACTGATGCAATGAAAGACTACATAGAAGAAAAGTTAGGAAAATTAGATAAATACCTAAAAGATAGCGAATCTATAAGAGCAAATGTAGTAGTAAAAGTAAAGAATATTAATCAAATTGTAGAAATAACAATACCTTTAAAAAACATAATTTTACGTTCTGAAGAATCACAAGATGACTTCTATAAGGCTGTTGATAAAACAGTAGATAAACTAGAAAGACAAATAAGAAAAAATAAAACAAGATTATCTAAACATTCTAAAGTATCTAAAGAAATTATTATTGAAGATACAGAAGTAGAAGAAGATAAGGAAAATATAATAAAACGTAAGAAAATAGAAATAAAACCAATGAATGAAGAAGAAGCTATTCTTCAAATGGAACTATTAGGACATGAATTTTATATGTATATGGATAGTGAAAAAGATAAGCACTGCGTAGTCTACAAAAGGAAAGACGGAGGCTATGGAATACTAGAGTCTTAAAATAATTAATAAAAAGCCTATGAAAAAAGGCTTTTTTTTGGTAAAATAATAAATTAAGGGAGATGTTTAGATGAGTATATTTACAAGATTATTCGATCATGAATATAAACAATTAAAAAAATTTCAAAAGCTTGCTGATGAAATAGAAGCTTTAGATGAAGAAACACAAAAATTAACTGATACTGAATTAAGAGCTAAAACAGAAGAGTTTAAAAAAAGACTTAGTGAGGGAGAAACTTTAGATGACATATTAGTAGAAGCATTTGCAGTAGCTAGAGAAGCTTGCTTTCGTGTCATTGGAGAAAAGCCTTTTTATGTACAGTTATTAGGGGCTTGTGCAATACATTTTGGTAATATTGCAGAGATGAAAACAGGTGAAGGTAAAACATTAACTGGAGTTTTACCAGCATATTTAAATGCCCTAACAGGTAATGGTGTGCATATTATTACCGTTAATGAGTACTTAGCGCAACGTGATACGGACTGGATGGGTGGAATTCATAGATTCTTAGGATTAACAGTAGGTGTTAACTTAAGAGATATGTCTCCTGCTGAGAAGAAAGAACAATATAACTGTGATATTATGTATTCTACCAATAGTGAATTAGGATTTGACTATTTGAGAGATAACATGGTAGTAAGAAAAGAAGATAGAGTTCAAAGACCATTAAACTTCGCTATTATTGATGAGGTCGATTCAGTACTTATAGATGAGGCACGTACTCCACTTATTATTTCAGGCGGAAAAATGAGTAGCGCTAATCTATATATAGATGCAGATAGATTTGTAAAAAGCTTAAAACAAGAAGATGATTACATCTATGATGAAAAAACAAAAAATGTTAGCCTAAGTGATAAAGGCTCAGAAAAAGCAGAAAAAGTTTTTCATGTTAAGAATCTTTATGATGTTGATAATGCAACTTTAGTTCATTATATTAATCAAGCATTAAGAGCTAATTATGCAATGAGCAAAGATGTAGATTATGTAGTTCAAGATGATGAAATAATTATTGTTGATCAATTTACAGGACGTTTGATGAAGGGAAGAGCTTATAGTGAAGGACTTCATCAAGCAATAGAGGCTAAAGAAAATGTAACAATTAATCAAGAAACAAAAACTTTAGCAACAATAACAATTCAAAATTATTTCAGAATGTATCAAAAACTTTCTGGTATGACAGGAACTGCCAAAACGGAAGAAGAAGAGTTTAGAGACATTTATAACATGTACGTAATTACTATACCAACTAATAAGCAAGTTATACGTATTGATGCACCAGATTTAGTTTATGCTACAAAAGCAGCAAAATACAAAGCAATTGTTAAATTCGTAAAAGAAAGATATGATGCAGGACAACCAGTATTAATAGGTACAATTGCCATTGAAACAAGTGAATTAATAAGTGATTTATTAAAGAAAGCACATGTACCACATGAAATATTAAACGCAAAGAATCATGCACGTGAAGCTGAAATAATTTCTAAAATAGGTCTCCATAAATCAGTAACAATTGCAACAAATATGGCAGGACGTGGTACAGATATCAAATTATCTGATGAAATAAGAGCACTTGGAGGTCTATGCGTTGTAGGTACTGAAAGACATGAATCACGTCGTATTGACAATCAGTTAAGAGGACGTTCTGGTCGTCAAGGAGATCCAGGATATACACAATTCTTTGTATCAATGGAAGATGATTTAATGATTCGCTTTGGATCTGATAGAATCAAAAACATGATGCAATCTATGGGATTTGGTGATAATGCTATTCAAAGTAAAATTATTACTAGTTCATTAGGAACTGCTCAAGCACGTGTAGAAGGTAACAATTTTGATATCCGTAAAAATATCTTACAGTATGATGATGTAATGAATAGTCAAAGAGAGATAATATATGAAAAGAGAAATAAGATTTTAGATAGCGAATCTATTCATGAAGATATATTAAATGTTTTCCGCCATCATGTAGAGGATTTAATTAATTCTCATTTAGTAATAGATGGAGAAATAAATGAAGATGATTTAGAAGAAATTGTTGAATTTGCCAATGAAAACTTACTAGTAAAAGATATTAAAAAATCATCTATAAAAAATTTATCAAGTGAAGAGATAATAGATAAAATTTATAAACAATTGGAAACAGAGTATTCTGAAAAAATATCAATATTACCAGAAGAAATCACTAATGAATTTGAAAAAGCAATTACTCTTCAAGTAATAGACAACTATTGGATGGAACATATTAATACAATGTCACATTTGAGAGAAGGGATTTATTTAAGAGGATATGCCCAAGAAGACCCGCTTCATGCATATACTATGGAAGGCTTTGATATGTTTGATAGAATGCTACAAAATATTGATAAAGACACTACAGTATTCTTACTTAAAGCAGAAATCAGACAAAATATAGAAAGAAAAGCTCAAACAAAAAAAATGAGTACAAATAAAGATGATTCAGAAGGAGCAAAAAGGAAACCTAAGAAATCCGAAAAAGTAGGAAGAAATGATCCATGCCCATGTGGTAGCGGGAAAAAATACAAACAATGTCATGGAAAGTAATAAAAGCCCAGTAATTACGGGCTTTTTTCATGCTCCGAATACTTTGGAATATACTTTAGATACCTTTTTGGATACCTTCCGGTGAGTATCTAAAAGGTATCTAGATACCCTTTTAAATATTAAATTCGCAATTTTTTAGCAAGATTTTAAAATGCAATGTTTCCTTTATTTATAAGGGATTGTAAGCATTTTTGCTTTTATATAATATAAAATTGTGTCCATTGTCAAAGTGACATAGGGTATGTTTTTTTAATTATCTTACAATTAATAGCATATCTATTGACAATAACAAAAGAATATCATACAATGTTATTGTATTAATCAAGTGATACAGTGAGGTGAAAACATGGAATTTACTTTTGATAACAATATTCCAATATATATTCAACTTTTAGAATATATGAAAATATATCTTATTTCAGGAGTTTTTAAATGTGGTGAAAAACTACCATCAGTAAGAGAGTTTGCAAGTACATTTAAGGTTAATCCCAATACAATGCAAAAGGCATTAGCAGAACTTGAAAGTATGAATCTCATATACACTGAAAGAACTAATGGTAAATATGTTACAAAAGACGAAAAGTTAATAGAAAAATTAAAAGATGAATATGCTATTACTCTTGCAAAAAGTTATTTTCAGGGTATGAAAAGAATTGGCTTGGGCAAAGCAGATTCTATAAAATATTTAGAAAGGATAGATGAGTAATATGAAGTTATTAGAGATTAAATGCTTAAATAAATCTTTTAACACAAAAGAAATATTAAAAGATGTTAATTTAAGTATTTCTAGTGGAAAGATAGTAGGATTATTAGGAAAGAATGGTGCAGGAAAAACTACATTAATAAAACTTATAAATGATTTACTAACACCTACGAGTGGAGAAATATTAATTAAGGGCAAAAAGATAGGTGTTGAAACAAAAAAAGTGATATCTTATTTACCCGAAAGAACATATTTAAATAAGCAAATGAAAGTGTCTGAGGTAATTGAATATTTTAAAGATTTTTATAAAGATTTTGATGCTGAAAAGGCCAAGAAGTTATTAAAAGATTTAGATTTAGATATTGAAGAACATCTCTCTAAAATGAGTAAAGGTATGCAAGAAAAAGTACAGTTAGTACTTGTTATGTCAAGAAAGGCTGACCTATATATTTTAGATGAACCGTTGGGTGGAGTTGATCCGGCAACAAGAGATTATATATTAGATACGATATTATCTAATTTTAATGAAAATGCTAGTGTGATTATTTCAACACATTTAATATCTGATATAGAAAGAATTTTAGATGAAGTAATATTTATTGATAAAGGGAAAATTATATTGCAAAGTGATGCGGATAAACTTAGGAATAAAGAAAAAGCATCAATTGATGAAATCTTTAGGAGGATGTTTAAATGTTAAATAAATTATTAAAATATGATTTAAAATATATGATTAAGAATATGGCAATATTTTATATACTATCTATATTCTTTGCTATAACAACTAGAATATTATTTAATATGGAACAGTCAGTAATCATAAATATAATTGGACAAATAAGTGTTGGATGTATGTTTGCAATGATAATAAATACTTTAATAAATACTATAATGAGAAGTTGGGTTAGATTTAGAGATTCATTATATAAAGATGAATCATATCTAACACATACATTACCTGTTACTAAAAATGATTTATATAATTCAAAGTTTATACAAACATTAATATTTTTCTTTATAAGTTTTATAGTTATTTTAATAAGTTTATTTATCGCATACTATTCAAAAGAAAATTGGTTAGCGATAACTAATTATGTAAAAACTATTACGACTGGCTTAAATATGAGTACTTCATTCTTTATTACAATGGCTATTATAATTATTTTTTTAGAAGTATTTAATGCTATTCAATGTGGTTTTCTTGGAATAATTTTAGGCAACAAGATGAATAATGGGAAAATAGGGTATTCAGTACTATTTGGATTTATTACTTATTTGGTAGCTCAAAGTTTAATATTAGGCTTAGTATTTGTATATGGATTATTTGATTCTTCTATCATGGAATTATTTAAAACAGCAACAATTAATATTGATGTAGAAGCATTTAAGGTTTTGGCAATATTATCGTCTTTATTATATATAATGATTATATTTATTATGAGTATATTATGTAAAAAAGAATTAAATAAAGGAGTTAATGTTGAATAAAAGGCATAGAAATCTTTCGATATTATGTTATAAATTATAAGAAAATAGAGCTTGCTAAAAAATTGTGAAAAAGCGTCAAAAAAGTATTTTAGATACCTTTTTAGATACTCTGAGAGTAAATTCTCGGGTGCTGTCGGAAGCTACCAAGTGCATTCAATAGCCGAAAAGAGCCACAAAATGCTCCCAAAAGCTGCCAAAAACCCCAATACAAAAAGCCATGTGGAAGTGGACGCAAGTATAAAGTTTGTTGCGGTAAATAATGCTAAAAACCCTTGTAAAATAAGGCTTTACGAGGGTTTTTATAATTCAACATTTTGAGTAATTTTTATCAAAAAAAGGCGTTTAGATACGTTTTAGATACGTTTTTTTGTAAATTCGAAACTTATTTAATCGCAATATAGTAATATTCTGAGCAAAATAATTTTTAAAATTTATGGTATAATGAATATAATAGAGGTGTAAAACATGAATAAAAAACTAAAATTATTTCTTAAAATTTTATTGGGAATTATTATTGTTTTATTATTATCTATTATTGTTATATTTGTAGTTCATAAAATAAAAAGTAATAATGAGTATAATGAATTAAAAGATTTAGGATATATTAATAAATATTCAGCAGGAGATTATGATTTAAATATTTATAGAATTGGTAATAAAAATAGTAAACATAAATTAATTGGTATTTCTGGATTAGGTGTTCATAATTATAGTATTGAAATGACTTTTGTAAATGAACAATTAAAAGATGATTATGAAATAATTTATATTGATAGAGCTGGTTATGGATATAGTGATGATACTTCTAAAACACAAACAGTAGAACAAATAGTGTCTGATTATAGAACTGCTCTTAAAAGTGTTGGAATAGAAGGACCATATATTCTTATGCCACATTCAATTGGTGGAGTGTATGCAACATATTGGGAAAGTACATATCCTGATGAAATAGAAGGAGTTATATTTATAGATGGGACTCCACTTGGAATGAATATTTATGAGAACGAAGATTATAGTGTAAGTTTTTCTGATTATTTTGATGTGTTATTATGTAAATTAGGAATGCAAAGATTTAGTATTCGTGATGTTAGTGATTCTCTTCCTAGTGAGTATACTAAAGAACAACAAAAACTAACTGATTATTTAAATATAAAATCAAGTATGAATAAAGCTCCACTTTCTGAAATAAAAGAAAAGAACAATAATGTTAATAAAGCTTATCAAAGTATTAAGAGTAATGATATACAAAAAATATATATCGAGTCATCGCGTGGTGCTAGAACTATTGAAGAAGTAAAAGAAGATTTAAAATGGGTAAAGAAAAGAAAGCAAGAATTAGGATTAAAAACAATTACAACTATGCCATCAGATGATAAGATAACACAATTGATAGAACAAAATATAGAAATTGAGAAAAAACAAATTATTCCTTATATTGATTTATTAGGTAACACTGAAATTAAATTATTATCAGGAGATCATTATATTTTTGAACAAAAGCCTGATGAATTAACAAGAATAATAAAAGAATATATTAATGATTTAGATAAATAGCTCGGAAGATTAAGATTTATCGAACGGATGAGAATCCGTTTTTTTATGGTAAAATAGTTATGTAGTAATTAACTCTCAGGTTCTGTCCTGTTATATAATTAATAATAATCATATAATTATTTGTGAAAGGAAGGATAATATGGATCAAATTAAAATAGGAAAATTTATTTTAAATTGTAGAAAAGAAAAAGGTTTAACTCAAGAAAAATTAGCAGAAAAATTAGGTGTTACAAGTAAATCGATTAGTAGATGGGAAAATGGAAATACTATGCCAGATTATTCTTTACTAAAAGATCTATGTAATGAGTTAGATATTAATGTTAATGAGTTATTATCCGGTGAAAAAATTAAGGGGAATGATTATATGAATAAATCAGAAGAAAATTTAATTAAATTAAGAAAACAAATTGATAAAAGAAAAAAGGTATTAACGATTATTTCTTATGCGTTTATGGGAATCATTATTGTTGCGTTTATTTTGAACATGGTACTAAATCGTATATTTCCTGATGATAGACATTGGAATATTATTAGATATACATTTTTATATAGTGGTATTGCTCTATTTATAGTTTCAATTGTTCTTGAATTATTTAAATTTGATAAATAAAAGGCTCGGAAGATTAAGATATTACGATACATTAAATTAATAAGTTTAGATACGTTTTTAGATACGCTTAAACTGCAATGTTAGAAAAATAGACATAACTTTATTACAATTTATGAGTAAACTATTAAACTTTTTGAGTAAGAAAGCCAACTTTAAAAGGAAAAAATTACACGGTAGGTTTAAATGGTCGCCATGTGGCAGTGGTAAAAAATATAAACAATGTCATGGTAAATAATGACTTAAACCCTTGTAGAATACGGTTTTACAAGGGTTTTTATAATTCAACATTTTGAGTAATTTTTATCAAAAAAAGGCGTTTAGATACGTTTTAGATACGTTTTTTTGTAAATTTGAAACTTATTTAATCGCAATATAGTAATATTGTGATGTAATTAAATAACAAAAATATATGGTATAATTGTTATTAGAGGAGTTGATAGTATGGCAAAATGGATAAAAATTTTTAGTAATCAATATTTAGGTTTTTGGTTATTAGGGTTAGTTTTATTTGCAATTCAGGAAATACCGTATATGGTAATGCCGTTATTTAAATTAAAAACTAATCCTATTATGAATATGACTGAGACATCTCCATGTTTAGATATTTTAGAAAAATTATTAGGATCCTTATGTATAGCATTAATGGTATTAATTGTAAATAAAGATCCATCGTTTTTTGAAATAGGAACTGGAATTCAAAAAATAGCATTTATTTCTATGATAATGGTTTTATTACTAAACTTTATTGGTTGGGGATTATATTTTAAAGGATATCAATCAATTGGTATTATGATGTTCTTTATAGTTTTCTTACCACCACTATATTACATATTGATAGGAGTTTGGAGACAAAATTGGATATTAGTATATACTGGAATAGCATTTTTATTTGTCCATACCATTCATGTATATAAAAATCTTACATTATAAGTTCGGAAGATTAAGATACTACGATACATTAAATTAATAAGTTTAGATACGTTTTTAGATACGCTTAAACTGCAATGTTAGAAAAATGGACATAGCTTTATTACAATTTATGAGTAAACTATTCAACTTTTTGAGTAATAAAGCCCACTTTAAAAGGAAAAAATTACACGGTAGTTTTAAATGGGCGCCATGTGGCTCAGGAAAGAAATATAAGCAGTGCCACGGAAAGTAAGATAAAATAAGGGGAAAATCAATATTTTACAAATGACAAATTTGTTGTTTGTCAACAAATCAAATAAAGTGTGGACAAAATCCATTGAAAATAAAGGGTGTTAACAAAAATAAATTTGTTTGCGATAATTGTTAATTATTTTAATAAATGGTATAATTAATAAAGGAGTTGAGGTAAATGTCTGAGTACAAAAAAATGAGAGAATACACACACGAAGAATTTGTAAATTTAATTAAAAATTTAAGCGAAGAAGAATTACTAAAATTAAGTGCAATGTATGGTGGATATCCTGTATTGTTTAGAATGGCGCTAGATGAAAGAATTAGTCATATACCATTTATTCAAACTGGTGCTGCAATTATTATAAGAAATGAAAATGGCGAGATACTATTACAAGAAAGAACTGACAGGAATAAATGGGGATTACCTGGTGGTTGTCAAGAATTAGGTGAAGATTTAAGGGTAACTGCTATAAGGGAAGCCTATGAAGAAACAGGAATAAAACTTGATTATAATGATCTTGAATTAATTGATACTTTATCTGGAGAAACTAGAAAGAATAGTTATCCAAATGGTGATATTGTATATAACAATACATCATTATATTTAGCAGATGTTTTAATGCAAAATATTAGTGATATGAAAGGCGATTCTGAAACTAAACGATTACAGTTTTTCAAACCAGAAGAAGTTCCTGAAAATCTAATGGATGAAGATTTAATTAAATCATATTTAACATATTCAAATAAACATAAAACTCGCTAATTATAATTAAAGATTTCCCTGACCTATGTACAGACTCAAAAATTGCAGTATTGTAAGTAACATAAGGGAATGATATAATTAGGGTGGTAAATGAAATGTTGACAGAGTCATCCTTTTGTCATCCGATAATAGATTACAGTTGTATAGATTAGTACTATAAATACTATTTGTACTAATTCTGTTATGATCAACGAAATCAATAAATACCATAAATAATATAAATATAATAAATAGCGTAAATATATTACCTGCCTGTACATGTGGAAGTGGCAAGAAATATAAACAATGTTGTGGTAAATAACTCGCAAGCTCCGATAAAATAAGGAAAAACGCGAGTTTTTCTTTTTATCAAAAAATAGCTCCAACAGGGTGTGAAAACCATTTCTCATACTAAGTATAATTGCTTATATCATATTTTTTTATAACTAAATTTAGAAGAAAAGCAATATTATAGAAGGAACATTAGGGTAATTTAGGTGCTAGCTCATATTGCGGCAGATTAGACTGACGAAAGTATTTTAACTGAACGAATAGAAGATAAAACTTTTTATTTTCTATGTTAAAATAAAGGTGAAATCAAATTTCTTGTTTTCCAATCTTATTAACCCTAGAATCATTTCCTGTTAAATTAATTGCAATAGTTATAAGATTTTAGTATGAAGGGAGAAAAAATATGAATCAAGAAAAAATTGGAAAATTTATTGCTAAGTGTCGTAAAGATAAAAAAATGACACAATCTGATTTAGCTGAAAAATTAGGAGTTACTGATAAGTCAATTGGTAATTGGGAAAATGGCAGAAATATGCCTGATTTATCCTTGTTTAAACCATTATGTGAAGAATTGGATATTACTATCAATGAGTTGTTAAGTGGTGAAAAATTAAAGAAAGAAGAATACCAAGAGAAACTTGAAGAAAATATTATTAATACTATTGATTATTCTACTAAAAAGATTAATATAATTAGAAATAATTTGGGAATTGTATTATTGATTTTAGGGATTCTTATTTCATTTACTGCAATGACTATGTTTGCATCAGAAAGTTCATGGGGAAGTATATACTCCGTTTTAGGAGCAGTAATATCTTTAATAGGTGTTAGTAAATTAACAAAGAATTATAAGTATTCAAAAAGAATATTAATTTGTACTGCATATTTTATTTTCTTTTTGATATCATTATTTGCTATTGATTATATAAGTGTTATTTCATTAAAACAACTGCCTAGATTTTGTACTGTAAAAACCAGTAATGAATATGTCTATGAATGTGACAATCCACTATATACAGTGTATAGAGTAAATAGTAATACACCAAATGAATATATTATTGTAGATACTAATAAAAAATATACAATTGATACTATCCCAGTTGTACCATTTAATAGAAATAAATCAGGAATTGATAATATTATTAAATACAAAAATAAATATATTGGTAATAATAGTAATGATGGGAATTTAATAGGATCATTACCATTGTCTGAATATGGTTATGTATTTGAAATAGATTCAGATAATTTAGGACTAACAATTGATTATCATATAACAGATTGGTATATTAATGAAAATTATTATTTAGAAAAAAGTATAGTTTATAATTCTGTTTCTATATTTTCATTAATAGATAATGTGAAATATATCAAATATAACTTTAGTGGCAAAACATATGAGGTTAAAAGAGAAAATGTTGAAAATAATTTTCCAAACTATAAAGATATTGTTAAAGAAAAAGTTAATAAAGATGCATTTAATAAATATCTTGAACAAAAAATATCAAATGTTGAGTTTATAGACTTGTGCTTTAATAAATTTATATCTTAAAATATCATGCGATTAAAACCTTGTAATTTATTAAATAAGTTTCTTAAATTTAATTAATTAAACAATATTTTTTTACCAATAAAAATGATATAATTATTGATATATTAATTTAGTGGAGAAATTTATGATAAAAAAAGAAAATGTTAAATGGATATTTTTAATAATAGGGTGCATTGCCTATATATTTTTAAATGGTCAATTAAATATTGGAATTTCAGCATGGGTTTGGACTTTTTCTATTCTATATTTTTATAGAAGAAGTGAGAAAAGATGGATGAGGATATTAACATTTGTTCTTATGATAATCATTACTGCCATAAAATGGTATGGCATGGTAGACGGAGCATTTTTGATAAAGTTTATATGTGGAATACTGTTAGGAGCATGTTTCTTTATACCTTATTTTATAGATTATCATTTTTATAAAAAAGTTAATGGTTTTAAGGCTACTCTTCTTTTCCCTTTTTCTTTTGCAGTCATAGAATTCTTTATGTCTACTATGCCGATGGGTGAATTAGAAAGCTTAGCAGCAACACAAACTGATTATACTTCATTAATCCAATTAGCTGCATTTGTTGGAACATATGGAATATCAGTAATTGTTGCTTGGCTAGCTTCCACTGTTCTTTATATTGTTGACTATGTAAAAGAAAATAAAAAAATGCCATATAAGGCATCAACAATATATTTAACTACTTTAATAATAGTTCTTTTTATTGGAGGATTAAGAGTTGCAACTCCCCTTAGCAATGTTAAGAATACTAAAATTGCAGTATCCACTGGTATTAAAAACGGAACAGCCTTATCAGCTTATAAAGATTTTTTAGTAGAGGAACACATCGAATCAATGAAAAAATCAATTATAACAGCAGCTACATCTAAAGCTGATATGATAGTCTTTAATGAAGAAGCTTTTACAGTAGTAAATACTGATTTAGATTTATTATTAAAAGGAGCCAAGAAATATGCACAAGAAAATAATATATTTATTATTTTACCAGTTGAAATTGAATATGAAAAAGGAAACCAACTATCTGAGAATTGTTTATATATAATTGATAATAATGGCAAAGAATTGTATAAGTATATTAAAACAAAACTAGTACCTTTTTTTGAAAATCAAGAATATGCAGTAGGTGATGGTAATGTTCCAAATATAAATGTAACATTACCAAGTGGGAATAAAATTAAACTTGCAACTGTAATTTGTATGGATTCTAATTTTACTTGGTTTATTAGAAGTAAAGTTCATAATGACACGGAATTATTAATTGTACCATCTTGGGATTGGAAACCTATTGATAAGTTTCATAACAATTGGACAATATTTAGAAGTATAGAAAATGGTTTAACAGTAGTAAGATCAACTTATGATGGATATTCTGCTGCTTTTGACCCATATGGACAAGTATATGGTTTGAGTCACACTGATTACTCAGGTTTTGAAAATGTTATTATTTATGAAACCCCAGTAAAAAGTCGTTTTACAATTTACAAATATATTGGACCAGTCATTGATTGGATGTATCCTACTGTTTTACTTTTACTATTATTATCTTCAAAATTTAAAAAAAAGAAGGAAAAGAAATAGTAGTTATATAACTACTGTTTTATATTGCATAACTCAATCAGGCGCATATTGACACTTATCAAAAAGAGAGATAAAATAAGCTTAGCTAATTGTGGTAAATTTGTGGATTTTTTTTTACAATTTTATCAATTCTTATCTGTGAGAGGAAAAGGATAATTATGAGAAAAAATGATGTGGCTAAAGAACCACTAATAAGATTTGGAGAATTTGAATTACTAAAGGCAATTGCTATTATTGGATTACCAGCAATCCACCTTATGGAAGAAGCAATGGAAGGTGGATTTGCAAGTCCTGAATTAATGAGATTTGGTTCATTAATTATAGGGTTATGTGTATTTGGTCCTTCTGTTTTTATGATATGCATGGGATTTGGTATTGGTGGTGGAAAAACAACTGCTGCTGGAATTAGAAGAAATGGTATTCAGTTCCTTTTAATTGGTGCTATTCTGAATATTTTTAGATGGTTTATACCAGGGATTATTCAATCGTTTACCTTACATACGAGACTTATTGAAGATATAGAATTTTGCTTGCAATCAGATATTTATTATTTTGTAGGCTTGTTCTTTATATTATATTCATTCCTTAAGAAAAAAGATATTTCTGCAGAGGGTATGTTATTTATAAGTATTTTGATGATTACAGCTAATATGCTTTTAACCCCATTAACCGGTAAATACATTACAAACCCAATTATTGCATCACTTGTTGGTAATATTGTATATGTTAATGAGACAAGCTGTTTCCCATTACTATCATGGGCAATATTCCCAAGTGTTGGAATTCTTTTAGGGGATTTATTAAAGAAATCTGATGAGACTAAAAGAGAATTTATAATGAAACGTATATTTGACTTTTCTTTTGTCTTATTTGCATCCTTCATGGTATTTCTATATCAATATGATATTGATATTATGAAAGTACTTGTATCCCCAAACAATGATTATATTACCGATATTCCAAATGTAATTCTTCTTGTAAGTTGCGCTTTATTCTTAATAAGTCTTACATATTATTTATGTAAAAGAATTGGTAATTCTTCTTTTATGAAATTTATGTTAAGAGTATCAGTATTTATAATTCCTTTCTATTTATTACAATGGGTTATAATTGCTTGGATATTCTATATTCTACCAATTCTTCGTATGCCTCCAGGATGTTTTGGAGTAGGATGGTACTTGTTCTCTGTTATTGTTGTTACAGCAATTTGTATTTTTGTATCAACCAGATATGGAATGAAAATTATGAAAATACTGTTTAAAATTACAACAATTAAGAAAAAGAGAAAAAAGAAATTAAGAGTATCAGAATAATTATAAAAAGGAGAGAAATATATGAGAAACAAAGAGTATCCTTTATATGAATATGCACCTAAAATTGACAGTATTTCTGAAATGTTAGAAAATAAAGCTTCTACGATGCCTAATGATATAGCCTTTAAGTTTAGACAAGGAAAAGATGAAATTAAAAGTAAAACTTATAGAGAAGTATATCAAGAAGTAAGAAAAGCATCTTCTTATGTGTCAAATAATTATGGTAGTGGAAAACATATTGCAATAATTGGTGAAAACTCCTATGAATGGATGATTGCCTTTTTTGCGATAGTAACATCTGGTAATATTGCAGTTCCTATTGATAAAGAATTACCAGCAGATGAAGTTAAATGGTTAATTAATAAAGCTGATTGTGAAGTTGCTTTTATTTCTAAAACTTATTCAGAACTTTTAGATGGAATTAAAAATTTAAAATTTATGACTTTAAAGAAGTTATATGAGGTTTCAAATGAGATTGAAGTAGATGATTCATATAAACTATATAATCCAAAAAAAGAAGATCTTTGTATGATCATATTTACTTCTGGAACATCTGGCAAGAGTAAGGGCGTAATGCTTAGCCATGGTAATGTTACATCAGAAATATCTGAAACATCGAAAATGTTTGATCCTCAAGGAAAATCAACACTCGTTGTTCTTCCACTTCATCATTCATTTGGTTTAAATGTAGCCGTATTAATGGCTTATGATTATGGTGTTACTATATTCATAAATAAGAGCTTAAAAAAAATAAAAGAGGATATGCTTTTAGCAAAACCTGATGTTGTTATGTTAGTTCC
This sequence comes from Bacilli bacterium, assembly GCA_017525855.1. The sequence continues at coordinate 49,449 of JAFXSE010000004.1, forward strand.
AATGTTCGTAGAAGTCTTCTATAAACAAATAATGAGTAACATTAATAAAAGTGGTAAAATGAATCGATTTAAGAAAGGTGTTAGAATCTCAAAATTCTTTTTGAAATTTGGAATAGATTTAAGGCATAAAATATTTAAGGAAATACATGATGTATTTGGTGGTAATCTTAAATATATTATTTGCGGTGGTGCACATCTTGATCCTTTCTATGTTAAAGAATTTAGAAATTTAGGAATCGAAATATTAAATGGTTATGGTACAACTGAATGTTCTCCTTGTGTTGCGATTAATCGTAATTACTACTATAGAGATGGTAGTGTTGGACAGATAATTCCTAAGACAGAAGGAAGAATATCTTCAGATGGAGAAGTTCAATTTAGAGGACCAGTTAACATGATGGGTTATTACAAAGATGCAAAAGCAACTAAGGAAGTTTTAAAAGATGGTTGGTATTCAACAGGAGATTTGGGTTATATTGATAAAGATGGGTTCCTATTCTTGACTGGAAGAAAGAAGAACTTAATTATTTTAAGTAATGGGGAAAACATCTCCCCTGAAGAACTAGAAAATGATTTTCATATGGATCCAGCTGTTGAAGAAGTTCTTGTATATGAACAAGACCATGCTATTGTTGCTGAGATATTCCCGACTGAAGAGTATATGGGAAATGAAGAATATTTTAATAAATTAATGGCAAGAGTTAACGAGGGTCGACCCGCATATAAACAAATTGCTAAAGTTAAACTTCGCGATACTGAATTTATTAAAAACACAAGTAAAAAGATTGTAAGGTATAAGAATATACCACAATAATAGATAGAGGAGGATTTAATATGTTTGAAAGAACAGTAAAAATTATTGAAGAATATGTAGATGAGGATTGTGAAATAACTATGGAAAGTGCACTTGTAGATGACTTAGGTCTAAGCTCACTTGAAGTTATCAATATAGTTGCTGCATTTGAAGATGAATTTGATATTGAAGTGCCTGACAAGGTTATTCCTACACTACGTACAATTGGTGATATTGTAAAATACTTAGAAAAAAATGTAGAAGAATAGAAATATAATTTTTAAGAATATATGTGGATGAGATTCACATATTTTTCTTTAAAAGAAAGAGAGGTATAGGAGAATAAAACTCTACTAATTAATATGATAGAAAATAATGTGATATATTACTCGATTGTTCATAAGAAAAAAATAAAAATTAATGAAACAAGTAATAAATTAGAGACAAATCAATCACGATATCTTTTAAAAAAAATGTTAGAATACTTTGATTTGGATATGCCAGAAATATCTTTATCAAAAAATGGGAAACCTTTTTTTAAAAATTCAAAAATCTTCTTTAATTATTCTCATTCTAAAAACTATGTATCATGTGCTATTTCATTATCAGAAGTTGGAATTGATATTGAAGAAATTAATAGTAATATAAGTGATAAAGTTGCAAAAAAATACTTAGATGATGAAAAGAATCCTTCAAAAAGATTAGAAATGTGGGTAAAAAAAGAGTCTTATAGTAAGTTAAAGGGATTGGGATTTCAAATTGATTTTAAAAATATAGATTTAAATAACATAAAAGAAAAAAACTGTTTTATAAAAAGTAATGATTATATATGCTCAATTTTTTCTAATAACAAAGATTGTATTTTTAAAGAATTAAATATTAATGATAAATTATGGTAAAATAACAACTCAACCATTGGTATGTGTAAATTTTTAATGGCTTATTTTATAATTAAGTCATGAAAGGAGAAAAAGCTCATGGATTTAATTAAAATTGGAAAATTTATTGCTAATTGTAGAAAAGAAAAAAAGATTACTCAGGAACAATTAGCAGAAAAACTATGTATTACAGATCGTGCTGTATCGAAATGGGAAAGAGGGCTATCTCTACCAGATGCAGATAAAATGTTAGATTTATGTAATACATTAGATATTAATGTCAATGAACTTTTAAATGGTGAGAAAATTGATATGAAAGATTATAAAAAGAAAAATGAAGAATTATTATTAGAACTTGCTAAACAAGATGAATTAAAAAACAAAAGATTAATTAAAGATATGTGGGCAATAACAATACCAACATTTATATTTTATATAGCTCTTGTAATTATATCTTCTACTTTGTTAAAAGAAGGTCCAATACTTGCGACAATTATTTGTGTTTCAACAGTTGTATTACTAATTGTATGTTTTTATGGATTTAAAAATGAAGTAGAAGCAGGATATTATGAATGCAGACATTGTCATCATATATTCGAAGAGAAAAATTACTTCAAGTTATTAATGGCTCCACATATGGGTACTTCAAGATATCAAAAATGTCCAAAATGCGGAAAAAAATCAATGGCTAAAAAAGTAATGTCCAAATAAAAACCAATTATATGATATAATAAAAATATAATTGGAGGAAAAAATGAAAGATAAAAAAAGCTTAATAATTTATTTTAGTAGAGCAGATGAAAACTATTTTGGAGGTGAAATGAAATATATAAATAAAGGAAATACTGAAGTTGTTGCTGAATATATTAAAGACATAATAAAAGCAGATATATTCAAAGTAGAACCTCTAAATTCTTACGCTTCTAATTATATGAAATGTATTGAAGAAGCAAAAATAAGAACAAGAGACCACAATGCACCAATCAAAGAAAACATTCCTGATATTTCTCAGTATGAAGTTATTTATATAGGTTCTCCAATATATTGGGGTGGAATGCCAGAAGAGTTGTTTACTGCACTAAAAGGCCATGATTACAATGGAAAAATTATTAGACCATTTACTACTCATGAAGGATCAGGACTTTCTGGAGTTCCTAGCCAATTAAAAGAAATATGTGTAGGAGCAGAAGTGCTTGAAGGACTTGCAATTTTAGGATCACAAGTAACTACTTCTAAAGCAAAAGTAGAAGAGTGGATTAATCAGTAGAAAAACTACATTTTAGTATAAATGTAGTTTTTTATTTGCGTTAATAATTCAAAAATTGTAGTTTTAAATTATAAAAACTTTAAATAAATAACTACATATAGTATAATCTACTTTAGATGGAGGAAAGTATGATTGAGATAAAAAATGTTTCAAAGGAATTTGAAAAAAATAAAGATAAAAATCACAAAATTAAATTTTTTGCTGATAAAGATATTTCTTTTGAAGTTAAAGACGGTGAAATATTAGGCTTATTAGGACCAAATGGAGCAGGAAAAACTACATTACTTCGAATAATTGCCGGTATTATGAGGCCTACCTCAGGCAAAGTTATTATTGACAATAAAGATATGAAAAAACATGATATTGAAATCAAAAAGACAATAGCGTTTTTATCAGGTAATACAAAACTATATAAAGATATATCATGTGTAGAGTTATTAAAAATGTGTTCAGAGTATTACGATATGGATAAAAATACTAGTGGAAAAAGAATAAATGAAGTAGTAAAAAGATTTGATATGGAACAGTTTAAAAATCAAAGAATAGGTAGTTTATCTACAGGACAGACTCAAAGAGTTGGTGTAGCTAGATGTGTGTTACATGACCCACATAACTATATTTTAGATGAAGCAACATCTGGTCTTGATATAATATCAAGCCAAGTAATTCTAGATTTTATAAAAGAAGAAAGAAATAAAGGAAAGTGCATAATATATTCAACTCATTATATGGAAGAAGCAGAAAACATTTGTGATAGAGTTGTATTAATAAACAAAGGAGAAATAATAGCTATTGGAACTCCAAAAGAAATAGAAAAAAGCACTAAAACAACCAATATCAGAGATGCATTCTTTAAATTAATTGGAGGTAATTACAATGAAATGGAAGAACATTAAAACAACTATATTTAAAGAACTAAGAGGAATTGTAAGAGATAAAAAATCTATTCAAAAACTAGTATTTTACCCTTTACTAATACCACTAGTAATTATATTATTTGGTTTTCTATTTGACTCTGTTAATGAAACAAAATATGTTGTAGGTACAAATTATAAATTAACAAATGAAGAAATTAGTATTATTAAAGACTTAGATAGTATATCTATAAAGGAATATGATACTGTTGAGAAATTAAAAAAGGCATATAAGAATAATAAAATTGAGGGATATATCATCCAAAATAATAATACTTATACTATTTATACAGATATATCACAAAATAGTGGAGAAATTATTTCTTCTATAGCTAACTCATATTTAGAATCATATAATCAAGTATTAGGAAATAAGTATTTAACTGAGAATGGTATTGATTCTAATAAAGTGTTTAATAATATTATAATTGAATCTGAATCACTAACCAAAAATGATTCTAATATAATGACTAATTTAATATTTAGTTTAGTCATTACATATATAATCATGATTGTAGTTATGGTTTGTATAGTAGTAGTAACTGATGCTACTTCTGGAGAAAAAGAAAGAGGAACGTTGGAAACTATACTTACTTTTCCTATAAAAAGTTCAGAATTAGTTATGGGAAAATATTTAGCAACAACATCTTTAGGATTTATAATTGGTTTAGTATCATACTTACTTTCTATTCCTACTTTTTATATAGGAAAATCAATGTTTAAATCATATGAAGAGATTGTATTCGTTACAAATTTTAAATCAATTGCTTTAGTAATCCTTGTTATATTTTTAACATCTCTTCTTTCAGCAGGAATTTGTATGGCACTTGCAGGAAAGGCCAAAACATATAAAGAAGCTCAATCATCTCTTCAATTTATGTCAATTTTACCGATGATACCATATTTCTTAAAAGTTATGGAAATAAATAATGGTTTATTTAATTTAATTCCAATTGCCAACTGTGGTTCTGCATTAAATGACATAGTAATGAATACTATCAATTATAAAACCTTACTTATCATTATTGGCACTACCATTATTTATACTGTCATGATTCTAATGTATATATCTAAACAATATAAAAAAGAAGAAACATTATTTTCGTAATAAACAATACTAATTATAAAAATGTGAACAAAGTATTCACATTTTTCTTTAATAAAAAAGAGCACAAATTGTGCTCATCTATATACAGAGGATCTTCACACATAATAGTGAACCTTCCTCACTAATATAATATGTAAATCAAAAATAAATATACATAAAATTAACTGTTTATTAAAAAAAATATTGTGTATAATAATAAAAGGAAGAGGAATGCTATGGAAAAAAATGAAATTAAAAGAGAATTAAATAAATTAAATGAAAAAGTACTAGATTTATGGAGGTCACTTTGACATAGAAGAAAAGTCTCTTGAAATAACAAGATTAACTAAGGAAACTAACATACCTAACTTTTGGGATGACCCTAAAAAAGCTGAGGCTATTTTAAAAGAAATAAATAGTTTAAAAAGTATAGTCGAACCAGTACAAAAACTTAAAAATAATATTGAAACATCAAAAGAATTGATTGAAATAATTGAAAGTGAAGAGGAATTAGAAGAAATAGAACAAGAACTTTTAAATGGTCAAAAAAAGCTAGATGAATTAAGTTTACTTCTATTATTAAATGAACCTTATGATAAAAATGATTGTATTTTAGAAATACATAGTGGTGCAGGTGGAACAGAAGCGTGTGATTGGGCCAATATGTTGTTAAGAATGTATACAAGGTATGCAGAAAAACACGGATATAAAATAAACGTACTTGATATACAAGATGGAGAAGAAGCCGGAATAAAGAGTTGTTCACTAGAAATAAAAGGTGAAAATGCCTATGGATACCTAAAAAATGAAAAAGGGGTACATCGTCTAGTTAGATTATCTCCTTTTGACTCTAATAACAGAAGACACACTTCATTTGCATCAGTTGAAGTTACCCCTAAAATAGATAATAGTATTAATGTAGAAATAAATGAAAAAGATTTAAAAATAGATGTATATCGTTCTAGCGGAAAAGGTGGACAAGGAGTAAATACAACAGACTCAGCTGTAAGAATTACTCACTTACCTACCAAAATAGTAGTTACTTGTCAAAATGAAAGAAGTCAAATACAAAATAAAGAAACTGCAATGAATGTATTAAAAAGTAAATTAATAGTTTTAGAAGAAGAAAAAAGAAAAAGTGAATTAAATAATATAAAAGGAGAAACTTCAAATATAGAATTTGGTTCACAAATACGAAGTTATGTTCTTCACCCATATTCAATGATAAAAGATCATAGAACAAATACTGAAACTAGTAATGTTAATAAAGTGTTAGATGGAGATATTGATATATTTATAGAAGATAATTTAAAAAGGGGAAAATAATATGAAACTATCTTTTAGTAATGATGTATTAGAAAGGATTTATAAAAAAGATAAACTTAAAAGACTTATTGAATTATTTATAGGGTTAACATTGTCATCACTATCATTTAATCTTTTTCTTCACCCCAATAATTTAGTATCAGGGGGCGTAAGTGGCTTATCAATAATTTTTGAAGATTTGCTTAATATAAAGCCTTCAATTTTTATGCTAACAGTAAATATAATACTTCTTATATTAAGCTATTTACTACTCGGTAAAGAAAAAACCCTTCATTCCATAGTAGGAGCACTATTATTTCCTATATTTGTTGAGCTTACATCGGGAGTAACTAAATATATACATGTAGAGCAAAATCAATTGCTATTAGCGACTCTTTTCGCGGGAGTTGTAACAGGAACAGGTTCTGGATTAATATATAAAGCTGGTTATACTTCTGGAGGTACAGATATCATTAATCAAATACTTTCTAAATATTTTAAGGTTAGCCTAGGAAATGCCATGTATTTTAGCGATGGTCTGATAATACTTTTAAGCGGATTTATATTTGGTATAAATAAGATTATGTATGGACTATTACTACTTTATTTAATAAGCTATATGACAGACAAAGTAATAATAGGTATATCTCAATCAAAAGCATTTTATATCATAACAGACGAACCAGAAAAAATTAAACATTACATTATTGAAAAACTACATCACAGTGTTACTAATTTTTCTGCTAAAGGTGGTTTTAAAGGAGAAAAAAGTACTGTTTTAATGACTGCTTTGCCAACAAAAGAATACTATAAGTTAAAAAATGGCATACTACAAATAGATAAAAATGCATTCTTTTTAGTGACTGATGCATATGAAGTAGTAGGAGGAGAATAATGAAAGAAAAAGAAATAACAGAAAAAATACTAATGAAATCAAAAACATCAAACATATATCGTTATATTCAACTAGTTTTTTCTCTTTTTATTTTAGCTCTTTTATATAATTTTTTTATCCAACCTGCATATTTAACTACTGGCGGTGTTAATGGAATTGCTATTTTATTAAAATACTTATTTAGAATAAAGCCAGTTATTACTATTTCAATTATTTCCTTTTTTCTCTTAATACTTAATTATTTGTTTCTAGGTAAAGAAAGAACAAAAGGAACTTTACTAGCTACAATACTTTATCCTCTTTTTATACATCTAACTAGTTATTTAAAGCCTTTAATAGACATAAATATGAATGATATGTTGATTATATCAATCTTTATTGGAGTAATAGGAGGAATATGTAATGGCTTAATATATAAAACGGGATTTAATAATGGCGGATTACCAGTAATAAGTCAAATTTTATTTCATAAATTTAAAATTCCTATGGGTAAAACTAATTTAGCTATTAATTCAATTATTGTTTTAATAGGTGGCTATTATTTTGGTTTTACTATGATAATGTATGCTATTATAATTAACTATATAAATAGTGTTGTTGTTGATAAAATATTATTAGGTATTTCAAGAAATAAATCAATATACATAGTAACTGAAAAAACTCAAGAAATAAAAGATTTTATTACTAATGAAATGAAGCATACAGTAACAGTTTTTAAAGCAGAAGGAGCGTATAGTGGTAAGAAAAAAGATATAATCTTATCAATAATTCCAACTAGAGAGTATTTTCAAATAACTGAAAGTATTAAACTTTTAGATCCTGAAATTTTTTATGTAGTAAGTGATGCATATGAAGTAAAAGGTGCAAAATAGACATTATCTTTCAAATTTAGATAATGTCTTTTATTGTCGAAAAATTTATGATATAATTATAAAAGCTAAGGTGGTAGATATAGTGGATATAATAAGATTAAAAAATGTTCAAAAGAAATATAAAAATGGTGTAACTGCAATCCATGATTTAAATCTCTCCATAGAAAAAGGATCTTTTGTATTTGTAATAGGTGATTCTGGTTCAGGAAAAAGTACCTTAATGAAGTTACTATATAGGGAAGAAAAACCAACTAGTGGACAAATTGTAGTTGGAGGAATAAATGTTGCAAAATTAAGAAATAACAAAGTATATAAATTGAGAAGAAAACTAGGAATAGTTTTTCAAGATTATAGATTATTACCTAAACTTACAGTATATGAAAATGTAGCTTTTGCTATGGAAGTAATAGGCGCAACAAAGCAAGAAACTAGAAAAAAAGTACTAAAAGCATTAGAAATGGTTGGATTAAAAAATAAAGTTCATAATTATCCAACACAACTTTCTGGAGGAGAACAGCAAAGGGTTGCTATTGCTCGTGCTATTGTTAATAATCCCAAAATGTTACTTTGCGATGAACCTACTGGTAATCTAGATCCTACTATGAGTATGGAGATTATGAAAGTACTTGATGATATTAATAAAAATTTAGGTACAACAATAATAGTAGTTACACATGATAAAGTAATTGTTAACAAAATGAAAAAACAAGTTATTACATTAAAAGAAGGAAGACTTGTAAATAATACAGAGAAAGGAACATACGATAATGAAAGTGCTTAGAATGTTAGGAAGAAGTATTCGAGATGCATTTAAAAGTGTATTTCGTAACTTTAGTTTATCACTTGCCTCTATTTCATGTATTGCAATTACATTAATTATAGTAGCAGTCTCTATTGTAATTTCATTTAACGTAGAAAACTTTACAGAAGAGATTGAAAAAGATTTAACAATAGTGGTGTTTGTAGATAATAGTGCAACAGAAAAAGATATTCAAAATATCAAATCGGAATTAGAAAATATAGATGATATTAATAAAAAAGAAATAATTTACAAAACAAAAAAACAAGTAAAAGAAGATATTTCAAAAGAATCTGACGTATTTAAAATGGTAATGGAAGATTGGGATGATAAAGATAATCCCTTAAAAGATACATTTCAAGTAAAAGTAAAAGATGCAGAAAAAATAGGATTAACAGCAAAAAAAATAAAGAAAATAGATAAAGTTTCTGTAGTTAGATATGGAGAGGGCATGGTTGAAAAAATGGTATCAGCATTTGATACTGTTAAGAAAATTACGTACATTGCTGTTATCGCTTTAGTTGTAGTTACAGTATTTTTAATAGTTAATACTATAAAGCTTACTATTTTTTCAAGAAAAAAAGAAATTGGCATTATGCGCTTAGTAGGAGCTAGTAATTTTACTATTAAGACACCATTTATCATAGAAGGTATGGTTTTAGGTATGATAGGTTCTCTTCTACCAATTTGTTTAATAATATTTGGCTATCCTGCTTTATATAACAGATTAAATGGATATGTATTCTCACCTTTAATTAGTTTAATAGATGCCAAACCGTTTATATACAATACATCTCTTATTATTCTAATAATTGGAATTATAGTAGGTATGATAGGTAGTTCACACGCTGTAAGAAAGTACTTAAAGGTGTAATATGAATAGTAAAGTAAAAATATTATTAACACTTTTAATTTTTGGTTTTGTACTTTTACCAGCTAACACTCATGCAGTCACATTAAAAGAATATGAAGATGCAGTTGCAAAATACACAAAAGAGTTAAAAGAAAAAGAAGCAAAAATAGCAAAAAGTGAAGAGGAAATAGCTCAAGTAAAGAAAAATATAGCAAATGCAGAAAGCAAAATTGCAGCTACGCAAAAAGAAATACAAACTCTACAAGAGGAAATTGAAATTAGTAATCAAAACATTGCTAAAAAAAGTGCTGAAAGTAAGAAAGTAATGTCATACTATCAAATAGAAAATGGTGAAAATGCCTATTTAGAGTATGCCTTTGGAGCGGAGAGTATTACTGATATGATTTATCGTATGTCAATTGTTGAACAATTAACAGAATATAACGATAAAGTTATGAAAGAGTTAAGAAAACTAGTAGAAGAAAACACTAGAAAGAAAAATGAACTAAGTAAAAAGGAAGAAGAGCTAAAAGCTTTAAAAAAACAACTTGAAAGTGAAAAAGAAAGAATTCAAGCAGAAATAAAAGGAATTGAAGGTACAATCCCAGATACTAAAGGACAAATTGCCTTATATCAAAAGCGAGTAGACTATTATAAGAGTAAAGGATGTAAATCAAATGACGTTATTGGAGTTACCTGTGATGTCCCTAAAAAAGTAACCCCAACAGGAAAAGTATCTCCAGGAGCTTTAATTGGAGCCAATGGTTTTAGATATCCAGTAGATGGTGGTTGGATTAGTTGGGCTTATGGCAGTGGCGGTCATAAAGGTGTCGATATCGTAAGAGGCTGTGGAACACCTATATATGCAGTAGCGCCAGGAAGAGTATACTATACAGGAAATACTCTTGATGTATATCATGCATATATGGTTATTTTAGTTCACAATGTCAATGGAAGACTTGTCTTTTCACAATATGCGCATGTTCAATCAAACATACCAGTATCAGTAGGACAAGATGTTGATACAAATACAATCTTAGCCTATATGGGATCAACAGGATATTCAACAGGATGTCACCTACATTTGGAAATGGCCCATGACTATGGCTGGGGATATAATACTGATTATTATACATACATTAGACATATAATAAATCCATTCATATATGTTCCAAGACCATAAAGAATCTTCGGATTCTTTTTTTAAACAAAAATTGTGGAAAAAAAGTAAGTGTGTTATACTATAAAATGAAGGAGTAACATATGGATTCAGATAAAATAGGACATCTAATACTAGAACTTAGAAAAAAAAATAATTTAACTCAAAAAGATCTAGCTTCAAAATTTGGAGTTACATCTCAAGCTGTATCAAAGTGGGAGCGAGGACTTGCAATACCAGATATCCTAATTCTGAAACAAATAAGCGAAGAATTCAATCTTGATATAAATGACTTAATAAGTGGAAAAAACACAAATAAGAAAAATAAGATTTCAAAATACTTTCCCATATTTATAATAATAATATTAATTATATTAGTCATGATATTAATATTCTTAAACATAAATAATAAATTTAAATTTTCTACCTTATCATCTAATAATAAAGACTTTAAAGTAGAAGGCGTAGTAGCATACACCAAAGATAAAAAGTCAATATATATATCAAAAGTAAATTTATTAGATAATGAAAAAGAAAAGGAAGAATATGTAGTTGCAGAATGCAGTTTATATGAAATAGAGGGCAATAAAGAAACTAAAATATCTCAATGTGGTGATATAAAACATTACAATAACTTTAATAAAGATAATGCCCATACATTATCATACTTATTACAAGACATAAGCTTTAATGTAGACAATTATAAATCAATGTGTAAAAACTTATCATCTAACAACCTTTATTTAAAAATAAATGCGATAGATATTAATAATAAAGTAATAACATATCAAGTACCATTAACTTTGAATGAAGATTGTGAAAAATAGGAGGAAAAATGAAAAAGAAAATATCAATAATTATAATTTTAATAACACTAGTTACATTAGGAGGAGTTTTTTATATTGTAAGTCAGAAGCCAACCTCAGATGAAAAAAAATTTAAAGAAGAATATGAAAGCATAAATAATGAAAAGTCTTCCTCAGGAAAAGAATACAGAAAACTAAATATACCAAAAAAGAATTTAATTGAATATAAAACAGCGGAAGAAATCGTTGAAAAGATAAAAAACAAAGACACATTTATTGTCTATTTTGGGTTTAATACATGTCCATGGTGTCGTAGTATAATTGAAACTCTAATAAATACTGCAAAGAGTCACAAAGTAAAAACAATATATTATGTAGATGTAAAAGAAATAAGAGATGCATATTCTTTAAACGGCGATAATATACCAGTAAAAGAAAAAGAAGGAAGTACAGGTTATAATGAATTACTGCCTTTATTAAAAAGTGTTTTATCAGATTATACTTTATCAACAACTTCTGGGGATAAAACTTATACAGTTGGAAAAAGAATATATGCTCCAAATGTAGTTAGTATCAAAAAAGGTAAAGCAATAAAAATGGAAACAGGTATAAGCGATAAAGAAAACGATCCATATATGAAATTAACTAAAGAAATGTTAGATGATACAAAATCTGCCTTCGAAAAAGTTATAAATAGCATTAAATAGAAGCCTCGGCTTCTTTTTTTTGTATAAATATTTGTATTGTGGGAACTAATAATAAAAAGAATATAAACCAAAATTATTATAGTGGTAATAATAAACCAAACAACTATAATTATTGACATATCATAGAATTTATGTTATAATATCAACAATTTTAGGGGGTTATATGATGAAAAAGACTAAATCTTTAATCATACTATTATTTGTCATAATGATGACAACAACAACAGTTTATGCTTATACAAATAAAATCAAAGAAGGAGATAGACTATTACAAATAGAATATACAAACATAAAATCAAATTCTAATAAAGGAACTGTTACCTATGATAGTGAAACAGGATTAAATTTTAATGCTAAATTAGAAATACCTGGGGACTATTATGAATTTACTGTAGATCTTGTAAATACAGGAAGTAAAGATGCACAAATAGAAAAAGTTGAAATAACACAATTGACAGATGAACAAAAAAGATATTTGTCATACACAGTAACATATGAGGATAATAGTCAAATAAATGTTGGCGATATTATTAAATCAAAAGATAAAAAAACAATAAAAGTAAGACTTGAATATAAATATGACATTACTATTGAAGATTTACCAACAAAAGACGAAAAATTTAATCCATCATTTAATATAATTATGACAGAAAATAAATAAAAAAAAAGAACTCAAATATTTTGAGTTCCTTTTTTTGACAAATAATAAGTTGTTTATTTAAGTATTAAGTGATAAAATATACTAGAAATTAAGGAGGAGCCTTTATGTTTAATTTAGTATCAAAGTATAAACCATCTGGAGATCAACCACAAGCAATAGATAAACTTGTAGAAGGAATAGAACAAGGTAAGAAATGGCAAGTACTTCTAGGTGCAACAGGAACAGGTAAAACATTTACTATGGCAAACGTTATAGCTCGTGTTAATAAGCCAACACTAATTCTTGCTCACAATAAAACTCTAGCTGGACAACTTTATGCAGAAATGAAGGAGTTATTTCCGAATGATCATGTAGAATACTTTGTATCATATTATGATTATTATCAACCAGAAGCATATGTTCCTTCTACCGATACTTATATTGAAAAAGACTCATCAATAAATGATGAAATAGATGAATTAAGACATTCAGCAACAGGTTCTCTTATTTCATATAAAAATACAATAGTAGTATCAAGTGTATCATGTATTTATGGTATTGGAGAAAAAGAAGAATATGAAAGTAAAATGCTGAATCTACGAGTAGGAGAAGAAATATCAAGAGAAAAAGTAATGATGAGACTTGTAGATATGCTATATGAAAGAAATGAATTAGATTTTAAAAGAGGGACATTTAGAGCAAAAGGGGATGTTTTAGAAATAATACCTGCATCCCAAGATAAAACTGGATATAGAATAGAGTTTTTTGGCGATGAAATAGATAGAATATCTTCAATTGATGCTTTAACTGGAGTTGCAACAGAAAACAAAAAAAGTCTAACTTTATTTCCAGCAAGTCACTTTGTAGTCGGAGATGAAAAACTAAAAGCAGCCTTAAAAAGAATTAAAGAAGAAGAAATAGAAAGAATTGCCTATTTTAAAGAACATAATAAACCATTAGAAGCAGAGCGAATTGAACAAAGAACAAACTATGACTTAGAAATGTTAGAAGAGACAGGATTTTGTTCAGGAATTGAAAACTATTCCAGACACATGGCTGGAAGAAAAGAGGGAGAAACTCCAGAAACATTAATGGACTTCTTTGATAAAGACTACTTACTATTAATAGATGAATCACATGTAACATTACCACAAGTTAGAGGCATGTATAATGGTGATAGAGCAAGAAAACAAAACTTAGTAGATTTTGGATTTAGATTACCAAGTGCTCTTGATAATAGACCATTAAAATATGACGAATTTGAATCAAAAATAAATCAAGTAATATGTGTTTCTGCAACTCCTGGTGATTATGAATTGGAAAAAGCAGGAAATATATACGCTGAACAAATAATACGTCCTACAGGTCTATTAGATCCAACGATTGAAATTAGACCTACTATGGGTCAAATAGATGACTTAATAGGTGAAATTAAAACAAGAATTGAAAATAATGAAAGAACAATGATTACAACATTAACAATTAGAATGGCAGAAGAATTAACTAATTATTTAAAAGAATTAGATATAAAAGTAGCCTATCTTCATTCAGAAGTAAAAACTCTTGAAAGAATGCAGATAATTCATGATGTAAGAGCTGGGAAATATGACGTATTAGTAGGAATAAACCTTCTTCGTGAAGGACTAGATATTCCTGAAGTATCATTAATTGCTATATTGGATGCTGATAAAGAAGGTTTCCTAAGAAGTACAAGAAGCTTAATCCAAACAATAGGTAGATGTGCAAGAAATAGCAAAGGCCATGTAATAATGTATGCTGATAAAATAACAGACAGTATGAATGAAGCAATAACAGAAACTAAAAGACGTAGAGCTATTCAAGAACAGTATAATAAGGAACACAATATTACTCCAACAACAATTAAAAAAGATATAAGAGAAGTAATAAGCAATATAGATACATCAAAAGATAAAAAACAAAAAGTAAATAAGAAAGAAATGATACAAACTATTAATTCTATTGAAGAAGAAATGAAAGAAGCAGCTCGTCATCTTGATTTTGAAAGAGCAATGGAGCTTAGAGACATACTATTCGAACTTAAAACAAAATAAAATATCCACAGAATTTGTGGATATTTTTTTACATTTTTTCTCTTATTTTAGCATATATTAATATATCTTTTTTAGCATCTTTATCTAACCTATTATAAACAGAAATTAACTCATCATAATCATTACTTTTAATATCATTAACTTTTAAATCATTATCAGTTAAGCCAAGTAAATAGTCAGTTGAAGTATTTAAATAATTAGCAAGCTTAATAAGCGTTTCAACACTAGGTAAAGCTTTACCTGATTCATAAGCACTTATTGCTTCCTGTGATACTTCAACTTCAGTTGAAAGTTTTATTTGAGTAATTTTTCGTTTTTCCCTTATTTTTTTTAAATTTACCATACTTATCACCTAATAATATTATTTTACAAAAATAAATTGTTATTTTTAGAAATATAGTTTATACTTTATATAAATAGTATTTGTAAATAATAGAACAATTATTTATAAATAAGAAAGGAGTAAGAAATGAAAAAATGTAAATTTTGTCAGAATGATATTGATTCAAATGCAAAGATATGTCCTAATTGTCATAAAGATCAAAGGATATTTTTTGAAAGACATTTAGTATTAACAATAATTCTAGGTCTAGTATTAATTGCAGCAATTGGAAGTGCCATAGGAGGAAGTGAAGAAACATCAAAGAAAACAAGCACAAAACAAGAACAAAAAATCATCGAATATACAAAAATTGATATTGATGAACTAGAAACAGCTTTAAAAAACAATGCAGCAGCAGCAAAAGACACATATAAAGGAAAGTATCTTGAAATAACAGGTAGACTAGGAACTATTGATTCTGATCTAAAATATATTAGTTTATTATCTACTACAGATAGTTGGGATATTATAGGTGTACATTGTAGTATAAAGAATTCTAAAACAAAAGACATAGTAAAAACCTTATCCAAAGATCAAACAATTATTGTAAAAGGTAAAATAACTGATGTAGGTGAAGTTTTAGGATATTATCTGGATATAGATGAAATAATCGCTCAATAAAAATAATATAAAAAGTGGAAACAAAATCCACTTTTTATTTTTTTTAAATAATGATATAATATGCGATAGGTGATGTAGTATGGATAAAATAATTATTAAAGGAGCAAGAGAGAATAACCTTAAAAATATAGATTTAGAACTTCCTAAAAACAAACTAATTGTTATGACAGGAGTATCAGGAAGTGGTAAAAGTAGTTTAGCTTTTGATACAATTTATGCTGAAGGACAAAGACGATATATGGAAAGTCTAAGTGCATATGCAAGACAGTTTTTAGGAAACAGTGAAAAACCAGATGTAGATTCAATAGAAGGATTATCTCCTGCTATTAGTATTGATCAAAAAACAACTAACAACAATCCGCGTTCAACAGTTGGGACAGTAACAGAAATATATGATTACCTAAGACTAGTTTTTGCAAGAGTAGGAGTACCTTACTGTCCCAATCATAATATCCCAATATCAAGTCAAAGTGTAGAAGAAATGACTCAAAAAATTATGGAATATCCATTGGGGACAAAGATGGTTATAATGTCACCAGTTGTACATGGAGAAAAAGGCACACATAAAGACTTGTTTGAAAAATTAAGAAAAGAAGGATATGTTAGAGTAAGAGTTAATGGTGAAATGTATGATTTAAGTGAAGAAATAACTCTAGATAAAAATAAGAAAGATAAAATAGATGTAGTAATTGATAGAATTATCTTGAAAGAAGACATTTATAGTAGACTTTTTGAATCCATTGAACAAGCAACTAAGTTATCAAATGGAAAGGTTGTAATAGAGATATTAGGAGATAATAAAAAAGAAATTGTATTTTCTGAAAAATTTGCATGTCCTCATTGTGAATTTTCTCTTCCAGAACTAGAACCTAGGATGTTTAGTTTTAATGCTCCATTCGGAGCTTGCCCTGAATGTAAAGGCTTAGGAATAAAACTACAAATTGATGAAGAACTTCTAATACCAGACAATAATAAATCTATTGCTGAAGGATGCATAAAAACGCTTACTGATGATCCCGAGGGAATAGATTATAAGAAACTAGAATGTGTATGTAAACACTATAAGATTAAAATGGACACTCCTTGGAAGAAACTAAAAAGGCGTGAACAAGAAATAATATTATATGGTAGCGATGAACCAATTCACTTTATGTATTCCTCTAAAGGCGGAAACAAATATGATAAAAAAGAGTTTTATGAAGGAATAATTAATAACCTTGAAAGAAGATACATGGATACTTCTTCTACATGGATAAGAGAATGGCTTGAAAATTACATGATAGAACATACTTGCGAAAAATGTCATGGAGCAAGACTTAATGATGATGTATTACAAGTAAAATTAGGTGGTAAAAATATTTATGAAGTTACTGAAATGTCTATAAAGAATTTAATACCATTTTTCACTAACTTGAAGCTATCTAAAGAAAAACAGGAAATAGCTAAACTTGTCATTAAAGAAATCCAAGACAGATTAAACTTTCTATCTAATGTTGGCCTTGAATATTTAACTCTAAGCCGTAGTGCGGGAACTCTTTCGGGCGGAGAAGCTCAACGTATAAGACTTGCTACACAAATTGGTTCTAGATTATCAGGCGTATTATATGTTCTAGATGAACCATCAATTGGTCTTCATCAAAGAGATAATGAAAGACTGATCAATTCAATGCTTGAAATGAGAGACTTAGGTAATACGTTAGTAGTAGTTGAACATGATACTGATACTATGATGGCTGCTGACTATTTAGTCGATATTGGTCCAGGAGCAGGAGATCATGGTGGAGAAGTAATGGCAGCAGGTACACCACAAGAAGTTCTAAAAAATAAAAATAGTTTAACTGGGAAGTATTTATCTGGAGAAAAATGTATTGAAGTTCCTAAAACAAGAAGAAAAGGCATAAAAAAATATCTGAAAATACGTGGAGCTAAAGAGCATAATCTTAAAAATATAGATGTAGATATTCCCCTTGGAACATTTACTTGTATAACGGGAGTATCAGGTTCAGGGAAATCATCCCTTATTAACGAAATACTATGTAAAGCTATTTCGCAAAAAATATATAAGAGCAAAGAAAAACCAGGTAAACATGATAAAATACTAGGTATTGATAACATAGATAAAATAGTAGCTATTTCACAAAATCCAATAGGAAGAACACCTCGATCAAATCCAGCAACTTATACAGGGGTATTTGATGATATAAGAGCTTTGTTTACAACAACAAAAGAAGCAAAAATGAGAGGCTTTGAAAAAAACAGATTTTCATTTAATGTAAAAGGAGGAAGATGTGAAGCTTGCCGTGGAGATGGAGTAAAAAAGATAGAAATGCATTTTCTTCCAGATGTATACGTACCTTGTGAGGTGTGTCATGGAACCAAATACAATAGCGAAACATTAAGCATAAAATATAAAGGAAAAAATATAGCTGAAGTACTAGACATGAGAGTAACAGAAGCATTAGAGTTCTTTGATAATATTCCAAAGATAAAAAACAAATTACAAGTACTTGAAGATGTGGGACTAGGATATATAAAACTAGGTCAAAGTGCGCCAACTTTATCTGGTGGAGAAGCAGAACGTGTAAAACTTGCTAAAGAACTACAAAAGAAAGCAACAGGAAAAACACTATTTGTACTCGATGAACCAACGACAGGATTACATGTTGATGATATTAAGCGTTTACTTGAAATTTTACAAAAAATAGTAGATAATAAAGATACGGTAGTTATAATTGAACATAATCTAGATGTTATAAAAGTAGCTGATTACATTATTGATTTAGGACCAGAAGGTGGAGATTTAGGAGGAGAAGTAGTTGCAACAGGAACCCCAGAGGAAGTAATGAAAAATGAGAAATCATATACAGGACAGTTTTTAAAGAAAATTATTAAATAAAGGAAGGAAAGAGATTATGAATAAAGTGGCGCTTGACCTAGGATTTGTAGAAATATATTGGTATTCAATTTTTATTCTATTAGGAGTATTTTTTGCAGCAATAGTAGTTTATTACGAGACTAAAAAGCAAGGAATGAAAACTGAGGAATTCACAGATTTACTATTTAATACAGTTGTTTGTGGAATAGTGGGAGCAAGACTTTATTATGTAATCTTTAATCTTTCCTATTACTTAGATAATAAACTAGAAATATTAGAAATATGGCATGGAGGTCTTGCAATCCATGGAGGCATTCTTGCTGGGGTTTTATATGTCATTCATTTTTGTAGGAAAAGAAAGTACAATACTTTGAAAATTATAGATATGATAGTAGTAGGAGTTATAATAGGTCAAGCAATAGGAAGATGGGGTAACTTTTTTAACCAAGAAGCTTATGGAGCAGCAACAACACTCCTTAACTTACGACATGATATGGTACCAGAATTTATTATAAAAGGTATGAAGATACTTGGACAATATCACGAACCAACATTTTACTATGAATCTTTGTGGAATTTAGATGGATTCTTGATTTTACTACTAGCACGCCATAATAGAAAAATTAAGGTAGGACAACTAACGGGAATATATTTTATTTGGTATTCTATAGGAAGAATTTATATAGAATATTTACGCATGGATAGTTTAATGATAGGAAACTTTAAAGTTGCACAAATAGTATCAATTATATTAATTATAGTAGGAGTAATTTTATTGTTTAGACATAAAATAACAAAGAAAATAGAACTTTATCACGATATAAATAACATGAAAACAGAAGAAATAGATAAATATGCTACATTTGAAGCATATAAACATGAAAACTAAAGCAAAGAAGGTGACTATGTGAAAAAGAAAGTAGTAGTATTTGGTGGGGGAACAGGACTTTCGATTTTACTAAAAGGGTTAAAAGATTTTCCTCTTGACATAACAGCTATAATAACAGTTTCAGATAATGGACGATCAACAGGGAGATTAAGAGAAGAATTTAACACTCCAGCAGTAGGCGATATTAGACAAGTAATTTCAAATTTATCTGATACAGATGAAGATATCAAAAATATGTTAGAATATCGATTTAAAACATCAAGCGATTTAAATGGACATGCAGTTGGAAATCTTATTCTAACATCAATGCTAGATATAACTGGCAGTTTAAAAGAGTCTATTAGACATCTATCTAAACTTCTAGATGTAAGACACACAGTATTACCTCTATCAGAGGATAATCAAATTACCTTAATGGCAACAACTAAAGATGGCAACGTAATAGAAGGTGAATGTGAAATAACAGAATCAGAAGGAGAAATAGACTATATTTTCTATAAAGAAGAACCTAAGGTATTACCAGAAGTAATAGATGCAATAAAAAATACTGATTTAATTTTATTAAGTATGGGTAGCTTATATACAAGTTTATTACCTAATATAATATGTAGAGAAGTCTTAGACACAATAGATAAAACTACTGCTCCAATAATGTATGTATGTAATGCCATGACCCAACCTGGTGAAACAGATCATTTTACTGTAGGTGATCACCTTGAATTAATAAATAGTTATTTAAACAAAAGAAAAATTAATGCCGTAATAGCAAGTAACAGCAAAATAGATAAAAATATAGCTCAAAAATATGTAACAGAAGAACAAAAAGATCCGGTTTTAATAGATAAAGAAAAAATAGAAAAAATGGGTGTAGAGTTAATAGAATCTGACATATTTAAAGTTGAAGAAGAAAAATTAAGGCATGATAGTATAAAACTAGCAACCCTTATAATGTTTTATTTAATGAGGGATTAATATGTCATATACTACTAAAATTAAAAATGAAATAGCTCAAATAAAGTGTACAAAATCAGAAATGATTGCGGAAATATCTGGATTTATTAGAAATAATGGATATCTTGAAAACAATACATTATATTTGACTACAGAAAATGAAATAATCCTTAATAGATTAATAGAATATATTACATATCTATATGATATTAAACCAACAGTATCCTCTAAAAATAATTTAAATTTTTCAAAAAACAAATTGAATTTACTAATTATAGATGAAAAAGTAGAGTTTATACTACAAGATATAGGATACTACTCAAAAGAAAAAATATACTTATCTTCTCCACCTACTTATATAGTAGGCGCAAATGAAGAAATAAGGGCCTATTTAAGGGGTGTATTTTTATGCCAAGGCAGTATAAATGATCCTAAAACTTCTTACCATATGGAACTATTAATAGATAATCCAGACGAAGCCGTCTTTGTACAAAGACTATTAAATATTTTCGACTTAAATGCTAAAATATTAACTAGAAATAATGGTTATATGATTTATATCAAAGAAGCAGATAAAATAAGTGATTATTTGAAAATATTAAATGCGAATAATGCAGTATTATATTTTGAAGATGTAAGAATATATCATGAAGAAAAAAACAAAGCTAATCGCCTAAATAACTGTGAACAAGCAAATACAGATAAAATTATTCAGACTGCAAATGTTCAACTTAATTATATAAAAACGATTGAAGATCATATGGGAAAAGAATTATTGGATGACAAAACAAAAGAAGCATTAGAATATAGAAAAAAATATCCTGAAGCATCACTTAAAGAACTTAGTGAAATTATTTCACTTGAAACAGGAAAACCCATAACTAAGTCAGGATTAAATCATAGATTTAGAAAAATAAAAGAACTAGCTACTAAATTAGAAAGCTAGTCTTTTTCTTTTGATACCACTATCTTATCAATAAGGCCATATTCTAATGCTTCTAAAGCACTCATATAATGATCTCTTTCTGTATCTTTTTCTACAGTTTTAATGTTTTTACCTGTATTTTTAGAAAATATTTTATTTAACCTTTCTTTTGTTTTTAAAATGTGTTCAGCAACTATTTTAATCTCCGTTGCTTGCCCCTCAGCTCCTCCTAATGGTTGATGAATCATAACCTCACTATTAGGAAGTGCCATCCTTTTACCTTTTTTACCACTACTTAAAAGTAAAGCCCCCATACTTGCAGCCATGCCAACACAAATAGTAGAAACATCACTCTTGATAAAATTCATTGTATCATATATAGCAAGACCAGATGATACACTTCCTCCAGGTGAATTAATATATAAACTAATATCATCATTATTAATTGAATCTAAATATAATAATTGAGCAACAATACTACTAGAAACATTATCGTTAATTTCACCGCTAAGTAAAATAATTCTATTTTTTAAAAGTCTAGAAAAAATATCATAGCTTCTTTCACCATCTAATTCTTTATCAACAATCATAGGAACTAAATTCATAATATCACCTATAATTATTTTAGTGTAAAATTAATTTAAATATACATTTAAAAATCCGTCAAAATATGCTACAATACTCATAGAATATAAAAAGGGTGATAATGATAATATGGACAATGTAAGAATAACTATTAGCAATGAAGAATTCTTTACAAAAAAGAATACTACCTTAAAAGAAATATCCAAAGTTTTCAGCAAGAAATTTTCTCATCCCATAATAGCAGCTAGAGTAAATAATAGTTTAAAAGAGTTAGACTACAAAATTACTAAACCAAAAGAAATAGAGTTTTTGGATTTAAATAGTCGTGAAGGGAATAAAATTCATGTAAATGGATTATTATTTGTTTTAAGTGTTGCAATTAAAGAACTTTATGGTATTAAGTATGATATTAAAGCCCAACATTCTATAGATAAAGGATTATATATAGGTACTAATTTTGAACTTAATGAACAAAGATTAAATGATATTAAAAATAAAATGTTAGAAATTATAAAAGAAGAAAGACCTATTACTAAACTAAATGTAGATCGACTAGAGGCAAGAGATTACTTTAGTAAAATAGGTGATAAATCTAAAGTAAATATTTTAAAGTATACAACAAATACATATATTACTTTATATAAACTAGGACAGTACTATGATTATTTTTATACAAAAATGCCCATATCAACAGGAGACTTAAAAGAGTTCGATGTAACATATATTTGCAAAGAAGGATTTGTCCTAAGATTCCCTACAGTATATAGTAATAATAAAATAAAAGAATATAAAGATCATCCTAGTATGTTTCGAGTATTTAATGAATGCAAAAATTGGTGTGAAACAATGAATGTTTCTAATGCATCAGAATTAAATTTACTTGTATCAACTGGGAAAATAGATGAGTTTATTAAAATAGCTGAATCAAAACAAAACCAAGAACTTATGGAATTAGCTAAAACTATATATAATAATAAAGATGTCAAAGTCGTTCTTTTAGCTGGTCCTTCTTCATCTGGAAAAACAACTACTTCAAAGAAACTTTGTATGTATTTACGTAGTTTTGGAGTAACCCCAGAAGTTTTATCTATGGATGATTATTTCGTAGAAAGAGAAGAAACCCCACTTGGAGAAAATGGTAAACCAGATTATGAATGCTTAGAAGCTCTAGACTTACGTTTGTTTGATAAACAAATAGAAGCTATAATGAATGGTGAAGAACTAACTATTCCTACATATAATTTTATAACAGGCAAAAAAGAATACCAAAGAAAATTACAGATGCCTAAGGGTGGTATTTTAGTAATAGAAGGAATACATGCTCTTGATGATAGAATATTAACAAATATTAATAGAAAAAATATATTTAGAATATATATATCAGCTTTAACTGAATTAAATATAGATAACCATAATTACATATCAACAACCGATAATAGACTATTAAGAAGAATAGTAAGAGATAATAAAACAAGAGGACATAGTGTTAACAGCACTTTATCAGCCTGGCCTGAAGTAAGAGTTGGAGAAGAGAAATATATTTTTCCTTACCAAGATAATGCAGACTATACTTTTAATTCAGCACTTGTTTATGAAATTGGAGTATTAAAAACATATGTAGAACCATTACTTTATGCTGTAGATCCAAGAGATAAGTGTTATGAAGAAGCAAAAAGATTAATAAACTTTTTAGGATTCTTTTTACCTATACCAGCAGATGCAATACCACAAGATTCAATTTTAAGAGAATTTATCGGAGGAAGTTTCTTTAACTAGAAACTCCTTTTTGTTGCAAAATAACATAAACTATGTTAATATATTACTAGTCGAGAAACGGAGGACTTATGAAAGCATTTTTATTAGTTATATCAATTTTATTAATTTTAATAGTATTATTACAAAGTGGAAAATCAGGTAATGCAGCTAAAATACTATCAGGTGGTGGAACTGATCTTTTTGCAAAAAGAAAAGAAAGAGGAACAGAACTAGCACTTACACGTATAACATTTGCATTAGGAATTACATTTTTTATAATCTGTTTAATAGCTTCTTTTTAGACCATTAGGTCTTTTTTTATTGATTTTCTTTTGTTATAATGTAAATATGAAGGTGAAAATTATGAATGAAAAGGTTGTTGAATTATTAAAAAGTGTTGATAAAGCATTAACTATATACGAATTACAGGACAGATTAGAGCTAAAAACAGTAGAAGAAATCCAAGCGTTACAAGAAAGCTTAAAAACATTAGAAGAAAAAGCTATTATTTATCACTCTAATAAAGATAGATATATGATGTTAGAAGATAGTTCACTTCATCGCGGTGTTATGCGCGCTAATAAAAAAGGATTTGGCTTTGTTGATATTGATGACTCAGAAACGGACGTATATATAGATGAAAAAAATCTTAATGGAGCATTACATGATGATATAGTCTTAGTTGAAGTAACTAGCAAAAAAGGAATAGATCGCCTAGAGGGTAGAGTAGTAAGAATAATTAATCGTGAGAAAGATACTTATGTAGGTGAAATAAATTTCAATAAAGATAAAGGAATAGTAACATTAGATGATAACAAATTAAGAATTAAAGTACAAATACCAAAAGAAAAGACCATGAACGCTGTAGATGGTCATAAAGTATTAGTAAGATTAGGCAAGAGAATCGACAACCACAACTTTAAAGGTGAAGTAGTAGAAATCATAGGACATAAAAATGATCCAGGTGTAGATATTTTATCAATAGTAAAAAAATATAATATAGAAACAGATCTTCCAGATGATGTAAAACAACAATTAAAAAGTTTTCCAAATGAAGTAAAAGAAGAAGAAACAAAAAATAGAATAGATCTAAGAAATCAAATGATATTTACTATTGATGGAGATGATACAAAGGACATCGATGATGCTATTTCAATATCTAGAAAAAATAATGGTAATTATGTACTAGGCGTTCATATCGCTGATGTCAGTTATTATGTTAAAGAGGGTAGTCCATTAGATAATGATGCAATGGAAAGAGGTACCTCAGTATATTTAGTAGATAGAGTAATACCTATGCTGCCACATGAACTATCTAATGGAATATGTTCACTTAATCCAAATGTGGATAGACTTACAATATCTTGTGTTATGGAATTTGATAGTCATGGTAAACAGGTTAGCTATGAGATATTTGAGAGCGTGATCAGATCAAGAATTCAAATGACTTATAAAAAAGTTAATAGCATTTTAGAAAAAAATGAAATTCCAGAAGGTTATGAACCTTACGTAGATACATTGAAAATGATGGCTGAACTTGCTAGCATATTGAGAAAAGCAAAGGAAAACAAAGGATATATTGACTTTGAAGTAGAAGAAGCCAAAATATTAGTAGATGAAGAATGCGTTCCAACAGAGGTAACCTTAAGAAATAGAGGAACTGGGGAAAAACTAATTGAAGATTTTATGATTGCAGCAAATGAATGTGTAGCAACTCACATATACTTTATGAATTTACCATTTATTTATCGTGTCCATGAAGCTCCAAAAGAGGAGAAAATACGTGAATTCTTAAGCTTTATCGGAACATTAGGATACCAGGTTCAAGGAAACTTAAAAGAAAATACTCCTAAAAACATTCAAAAACTAATTAAAACTTTGGAAGATAAGAAAGAATTTCCTATATTATCAAACTTACTTTTAAGAAGCATGCAAAAAGCTGTATATAAGCCAGTTAATTTAGGACATTTTGGATTGGCAAGTAAGTGTTATACTCATTTTACATCCCCAATAAGACGTTATCCAGATACAACCGTTCATAGATTATTACATACATATTTATTTGAACACAAATTAGATGATAATACTATAAAACATTGGGAGGAAAAACTAGTATATATTGCTGACCATTCATCGGCAACTGAACGAGCAAGCGTTAACTGTGAAAGAGAAGTTGAAGATATGAAAATGGCTGAATATATGGAGAAACACATAGGAGAAGAATTTGAAGGTATGATTTCATCAGTAATGAGTTTCGGAATGTTTGTACAATTAGATAATCTTATCGAAGGATTAGTACCAATTAAAAATATGAAAGGATTCTTTGACTATAGTGAAGAAAGAATGAGCCTTACAAATGAGAAAACAAAAGAAAAATATGTAATAGGAGATCGTGTTATTGTAAAAGTTATTAGAGCATCAAAAGAAGAAAAGACAATAGATTTCGAGGTAGTAAAGAAGGTGTAGGTTATGGCAAAGAAAAAAAGAAAGAGAAAACTAAAAAAATCAGTTAAGATAATTGCGTTTTTCTCTGTCATATTAATAATTGCTGGTGTAGGCCTAGAAATGAAAAATTATTATAAAAAACCAACTAAAGAAAAAGTAAAAGAAGCAAAAGAAGAAAAGAAACAACCTAAAGATTATAAAGCATCTATAGTTATGGTAGGAGATGCCCTAATACACTGGGGAGTATATAATGATGCTAAACAAAATGATGGTACATATAATTTTAAACCAATGTTAGCACCTATTAAACCAATCTCTTCTAAATATGATTTAGCATACTATAATCAAGAAACAATTTTGGGTGGTGAATCACTTGGCTATTCAAGCTATCCAAGATTCAACTCTCCTCAAACTGTAGGTGATGCCTTTATAGATGCTGGGTTTAATATGGTTAGCTTAGCAACTAATCACACAATGGATAAAGGTGAACAAGGTGTATTAAATTCTGTTAATTATTGGAAAACAAAAACAAATGTTGCTGCCTCTGGACAATGGTCAAGTGAAGAAGAAAGAACAGCATCAATAGCTAAAATATATGAGAAAAACAACATCAAATATGCATTTATTTCTTATACAATTTGGACTAATGGGCTAGAAACTCCAAGAGGTAAAGAATATTTAAATAATGTATATAGCGAAGAAAAAGCAAAAGCTGATATAGAATCAGTAAGAGATAAAGTTGACTTTGTTATAGTTGCTATGCACTGGGGAACTGAATATTCATTTAAAGTAGATAGAAAACAAGAAGAGATTGCCAAATATCTTTCAAATTTAGGAGTTGACTTGATCATAGGTGCACATCCACACGTAATACAGACCGTTGAATATATAAATGACGGAAAAACGTTTGTAGTATATTCACTAGGTAATTTTATAAGTGACCAAGATGATATAGATAATTTTACTGGATTAATGATGGAAGTAACCTTAAAAAAACATGTAGATATAGATGATAAAATAACTTTAAGTGTGGAAAATCCAAAAGCTCAATTGATCTATACATCAACAACTAAACGTGGCGGAGTTAATCATGATTTTAAAGTTGTACCTTATCCACAACTAAATGATACACAGTTGAAAAACCATAATTATTACTATGAAAAATATAAGGCAATTGTAAATGAAAGATATCCTAACTTAGTTTGGGGGTTATCAGGGGAGGAATAAGATGGAAATAATTAATAGAGCGGCACGTCATAACTATTTTATAGAAGAAACATATGAATGTGGAATAGTTTTAATGGGAACAGAAATAAAATCTATTAGAGCCGGTAAATGTAATTTAAAAGATAGTTATGGTATTATAAAAAACAATGAAGTGTTTTTGCTTAATATGTTTATTTCACCTTACAAAGAGGCAAGTATCTATAATGTAAGTGAAACACGATCTAGAAAGCTATTATTACATAAAAAAGAGATAAAGAAGATTAAAGAACTAGTAGAACAGAAGGGTTTAACACTTGTACCCTTAAAAATGTATTTTAAAGGATCAAACATAAAAATAGAATTAGGTCTATGCAAAGGAAAGAAAAACTACGATAAAAGAGAAAGTATAAAACAAAGAGATGAAAAAAGAGAAATGGCAAAAATACAAAAAAACAGATACTAAACTATTTCCACAATTATTGTTGATATTTATAATTATTCTATCTACATCTTGTGAAAAAAATGGATTTAATAAAAAACAATTCACAGAAATTGTTGAAAAAAATAATTTTATTGTTACTGACATAGAAGAAAAAGAGTATGTGGAAACACTTGCTGTTTCGAGTCATTATCAGATAAGTTTGTACACATATGATAAAAATAAGGATGCAAATAATGCATATAAAGACAAAATAAAGTATTACAAAGACAAAAAAGTAAACATAAAGCACAAAAATAATTACCTTTTTATAGAAAATAAGTATGTATATACCATTATTTATAAAACTAATAATTATATTATAGAAACAGAAGTACCAAAAACTTATAAACAAGAAGTAATCAAATTAATGAAAAAGCTGAATTTAACATTATAAAATATATGAGCTTAATTGACATAATAATGAAAATATGTTACCATAAGCGCGATTATTTAGTGAAGGGGGCATGAATATGAGCTTTTTTAGAATAAGAGAAAATGGTGATTTAAAGACACAAGGAAATAAAACAGAAAAGATTAAGACTTATACTTCAATTGAACAAATAATGAAAGATATCGAAGCAATAAAGATAGCATCTAAAGATGAAAAGAAAGATAAAACAATCGATATGATATATAAATTAGTTATATTGTATAGAGGGTATAATCCAGAAGATAATGATACTAAAACAAAAAACTCTAATGCAACAACGATATTTAAGAACGTATCAAATGATATATGGGATGCTATTAATGATGGAATTGAACAATTAAAAGAGGAATTTTCTGAAGAAGAATTGCTTAAGACATCAAAGAAAAATAGAAAAGATATGTATATTTTAAACTTACTTTATGGAGGTATCGATGCAGGTAGCATGATAAGTTTATTCCATGAAAAAACAAGTTTTGATATTGAATATGAACTATCAAATGATTGTACATATGAATCATTAGATAAAAATACTTTAGATGTAATGGAAATATCAGCTAAAAATTATCTAAGAGGAAAAGAATTACTAAAAAAATAATATAATAAGAGCATTTAAAACCCTGATTCAATTTTATATTGAATTGGGGTTTTATAATTTAATGCATATGATGGTCTTCCATTATTGTAGTAATAGATGTATTCTTTTATAAGTTTGGAAACATTATTACAATGTTTTAAATCAAAATCAATTATTAATTCTTCTTTAATCCAGCCATTCAATGATTCATTTACTTGATTATCAGTTAGTGTTCCTGCTCGACTCATTGAACGAGATATGTTATAATTTTCTAGAAACTTATTATAAGCTTTAGATGAATAAACTAAACCTTGATCTGTGTGAAGAATAATCAAATCGTCAGTTTGTTCTTTTTTTATGCGTTTTAATACTTGTTTTAGTATAAATGTAGTAAAAATGTAGTATTTTTGTAGAAAAAGTATTGACTTTTTGTTTTTTATAGTGTTATTATACTGCTTGAGGAGGAAAAACTATGGAAAATAAGACTAGTGCTATTAACATACAAATAGATAGTAATGTAAAAAAAGAAGCTACCATGGTATTAACTGAATTAGGATTATCAATGAGTTCAGCTATAAACTTATTCTTAAAACAAGTAGTGAAAAAGAATGGTATTCCATTTGAAGTAACTAATGTAGCTGCTAATAAAAAAATATTAGATGTAGTATGTGCCTTAATAATGAAAGATGGAAAATGTTTAATTGCAAGAAGAAATAAAGATGATCATTTAAAAGGTAAATGGGAGTTTCCTGGAGGAAGAAGAGTTGGACTTGAAG
This sequence comes from Bacilli bacterium, assembly GCA_017525855.1. The sequence goes on from JAFXSE010000004.1 coordinate 79,391, forward strand.
ATGAAAAGAAAACTCTAGAAAGAGCATTTACTGAAGTATTAGGAATTAAAACTAAGATAAATGATTATATAACTCATAGTATTTGTGAATATCCAGGACATATTGTAGATCTAAAACTATATGAATGTGATTATATAAGTGGTGAGTTTAAACTAAATATTCATTCAGAATATAAATGGGTTAGTATTGAGGAATTACTAGACTATGATTTAGCAGATGCAGATGTAATACTATCTAAATACTTAATAAAAAAATATATAGAAGATTCAAGAGATAATAATGAAAAGTAGGAGATAAATATGGTAGAGTTAAAAGAATTACAAAAAGAAGTATATGATAATAAAGTTAATCATGGATTTAATGTAACAGACTTAAATATGGAGTTTTGCTTAGCTTATGGAGAATTAGGTGAAGCATATATGGCATGGTTAAAACAAAAAGAAGATTTAGGGGAAGAACTTGCTGATGTTGCTATTTACTTACTTGGAATGTCAGAGATACTAGGAATAGATTTAGAAAGTGAAATATTACATAAAATAGAAAAGAATAAAAGAAGAATATATAAAGAAGTAAATGGCGTACATATAAAAATAGAAGGTTAAAAGAGGAGAATGTTTATGGAAATTTTAGAAGATATAGAGATAAGTGAAGAAGAATTAAATAGTTTTTTTAATAAATATAGTGTTAGAGAATTAGAATTATTTAGACAATTATATGAATTTGTTTTTAAACAAGATTTAAGTGAAACAAAAAAAGTATTTGGTAAAGTATATGAAGAAAAAATAAGAGATGCTAGTTATGAAGAAAGAGAGAAAATGAATGATATATTAAAAGTTAGTTCATTAAATAAGAAAAATCATTCATTAACAGATAAAGAATTAAACTTTTTTTATAATTTAGTAGATGAAGCATCAATATGTGCTGAAGTAACAGATTTTTATGAACAAATAAGTGAGTTTACCAAATTACATGATAATGTATATAGTGAAATAGAAAACAGACTAAGTAAAACTATACCACCAATGACTAAAGAAGAATTAGAACTATTCTTTAATAAGTATGATCTTTATGAATTAGAGTTATTTGGAATGATATTTACTAGTGTTAAAGACTATGATATATCTGATGCATTAAGTGTATCAAGAAAAGTATATAATAAAAAATGCGATGAATTAGGTCCAAAAGGATACGAATTATATCGTTTAGGTGCTCGTCATATTTGTGGTGATGTATCAGATATAATGAAGAAAAATGAAAAATTAACACTTAAAGAATTAGAATATCTAAAAGCATTAGTTAAAAATACTAAACAAAAAGATTCTACAGATGAAAAGAAATTAGAATTAAAAACAACAAAATAAGAGGCTTGCTCTTTTTTTGTATTATTTATCACTTTACTTTTTTATAGTTTTAGAGTATAATTTCCGCATGGGGATGTAATGGTTTCGACAGTATTATTATCTAATAGATGGCAAGTCGAATGTTCACGTTACGAACACAAAAAAATAAATGCAAACAAAATTAAAAATGCTTTAGCTGGAATTTTTGGTGGAAACCAAGCTCCAGTTTATGCCTAATAATTTAAAAGGCAAGCGTCTCTTTTACTCTTACCTAGCGAGTAAATAGGGATTCATTTTTATAGGTTATAGCTACTTTTTGCCTAGAAAGTAGAAAGAAAAAACAGGCTGGTACACCTATTTTGTCGTTAACTACTTGATAGATGTATAAGACTATTTAGTTAACTAAGCTTGTAGAGGTTTATTAAGAGATAATATTGGACAGGAGTTCGATTCTCCTCATCTCCACCATTATGATAGGAAACTCGAACTTTTAAAGTTTCGGGAGTAATAAAATACTAACAGAAATGTTAGTTTTTTTGTGTTTAAGAAGAAAGTTGAGATAATATGTAAGTTTGCTTATGTTAAACCCCATATAATAACTATTAATAAAATAGATTATTTAATGTTTGATGAGTGTGATGATATTAATGATTATGATATACTTGCGTTAGTTAGTAATTTTATTACTACCTATTATTGTTTGTAGGAAAAGTTATTCGACTTCTTCTTCACAGCACCATTAAAGAGTTTGTTCGAACCACTCGAACTTTATATACAGAGAACTTCACATTGAGTTCTTTTTTATCTCTATGATTTCAACCTGCAATTGCTTTTTATAAATCAAAATGTTATATTCATAATGAGGTAATTAATCATGAAAAAATATATATTAGGAATTTCAGCATACTATCATGATTCTGCCGCATGTATTGTTGTTGATGGAAAAATTATAGCTGCTAGTAGTGAAGAAAGATTTACAAGAAAAAAAGGAGATAGTTCATTTCCTCATAATGCTATTAATTTTTGTTTAAATACAGTTGGTAAGAAGATAGAAGATATAGATTATATTGTTTTTTATGAAGACTATTTAAACAAGTTTTCTAGAATACTTTCAATTCATCATACATCAAGTCCTTTTGGTTTAAAAAGTTTTCTTTACTCACTACCAAAGTGGCTATCAACTAAACTATGGCTTGAAAAAGAAATAAAAAAAGAACTAGGTGTCAAAAAAAAGAAAATCTTATTTTTTCCACACCATATATCGCATGCAGCTAGTGCCTTTTATCCTTCACCATATAAATCAGCAGCTATTATGTGTGTGGATGGAGTAGGAGAGTGGAATACTTTAACATTAGGTATAGGGAAGAACAATAAGATCAATTTATTAAAATGTATGAATTTTCCTGATTCTGTCGGAATGCTATATTCAGCATTTACATATTACACGGGCTTTAAAGTAAATAGTGGTGAATATAAATTAATGGGTTTAGCACCTTACGGTAAACCCCAATATGTCAATTTAATAAAAAAAGAACTAGTTACTATTTATGAAGATGGAAGTATAAAGCTAAATCAAAAATATTTTAATTATACTACTGGACTTACTATGACAAATTCAAAATTTAATAAACTATTTGGAGGAAAGCCAAGAAAACCAGAAGATCCAATAACTAAAAAAGAGATGGATTTAGCAAGTAGTATCCAAGAAGTAACGAATGAAATATTACTAAAATGTGCTAACTACATATATACTCTCACAAAAGAAGACAACTTAGTTTTAGCGGGAGGAGTAGCTTTAAATGTTACTTCAATTGGTTATTTAAAAAGATTTTCAAAGTTTAAAAATATATGGGTACAACCTGCTAGCGGAGATGCAGGCGGCGCTTTAGGATGTGCCTTATTTACTTGGTATGATTACCTAAATAATCCTAGAAACGAAAGTAAAAATGATAATATGAACGGAGCATTTCTTGGCTATGAGATAAAAGATAAAGATGATAACTATGATAAATGGTTTGTTGAAAACGGTGGAAATTTCAAGTATTTAAATGAAGCATCCTTAATAGAAAAAATTACAGAACTGCTAGCCGATCGAAAAGTAGTTGGAATTGCAAGAGGAAAAATGGAATTTGGACCACGTGCCCTAGGAAACAGATCAATTATAGCAGATCCAAGAGATGAAAAAATGCAAAGTAATTTAAACCAAAAAATAAAATTTAGAGAAAGCTTTAGACCATTTGCTCCCATGGTATTAATTGAAGATGCTAGTAAATACTTTGAAATAAAAGATGAATCACCATACATGTTATCTACATATCCTATTAAAAAAAGCATCAGAAAGAAAACAAAGGGTAATTTAACAGGATTAGCATTACTAAATGAATCTCGCTCTACTATACCAGCAGTTACTCATGTCGACTATTCAGCTAGAGTACAAACAGTGGATAAAAATAGAAACCCATTTACTTATAGCTTATTAACAAGTTTTAAAAAGAAAACCGATTGCAGTGTTTTAATCAACACATCGTTTAATGTAAGAGGAGAACCAATTGTATGCGATGAAAAAGATGCATTTAGATGCTTTATGAACACAAATATGGATGCAGTTATTATAGGAAATAGATTGTTCTTGAAAGAAAAACAAGATAAAAACAAGTATTTTAAATTAAATAAGAAGGTAAAGTATGACAGAGATTAATGGATATATTAATAATAAAATAGATAGAGATAATAAAGAAAAAGAAAAAAATAATTATTATTTTGGATTATCTTTTGGATTGATAATTACACTAATAACCTTTGCTATCATAGTTTGCTATGATAGCCAACATGACAAAATACTTGTACCATTAGGTATCTTTGGAGTAATTATAATATTAATGGCTATAATATATCCAAATTCCCTTTCAATATTACGAAAAATATTTTCATTCATTGGTAATTTATTAGTGAAAGTTTTATTTTCTATCGTTCTTACTATAATATATTTTATCCTAGTTACTCCAGTGGGTATATTTATTAGAAAAAAACAGCACCATAGCACTATAAATTCCAACTTTATTGATTACAGTTATAACGACAATGTTATAAATATAGATAAACACTCTTTTATCTATCAAATTATAAGAGTGTTTAAGTTTTTCTTTAATGAACAATATATTGTTTTTATGCCAGTATTAATAGTTTTAGTATTAGTTGCTATACTACTTATTTTTGTTCAATCCAACGCAATAGCTCCATTTATATATACATTATTTTAATAAGGGGGGAATGTTTTTATGAAGAAATATTTAAAAGGCCTTATTTTCAGATTGCTATTCTTTATCATAGTATTATTTGTATTATTATTCATACTTGATAAAACTATTTATATGTTTAGTGAAAATATACAATGGTTAGAAGAAAATAAAAAAATAGTAAAAATGAATTTTTCAAAATTACAAAGCAACTCGTGGTCAAGTAAAAACGTTATATTTAAATATGCTGATGATACTAAACTAGCACCAAAAGGTAATAATAAGCGAATTTTTGTGGTTGGTGATTCTTTTATTTGGGGATATGGATATTCAAACTTAAATCATACCTGGTGGAAACAATTAGATAGAATCTTAAAAGAGAAAGGTTATAATGATGTAGAAGTAGTAGCAGCAGGAATTCCTGGGTATAATACAAAAATGGAAGTGGAAAATATTTTAAAAAACAAAGAAATAATGGAAGAAGTAGACCCTGATTTAATTATTATAGGATTTGTTGAAAATGATATACAAATTTACAATAAAGATAGACAAGACTTATTAAAGATTAGAGATAATAATGATCTCTTTTCAGAATCAAACAATATTTTTATAAAAGCTTTTAAAAAAATATATCCCTCGCTATATATAAAAGTATCACAAGCAATAGCAACTAAAGGTAGTGATATAACTTGGTTAAACAAAAAAGGATATGTAAATTATCAATCTTGGCTAAAGGAATTAACAAAAAATCCTTGGAAGAAGATGTATGAAAAAGAAGCTCTAGAACCATTAAAAAACTACATTAAAGAAGAATCCGATATTCCAATATTTACTATTCCAACTTTAACATTTCCTAGTCACTCAGACATAATTGATTACATGAAAAAAGAATGGGAAAAATACGAAATACCATATTATGATGCTACTGATGATTATATCAAAGCCTTTCCAAACAGCACTTATGATATTAGAGAATGGGGAATTAATCCAGGTGATACTCACCCAGCAGTAAAAACAACTAACTTTTATGGAAATTGGGTATTTAATTTACTCGAAAAAGAATATCCTAACATAATAGGAAAACACTACAACACATCAAAACTACCACTAGAAATAAATGATTGGACACCTTATAGTTTGAAACCAGCATTAATTAAAGATAATGAATATGAAATTATATATCCAAAAGAAAATGAAAAAAATTCATTTTTATATCTACCAATAAGAAAACATTATGTAAAACTTAATTTAAAATTTGCTACTAATATTAAATCTATAAAAATAAATGGTGATAATATAAACTCAATAGAATTATATACAAACAGTATTAATCACAAGTTAGGATGGGATGATCAAGTCATGAAAAGTCTAGGAAAGAAAAAAAGTAATTTTACCTGGAAATTAAATAATAATGACCTAATTACATCAATTAATATAAATGCAAAAGTAAAAAATGGAAAAAGTACAAAATTGAAAATAAAAATCAGTTATTAGACTTTAATAAATAAAGTAACATTGATTACTATATAGTAATATGATATAATATGGCTAAAAAAGAGGCGGTAATATGAAGAAAATATTGTTATTAATATTGGCAGTTTTAATTGTTACAACATCTTGTGAAAAAAAAGAAGAACATAAAGCAATAGCAAATAAAAAAATAATTGAAGAAAAACAATCCGATAACTTATTTGAAGAAACAAATGATAAACAACAAGGAAATGAAAATAACAACAATAATTCTGTTCAATTATCAACAGAAGAAGTAGTTGAACACATCGAAAATGTAGTGAATGAAGGTGAAAAACTTTCGGGTAAAGAATCATCAGTATCTAATGAATCAAAATTGAGAAAGACATTCATTACCTTAACTGATTTCATATTCTATAATGGAAAAATAAAAGGATACACATTTAATGAATTAAAAGAAAAAGAAAAAGAAAGAGTACTAACAGCTTGGGAAAAATTAGATACATATATAGAAAATAAGTATCCTAATTATAAAGAAAAAATCAAAGATACATCTACAAAAGCATATTCTAATCTAAAAGAAAGTGCAAAAACAATAAAAGAAAGAATAACAGATAAAATCAAAGAAACAGTAGGAGAAGAAAAGTATAAAGAAACAGTAGAACAATTTAATGAAGATAAAAATAACTTAAAAGAGAACACTAGTGAATATATAGAAAAAACAGAAGAAATAAAAGAAAAAGCCCAAGAAACTTATCAAAATGCGAAATCTAAAATAAAAGAGTGGTACGAGAATTATAAATCAAAAAATTAATCAAGTTATTTAAATTCTTAAATACTCTTTTTTTTTATACATTTTTTTGTTATACTAAATTAGAATAGAGGGTGTTAGTATGCTAGGTAGTATATTAGAAATAAATGATAATAGTGTTACCATAAAACTAAGTATAAATATAAATACACAACCTAATTTAGTTAATCTGCATGTTATATTTGAAGATGAAAATAAAAAAATTGTAGGTGAAGTAGCAAAAGTAACACAAACAGAAATGATTGCCAATATAGTTGGAGAAATAGAAAATAATAAATTTATATCAGGAGCAACATCAAAACCATCTTTTAAGTCCCAAATAAGAATGATTAATTTAGATGAGTTACAACTGATTTTTGGAGATCAAAATATAACAGAAGGATATACTAATTTTGGAATTAGTAACATTTATAATAACTATAGAATAAATGTCAGTATGAATGAGTTTTTTAGTAATCATTTTTCTATTATAGGAAATTCTGGTGCCGGAAAAAGTTGTACTGTTGCATCAATCCTTCAAAAACTTTTTAGAAATGAAAGGGCACCTATCAATTCTAATATCTTTTTCTTTGATGCCTATGGTGAATATACTAATGCTTTTTCTACCCTTCATGATGAAAATCCTAAACTTAACTATAAATGTTATACAACTAACCCTGAAGCCAGTAAAGATGAAATACTGCAAATACCAATATGGTTACTTGACGTTGATGATTTAGCATTACTACTTGATGTTGACAATCCATCACAACTCCCTATAATTGAAAAAACTTTGAAGCTTGTACCTATTTTAACAGGAAGTAGTGAAAATACTATTAAAAGAAAAAATGATATTATTGCTCGTGCTGTACAAGATGTTATGCTATCTGGCAGTGATTCAGTAAAAATTCATGATCAAGTTATAGCAGTACTTACCAAGTTTAATACACCAAGCCTAAATTTAAATACGGAAATTGTTCAACCAGGATATACAAGAACACTTAAACAATGCTTATTTGTTGATAAAACGGGAAAAATGCAAGAAATGGAACTTGTGGTTGAATTTATTAGAAATTATATTTTAGAAGATGAAGTTGAAATACCAGAGGAAGAATTAAATAAGTTTTATAATCTACAAGATTTAGAATTAGCACTAGAATTTGCACTAATTAGTGAAGGAATTTTAAAAAGTGATAAAGTATTTGATTACGCTAATATAGTAAGTGTAAGACTTCATACTTTAGCAACAGGAAGTAATTCAATATATTTCTCATATCCAAACTATGTCACTCGCGATGAATATATAGATTTACTATTGTTTAATAAAAAAACAGGAGGAAAATGTCAACTTGTTAATTTTAACATTAATTATGTTGATGATAGAATTGCCAAAGTTATTACAAAAATAATTTCACGTATGCTGTTCTTAAAAAGTAGTACGACTAAACCTAGAGGATCGAAAGCTTATCATATTATTGTAGAGGAAGCACATAGATATGTTCAACATGATAGAGATATAGATTTACTAGGATATAATATATTTGAACGTATAACAAAAGAAGGAAGAAAATATGGCTGCTTCTTAGCTTTAATCACACAAAGGCCATCAGAACTATCTGACACTTGTATTTCTCAGTGCACTAACTTTATTGTATTTAGAGTACTTCATCCTAAAGATTTAGCTTACATAAAAGAAATGATACCTAATATTACAAATGAAATCGTACTTCAATTAAAAAATTTAAAGCCAGGAAATTGTATTGCATTTGGACAAGCATTTAAAGTACCAACTTCTATGTATATTGACTTACCAAATCCAAGACCACTATCTGACAACGTTAACTTAAATGAAGTTTGGTTTAAAAATCAGCCTAATCAAGACATTAATGTTGGATTAGGACTTATTCCAACCGCTAAAGTTGAGTCAATTCCAGAGATTAATACAAATATTGCAGAAAAAACAATACCTTCAGTGAATAGGTTTATAAACTTAGATACTAATCAACAACAATCTCAATCATAAAAGTAGTTAGTCCAAAACTACTTTTATTTTTTTAAAACTATTGACAAAATAAGAAAGTATGATAAGATTAAATCGTATACAAATTAATCAGAAGGAGAAGTAACTATGAGTATATATGACTATAAAGTAAAAACAAGAAAAAATGAAGAAGTATCTCTATCTGATTATAAAGATAAAGTGTTACTAATTGTAAATACAGCAACAGGTTGCGGATTTACTCCACAGTATAAAGGACTAGAAGAACTATATGAAAAATACCATGATAAAGGATTAGAAATACTAGATTTTCCATGTGATCAATTTGGACATCAAGCACCTGGAACTAATGATGAAATTCACGAATTTTGTACTGCAAAATATAAAACACAATTTGATAGGTTTGCAAAAATAGAAGTAAATGGTGAAAATGAAGATCCACTATACACTTATTTAAAGAAAGAAAAAGGCTCAATCCTTGGTAATAGAGTCAAATGGAATTTTACTAAATTTTTAGTGGACAGAAATGGTAAAGTAGTAAAAAGATATGCTCCAACCACAGAACCTAAAAATATAGAAGAGGATATTATAAAACTAATTTAGGAAGTGAAAATATGCAAAACGATAAATATGATTCACTAAAACTTAAAAATCAATTGTGTTTTCCTATTTATCTATCTTCAAAGGAGATTATTCGAAAATATACACCATTATTAAAAAGTCTTGATTTAACATATACGCAATATATAGTTATGATGTATTTTTGGGAAAACAAGTCATCAAATGTAAAGTCATTAGGAGAGAAACTATTACTTGATTCGAGTACTTTAACACCACTTTTAAAAAAGTTGGAAAATAAGGGATATATAGAACGAAAAAGATCAAATGAAGATGAAAGGAATTTAGTTATAAAAATAACTCCAGAAGGAGAGAACTTAAAAGATAAAGCCTTAAATGTACCAGAAAAAATTGGACAATGTATCAATTTAACAGAAGAAGAAGCAAAAACATTGTACTTGCTCATAAATAAAATATTATTTAATATAGAAAAGGATGGAAAAAATGAAAATAGTAGAAGTTAATAATGAAAATTTTGAAACAGAAGTATTAAAGTCAAAAGTTAGAGTACTTGCTGATTTTAATGCGTCTTGGTGTGGACCATGTAGAATGCTTGCCCCAGTTCTTGAAGAATTAGCAAATGAGTCTGATGAATATAAGATAGTATCAATAAATGTAGATGACGAAGATGAATTGGCAGAAAAATATAATGTTTCTTCAATTCCTTGTTTAATAGTTTTTGAAGAAGGTAAAGAAACAAATAGAACCGTTGGCATGAGACCAAAAGAAGAAATTAAGAAACTGTTGGGTGAATAATATGTATGACACTATAATAGTAGGAGCAGGTCCAGCTGGACTTACATCTGCAATATATACTTGTAGAGCAAAAAAGAAGACTCTTGTATTAGAAGCACTAAGCTATGGTGGACAAATAATCAATACACTAGACATCGAAAATTATCCAGCAGCACCTCATATTTCAGGTTTTGACTTTGCCACTAAATTATATAATCAAGCAAAAGAATTAGGAGCAGAAATAGTTTTTGAAAAGGTAGTAGACATCAAAGATAATACTGATTATAAAGAAGTTATTACAAAAAATAACACTTATAAAACAAAAACAATCATACTTGCAACTGGAGCAGAAAATAGAAAATTAGGTTTAGAAAATGAAAGCAACTTAATAGGTCGTGGAGTATCATATTGCGCTACATGCGATGGAGCATTCTACAAAGGAAAAGATGTAGCTATTCAAGGTGGAGGTAATACAGCAATAGAAGAGGCTATATACTTATCGGATATAGCAAAAACAGTTTATCTAATTCACAGAAGAGATGAATTTAGAGCAGAAGAAACCCTAATAAACCAGTTAAAAGAAAAAGAGAATGTAAAGTTTATTTTAAACAGTAATGTTACTAAATTAAATGCTAATGAAAAACTTGAAAGCATTGAAGTAACCAACAAAGATGGGCAATCAACAATAATTAATATATCTGGCCTATTTATAGCTGTAGGACGCGTACCAGAAAATGAAAACTTTAGAAAAATAATTAAATTAAATGAAGCAGGATATGTAGAAGCAAAAGAAGATTGTCATACAAATGTAGAAGGAATTTTCACAGCTGGTGATAATAGAGTTAAAACCGTTAGACAATTAGTAACAGCAACAGCAGATGGAGCAGTAGCTGCAACAGAAGCTATAAAGTACATAAATGGTAAATAAGGAGATAATATGTTTAGTTTAAAAGGAAGAACTGCTGTAATAACTGGAGCATCATCTGGACTTGGTAAACAAATGGCATCATCTTTTGCAGAACAGGGAGCTGATCTTGTTATTATAGCAAGAAGTACTAGACTCTGATAGATTTCAGGAGTTTGCCAAGACACATGTCCCAATGAAAAGATATGGTAAAGAGAATGAATTAAATGCAGGAGCAATATTTTTAGCTAGCACTGAAGCAAGTTATGTCACTGGAGTAATACTTCCAATAGATGGTGGCTATACTTGCGTATAATAATATATAAATAAAAGAGTTTCATTTAATTGAAACTCTTTTACTCTTCACCTATATTAGGAAAAAACTTATTGAAAACTTCTTTTGTAAGTGTAGCATCTTCAGCATTTAAATAGTTTTTCTTAACCTCATACCATTTCTTAGGCTCATATAGCATTTCTAATACATCGTTTAGTTGATCACATATTAGCATTAATTTATATAGGTCACAATCACATTTATCCCCAAATGGGCTAATATTATTATTTAATCTTTCTATCTCTTGATTAACAGTATCTAAATCTTTTATTTCAGAAGAATTACTTAATTCTAATGTTAAATAATACTTAATACTTTGAGGCAATAATTTTATCATTTCCAAATTATTGGATTCATCAGCCATTTTATTAAACTTCAATAGAATAGTTTTTAATTGGCTATTAATACAATAATAAATATTTATGCACATTCTATTATATAACAAATAAACATAATTTAGAGTTCTACTTTCTTTATATTTATCCATTGCCTTTAAATTTTTATCGTATTTACTAAGACAATCTCTAATCGTAGAATTTATATAACTATCATTAGAATTATAATAATTGTATAAATAATTATATTGTATTTTGGAATTAAAATAAGATCTAATTAATTTATTACTCATAATATCACCCTTTATTCTTATACAATTATTATAGCATATAATTATAAAAATGAAAGAAAAAAAATATATTTATTAAAAAAGAATAAAATTACAAAAAAAGGTATAATAAGTCATTTTTTAGAATATAAAAAGTCATAAAAATAATATTACATTTAATTAAAGGTTGTAATCGAGTATTAAAAATGATATTATATAAACATAGGATGGAAAGATATGGATAGCGTAATTAAGTTTTTTACAGAGACTCTAACAGGACCTTTTTATATTATTACATTACTTGTTTGCACAATACTTATAGTATTATGTATAATTTATCTTATTAAATCATCTAAAGATACTAACAAAGAAAGTAATGATAATTTTTACTTTCCGACTAATAATGATTATTATCATTCAACTGATAATGTCATTATAACAAAAACAGAAGAAAAAAGCACAGTTTATAGCCAGGATAAAGAAAATGAAGATATATAAAGGTAAAAATTAGAAGCATTGACATATTTCAATATTTATTTTATATTCAAATAGTTAAGGAGATTTTTTATGAATATAACGTTAACAGATTTAATAACAATAATAAAAAAGATAATTGATATATCATTAGTATGGTTTATTTTTTATTACATTTTAAAGAATATACGTAATAATGTAAAACTATCATTAATATTTAAAGGCGTAGCTTTAGTAATAATACTAAAAGTAATAAGTGATTTCTTTGGGTTTACTACAGTTGGCTTATTATTAGAATATGTAATCATGTATGGCCCTCTTGCTTTAATCATCATTTTTCAACCAGAAATTAGAAGTATTTTAGAGCAACTAGGTAGAAGTCAACTTTTAGGTAGACATAAAGTTTTAACAGTGGATGAACGAGAGAATATGGTGTATCAAATAATTGGAGCCTTAGAAACTTTAAGAAAATCTAAGATAGGTGCTCTTATAGTTTTAGAAAGAGATATTAGTCTAGGAAATTATATAGATAAAGCTAAAAAAATATATGCAGATTTATCAAGTGATTTACTTATATCTATTTTCTTCCCCAATAACCCTCTACATGATGGCGGAGTAATTATACAGGGAGATAGAATTACTTGTGCAGGAGCAGTTTTTCCTACAAGTAGTAGCTCAAAACTAAATAAAAGGCTTGGTACTCGCCATAGAGCGGCAGTTGGAATTACAGAAGAAGCAGATTGTATTGCTCTTATTGTTTCAGAAGAAACAGGTCGTATGTCAATAGCAATAAAAGGAGAATTATACTATAATCTTACAATTGATGATGTAAGAATGATGTTAATAGATGAATTAAGACCAAAGCAAGAGTCATTACAAGATGACATTGAAGAAGATTTTATGGAAGAGGAAGAGATATATGAAGAAGAAAAATAACATTTTTAAAACCATTTTTCATAGTATTTTTTCATTCTTTGATAAATGGTTAATAACCCCAGTTACAAAATTAATAATAAAGATTACTGATTTATTTAATAACAATAACAAGGGAATAGAAAAACTAATTAATAAAAAATCAACATTATTAATAATTTCATTATTGTTAGCCTTTGGAACTTTCTTTATTATAGATAACAATTCAAATGTTATGATTGATCAATATGCAGAAGTGCTATATAAACAAAAAGTAGTAGCTAGTTATAATGAAGAATTATATGTTGTGGAAGGACTACCATCAAAAGTTGATATTACTTTAATTGGTCAAAAAAGACATATCTTCCTTGCTAAACAAACTCCATCAAATGGAGTAACTGTAGATTTAACAGGCTTAAAGCCAGGAAATCATAGAGTAACATTAAAATATTCTCAGCAATTAAAATCTGTTGATTATAGACTTGATCCTTCAACTGTAACAGTAACTATTTATGAAAAAGTCTCTCAAAATAAATCTATTACTTATGATATACTTCATAAAGATAGTTTGGATAGCAAACTATATATTAAAGATGTAGAGCTAAATCGTAGTAATATTATTATTAAAGGAGCCGAATATAAATTAGAAAAGGTAGCCACAGTAAAAGCTTTAATCGACGTTAATAATTTAAATAATCCTAAAGCTGGTGAAATTACATTAAAAGAAGTTCCACTTGTAGCTTATGACAATAATGGAGAAATTGTTGAAGTTGAAACTGTACCTTCAACAGTAGAAGCAAAATTAAACATAACTTCACCAAGCAAAACAGTTGATATCAAAGTTGTTCCTAAAGGTGATATAGCTTTTGGACAAGCTATTAAATCAATTACACCAAGCGTCAATGCTGTAACAGTATATGGTGAAGAAGAAGCTGTCTCTAGCTTAGATAGTATTGAAGTACCAATTGATGTCAAAGGATTAGATGAAGATAAAACATACAATATAACATTAACTAAGCCAAATGGAATTACGGAATTAAGTACCAAGACTATTACAGTTAAAGTTGTTTTAGATACATCAGTAAGTAAAGAAATTAATAATATTCCTATTGAAACTGAAAACTTAGATAGTAAATACATTGTACAAGCATTAAATAAAGAAGATAGTAATGTTACTGTTGTAGTACAAGGAAGTAAAGGTTCAGTAGATAATATCAATGCAGAAAGTATTAAAGCATACATTGATTTAGCCAACTATGGCGTTGGAGAACACGAAGTCGAAGTTAAAGTAAAAGGTAGTGACTTAAAACTATCTTATACATCTAAAACTAAGAAAGTAAAAATCAGAATAACTGAAAAATAAAAGAGAATCTCAAATAATTGAGTTTCTCTTTTTATTTCTCATCAAAAAACATTGAAATAGAAATTAGACCACTTATACCAACTAAGATATAAACAGTTCTAGCTAATAAAGTCGTAGCGCCACCAAATATAGTAGCGACCAAATCAAATTTAAAAGCCCCAACTAATAACCAGTTAATAGCTCCTACTATAACTAAAGCAAGAGCGATTTTTTTTATTGTTTCCATAATACCATCCTTTCTGTCTAATAGTATTTTTTCCCAAAGTTTACATTTTATACGGAATAATTATACTTTTATAACATATAGTTAAATGAAAATATTAATGAGGTGATAATTTGAAAAAAATTATAGGTTTTTTAATAATTTTAATACTGATAACAACAGGATGCGGAAAATATAGTGAAGACGATGTTATAAATGATTTAGACAAAAAAGTAAATAATAATAACTACTATTTAGAAGGAAATTTGGAAATAGTAAATAATGATGAAGTATATAATTATGACATAGATGTATCATATAAGAAAAGTGATAACTACAAGGTTAGATTATTAAATAAATCAAATAACCATGAACAAATAATATTAAAGAATTCAGATGGAGTTTTTGTTGTGACACCAGCTCTAAATAAAAGTTTTAAGTTCCAAAGTGATTGGCCATACAATAATTCTCAAATATATTTATTACAATCAATAGTTACTGATATAAAATCAGATAATAAAAAAGAGTTTAAAGAAGAAAAAAATGGATATACTTTTATTACAGAAGTTAATTACCCAAACAATAGAAAATTAGTGAAGCAAGAAATTAGCATGGATAAAAAATTAAATATTAAAAAAGTCAAAGTATATAATGAAAATAATGTCCCACTTATGACTATGACATTTAAAAAAATAGATACATCTCCTACATTTAAAAAAGATTATTTTACTTTGGATACTGTGATGGAAAGTTCATTAAATACTGATAACACAAAAACAGCTTCTAAGTTAGATGATAGTATCTATCCTTTAGTATTACCAACAGGAACAAAATTATCAAACGAGGAAAAGGTAAAGAAAACAAATGGTGAAAGAGTAATATTAACTTTTGATGGGGAAAAACCCTTCTTATTAGTAGAAGAAACAGCAAATGTATTTGATGAATTTACAATAGTACCAACTAGTGGGGAACCATATATCTTGCAAGATACTATCGGTGTATTAGGAGAGAATTCCTTAACGTGGGCAACTGGTGGAATAGAGTACTACATAGTCAGTGATGTTTTAAATCAGAATGAATTAGTTGAAATAGCATCATCTATAAGTTCATTACCTACCATGAAATAACATCTTTACAATAACAAAAAAAATATGCTATACTCATAATGGTCGGTGATATCATGAGTAAAAGCAAAAATAATAGAACAAAATTATCAAAAGAGCATAAAAAAATAATGGAACAATATGAAACTGAAAATTTATCAGTAAAGAAAGTAATAATAGTTATTGTTACCATAATATTAATGTTTGGCGTATTTTATTTACTAACTATTGGTATACTAAGAAAGAAACCTAAAACAACTTTTGTTAGCAATGCATCTATTCAATATAGTGAAATATTAGCGGGAGAAAGTTTTACGCAAAACGAAAAAGAGTACTTAGTACTTTTCTATGATAGTACTAAAGAAGACTCAGAAAAAAACCATACTATAATAGCTAACTACAAGAGCAAAAAAAATGGGTTAACAATATATACAGTAGATATGCATGAAGGATTAAATAAAAACTACACTAGTGCTTCAGAAGATAACATAAATGCTAAAGAAGCAAGTGAATTAAAAATTAGTAAAACAACTTTAATACATTTTAAAGATAATAAAATTATAGAATATATTACAGAAAATATAGAACAATATTTAAATAGTTTATAAGAGTATATAATACTCTTTATGCCTCAATAGCTCAGTTGGTTAGAGCACTTGACTGTTAATCAAGGGGTCCTAGGTTCAAGTCCTAGTTGAGGCGCCATATATGATTATTAAGATAGGTAACTATCTTTTTTCTTTTAAATATGTTATCATATATTAGTACTCTAATGAGGTGAAAATATGTCAAAAAAACAAAAAACAGAAATAAAAAATTTACAAACAGACAAAAAGAAAAAAAAGAATAATACTATATCATCTCCTAAAAAAAATGTTGATGAATATAAAGAAAAAGACTATTTTACTAGTTCAGAAGTCGTAATTATAGCTATTATTGCAATTGCTTTTGGATGCTTGTTAGGAAGTATTATAGCACTAAAGACTAGCAACAAATCAACATCTAAAGAAGTAGAAGAATTTACAGTAGCTTATAATACCTTGCTAAATAACTACTATAAAAAAATAGATAAAAAGAAATTAATCTCTAGTGCTATTGAAGGTATGTTTAAATATCTTGATGATCCATATACAGTGTATATGGATAAAGAAGAAACAGAAAGCTTCAATCAAACTATGGATGGTAAATATAAAGGTATAGGAGCTACTATATCTAAGTATGATGATGAAATACATATTGTAGGAATATTTAAGAACTCACCAGCAGCTAAAGCAGGCGTTCACGAAAACGATATTATAATAAGTGTAAATGGTACTAGTACAAAAGATAAGACTGCTGATGAAGTAGTAAAACTAATAAAATCAAAGAATACAGCTACTATAAAAATAAAAAGAGACAAAGAAGAAAAAACGTATAAAATAAAATTAGAAGAAGTGATTATTCCATCAGTAGAATCAGAAATAATAGAAAAAAATAATAAAAAAGTAGGAGTAATCACAATCGGCATTTTTGCTGCTAATACATATCAACAATTTAATACAGAATTAAAAGAATTAGAAAAGAATAATATTGATGCCATTATAATAGATGTAAGAAGCAATACTGGTGGTTACTTAGATCAAGCAAGTAAAATTCTTTCGTTATTTATGGATAAGTCAAAAGTAATATACCAAATAGAATCAAACAATAAAAAAACAAAGTACTATTCTAATGGGACACAAAACAAAAATTATAAAGTCGCAGTACTAGTAAATGAAGGTAGCGCCTCTGCATCAGAGATTCTAGCGGCAGCCTTTAAAGAATCCTACAATGCAGAAATCATAGGTATAAAAACCTATGGTAAAGGAACAGTGCAAACAGCTCAAAAATTAGATAGTGGCTCAAGCATTAAAATAACTATTGAAAATTGGTTAACTCCTAAAGGTAATTCCATCAATAAAAAAGGAATTGAACCTACTATAAAAGTTGAGTTAGCAGAAGAATATTATGAAAAACCATCAAAAGATACAGATAATCAATTGCAAAAAGCACTAGAAATCGTAAGTAAAAAAGACTAAATCACTAAAACTCTAAAAAGAGTAAGATCTAGTCTTTTTTTAATATGCCATATATTATCAGCTGTTTACCCTTTGTATCACTACAAGTTGTTAACACAATTTCATCAGAATAATTCCATATTCCTGAAATATGCCCAGTTTTAGGAACTTCTTTTTTCTTTAAAACTTCGTAGTTATAATTAATATTATTATAAAACAAATTAATAGAGTCTCCCTCATCTAAATATTTTACCTTATCAAAATAGGCATTTTCTCCATTCCCAGAATGTGCTGCTAAAAAAATAATGCTATTACCTTCACCTGGTAAAATGGAACCGTTTAATATTGTAACATTTTCATCAACATTATTTTGACTACTATTTATATCGTATAATTTCCTTTTCAAACCAATTTTAGGAATACGAATTTCACCAATAGAATGCTCATTGTTTTTACCATTATTAACAATAATTTTTTTTAAATTACCACTAGATATAAATGACTCATTTTTTGTTATAACACGACTATTATTTAAATAAATATAATTAATCATAAATATAGTTAATAATAAACTACTAATCAATACACTTTTTTTTAACATATCCAAGACCAATAAAATTAATAAATAATACTATATATAAATAAGTATATGTATCATCACTTCTAGTGTTTGGAACCTCAATTAATTAATCCATTAGATTATAGGTTGGATTATTACTATTTTCATCAATCAATATATCGAAATCATCTATTGAACTATAACCCTCAGTAGTAGTTATTTGTTTAACAGTATACTTACCATAAGGAAGCTTAATAGAACCATCGCCATTTTTATCTGTAGTAATACTATCGATATATTGATTATTTGAATATATATCAAAAACAATATTACTTTCAGCCGTTTTTATTTTTGAAGTACCATAATCTTTATGTATTTTAACTTCTTTCTCAATTAATTTATCTACTAAATTATATGTTAATTCATTAGGACTACCATCAACAACAACACTAAAATCATCAACAGGACTATACCCATAAGTAGTAGTTACTTGTTTAACTGTATATTTACCATAAGGAAGCTTAATAGAACCATCGCCATTTTTATCTGTAGTTATGCTATCAATATATTTATTATCTGAATATATATCAAAAACAACATTCTCTTCAGATTCTTTGCTATATTTAGTTTCAAAATCTTTATGTATTTTAACATTTTTTTCAATTACCTTATTTGCTATTTGAAAGTTTACTCTACTGTTTAATAGATTTAAGTTTACTTCATATAATTTTGTATCTAAAATATATCCATCTCCAGCCTGCTTCTCCTTTATATAATATTTACCTAAATCTAGATTATTTATAACAGCTTCACAATTATTATCTAAACTAAACTGCTTAACTAAATTATTATTGCTATCATACAACTCAAATATTGCATCACATAACTTAGCTTCTCCTTGTGACTTCGAATCATTTGTATCTTTGTCGACCTTTGTTATTTTTAATTCAGTATCATAAATATTTAATGTAAGTGTGAACTTATCATTATCTAAATTACCAGCAGTCATTAAGTTTTGACTATCAGGATTATAGTAAAAAATAGTAGGTTCATCTGAGGTATCTAATATTCTTTCAAAAACTAATCTGTAACTACCCTCATTTAAACTAGATATATCAATTTTATTACCACTTATTGTAACTAAATTATCAGTGCTTTTAAAATACTTAATAGAATCATTTTCATCATAAATATATTTTGTACCTTTTTTGATAGTAATAGTTTTATTATATATGCTAGGCAATTTTTGGTGTTGTTCCACAAGATTATTTATTTCCTGTATTTCAGAAGTAAATATATTGATTTTATTACCATTCAATCCATCAGTAAAATAAAAATCATTTCCTTTATCAGCTTCTTGCCATATAAGTAATTGCGTAATAGCATACCACTTTTCATCTGTATGATTATGATATCCGTAACCATAATGAGCAATAAGAGACATCCTTTTCCAAGTATTATTATCAATATTACTTGGAGTATTACTAGAAGTATAGATTTTTTCTTCGTCAAAAAATATAAAAGGTTCTATACAATATGCAGCTTTATTATCATTTTTTCTTCTAAAAAATCTTGCTCTTTGAAAATGACTAACGTCTGATCTTACACTTTTAGTATAGATTCCATTTAGTTTTTCAGCCTCATAAAATTCCACTTCTTTGGCAGATACCTCTCCACTAATTAAAAATAGGCATATTAATGTCATTAAGAATAACGCTTTCTTCTTCATAAATTCCTCCTTTTCTCTCTGACGCGACATATAATAAATAAAACTAAAATATAATTCAAATAGCCAATTTTATAAATTCATGGTAAAATAATTAGGAATATGTACAAATTTATTAGAGCAATCTAGCAAATTGTAGAGAATAAGTACACAAAATATACAAGATTGGGGTGCATAAAATGACTGACATAGAAATAAGTAGAAGTATAAAAAAAGAAGATATTAGAAAAATAGCAAAAAATATAGGATTACAAGAAGAAGATTTAATCTTATATGGTAATGACAAAGCAAAAATTTTAAAAGAACCTAAACAACAAAAAGGTAAGCTAATCCTTGTAACGGCAACTAATCCAACACCTTATGGTGAGGGCAAAACTACAGTATCAATCGGCCTTGGAGATGCTTTACATTACCTTAATAAAAATGTCGTACTTGCCCTAAGAGAACCATCAATGGGACCAGTATTTGGCATGAAAGGTGGTGCAACAGGAGGAGGATATAGTCAGATAGTGCCTATGGAAGATATCAACTTATTCTTTACTGGAGATATGAGCGCTATAGAAGCAGCTAATAATCTAATCTCTGCAGCTATAGATAATCATATTTATTTTGGTAATGAATTAGGAATAGAGAAAGTAACATTTGAAAGATGTGTAGATGTAAATGATAGAGCACTAAGAGAGATAGAAACTCCATATGGCAAAACGAGTTTTACAATAACTGCAGCCAGTGAGATAATGGCAATACTATGTTTAGCAAATGATATAGAAGACTTGAAAAAAAAGGTTGGAAACATTGTTATAGGATTTGATAAAAATAACAACATGATATATGCAAAAGATTTAAAAATAGAAGGAGCTGTAAGCGTAATACTAAAGGATGCTATAAAACCTAATTTAGTACAAACATTAGAACATACCCCAGCTATTGTACATGGTGGTCCATTTGCCAATATTGCTCATGGATGTAATAGTATTATTGCAACTAAAACAGCTTTATCTTTAGGAGATTATGTTATTACCGAAGCAGGATTTGGATCAGACTTAGGAGCAGAAAAGTTTTTTGACATAAAATGTCGAAAGGCAAACTTAAAACCAGATTGTGTAGTGTTAGTAACTACCATAAAAGCTTTAAAATACAATGCTAATGTTGAAAAAGAAAATATATTAAAACCTAATCCTAAAAAAGTAGTAGAAGGACTTCCTAACTTAGAAGTACATATTGAAAATATGAAAAAATTTTCACAAAATGTAGTAGTAGCTTTAAATAAATATTCAACAGATTCTGTGGAAGAAATTTATGAAGTAGAAAACTATTGTGAAAAAAACAAAATACCATTTGCTATTAATGAAGCATATCAAAATGGGGGACAAGGAGCAATTGATCTAGCAAATGTTACATTAAAAGTTTTAGAAAAGGATAATCAATTTAAATTACTATATAAAGATAATGACAGCATTCAAAATAAAATCAATAAACTAGCAAAAGAAATTTATAGAGCAAAAGAAGTTAAATATAGCGAAGAATCTATCAAAATGATAGAGTATTTGGAACAAAATAATCTTTCAAAACTTCCAATTTGTGTAGCTAAAACACAATATTCATTATCAGAAGATGCTAAAAAACTAGGCGCAAATTACGATCATACCATTAATGTTAAAAATATTAAACTATATAATGGTGCAGGATTTATTGTTATATTTTTAGGGAATATTATAACAATGCCAGCTTTGTCTAAAAAACCAAATTATCTGGATATAGATTTAAAAAATGGAGATATTGTTGGTTTATCATAAAAAAAAACTAGTCGACTGACTAGTTTTCATTTTTTTTATCTGTAGCTGTGCTATTTTCTGCACTTGCAGTATTTTCATCTTTTTGGCTAATTTCTTCACTAACATTACTTTTATCTGATGTATTTAAAGTATAATATATAGTAATAACTTCTTCATCATCCACTTTTAGTGGAAAAGTATATTTAGTTTTTGTTGTATCTATTTCATTACTACATTCCTTGAAATTGCTTGGTTTAGCTAAGTCTGTTAACTTTAAAGAAATTGATTTTCCAGTAGTGGTTTCAGATTTTTTTATATCCTCATAATTATTTCCACATCTATATCTAATAGTATAATTAACAGTATTTATTGTAATACTTGGTTTTTCCTCATACACAGTAATAGTACCTGTATATAACATTTTATTATATGTAATAGTATATTGATAATCAGCGGCTACTTTTGTATTAACTTTTGATATATCCAATTTAACATCTTTTAAAACATCTTCAGTTAGTTTTGTTTCTAAATACTCATTAATATCCGTAGGTAACACACTGTTTAGTTTAACTGAAAAATTCTTAATTTGTAAAATAACGGTAGAAGACTCTTTTTCCTTTACTATAACATTACCAACATATTTTTTTCCTTTATATTCAATTGTATAAGTATACTTACCAGCCTGTGTAACATTTACTAAAGAAGTATCAAGCTTAAAATCTCTTAAAACACTACTACTAATATTATCAATATTAGATATATATTGTTTTACATCAACACTAATGGGTTGATCAATTTCAACTGATATCTCCTTTAGAACAGGAACATTACTCTTAATTCTAGCAACTTTCTTTTCAATAACCTTTACATCTATCTTATTAGTAGCAGGCTTTGCAGTCATATTATTAAGAACAATTCCACTCGTGGTAGAAAGGAGACCAGAACAAGTAAGTGATAATATCAAAACTTTAACACCCTTATTTTCCTTCATTTTATCATCCTCATTTTCATATAATTAATTATAGTATAAAAAAAAGACTGATGCAAGTCCTATATTCATGGTTGACACTATGATATGATATTGAAAAAAAATAATTGATATAGTATAATATAGCCAGGAGGAGTAGTATGGTTTGGTTTTGGTTTATTGTATTACTAATAATGATATTATTAGAAATTAGCACTGTAAATTTAGTAAGTATATGGTTTGCAATTGGTGCATTTGTAAGTTGCATTCTTGCTTACTTTAATGATAACTATATTTTACAGATAATAGTATTTTTATTAGTAAGTATTATTATGTTATTACTTATTAAGCCTTTTACAAAAAAAATAAAGAAATCTCCCAAAGTGGCTACCAACTTAGATAGAGTTATTGGCATGGAAGGCATAGTAACAGAAGAAATAAGTAAAAACAAAATAGGGGAAGTAAAAGTAGACGGAAAAAAATGGAGTGCCATCTCCACACAAACAATTGAAAAAGGAACAGTTGTTAAAATTGATGAAATAGATGGTGTTAAACTTATAGTAAAAAAGGAGGATTAAGTTTATGATTATTTTAATTATTATTGCGATTATATTAATTATTATTGCTGGAGGAATAAAAATAGTTTCTCAATCTCGTGCTATTGTTATCGAAAGATTAGGTTCTTATTATAAAACAATGGGAACAGGTATTAACTATAAAATACCAATTATTGACAGAATTGCAAGTAGTGTATCTCTAAAAGAGGTAGCTAAAGACTTTGCGCCACAACCAGTTATTACAAAAGATAACGTTACTATGCAAATTGATACTGTTGTTTATTATCAAATAACAGATCCAAAACTATATACATATGGTATTGAAAATCCAGTAAGTGCCATTGAAACTTTAACTGCTACTACACTTCGTAATATTATTGGTGAACTTGAACTAGATGAAACATTAACATCACGCGATATTATTAATACAAAAATGAGAGCTATACTTGACGAAGCAACTGATGCTTGGGGAATAAAAGTAAATAGAGTTGAGGTTAAGAATATTTTACCACCACGCGATATACAAGAAGCGATGGAAAAACAAATGCGTGCAGAACGTGAAAGAAGAGAAGCAATTCTAAAAGCAGAAGGAGAAAAAAAATCAGCAATTCTTTTGGCAGAAGGAGAAAAAGAAAGTACTATTTTACGTGCTGAAGCTAAAAAAACAGCTAAGATAAAAGAAGCAGAAGGAGAAGCAGAAGCAATTCTAAAAATAAAAGAAGCAGAAGCTAAAGGATTAGAGCTAGTCAAAAATGTAAAACTAGACGAAGCAACTCTAAAATTAAAAAGCTATGAAGCACTTATTGATATTTCTAAAGGAGAATCTTCAAAAATTATTATTCCAAGTGATCTTCAATCAATTGCAACAGCAGGAACTGCTTTAAAAGAAATAATGAAAGAAAATAAGAAAAAATAAAAATTACTAGTCATATGACTAGTTTTTTTATTAAAAATATCATCCAAACTATAATAGATATGGTAACAAATATTATAAATTTTGGATGCTTAGTCTTATGATGAAAGAAAAGCATTCCAAATAGCGAACCAAAACCACCACCAATTAAAATAAAGAATAAAAGACAAAATTCCGATATTCTTCTCTTTTTGGTTATTGCTAAAAATTTATCAATACCAAATAATATAAATATTAATAAGTTTTCAAAAAATAGATAATAAAACAAATAATCATTCATTAATCTTACTTCCTTGATATGTATTCCTTTTTAACATTTCTTTATCTATATCATTAAGAACGCAAAATTTTTTTACTAACCAGTTTGGTTCAATTAATTCATCAATTGGAGGATCACCAGTAATTCTATGAATCACTATTTCCTCTCTAAGTAGTTCTAATTGATCAACAACTATATCAATATATTCTTCCTTAGAAAGAATATGAAACTTGTTTTCAAAATAGTATTTTTCTAATGGAGTATTTTTTAATATACTTAACATATGTATTTTAATTCCTTGAATATCCATTTTATTTAAATATTTTACTGTTTCTAACATATCGTTTTTATCTTCACCAGGTAAACCATTAATTATATGTACGACAACATTGATGTTTTTTTCTCTTAATTTATTAACCATAATATTAAAACACTGAAGAGAATGGCATCTATTAATTAATTTTGTTGTTTTATCATGAATTGTTTGTAATCCAAGTTCAACAGTCAAAAAAGTTCTCTTATTTAAATCAGCTAAATATTCTAAACACTCATCACTTATAGCATCAGCACGAGTTCCTATGTTTAAGCCTACAACATTTTCTTGCTTTAATATAGGCTCATACACTTTTTTTAAATCATCAACAGGAGCATATGTATTAGTTCTAGCTTGAAAATAACCTATATATTTTGCATTAGGCCACTTTTTTAACATCATATTTTTAATCTTAATAAATTGTTTAACAATATCATCATTCTTATCACCAGCAAATTCACCACTTCCTGATTGTGAACAATAAATACACCCTCCAAAACCAACAGTACCATCAATATTGGGACAACTAAAACCAGCATTTAAACTAACTTTACATATTTTACATTTAAATTTGTGTTGATAAAAATAATTTAAAGTATGATATCTTTTATTATCGTTACTATATCTAAACTCATTTTTCATAAATTTCCCTCACACATGCATTACCTAATTATTATAACATGTATCTTTGTAAATATAAAAATTTCAAAGTTTATAAAACTAAAAAAAGTTATTGACAAAAAGAAAATAACATTGTACGATTAAAATGTAAACTTAAGATAGGAGGAAAGAGTAATGAGCGAAAAAACAAAGAACGTATTATTGGCTGTATTAGTAGTTGGTCTTGTATCAATGACAGTTGCATATGCAACATTATCTACAACATTAACTATCGAAAACAACGCAACAGTTGCAGCTACAAATTGGGATGTACATTTTGCTAATCTAGTAAGGGATACTAATAGTACTGCTACAGTTACAACAGAACCATCACTTACTGCAACTTCAATAACAGGATTACAAGCAACTTTTGTAAAACCTGGAGACTATGTTTCATACACTTTTAATATAGTAAATAGTGGAGACATTGATGCTAAGTTAGCTACATTTACTAAGGAAACACCAACATGCGGTGAAGCTGATACTAATGGTTTCTGTGCAAGTAATATTGAATATGAACTAAGCTATGATGACAATGGTACTGCTACTCAATTTCAAACTGGTAGTGTTCAGTTCTTAAATCATAATCAAACAATTACTGCAACTTTAACTATAAGATTAAAGAGTTCAGTTACAGCAATGCCAACAACAGCACTTACTGTTTCAGGTATAGGAGCAACTTTCGTATATGAACAAAAATAATTTAATTCATATATAAAAGCTAGTTAATTAAGGACCAATCAATTGGTTCTTTTTTTTACTTGTAAAATAGTTGACAACAAAAAAATAATGTTATATGATTAATGTGCAAAATGTAGAATAGGAGGAGTAAAGAATGAGTATGAATAAAAGTAAAAGTGCATTAATTGCTATATTGGTGGTAGGATTAGTAACAATGACAGTTGTTTATGCAGCACTATCAACAACACTAACTATTTCCAATAGTGCAACAGTAGCAGCTACAAAGTGGGATGTTCACTTTGATAATTTACAAATGGCTTCAGGTAATACTGCAACAGTAGCAACAGGAAAAGAGGCCAAAATCTCAGGCCCTACTAGTATCACAGGTTTAGAAGCAACTTTCGTAAAACCGGGAGACTCAGTTTCATACACTTTTGATATAGTAAATGGTGGAGATATTAATGCTAAATTAACATCATACACTCTAGGTACACCTAGTTGCTCAGGTGATACTGCTAACTTCTGTAAAAACAATATCACTTATACATTAACATATGGTACAGGTAATACTGCTTTTGCACAAAACCAAGTTATCAATGCAGGGCAAACAATTAATGCTAAACTAACTATAACTTTAAAAAATACTGTAACAGCAATGCCAACAACAGCGCTTACTGTATCAGGATTATCAGCAACATTTGTTTATTCACAACAATAATCTATTTAAGATCCGAAAGGATCTTTTTTTTTGACGCTTTATTGGAATTGTAATTGACAAAAGTAAAATAGAGTTGTACGATATAAAATGTAGAATATAGATAGGAGGAGTAAAGAATGAGTATGAATAAAAGTAAAAGCGCATTAATTGCTATATTGGTGGTAGGATTAGTAACAATGACAGTTGTTTATGCAACACTATCAACAACACTAACTATTTCCAATAGTGCAACAGTAGCAGCTACAAAGTGGGATATTCATTTTGAAAATTTGGCTCAAGAAGCTATTACTGGATCTAATACTGCTGAAGTTAAAACCCCAGCAGCAATAGAAACTGATACAACAAAAATATCAGGACTATCTGTAGAGTTCAAAAAACCAGGAGATTTTGTTACTTACACAGTAAACGTTAAAAACGCAGGTGATATTCCAGCCAAATTAACTACTTATACACCAGGTACACCAACATGTAGTACTAATACATCATTTTGCAGTAACGTAGAATATACTATAACTTATAGCGATGGAACAGCGATAAAAGTTGGTGATACTATTGCATCAAAAGCAAGTAAAACACTAAAAGTAACTATAAAATTAAAAGCTAATATCACATCAATGCCAGCTGCAGATGTTCCAGTTACTAATCTAGGATTAACTCTTATATATACCCAAGCATAAAAATTCAAATTATTATATAATCCCTTTAAAGTTCACCTTTATATAAAAAATGAACTTTAAGGGTTTTTATTTGCACCTCATATAAAAAGATAATTGAATTTTATAACTGTAATTGACAAACAAAAAATTATACTATATAATCAAAAATGTATAATAAGTGAAGGTAGGATTAAAATAAAAAAGAATAGGAAGTTAAAATATGAAAGATAGTGTAAAAAGGTTACTTGTCATAGAAGTACTAATAGCAGTAATTGCAATAGCTAACTTCTTTGTAGAAAATATACTTAGTGATTACAAGTATTTAATCCTATTAATATTAGCTAATATATTTGTTTATTTTAATGTCGGTTTAAAATTACAAAAAAGATTAGGAAGTAAAAACACATTACAAAATGTTTTGATTTGGTTACTAATGTTTTTTCTTGTAACATATTTAACAGGACTAGTTATTGGGTTTGTTAGAACAATATACTCATATAGTTTTACTAACTTAGTAAAAAATATACTGCCTACAATAACTTTTATTGTGTTTACAGAAGTATTAAGATATCAGTTTATTAGCAAATCTAATAATAATAAACTTATTATTATATTAAGCTTCATTGCTTTCACACTTTTAGATATATCGATTGGATTCTATAATTATAGTTTTAGAATATCAGATCAAATATATGAATTTATTGGTATAACAATACTTGGAAGTATAACTAAGAATCTGTTATTAACGATTATAGATGTAAGAAGCGATTATATTAGTTCACTAGTATATAGATTAATTATGGATGTATATATATTTTTAGTGCCAATCGTACCAAATTTTGGTCCATATATTAACTCAATTATTCTAATTGCTTATCCAATACTACTAAGCTTTATGATAATACGAACAACTCAAAAGAAAAAATTAAGC
The DNA here is from genome assembly GCA_017525855.1 of Bacilli bacterium. The sequence continues at coordinate 108,226 of JAFXSE010000004.1, forward strand.
ATGCCAAACGAAAAAAATAGAAATAATGTAATATATATTACAGTTTTTACTATTTTATTGATACTGGTTGGACTAAATTCAGGGTTCTTTAAATATCAAACTTTAGTAATAGGTTCAAACTCTATGAAACCATCTATAGTAAGAGGCGATGTAGTTTTAATAAATAAACTAAATATTAAACAACAAAACATACTAAAAAAAGGGGATGTAATAGTATTTAGATATGATGGAAAACTCGTTGCACATAGAATTTATAGTATAATGGAAAGAAAAGAAGAGAGATTTTATGTTACTAAGGGTGATGGTAACAGTCAGGCTGATAATAGTATAATTGAGGCAAAAGACGTAGTAGGGATTGTAAAATTCAAAATAGAAAAAATAGGACTACCAAGTATTTGGTTATATGATTTATTTAAGTAAAAGGAGATGTTAATATGAAAATGAGTAAAAAACAAATAATATTAATCATAGTAACAGTATTTTTAGTAGCACTCTGTGTATTCTTTTATATAAAATCAAAAAGTATTGTTACTGTTAATTCTATCAAATTTAAGGAACAAGGAGGAATAACTTACAGGGTACATCTTAGCGATGAAAAGTATTATAATACAGATTATCTTGAAGAGGGTATGCAATATATATCAAGTATTATAGATTACATAGATATAGATTATAAATATAAAGCTGATTATGATGTAAAAGATCAATATAATGTAGCTAATAAGGTAATCGCAAACGTTAAAATAGTAGATACAGATCATAATGATAAAGTTATTTATAGCAAAAAAGATAGCTTACAAGATTTAGCATCAACTAAAGATAATGTTGATATAAATGATAAACTAAGAATTGATTATAGAAAATACAATCAATTAGCTAATGAATTTAAAACAAATTATGCGATAAGTGCCGATTGCAAATTGATTGTAGATTATAATATTGTATATAACAGTTTTAATACAGGAATTGTTCAAACTAGAAAAATGACTGTAGAAATACCATTGTCAAAACAAATGATTAATATTACTAAAAGTGATGATATAAATAATGAATCGTTATATGTTTCAGAAACAAGGAAATCTGCTATAAATAGATTGATGTTAATATTATCTTTAGTATTTTTAGTAGGTTCACTAATTTCAGTGGTAATGCTAATACTAGAAACAAAGAAAAAAATAGATTCTGAAAGTAAATATGATAGGTATATTAATAAAATCCTTAAAGAATATGATTCATATATAACAGAAGCCAAAGAAGAACATATAGATAAACATAAAACTACAATAAAAATAGGAAGTTTTAAAGAATTGTTAGATGTTAGAAACAATCTTGAAAAACCAATAATTTATATAAAAGTTAATGATAATAAAAGCAAATTTATAATAGTCGGAAATGAAGTTTATGAGTATGAAATAGAAAGAGAAGAGATGGAGATTATCTAGGCTCTTTTTTTTATAAAAAATTTACGTAAACCTTGACGATTTATTAGAAAAAAAGTATAATATTTAATGTAGCATAGAATAATGGCTAAGATAGTTGGTGGTGAAATAAATGAAGAATATTTCTAAGAAATTTGTTTTAATATTATTACTAATTTTAGTTGCAACTACAACAGTAGCATACTCAGCATTATCAACCAAATTAGCTATAACTTCAGAAGCAATTTTTAGAACTTCAGCTGATATAAGAGTAACAGATATAAGAATAGATAGTAGTAATAATGCTACACTACAATATGAAAGCGAATATGATGTAAATAAAACTACCAGTGGGTTCGTTCTACCAAGTACATCTTCAAGCATTACTTACAAAGTAGAAGTAACAAACTATGGTAGTATTGATGAAACAATATATAATATAATAACTCAAAGTACAAATAACACAGGATTAACTTTTGAAATAAGCGGTTACAACGTAAAAGATGTGATTGGACTAAAAAGTACAATAGAGTTTTATATCACATATAAAACAACAACTCCAAGTACAGAGCCTATAAATGTAGTAACAAGCTATGATTTTAGAGAAGTATATAGAATCAATTATGAAACAAGAGGTGGTAGTTCAATACCACAACAAATTAAATATCAGGACGTAGATACAAAACTAGCAAACATAGAACCAACAAAAGATGGATATAGATTTTTGGGTTGGACAGATGAACAAAACGGAACAAATGTCAAATTTTTAAAAAACGATGATTATACACTAGATAAAAGTATAATTCTTTATGCTTTATATGAAACAAGTGATTATACAATTACATACAACTTAAACGGTGGTTCTGTAGCAACAGCTAACCCTGCGTCATATACAATCGAAACAGCGACATTCACATTAAATAATCCGACAAAAAAAGGTTATACATTTGCAGGATGGACTGGAAGTAATGGTAACACAGCTCAAACTACTGTTACGATAGCAAAAGGAAGTAAAGGAAATAAAACATATACAGCTAATTGGACTGCCAATGAACTTACATTCAATGATCAAACATTAACATCAGGAACATATGGAACAGCATACACATCAGAAGCATTTACAGCAGCATCAAATGGAACAGATAATTATACTTACACAATAAAAAGCGGAGCGCCAACAGGAGCAACTTTAAATAGTACTACAAGAAAAATATCAATTACTAATACTACTGCAGCAGGAACATATGAGATAGTAGTAACTGCAACTGATACAGTAACAAATAAAACTAAAGATGCCACTATGACAATTGTGATAGCAAGAAAGAAAGTAGCATTCCCAACATGTACCTCAAAAGCATATAGTGGAAGTAGTCAAACATTGTTTGCAGCTCATACAAGTGGAGAATATACAAACGAAGCAATAACAGGAACAAATGTAGGAACATACAAGAAAAACTTAACTCCAACAGCAAACTATCAATGGTCAAGTGGAAGCAATGTAACAAGTGCAAGAGAATTATCATGTGCAATA
>JAFXSE010000036.1 GCA_017525855.1 Bacilli bacterium
AATTCACTTGTTGTTTCAGTAATTGTTTCTGTTGATTCACTTGTTGTTTCAGTAATTGTTTCTGTTAATTCACTTGTTGTTTCATTATTTGTTTCTGTTGTTTCATTATATTCAGATGGTATAATTGTGGTTTTACTATTTGTTTCTATATCTGTTGATGTTATATTTAATCCTTCATTAGTTACAATAGTAGTGATTTCAGGTTTTGTTGATATAATAGTCTGTTCTTGGTTTATATTAGTACTTAATATTGTTGATATAGTTGGATTTTCTGGTTTTGTCGTCTCAACTGTTGTAGATAGAATAGTTTTAACTTCATTTGATTCAATAGTTGTGTACTTATTTATTGTTGAAAAAGGTTGTGTAGAACTTATTTGATTAATAGTAGTAAATATAGATGAATCATTTTTTGGATTGCATTGTAAATAATATTCATTTCTTTCATCTTCAATTTTATCGCAATCTATTTCACATCCTTCTTTATCTTCTCTTATTTTATTAAATTCATAAAAGCACATATCACTACAATTATTAATTATATTCTTTTGTTCTAATATTTTTGTTTCTTCAGAAAGAGATTCATTTCTACAAATAGTTAATTCATTAGATTCAACCGAATCAAAGATATCAAAACCTTTATAGTTTCTCAAATTAATATATTTTAATATAGGAGTATATTCAAATACATTATCATAAAGAAGTAGGGAATTAGCCAAAAAGTTAGATAAGTCCAATAATAATATATTGCTATCATAAAATAAGTATGATATATCTGTTGTATCTGATATATCAAAAGAAGATAAATTTAAATAATTTAGTGATAGGCTTGCAAACATTCCAAACATATTTTTTACATTAGAAGTTTTGAATTTTGATAAATCTAATGATTCTAAACAAGTACAAGAATGGAACATGCTTCTCATATTTGTTACAGAAGAAGTATCAAAATTACTTATATCTAATTTTTTTATTTTGACACAGCTTTGGAACATTCCAGCCATATTAGTGACTTTTGTTGTTTTAAAACTACTAACATCTAAATCTAATAAATTTTGACATTTGTCAAACATAAATGATGTATCAGTGACTTCTGAAGTATCAAAATTAGAAATATTTAATTTTGTTAATGAATCACAACTTTGGAACATTCCAGACATATTTTTAACTTTGGAGGTTTTAAAACTAGTTAAATCTAAAGCTTCTATTGAGGAACAAGAGCCAAACATGCAAGACATATCAGTTACTTGAGAGGTATCAAAATCTTTGAAATTGATGTCACAAATATTTGATAATCCTAAAAACATTTCATGGCAATCTTTTATAGGCTCATTCCAAATTAATTCTATCACACTATTTTCATTTTCTAATGTTACTTTAAAATCTGTTAGATTTACTTCCTTTCCATCTATTAGTACTTGATCAGGTCGGATTTTAAATGACTCACTTAAAACATTTTGTTCTCCTTTTTCACTTACTTTTATAGTTATTTTAGAAGTTACTTCAAGATGTCTAAATTTTGAGATTCCTATTGAAAAATATGCTGGAAAACAACAGCAAAATATAAAAAGTATCAATACGTTTTTGTGACAATATTCCATTCAAATTACAATAAATATTTTTATTCATTAATATAATTTTATTTTCAATAATTTTATTAAATTTTTAAAGATAATATATTTTTTTAATAAAGAATATCAATTTCTTTGGGGAT
>JAFXSE010000008.1 GCA_017525855.1 Bacilli bacterium
ATGCATTTTTTATTGTTTCATCTCCAATATCCGATAAAGCTATTTCTCCATTTGGGCATCCATTATTATAACATATTTTATTAAAATAATTATTAAAACTATTTGAAAAACAATTATCTAAAGAAGAAAAACATTGTTTTGAATCTTCATTATAATATAATATATTATTACTTTGGCAATCTTCTAAAGTATTATAACATTCCAATTCATTGTTATCATTATTTAAAAAATAATTTTCACAGATACAAAGATGTACATCATCATCACTTGATTTGGTATTTTCTGGACATCCTTCATAATAGCATACATCATTAAACATATAATGTTTATAACTTAAACAACTTTCAATACATCTTCTACTAATAGTATTTGGTTCATATTCTTCTTGACATTCAGTTACACATTCTTGAGTATAAACATCATCTGAAACAGTAAAATCCCAATTTATACTATTATCAAAAATATTGCATACACATATTCTATCTAAGTGTTCATTTCCTATATTTAAATTTGTTATAAAATCATTTTTAATTGTTTCATCTGTAATAGAAGATAAAGCTTTATATTCATCGGGACATGAATCTTTATAACAATATTTATTAAAATAATAATTATTACCTTTACTTAAACAATCATCAAGGGAGTTAAAGCATTCGAATGTAAGAGGATTTGAATATTCATAATTCTTTTGTTCACATGATGTTATTGTTGAATCATAACATTCTAAAACTCCATCATTATCATAAAAATAATTTTGACAAAAACAATAATTATCATCACCAGGTTTAATTTCACTATTTTCTGGACACTCTGTACTATAGCATTCATTATTAAATATTTTATAACCTTTTGTTATACAATTTTCTATTGTATCTAAACATTTTTTAAGATCATTAACAGGAATTTTATCAGGACATTTTTCTTCCCCACTATAACATATATAATCATTTTCATCTGTTTCTGAATAGTATCCAAAAAAATTACAATCACATATATTTTTTTCATCATTATTACTTGTATTTTCAGGACAATTTAAATAGCATATTCCATTGTATGAATAAGTTTTAGATTCTGAGGTAGTATATGTTAATGATTCAGAACATGATTTTAAATATTGTTTAGTATTATCAAAATTATATATATAAGAATTATCCTGTTCATTGCTGCAAACATTTTGATAATTTTCGTTTACATAACAATAATCATAATTACTTTCACATTTATTTGATTCAGATTCTGTTGTATCAGAAGGACATCCATCTGAATAACATTGAAAATTAAATTGATAATAACCTGAAGGGCAATTATTAGTACATTCTTTTGTATCACTAAGATAATATTTATATTCATCATATTTACAATAGTCTACTTCATAACATTCTATTTCTTCTGTTGTTATATCTTTATGCCATGCATTTGAACATTTACACTCATTAGTAGATTCAATATTTTCTGAATTTGTAGGACATGATTCATAACAATAGGTTCCTAAATAAAATTTTGGAGGAACTAATTGAGTGGCTGTGTATTGGGATGATAAAGAAACTCCATATTCTTGTTCTGTAAAATCAACTTCAGTATATGCATATGAATTATATGGAATCGTCTCAGGGCAAGATGTTACACATTCCTTAGTACTTGCAATTTTGAAAGTTTTAGTTGATGTGGAACAAGAAGATATAGTAGTAAAAGTAGTATCAGAATCAGAATTTATAATTATACTTTCTTCAGTATCAACATTTGGATAGCAATTTCCTAATAATTCGTATGATTGAGTATATCCATCAATACAAGATAAACAATTATGTTGTGCTAATGAACTTGAACTATCTTTTATTGAGCAAAATTTGCAGGTATTGTAGCATTCTTCGAAATTTAGAGTTGTTGAATTATATATATATCCTTCTATTGTTTGATCTATAGGATAACAATTAGTATCATCAGAATTTGCCTTTTTTGCATAGTTTGAATCTCTGCAAGTATCACATATATAATAATCAGTTGTACAACTCCCACATTGAAAAGCACAAGTACGAATACTTAATTTAGCACTTGGTAAATAAAATGCTCTTCCATAATCTTCATTTATATCTACAAAAGCTAAAGAAAAAATATACCAAATATTTTCGCTTGCTTCCAAAGTCATTTTTTGAGTATCTTTATTCATAGGGAATGTTATCGATTCATATACATATCTTTTTTTAACAGTTTCAGATTTATTAGATGAATACATTGTCACAGATTCTCCTATATAAAGTTTTCCAAAATTAACTGAGGATTCAATCAATGTTGAAACATCAAAGTCTATTTCCTCATTTGATTTAACTCTTAATACATAACTATTTGATTTTATATTATAAATCTCTTTATTACCTTGGAAAGTTACATAATTAATTATTGCTGATGATTGATATACTAATGTAAAGTAATCTAATGTGTCATTATAATAATTATACATTTTTATATTCCCTAGGTTCAAATTTTTATAAATAAAAATTATATAGTAATCATCTTTATCTGGTGTGTAAATCCTCATGTCATGACATAGTACTAAATCCCCATTATAATTAATATAATTTCCTACTAAATATGTAACAATAACATTATTATGATATGTGAATAAATTCCAATATGAATTATATGTTCTAAGTTTTGAATTTACCCTTTTAGAAATAATTTCAAAATTTGAATTTAAATTTATATCATAAACTCCTGTTCTTAAAACAAGTCTTAAATAATAATTATCAAGTTTATATAATCTAAAACCAAATTCTAAAGTTGTTTGATCAATTACAATAGTATTTTCAATGCTTTCTGAATCGAAATTAATTGAAGATAAATAAACTATTTTATTAGAACTTCCTTTATCTTCATAAGCACATAAAAGTCTATATTTATTTGTTGTTTGTTGAACTGCTACTTCACAAGAAATATCCCTTGAAGTACTTGTTTTCTTATATTCATTTGGAAAAATAAAAGATTGTTTGGCAATTGAAGTATCAACAGTAGGGCCGTCAGTTGCATCATCTTTATTTAGAATATTTAATTTAATTATTGTATTTCTTATATAATCATCAGTTGAAGATGATGGTTGACTAATAGCAATAAAAACTGTATTTTCATAAATTGAAACACAACAAGAAGAATAAGTACTTGTCACTTCTATATCAGGAAATTCTGAATATTCTAATAGTGTTTCGAAATCTCCAGTATTAAAATTAATTTTTACTAATAAATGATCAGTTAAACATGCAGCTAACATAAAATTTTCATTGACTTCAGCACATGCACTTGAAGCATTTAAACTTGCTAAAGTTGTTGCTCTTGGTGTTGTAGAAAAAGGGGC
>JAFXSE010000005.1 GCA_017525855.1 Bacilli bacterium
AGGCTTTGCAAGGGTTTTTATAATTCAACATTTTGAGTAATTTTTATCAAAAAAAGGCGTTTAGATACGTTTTTTGTAAATTCGAAACTTATTTAATCGCAATATAGTAAACTAACTATATTATGTCAAGACTATTTTTAATAAAAAATAAAAATATTTGTGCATGACAAAAAGATTCACAATAGTGAATTTTTTTTAAAATATTTAATAATAATTATTTAACAAAATTAATATCGTAATCTATACCTTTAATTTCTAAAGTATAAATGATTCTTATTAGCTTTTTAGCTACATGAGATTGTGCGACTAAGTGATGTTTTCCTTCATCACGTTTTTTATTATAATAATCATAAAATACTTGATCATGCATTACTAAGGAATTAACTACTCTCATAATAGTATTTCTTAAATAACCTGATCCATGTTTTACCATATGTCCTTCTGTAGATAATGTTCCTGATTGCCTAATGCTTGGTTCTAATCCTGCAAAAGCTAACATTTTTTCAGGTGATTCAAAGTTTTTAATATCTCCAAACTCTGCAATAATAGATCCAGCTGATATTTCTGCTATACCTGGAATTGAAAGTATATGAGTATCTAATTTTCTAACTGATTCTATAATTTGTTTTTCAATACTATCAATTTGTTCACTTAAAAAATTAATACTTTTTACATATGATTGTATTAAAAAATCAGAAGTTTCAGTTGGATGACCGATAGATTCTTTAGCTAGTTGTTTCAATTGAAGAAATCTAGTAAACGAGAAATTAGCTGCTGAAACCTTTCTTATTGAATCATAATCTTTCATCAATGCAATTTTGTTCTTATTTTTATATTTTTCTAATATATATAAAAGTGTGATTGATATTTTATTATCAAAGAATTTCTTTATTTCAGGGAATGATTTATCTAGTTCATTTGTAATATAAATTTTAAACTTAGATCTTTCTCTAACTAATCTATCACGAGTTCTGCATAATGATTTTAATGAATAAATGTGATATAATCTATTTGAATTTGGTTTATATGTATTAGCCATTAAATATTGTGTTAATGCAAAAGCATCAGCTTTATCAGTTTTTGTTTTTCTTAAAGTCTGTGCTTTAAAAAATTGTTTAATAATCAGACCATTCATTTTCATAAATGAATAGCCTTGATCAATTAATTCAAGTTCCAAATTCATTGAATAATGTGCAGTTGATTCGAATAATATTTGAACATCTGCCTTGTTATAGGGTTTCAAGTAGCTGAAAAATAATTGAAATCCTTTTTTATTGTTCTCAAAAGAATTATTTTGAACAATAACTTCACCAGTACTAGATATAATACAAAAATCATGTTTATATTTTGCTATATCAATACCAATATAAATTGTTTCTTTCATATTCTCCTCCTTATAATAATTTTGCACTGTTGTTTGCCACGAGTATTTTTACCTTATAGTTTCGCACATAATCAAACGTCAAAGCGTTAACTAACTAATTAATAATTTAAATAAAAAACTGTGGTCTGAGTTTACTATAACCAGTCTATAAAATAGCTGTAATATTCCAGATACAAATCCACAGTGCGATACTTATTATATCATTAAAGAAGTATAATAAGTCTTGTAGAAAATAATAAAAATTCCTACATACCCAGTATACGAATATTACGTATATAATAAATATGATAAAATAGCATTTTTTATGTTATAATTATTTATGAAAGGAGAATCTATACGAATAAAATGTTTACATTTATGAGAGAATCGCAAACAGCAAGATTTTTTATACCAGCAGGATTAATATTAATTATTTTTGGTATTGTTGTATTTGTTATTACATTAAATAATCAAAATTATATTAAAATAGAAGCAACTGTTGCAAATGTAGAAGAAACGCAAGAAACTAATGTAGATGATGGTGAAACTAATATCACTACTATATATAATGCTACGGTAAATTATATAGTAGATGGAAAAGAGTATACACAAACTCTTGATAATGTTTCAAAATGTAAAGTAGGTGATAAGATGGATATTTATTATAATCCAAAAGATCCTAATCAAATAACTCAAACAAAAAGTCTTATTTTACCTAGTGTTATTATTTTTGCAGGAATTGCATCATTAGTTGGTGGAATAATTAGTGCTGTTAATGCAGTTAAACGTCATAAGAAAATGAAAGAACAAGAAAGGAGTTGGGCAAATGAATAAATATTTATTAAAGCCAAAATTAGCAACTATTAAACAAGCCTTCTTTTTAGAAGATGAAAATGAAAACATGGTTTACGAAGGAAAGATGACTAAGTTTTCTTTATTTGGTGCATCACCATTTGAGATGGTAAATCATATTACTAATAAAACGGAAGAACATAAAATTGGTAAAACAGTAACAATTGAACAAAATAATGGAATTGATATAATCGACTTTTTATCTAAAAGATCTTATTTTAAATATGATGGTAAAAAGATATGGGATTATTTACATGATTTAGGAATAAGAATTGATTCTAAATTATCTGGAAATAAAGTTGGTATGACTTATGATATAACTTTTGAAGGAAAACCATTAGCAACAATTGCAACAAGTTCTCCAAAGGGTAAATCATTAATTACAACAGATTTATATTATGATGTAACTTGTGAAGAAAAAGATTTAGATTTAGTTTTTTTGGTTGCTTTTTCAATAGCAAAGACAGAGCAAACTTTTTATAATTAATAGTAAATAAAGAATAATTAGTGATAAAAAAATAGTAGTTTTTTCATAATATATGCATTTAAATATACAAAGGTAGGAAATTAGAATATTTGTAAGGTTAGATATCTGAAGAATGAAAAAATTTTCCTATTTTTGTTTTATAATGCTCTTGAATATGAAAAAAATAGAAAAGATATTTAAAATATGAAAGATTATGGTATAATGCCAATAAATTAAAAAATTGGGTGGTTTTTAATGAGAAAAATAAAAAATGCTATATTAATAATAAGCATTATGTTATTTTCTTTTCCTACGACAGTTTTAGGTTATGAAAATGATTTGATTGAAATGAATACTGTAGAAGGAAAACAATCGGAGATAACCGATAATATTGATGAAGGAAAAGTAGAAAATGAAGCGCTTGAAAGTAAAGATAATGATATTATTTTAACTCTAGAAGATGAAGATGAAATAGATAATACAATAGAAACAAAATCATCAAATAGTAATTTAGGTGAAACTAAGAATGCTTCAGCTGGTTCCAGAAAATGGAATACCATTAGTCATTATAAGAGTTGATGAAAGTGAAGAAGCAATTAAAGCAGCTATAGATAATAATCCTGAGCATGATTATGGAACAATTGCTGAAATGAATGAAAGCAAACATCATACTGTCAGAAGTGCTGGAACTATTGAAATAATCCTTCCTGCTGGTTATGTTGGAGAATACGATTTATCTAATAATTCTGTTGGTGAACAGAAATTATCATATATAAGAGGTAGGGGTAATAGCACTTGGATGATTTCTGATAAAAAGCCATATAAAATAAATTATGATAAAATATCTGATGATGCATTTAAGGTTTGTGCAAGATCAGTCGGAACAGAACATGAAAATATGCTTGAAAAAACTGATCCATATATGACAGCATGGATGTTATATTAATTAAAAGGTGATGAAGAAGCTAGCAAAGTATTTATTGGAGAAGATGCAGAATTATTAAATAATAAAAATTGGCAAGATGTAGAAAAGAATAAATGATCGGAAGATTAAGATATTCCCGTACATTAAGATGAGAAAATAATCTCATCTTTTTTTATAGATTGACTTATACTACCGAACGGTAGTATAATAAAAATGATTGGAGAATGTATATGTCAAAGAAAGAAGAAATATTATTATCTACTTTAGATTTAGCATCAAAATATGGATTAAAAAGTTTATCGATGTCTCAAATAGCAGATAGTGTAGGTATAAAAAAACCATCATTATATAATCACTTTAATTCTAAAGAAGAATTAATAAAAGAAATGTATGAATATATAAGAAATAAATCAAAACAAAATATATCAAATTTTATATTAGATAATATTAATGAAAAAAGTTCTTATGATATTTTATATAATTCTGTTATGAATTATAAGAAAATGGTTTTAAATAAAGATATGTTTAAATTCTATAGTGTTATTTATTCTGAAAGAACGACTAATAATGAAGCATCAAAAATTGTAGTTGAAGAAACTAATAAAATGATAAATGCAACTAAAAAATTATTTGAATTTTTAAAAGAAAAAAATAAATTATTTATTGATGACATAGAAATGGCATCTATTACATTTTCTATGACAATTCATTCCTTAATAGATTATGAATTAGATTGTAAAAATAATAATCAAGATTACAATGAAAATAATATACAAAAATATATTAAATGGTTTTGTAATCAATATAGTAAGGAGTAATTATGAAAAATAAAAAGTTAATTAATTGGTTATGTTTATCTGGTGTTATTAGTATTATATTTTATTTATTGCACGATATAATTGGTGCTATGAATTATTCAGGATATAATTGGATGAGTCAGGCAGTAAGTGATTTAACATCTACTGATGCACCATCGTTTGTAGTAGCAAGTGGATTTGTAACAGTATATAAAATATTAAGCTGCTTATGCTGTGCATTATTATGCATACTAATAAAAAATGAAGATAAGAAAACATTAAGACTAGGAGTGTATTTATTTTCAATAATGAATTTTATATCAGCAATAGGATATGCATTATTCCCATTATCAAGTGCAGGATATGATGGAAGTATGCAAAGTTTTATACACGTATATATATTAACTACATTAGTTGTTATATCATCAATAGTATCACTTGTATTAATTGCTATTGGATCGTTTAAAAGTAAATATAAATTACTTGGAATATTAGCAATTATTTCATTAGCATTGATGTTTATAGGAGCTGTTGGTAGTGCTAATGTATCAAAAGATATATTTGGTATAGTAGAAAGATTTAGTACATATAGTGCAGTAGTATTTACTGGTATATTAGGTATATTTGGATTTAAAAAAAATACATCGGAAGATTAAGATATTGTGAGCATTTTATAAATTGAATTAAAAAAATTAAAAATATATAAAAAATTACTAAGGTATTATTAAGAACGTCTAGGACCTGTTATGTAGGCGACACGTAGGTTACAAATGCCTCGTAAGGTTCCATAAATAAAGGGATGTTTATTTAGTAAGAGATAAAAATGCTTTTTGGAAAGTCCGTGTTTACGGGCTTTTTTCAATGCCTAAACAATTGATTTTTGAACACTTCTAGCGTCATAAGTTAATCTTTTTATTTATCTTAGATTAGTCGAATCAGCCAGATGAGTAAATCAAGAATTAATGTGATATAATTAATTAGGAGGTAGTATTATGTATGAAAATGAAGTAATGGATTTAATGAGTAAGATAAACTATGGCTGGGTAGATAGGAATAATATAAAACATATTAATGATTTTGATACATATTCAGAGAAATATATACTTCAATCTCCAAAAGATATAATCAAAACTCAAATAGGAGTATGTTGGGATCAAGTTGAATTAGAGAGATACTATTTTAAAAGTTTTAATAATTCTATAAAAACATTTTTTATAGTTCATTATGATTATGATAAATGTCCAACACATACATTTTTAACATTTGAAAAAAGTAATAAATATTATTGGTTTGAACATTCTTGGGAAAAATTTAGGGGGATTCATGAATACAATACTTTAAAAGACCTTTTAAGTGATATAAAAAATAAATTTATACATTATGAATTAAATAATCAATATAACAAGAGTAATCTTAAAATTTATGAATATACTAAACCAGAATATAATATATCAACTCAAGAATTTTATAAACATTGTGAAAGCGGTAAATTAATTGATTTAGAGAATATGTAAAATTGCTATGATATTTTATTTATTATGTAGAATCTGTGTAACTTGCAAAATTGTGTGAATAAATAAAAGTTAATTTAAAAGGGAATATAATCTTTTTGTTGTATAAACACATAACTGTGTTTTTTTTGCATATAATATGTAGAGGTGTAATATATTGAAATTTGTTTTATTACAACAAATGTTAATAACATCCTTTTTTTTAGGTACAATTAGTTGTTCTTTTATTCAAAAGACTAAGTGTTATTTTCCATATTCTAGTTGTCTTTCTTTTTATTCTTTATTTGTAAATATGATATTTTCAGCATTGTTTTGTATTTCTTTTACTGATATTAGATTTCCGATGAGTTTATGGGTTGGTATGTTTAGCTTTTTAGGGGCGGATACTTTATATAAAACCTTAGAAGGAAAATTATCTTCATATAACGATATTATTGAAAGACGACGTAATAATCATAAGAATAAAAGATGATTATTAATTTCAACAGAAAAAAATATCCAAAATCATCATTATTATGAACCCAATAATAGTACAACTATTCATAAGTATTTTTCTTTTGTTTTGTGTGTATTCTGGAATTAATTCAGCTATAATTACATAAATCATGGCACCAGAAGCAAAAGTTAACATGAATGGTAGAATAGTTTTAATTTCTATCACTAATAAACATCCTATTGTTGAGAATATTGGTTCTACTATGGCACTTAAACTGCCCATTATAAAAGCTTTTAGTCTTGTTTTGTTTTCTCTTCTTAGTGGCAGGCTTATTGCGCATCCTTCTGGAAAGTTTTGAATAGCGATAGCAAGTGTTAGAATTAATGCATTGGTGAGTGTTGCTTTATTATTAATAATAGAGGCATAACTTACTCCTAGTATTAATCCCTCTGGGATGTTATGGACAGTAATAGATGTCATCAGTAAGTTAGTTTTACTAGCTTTTTTTTTGCTAAATAGTTTATGAATTATATCAAACAGTATTATAAAAAAGCTGCCACTAAGTATTCCTATGGCAAGTATAAATATTTCTTTTTTATTTGTCATTTCAATAGCTGGTTCAATTAGAGAAAAGAAAGATGAAGAAAGCATAATGCCAGCTGCAATTGCTAATGCGGCATCTAAAATAGTTTTGTTAATTTTCTTGAAGAAGAAAACAATCCCTGCGCCTAATGTTGTTGCCAAAAATGTAAAAACGCCGCCTAAAAATGATAAAAGTATAATATTTGAATTATTTAATATGTTTAACATAAATTTCACCTAATATAGTATATTCTTTTATCTTTATGTCTTGATAAAACTATTAAAAAAAGTTATAATAAAATAAAATAGGGAATATGGGGTAGAAGATATGATACTTAGATTAATAAAAAGGACTAAAATTTATAATTTTCATCTTCCTACAGTAATTGGAGGTAATTATTGGATTACTGATTTAGATAATTCTGGTAATGTTAGAAATCTTATTAATGTTGAAGAGGATGACGGTAATTGGAGATTAAATAGTAATTTTGAAACTAAGATTGTTGTAAATAATAATGAACTTGATTCTGTTATTTTAAAGGAATATTCTCTATATTTTTTAAAAATCAATTCAGAAAACGATTATATTCTTCTTTATTGTTCTCCTTCTATTGATTCTTCTATTAATAGATTAAAGGTACCTAATGAATGTCAAATTGTTATTGGAAATGCTAATGATTGTCAGATTAGTTATAATTATCCTCTTGTATCAAAGACTCAAGCAGTACTTATTTATAATAATGGTAAATGGTCTATTCAAGATTTAGGAAGTAAATATGGTACTTATGTTAATAATGAATTGATTAGTCAGAAAGATTTGTATCATGGTGATATTGTTTTCATTATGGGTTTAAAGCTTATAGTATTAGGGGATACTATTATTTTTAATAACATTGGGGATTTAGTTAGAGTAGCACAAAATACTTTTTTACCAGCTGCGCCAGTTGTTCAGCCTATTATAAATGATGATAATATAATAGAAGAGAATGTAGAGTTTTTTAAGGAAGAAGATTATTTCTTTCGTTCTCCAAGGTTTAAAGCTGGAGTGGAGGAAGTGAATATTACGATAGATCCTCCTCCTACAAAACAAGAAATTGATGATACTCCAATTATGTATGTAATTGGGCCAATGCTTGCAATGGGAATGACTTCACTTTTGATGGGTTATAATTCTGTTAGTAATCTTATTGAAGGCAAGACTGACTTTAAAACGTCTTTACCAACGTTAGTTATGTGTTTTGCTATGTTACTTTCTATGGTGTTGTGGCCTTTATTAAGTAGATCTTATCAAAAAAGAAAGCAGAAAAAAAGAGAAGCACTTCGTCAAGAAAGATATACTCAATATATTGAAGAAAAAAAGCAAGAAATTAAAAGTGAAATGGAAAAACAAAAACAAGCTCTTTTAGAAAATAATATTACGTTAGAAGAGTGTTCAAAGATTATTTTGAATAGAAAGAGAAACTTATGGGAGAGGGAAATAGATCAAGATGATTTTCTAAATTTAAGAATCGGTATAGGAAATTTAGATTTTCAAGGTAAATTGAATTATCCAGAACAAAAGTTTTCTTTAGATGATGATAATTTACAGGAACTTGTATATTCTCTTGGAAAAGAGTCAAAACAATTAGAAAATGTTCCTATTAATTTTTCATTTGTTAAACATAATATAACAGCTATTATTGGTGATGGTCAGCAGAAAAATTCTTTTGTTGATGGACTTTTATTGCAACTCATGACTTATCACAGTTATGAAGATTTAAAGATTGTTTTATTTACTAATGAGAAAAATATAGGAAGATGGAATTATCTTAAAGTTTTACCACATTGTTGGAATAATTCGAAAAGTGTTAGATATTTTGCTACTAATATAGATGAGGCTAAGGAGTTATCATTAATTTTAGAGCAAGAATTTCAATCTAGAAAGTTTAGAGAAGATAATCGTGATTCAGATGCAGCTAACTATTTATTTCATAAACCATATTACTTAATAATTAGTGATGATTTTAAGTCTGTACGTGAGCTTGAAATAATTAAAGATGTATGTGATCAAAAAGTAAATGTTGGTTATAGTTTAGTAATTATTAACAATAGAATTACTAATTTGCCTAATGAATGTCATAGCTTTATTAGTATTGGTGATAAAATGTCTGGGTTGTTTGAAAATGAACTTGTTTCTAATAAACAGAAAGAGTTTGTTGCTGATTATAATACTAGTATTAATATGTATGAGTGCAGTAAAAAATTATTTAATATTCCTATTGAAATTGCACAAGAAAATAGTAATTTACCATCTTTGATTAGTTTCTTGGAAATGTATGACGTTGGTAAAGTTGAACAATTAAATATTGCTAATAGGTGGAAAAGTAATGATCCTACTAAATCATTACAGGTACCTATTGGGGTTGATAAAAATAGAGAGTTATTTAAACTTGATTTACATGAGAAGTTTTATGGGCCGCATGGATTAATAGCTGGTATGACTGGTTCAGGTAAATCTGAGTTTATTATTACATATATTTTATCAATGGCTGTTAATTATAGCCCTAATGAAGTTAGTTTCATTTTAATAGATTATAAAGGTGGAGGTCTTGCAGGGGCTTTTCAAAATAAGGAGTCTGGAATGAAACTTCCACATTTAGCAGGTAGTATTACTAACTTAGATACTGTTGAAATGAATAGGAGTTTGGCATCTATTCAAAGTGAATTAAGACGTAGGCAAAAAATTTTCAATGAAACTAGAGATGCATTAAATGAGAGTACAATTGATATTTATAAATATCAAAGATTATTTAGAGAAGGTAAAGTTACAGAACCTATTTCTCATTTGTTTATTATTTCAGATGAATTTGCAGAGTTAAAGAGTCAACAGCCGGAATTTATGACTCAGCTTATTTCAACGGCACGTATTGGTCGTAGTTTGGGAGTGCATTTGATACTTGCTACTCAAAAGCCAGCAGGGGTTGTTGATGATCAGATTTGGTCAAATTCAAAATTCAGAGTATGTTTGAAAGTACAAGATAGATCTGATAGTATGGATATGATTAAATGTCCGGATGCAGCATCTTTGAAAGAAACTGGTAGGTTTTATTTACAAGTTGGTTATAATGAGTTGTTTGCTTTGGGTCAATCTGCATGGACTGGTGCTAAATATTATCCTATGGATAAGAGAAGAAAAAAAGTAGATGAAAAAATTGATATAGTTGATAATGTGGGAAATATTGTAAGAAGCTTAGATACTGTTAAGAAGGATACTACTATTAAACCACAGGGAGAAGAAATTACTAATATAATTAAGTATTTAGTTTCAGTTTCTAAAGAACAAAATATTTCAGTTAAACAATTATGGCTTGATAAAATACCTGAGTTTATATATGTTGAAGAATTGCGTGAAAAATATAATTATTCTCCGCAAAAGTTTGTAATTAATCCAATAATAGGTGAATTAGATGATCCAAATAATCAAAGACAAGATCTTTTGACATTGCCACTTAGTGTAGACGGTAATACTATTGTTTATGGTTCTGCTGGTAATGGTAAAGAACTATTACTTACTACTTTTATTTATTCTGTTATTGTTGATCATACTCAGGATGAGGTTAATTTCTATATTTTAGATTTTGGTGCTGAAACATTACGTTGCTTTGATAAAGCACCTCAAGTTGGGGATGTTATTTTTTCAACTGAAGAAGAAAAGATTGATAATTTATTTAAGTTATTGATTAGTGAACTTAATATGCGTAAGAGACTATTTGTTGATTATAATGGAGATTATGATTTTTATTGTCAACACAGTGGGAAAACATTACCTATGATAGTTGTCGTTATAAATAATTATGATTCCTATTATGAATCATATGAATCGTATGATGAAGATGTTACTGTACTTACTCGTGAGGGATCAAAATATGGAATAGTATTTGTTGTTACTGCTAATAATGTTAACACTTTACGTTATAGATTAAAACAGAACTTTAAACAAAATGTTGTTTTACAATTTAATGATGATAGTGATTATTCTTTAGTGCTAGGAAATACAAATAAAGTGTATCCTTCCAAAATATATGGGCGTGGGCTTATAGATCGTGATGGTATTTATGAATTCCAAACTGCATATTCTTATGATCATGAAAGAATGAATGAGTATATACGAATTTTATGTGATAAAATGTTGGAAAGCTTTCCTAATAATGTTGCAAGAAAGGTTCCAATATTACCGGAAAATGTTACATTTGAATATGTAAGTGATGCTATGGGCAATATGGAAACTATTCCTGTTGGAATATTTAAGGATACTTTGGATATTGCTACTGTTAATTGTAATAAGAATTATGTTACTACTATTAGTGCTTTTGATATTAGCGAGTTTAAATCTTTTGTTTTAAATATGTGCCAAGTATATAAGCGTGCCCAAAATAATAAAGTTGTAGTGATTGATGCTTATGATTTCTTTGATGGTGTTAATGATATAACATTAATCAATAAAAACTTTGATGTAGAAGTTAATCCTCTTCTTGAAGAGATGTCTAATCAATATGTTAAATATAGGAATGCTAATTATGATAGATCTGTATTGTCTGATGCTTCTAAAACTACAGTTATTATTGTAGGATTATCTGATTTCTTTTCTAGACTTAGCGTTGATAAAAAGAATGAAGTATCTAGGGCTATTTCTATGATTAAAGATTTAGGTATATATCATTTAGTAATTGTTGATAGTTCAGATAAGATTAAGCAGCAAGCATATGAGAGTTGGTATAAAGAAGCAGTTGATAATACAAATGGTATTTGGCTTGGTAATGGAATACTTGATCAATATGCTATTAAATTGACTTCATCTCCGAGGGAACTTCGTGGTGAAATGAAACCAGGATTTGGTGTATTGGTTGAGAAGGGAAAACCATATATTGTTAAATTATTAGGAGGTAACAATGATGAATAATAATAAAATATTGATTCAGTTATATGTTCCTTTGATTGAGGAAGAATATGATGTGTTTATTCCTATTAATAAAAGAGTGGGGACTATTAAACAACTTTTAGAAAAGTCTATTTCGGAACAGTCTAATGGCTATGTTATAAGTCAAGATACTAATTTGTACAGTAAGGATACTGGTATAGTATATGATGTACAGGTGCTAGTTAAAGATACTGATTTAAAAAATGGTTCAAGAGTAGTATTATTATAGGAGAAAATTATGAGTGATTTAGATATTTATACACAAAGTATTAATCAAATATTTGCTTGCCTTGATAGTTTAGATGCTAATTTAGAAAGTGATTATAATACTAATATTATAAATAATTTAATGGAATATAAGGAATTAGCTGTTACTGTTGCTGGTTTAATTACTGAAGATAATAGTAATAAGGATAGTGAGGCGGTATAATGATTGGTAAGTTAAGTTATTCACAAATTAATGAGATAATCAATATGTTAAACACTTCAAATGCAAATTTAAAAACGATTTTATCTAAATACAATAATAATGATAATATATCTATTAAAGCACATAAATTGTTAAGTTTTTGTAATGATTTAGATCAGTATATTATAAATTTAGAAAATAGTGTTTCTATGAATCAACAAGCTGATAATGTAGTAAATCGTTTGAAAGATAGTAATAAATTATGAAAAAAAGAGTTTTATAAAACTCTTTTTTATATATATTTTTTTATTTTACATTTTGGGAAATAGTAGTTTAGTACTTGTAAATAATTACATCCTGCTTCTATTAAAAATTTACTACCTTGCAAAGACAATCCTAAATTATTTCCATAGCCTCTATTGATAAAAGTAATATTATTATCATTAACTAAAATTGTCATATCCTTTGAAGGAAGTTTTAATTTTTCTATAAAATCGTTGCCATCATATATTTTGTAACCTATTTTAATTTTTTTTATATTTCCTCCATCAGTTAATTCTAGTATTTTAATATCAAAAATATTAGTTTTTTCTGTGTTTAAGAGTTCTGCTATTTCATTTATTGAATAATTTGTTATAGTCATATATTTAGGGGATGCTAAATCCCAGAGACTTTTTACTGAGGTTAGATATGGTATATCTTTAATAGTATCAGTGTTTCCATTATTTACTTCATGTATGTATGGCTTAATAAATAAGTTGTTATATGTAATAAAAATACAGTCAGTTTCAATAATAGCTTTTTCTAGATTTCTTATTATATCATCGAAGTCATGAAACCATAATAGTTTATAGTAAGATAGTGGAACGTATTTTATAAATTTATCATTTGATAAAATAAACCCATCTTTTGCCATTTGTTTGTAAATATAAGTTCTATAAAGAATAGCTATTGCTTTAATTAAATCAACGCTACTATCATAAGGTAATCGTGTTAATATCGCTCCTATTAAATAATCTTTTAAACTAAGAATTGTTATTTTATCATTTGATTTTACTCTAACTATAAATTTTTCATTACTATATAAGTCTTTTTCAATTAGTTCTTCAATATTTATGTTTTTGTTTTTTATATCAATACTTTTTATTATTATTCCATTTGAAATGATATAAACTGGTCCTTCACTATAATTTATATGGCATTTTTTTATGAAGTTTTCTATTTGGTCTTTTATAGTTATTGTATTTTTACTTTTAAATTCATCAGCTTCTTCTTCGGTAGAAGACATATATAAATATAGGGCATTTTTATTACCAAGTTTTCTTATTTCATATTTGTAAAACATATTTTTCACCTAATTTTAGTATGTTTATGATAAAAAAAACTATACTTAAAAATAAAATTTTTTAAATATAGTTTCTTTATTGCAATCTAATCCAGTTAAATAGCTCTTATTGGTGAATACATTTTTTAAGCTTTTTGCTTCGTTGTTAAAATACAAGTTAATATTTTCTATAATCTTTAGTGCTTCCTTTTTTGACCTTATATATATTTCTTCAAATGATTCATTGCTAGAAATAGTGGGTTCAGTTGGATAGTACCATGTGTCGTGATTATTATTTAAATAAGAAGTCATCTCATCATTATTGTAGTGGTAGGATAAAGTTCTAAAATCATACTTATAAGGAATGATTTTATTTGCTATTGAGTAAAAGCTTTTTTTGATGCCTAAGTTATCAATCCTATATCTTGTTATAAATCTTTTCATTTGTTTTATAGCCTTATAATATATTTTTGAAATGTTATTAACTTCATATACTTTATAGAATATGTAATCAATTGTTGTATTTAATTCATCATTAAATTCTTTTAAATGTATTTTGAGGTCTTTTTTTGTAAGATTATTATAGTTTTTTTTGTATCTAGTTTTTAAAATGTAATTGTCTAAATATGTTTCCATTATAGCGTGCTGACCCATATATTTATATGTAGTTTTATCTTTTCTATTAAACATGCCAGTTCTATAGCAAATGTAAGGGTGCATATTACTATCTAAGACATAGTGACAAATAAATCCATATAGAAAGCTCATGATTTGTTTGTTGTGTTTAAAGTTGTTGTCATTTATATATGAAGTTAATGTTATAAAAAACTCTTGTGTTTTGGTTGTATGTGTAATTTTTTGTAGTTTTCTAATATCTTTGCCTTTTTTTAAGCTTTCAACATTGTAAAACATAAAAGCGTCTGTTGATTGTGAAAATGTATATAGTAAATCTTCATCAATATGCTTTTTTATTTTTTTTGGTAAGCAGTTAAAAACATCTTGAGCAAAAGTGTGGTGGGTAATAGTTGCAGGCATTTGATCATCTCCAATAAATTATATTTATATTTCCCATAATTTTTCATATTTATATTACAGTATTTGTGATATAATTACAATAGGTGAGAATATGATACGTAAACAATTCAAAAATTTGGATGAACAAATCGAGATATTAAAATATAAAGGTCTTGTAATTAATAATGTAGAGTATGCTAAAGATATCTTATTAAGAGAAAATTATTTCTTTTTAACTGGATATAGACATTTATTCTTAAAGTCAGATACAGAAAAAGTATATAAAAAAGGTACAACATTTGAAGAACTTTATAGTTTATTTCTTTTTGATAGAACCTTACGAAACATATTGTTTAAAAATCTTTTGATTATTGAAAATAATTTGAAGTCGGTATGTTCATATCAGTTATCTCGGAGATATGGATATAAAGAAAAAGACTATTTAAAAGAAAAGAATTTTGATACTAGTTCTGATAAGAAGAGACAAGTTACTGATCTTATTAAAAAAATGAAAAGGCAAATACGAAGTAATAGTCGTGAGAATACTGCTACTATGCATTATGTTAGTAATTATGGGTATATTCCTTTATGGATTTTAGTAAAAGTTTTATCATTTGGAATCGTTTGTGAAATGTATTCTGTATTAAAACGTGAAGATCAAAATGAAATAGCTTCAATATATGGAATAAATTGTGAAGACTTATTAGTATACTTACCTTTACTTTCTAACTATCGTAATTTATGTGCACATGAGGATATTTTGTATGAGAATAGGACTAAAAAAGAAATAAATGATACCATTTATCATCAACTATTAAATATAAAAAAGAATGATGATACATATCAATATGGTAAGAATGATTTATTTGCTTTAATTATTATTATAAAAGAGTTACTTCAAAAAGAAGAATTTAAGAGTATGATTATAGAGATGGATAATGCCATTAGTACTTTAGATTATAATTTAAGTGTTATTTCTATTAATTCTGTTTTAGAAAAAATGGGATTTCCTCATAATTGGAAGGATATTGCTAATATAGAAAGGAGAAAATAAAGTGGATAGCAGAGAAGAAAAAAAAGTTAATATTGTTAAAGATACACTCTTAATTATATTAGGTGTAGTAGTGGGTGTTTTAATAGCTTTTGTACTTTTAAAATATACTAAGTTGAGTGAGACTCTTGAACTTACAAAGACAATAACTAAAAATGGAACAACGGTAGTTGAAAAAAACAGTATTAGTGATTCTGTAGAAAAAGTAAAAGACTCTGTTGTTATGATAAGAGGATATAAGGGTGATGTTGAAGCTTCTACTGGTACAGGTTTTGTATATAAGACTGATAGTAAATATGGATATATTATGACTAATCAGCATGTTGTTGATGGTATAACTAATGTAGTGTTGGTTTTAAGTGATGACAAGGAGATATATGGAACTATTTTAGGTGGAGATGAATATTTAGATTTAGCAATTATTAGAATTAATAAATCTGATGTTAAAGAAATTGCTAAGATAGGTGATTCATCTTTATCTAATGTTGGTGATACTGTGTTTACTATTGGTTCTCCAATGGGATATGATTATAGAGGCACTGTTACTAGCGGAATTTTGTCAGGAAAGGATAGAATGGTTTCTGTTTCTGTAAAAAATTCTTCTGTTCAAGATTATGTTATGAAGGTTTTGCAAACAGATGCTGCGATTAATCCGGGTAATAGTGGTGGTCCACTTCTTAATGTTAATGGTGAAGTTATTGGAATTAATTCAATGAAATTAGTTCAAGAAGAGATTGAGGGAATGGGATTTGCAATTCCTATTGAATACGCAATGAGTCATGTTGATTCTTTAGAAAAAGGTGAAACAATTAAATGGCCTGTTATGGGTATTAGTATGATTAATGTTAGTGATACTAGTACTTTATACAGAAATAGTATTTCTCTTCCAATAGGAATAACTAGTGGCGTTGTAGTTGCCAAAGTTTTAGATAAATCTGGTGCTAGTAGATCAGATTTAAAGAGTGGGGATATAATTATAGCTATTAATGGTGAAAAAGTTAAAAATACTGCATATCTAAGATATGAATTATACAAATATAAACCAGGGGAAGTCATAGAAGTTACATATTATCATAATCAAAAGGAAAATAAAACTAAGGTAGTTTTATCAACGTCTACTGGTGAAGTTTAAACATAGTAGTATTTATTGTTTATAAAAAAATATATCATGATTATTCATGGTAGTTTTTTTATAAATAGTTTAATAGGTTTATTTATGTATGAAATCTTGCAATAGTTTTAATTAATATGGTAAAATTAGAAAGGTAATTGATTTGTTAAAGGAGTTATTATGAAAAATATAAAAGAATTTATAATGAGATTTATTCAGGGCTTTTGTATGGCACTTGCTGATAGTGTTCCTGGGGTAAGTGGAGGTACTATTGCTTTTTTGTTACATTTTTATGATGATTTTATTAATTCTTTAGATGATTTGTTTAAAGGAAATATGGAAAAGAAAAAAGAAGCACTTCGCTTTTTGATAAAACTTGGTATAGGATGGGCTATTGGTTTTTTATTATCGGCTACATTATTAGTTAGTTTATTTAATAAGAAGATATATATTCTAAGTTCTTTGTTTTTGGGGTTTATTATTTTTGCAATTCCAATAGTTATAGTTGAAGAAAAGGAGGTATTAAAGAAGAAATACAGCAATTTCATTTTTACTTTACTTGGTATGGCTTTAGTTGTAACTATTTCTTTATTAAATACCTCAAGTGGATTAATAAAGACTGGCAATATTTCTCATCTTAACTTTGGACTTGCTATATACATATTTTTTGCAGGTATGATTGCAATTTCAGCTATGATTTTGCCAGGAATATCTGGTTCTACGTTACTACTTATTTTTGGTTTATATATTCCTGTCATGAATTCAATTAAAGAGGTATTACATTTTAACTTATCATATTTACCACCACTTATTATATTTGGTTTTGGTGTTATTGTAGGAATGATATTTTTTGTGGGACTTATTAAGAAATGTTTAAAAGAATATAGAAGTCAAACAATTTATGCTATTATAGGTATGATGTTAGGATCATTATATGCTATCGTTATGGGTCCAACTACTTTAAATAAGCCAATGGCTTATATGACCTTTTCAACTTTCAGTCCTTGGGCTTTTATATTAGGTGCATTTATTATATATGGGTTGCAGTTGTTGAAAAAAGTGATGGAAAAAAATATAGATTAATTGGAGGTATATTTTCATTTATACCTTTTTTTATATGTTTTTGTGACCAAAATATTAATTATTCATATTTTATAATAGAGGTGAAAAATTATGAACGAGAGAAGAATAATAGGTGTTGTTGTTGATGCAGGTCATGGAGCAATAGGATAAATCCAAAAATTTTATGTTTTTTTTTGTAAAAAAATATAAAAATTTTAGTTTTTATGTTATAATTTGTTTATAGTAAAGGTAGATTGGTGGAATTAATGCTCAATTTGCATTTTTGTTGTATCTTACTTTACTAATTTTTCATAGTTTTTCTATGATAGTCCTTTTTGCATGATAGGAGGTGATATTGTGAACGCAAATAAAGGTTACAAAATTCTTGCAATTGCTGCTTTAGTTCTTGGAGTTGTAGGTGTTACTTTAGGTTATGCTGCTTTTTCTAGTACACTTACAATAAGATCTTCTGCTGAAGTTAAACCAGATGCTACTACATTTAATGTTGATTTTTCTTCTAGTGATTCAGCTGTAGAAACTGATAGTATTACACCAGTATTAAATAAGACTGTTACTGGTTTTACTGCAACTAATGCTACAATTGATAATACTAGTGATCCAGTAATTTCTAATTTAAAGGCAACTTTTACTGCTCCAGGTCAAACAGCTACATATAGTTTTTATTCTTATAATGCTGGAAAATATGTTGCATATTTAAATAGTGTTGTTTTCACTGGTGAAAAAACATGTACTGCAAAAACTGGAACTACTCAAGCTTTAGTTGATAGTGCTTGTAATGGTATTACTTTAAGTGCAAAAGTAGGTAGTGAGTCAGCTACAACAACTTCAGTTGCAAGTATCACTGGACATACATTAGGAATTGGTGCTGCAGAAGAAGTAGTAGTAACAATTAGTTATGAAGACGGAAGTGCATTGGCTGATGGAGATTTTGAAGTATCTCTACCTGATGTTGTATTAAAATATGAATCAGTAGATTAGTTTACTGTTTTAGATTTATATTATTAGGGCAACTTTTGTTGCCTTAATAATATACAATATGGGAATATTTAGGAGGATGAAAAGTGAAAATTGGATATAAAAGATTATTGATTTTTACATTGTTTATATTTATAATCCTTTTTGTTAATACATTTGCTTTTAATTTCCTTACTAAATATGGAATGATTATATTTCTTTTTGCTTTATTAGTGTTTTTCAGCTTTTATTTTGTTTTTGAAAAAGATAGGCACAGATATATTAAAGATGTATTGTTTGAGGTTATGATATGTCTGATTACTTTCTTCATATTTTATTATTTATTGGGATTAGTTGTCGGTCTTGCGAGAACTCAAAATTATTTTACAATTAATGGTATAAGTAATTTTATTTTACCAATTATTCTATATTGTATTATAAAAGAAATTTTAAGATATAATATGTTGTGTAAGGCAGATGGAAATATAATATGTACTTTTTTGATCATTTTATTATTTATAATTTTTGATGTATCAAATGATTTTTATTATTCTAGTTTTAAGACACAATATGATGTTTTTAGGTTTATTGCATTGGTATTGTTACCTGCAATTTCAGCTAATATTTCATATTCGTATGTATCTAAAAAAATGGGATATATTCCGGTTATTATATTTGAATTAGTATTTTCACTATTTCGATATGTACTTCCAGTGTTACCAGATCCTAATGAATATGTTATGTCAATGATATATTTGTTGGTTCCTGTACTTTTTGCATTTAGAATATTAAAATTCTTTGAATTAAGAAAAGATGATCAAGTACCTAGTGATTATAAGAGTAAGAAGTTTAAAGGGATCTTATTACCTATATTTATAATTTTTACGATAGTCTATTTTTATAGTGGATATTTTAAATTTTATGCAGTTGCAATAGCAAGTGGAAGTATGTATCCTAAAATCAAAGTTGGCGATGTTGTTATACTTGATTTAAAGTATGATGAAATAAATAAAGATGATGTAATAGCATATAAAAAAGATAATGTGATTATAGTTCATAGAGTAGTAAAAAAACTTAAATATGATAAATCATATTATTACTATACAAAAGGTGATGCAAATAGTAATATTGATGATATTGTTATAGAAGCAGATATGATTGTTGGAAAAGTTAAATTTAAATTACCGTTTATTGGTTATCCAACAGTATGGTTCAATAGATTATAAGCAAAGGAGTAGATTATATGACACGTAATATGAAAACTAAAAATAATTTAAAAATAAAAACAAAAGAAAAAGAAAATAAAAAAGTCGTAAAAGACAATAATAATTTAAAGCATAAAGTTAATGAAGAGTCTGAGAGTTTAAAGAAAAAGAAAACTTTCTATTTAAGTTTTAATGCGCGTGTTTTTATCAAATTACTTTTGGTTTGTATTATTTTAATGTCATTAATTGCTTCTGTTTTTATGTCTTTTTCTATAACAAAATCTAAAACTATAAATTATACTCATAAAAGTAGTATTGATTATAAAGTTTATCTAAAAGAAAATAATTTTTATACATCTAATTATTTAGGAAAAGGAATGGCTTATATTGCTAGTTTGATTGATAAAATCAATATTGATTATAATTATCAGTTTAATAGTAATGAGAAAAGTGACATTGATTTAAAATATAAAGTTATGGCAAAACTTGTAATTGCAAGCCAACGCAATTCTAAAATATTTTATGAAAATGAATATGAAATTGCCAAAGAAGAAATAGCGGGTATTAGAAGTAATGATAAATACTTGTTGAATAAAAATGTTATAATTGATTATGATTATTATAACAATTTAGCTAATAGATTTAAATCAAACTATGCTGTTAATACTACAAGTTACTTAGAGGTTTATTTAGTAGTAAATGAAGAGAGTAAAGAAACTAATAGCTATTCATTAAATGATACAACTAAAACAATCCTTTCTATTCCGTTATCAGAAAATGAGATTAATATTGGTTTAAAAGAAAATACAGTTAATGAGACAAAACAGATTATTTCTGATTCTGAATTTTTGTTAGGTGATATTAAATTTATTGTAATTGATGTAGTTTTGCTTTTATTATTTATTATTGTTTTTATAAAATTAGTAAAAGAAATATCAGTTTTATTAAGTAAAACTAGTAATTATGATAAATATATTGGTAGAATTCTAAGGGGATATGATCGATTAATTGTAAATGTTAAAACTGCTCCTAATATGGATGATTATAATATTATTAAAGTAGAAAGTTTTGAGGAGTTGGTTGATGTTCGAGACAATGTTAAAGAACCAATTAGATATTTTGTTATTACTGAACATCAAAAGTGTGAATTTTTTATAGTTAATCATAGTGATTTATATTTATATATTGTTAAAGCAGTTGACTTAGACAATAGTTTAGTTGATAAAGAAAAAAGTAATTAAGTTTTACGGTTTGTTAATCATAGTAATGAAGATAATAAATAAATGCATATAGAAAAGTACTGAATAAAGAAAATAACCTTTCTCTGGGTTATTTTCTTTTTGTTTTAAGAATATTATTTAATATATTTTCTTTTATTATAGTATTAAAAGTAAATTTAAGGAAGAAGAAGTTGATAATTAAAAAGATGTATAGAAATTTTTAATTGTTTGGAGAAATGGCTATGATAGAAAAGGTAGGTATATATTGTAGATTATCTGATGAAGATAGAGATAAATTAAATAAAACTGATGATAGTGATAGTATAATAAATCAAAGAAGTATGTGTTTAAAATATGCTAGTCAATTTGGTTGGGATGTTGTAGATATATATTCAGATGATGATTTTTCTGGAGCAGGAACTTATAGGCCAGATTTTGAAAGACTTATAAATGATTGTGAAAGTGGTAAGATTAATTTAGTCTTATGTAAATCACAATCTAGATTTTCAAGAGATATGGAAGTTATTGAAAGATACCTACATAATAAGTTTACTCTTTGGGGAGTTAGATTTGTAAGTATTATTGATAATGCTGATACTAGTATTGAATCTAATAAGAAATCCAGACAAATAAATGGACTTATAAATGAGTGGTATTTAGATGACTTATCTCAAAATATTAGAAAGTCTTTAAAAAATAAAAGAGAAGATGGTTTATTTATGGGTAGCTTTGCTTCATATGGTTATGATAGAGATGAAGATGGACATAAGTTAGTTGTTGATCCAGTAGCTGCTGAAATAGTTAAAAAGATATTTAGGATGTATGCAGAGGGATTCGGTTATCATAGAATATGTGAATATCTAAACAATAATAATATTCCACCTAGATCTGTTTATAAAAAGCAAAAAGGTAGTAAATTTGTATGCCCAAGTTGTGATTTAAAGACAGTTAGATGGAATCCTGATACAATTGCTCAAATGTTAAGAAATGAAGTTTATATTGGTAATTTAGTTCAAGGAAAAACAACTTATGTTAGTTATAAAAATCATAAACCTATGAAAGTTCCTGAAAAGGATTGGATTAGAATTGAAAATGCTCATGAGCCAATTATAGATATGGAAACATGGAATAAAGTACAATCAATACTAGGAACACATTACAAAGTTACTAAAACAGGACAAATAAACTATTTTACTAAAAAAGTATATTGTAGTTGCTGTGATAAAGCATTTATGAGAAATGTATATAGTGTTAAAAGTGAAAAAACTGGTAAAAGAGCATATCTACAATGTAAAGGTAATAAAAAGTTTCATATATGTCCTAATAATAAAGCAATTAGAATGGATAGTTTAGAAGAAATATTGTTAAATGCTATTAATGATTTATTAGATAATTACTATGATAAGAATGATTTAAAAGGACTCTATGAAAATAGACGAAAAGATACAGATAATAACAATTCAGTAAAAGCACTAATAAAAGAAAAAGAAGACTTAATTAAAAAAATAAGTAATAATAAAACTTATTATAGAAATCTTTTTGAGGAAAAAGTTAAAGGAGTTATTTCTGAAGATATGTTTCAGATGATGTCTAAAGATTATTTCAATGAAATAAAAAATATGATGAAAAGAATAGAAATAATAGATAAACAAATTGATGAGCTAAAAATTGGAAAGAAAGAAAAGAAAAATGTTGATAACATATTAAAGAAATACAAACATATAAAAGAACTTAATAAGATTATATTAGATGAGTTTATTGATAAAGTATATATTGGAGAATATGATAAAGAAACTAATATAAGGGATATTAAAATAGTATGGAATTTCTAAGACTAAAATGTTTGGATTTTTCCGATACCCCGACATGGTGGAGATGATCCTGGAGCACTTGGTAATGGTCTCAAGGAAAAAGATTTAACCTTACAAGCTGCTAATTATATGTATAAAAGATTACAGGAATTGGGAATTCCAGCTGTTATTACAAGAGATACTGATAGAACATTAACACGTCAAGAAAGAATAGGTACAGCTTTAAATGCTTTTGGTAAAAATACAGATGTTATTTTAATATCTAATCATATAAATGCAGGAGGTGGAGAAGGGGCTGAAATTGTTTATGCTCTTAGAAATACTCCTGCTCTTGCACAAATGGCTATTAATAATATAGGTTCCGCCGGGCAAAAGATTAGAAAAATATATCAAAGAAGATTACCAGAAAATCCTAGTCAAGATTATTACTATATAATTCGTGATACTAATCCTCTTCAATCTATGCTTGTTGAATATGGTTTTATAGATAATGTAAATGATGCTAATAAATTAAAGAATAATTTGAATAATTATGTTGAGGGTGTTGTAAAAGCTATAGCTGATTATTCTAATGTCCCTTATAAGGTTCCTGGTTCATCTATTTCAGATAGTGATAGTTTATATATGGTACAAAGAGGAGATACATTGTATAAAATAGCTAATTTATTTAACACTACAGTATCTGAATTAAAAAGACTTAATAATCTAACATCTGATTTATTAACAGTAGGTCAAGAATTATTAATAAGTGAGCCAAGTGTTTTAGATTCGGATTTTATTACTTATACTGTTAAACCAGGTGATAGTTTATCTAAAATTGCTACTTTATATGATACTGATATTAGTACAATTAAAAACTTAAATAATTTAACTTCAAATGTAATTATAATTGGTCAAGAATTAAAGTTGCCAAAGCAAATGAATAATAATGATAGTGGAACTTATCAAGTGTATACAGTACAAAGAGGTGATAGTTTATGGGCTATTGCTAATAAATTTAAAACTACAGTTGATGATATTATTAGTTTAAATAATTTATCATCAATAAATTTACAAGTTGGTGATATGCTTAAAATACCAACAAGCTTAGGCAATTCTAGTAATAATATAGGTAATGATAGCATTAATAATATGGATACTATGATCTATACTGTAAAAAGTGGTGACACTTTGTGGTCAATTGCAAGGTTATTTAATATATCAGTGGATGAACTAAAACTGATTAATAACTTAACTAGTAATTTACTTTCTATAGGGCAGTCTTTAATGGTTCCTATTAAATAAGAAGTTTAATATTACTTCTTTTTTTTTATATTTCGAATAGAATTTATTGAGGTGAGATAATGCAATCATATACAGTAAAAAAAGGTGATACTTTATATGGCATTAGTAGTCAGTTTGGGGTTTCTGTTTCTGATATTATTAAACAAAATAATCTAATTAGCTCAAATCTTAGAATAGGTCAAGTTCTGCAAATTCCTACTTCTTCTAATACTGGTTCAACTGGTACTTATTCTGTAAAAAGTGGTGACACTTTATATGGGATAAGTAACCAATTTGGTGTTTCTGTTCTTGATATTGTAAATTTAAATAATTTAAATAGTACTAATCTTAGTGTAGGTCAAGTTTTACAAATTCCATCATCTTCTGGAACTAATCCTCCATCAATGTTTACTTATACTATAAAGCAGGGTGATAGTTTGTATAATATTGCTAAAAGGTATGAGACTACTGTTGACGAAATCATAAAACTAAATAATTTATCGTCGATTAATCTAAATATAGGACAGAAATTATTAATTCCTGAAACAGGGGAATCTGTTACTAGTTTACCATCTTATATTAACTATACTGTTAAAAAAGGTGATTCGCTATATTCTATAGCTAAAAAATATAGTACAACACCTGATGCAATTATGAAAGATAATAATTTGAATACTCAAACTTTAAGTATTGGTCAAAACTTAAAAATTAGAACTACAGGTATGGAAACAGTAGAGGAATGTTATGGGGAAGAATTCATTCCTGTTGATAATTCTATTAAATATACAGTAAAAAAAGGCGATAGTCTTTGGAAAATAGCTAAGCAATATAATACTTCTGTTGATAATATTAAGAATAAAAATAATTTAACTAGTAATAGTTTATCAATTGGTCAAGTATTGAGAATATAAGGAGAGATAAAATGATAATTAAAAGTACAGATTTAGAAAAATTAAATAACGATCAGTCTTATCAAAACTTTTTAAATGATAATCCAGGAATTGGCACATTAAAAATAAGGGCTACTTCAGCTAGTGAAGCTATTCCTATTAATAATGTTTTAATTACAGTTAGTAAGGAAATTGGAAATAATACAATCATATTTTTTGAAGGTAGGACAGATGAAAGTGGTATGATTAATGGTATAAAACTTCCAACTCCTGTTCGTGTGGAAAGCGATGAGGATGTACCTAAGTTTACAACTTATCAACTTAGAGCTGTTTACAGTAACAATAGTTTTGATAAAACCTACGATATATCGCTTTGTTGCGGTGTTGGTGTTATTCAATATATTAATATTACACCTGATATTAAAGCAGAGGTGAGAAATAGTTATGGCTATTAGATATCCAGTAGTGCCTAATCAAATAACTGTTCATTTAGGGGCACCAACTGAGGCTGCAAGGGATATAGTTGTACCATTTACAGATTATATTAATAATGTTGCTTCTAGTGAATTGTATCCAACATGGCCAGAAAACTCTCTTAAAGCAAATATTTATGCTATTATTTCATTTGCTTTAAATAGAATATATAATGAATGGTATCCAAGCAAAGGATATAATTTTGACATAACTAACTCTCCTGCTTTTGATCAGACTTATATACCTGATAGGGAGATTTATGAAAATATCGCTAATATAGTAGAGGATATTTTTAATGATTATGTAGTTAAACAAAATCAGATTCAGCCATATTTTACGAGATATTGTGATGGGAGAAAAACGACATGTGATGGTCTTTCTCAATGGGGGACTGTTACATTGGCCAATCAAGGAAAAACTCCTCTTGAAATATTAAGATATTATTATGGTAGTGATATTCAAATTAGGTTTGATGCTCCTGTTGGTGATAATATATCAGGCTATCCTGGATATGTTAATAGACTTGGAAGTGTTGGTAATCCAGTTAGAGCTATTCAAAGAGATTTAGAAAGAATTAGAATCAATTATCCTGCAATTCCTAAAATAGAAGATAATTATTCAGGCGTTTTTAATAAAGAAACGGAGGATGCTGTAAAAAAGTTTCAGGAAATTTTTGCTTTACCTGTAACAGGTATGGTTGATAAAGCTACTTGGTATAAGATAAAGTATGTTTATACTAGTGTAAAAAAATTATCTGATTTGTATTCTGAAGGTATTACTCCTCAGGAAGCTAATTTTTTATATAAGGATGAATTAAAGTATGGTGATACTGGGATAGAAATGGAATATGTTCATTACTATTTAGATGCTATATCTTTTGTAGATCCAGATATTCCTCATTTAAAAACTAATTCAGTTTTTAATGATAATACTAAAACTATGGTAATGGCTTTTCAAAAGAAGTATGGACTTCCTGTTACCGGAATAATTACTTATGCTGATTGGAAAATTCTTCAAGAAGTATATAATAAATTATTAAAATCTTTTCCTAGTGAATATGCAACGTATGTAAATGAATTATACCCTGATTATTTTTTAACGCGAGGTATGAGTGGAGATGATGTTAGAAGGCTTCAAAGATTTCTTTTAAAAATATGTCAATATGATAAGTCTATTCCTGGGGTTAGGGTCAATGGAATATTTGATGAATTAACGGAAAAATCTATAAAGAAAATACAGACTGATAATAATCTTGATGTGACTGGATTAGTTGGACCATTTTCATGGAGAAAAATAGTGGAACTTTCTAAGAGAACTTAAACTGTTCTTTTTTTTTCGAAAATTATATTTTATCATCTTGATTATTTGTGGTAATATATATGTAGAATAGGAGAGTTGTTATGAACAATAATAGTCTAAATACAAATACATCTATTGATGAAAATAGTGTTTTAAGATTAAATAAGAAAGTCAAAAAATGGCCTTTTGTATTACTAATGTTTTTATTTTTATCAGTTATAGGTTTTGGAGTGTTTTTGTTAATACAATCTGTAAATAAATATAATAATTATACAGTGGTGGGTGCTGATTTAAAGGATACAAAAAAGATTTTTGAGGCTGGAAGACCATATTATGTTGGTACTTATGAGTATATTGTAGATGGTAAAAAATATTATTATGATTATCCAAAAAAGTTTGAAGTCAATGTTGATAATGTTATACAAATTAGATATAATCCTAAAAATCCTAATGAATTATACAAATCTAGTGAATTTGTTATATGTATAATTGTAATATCTGTTGGTGCTATCCTATTTTTTATTACAATTGGTATACTTATTTCTGTTACTAGTAAGGGTGCGGAAAAAATAGTAAATGTAGTAGTTGAAGATGTTTTAACTTGTGTTGGTGGTAGAAAAATATATATGAGGACAGTTAATGAAAATGGTGGAGTGTTATCACCAGAGTTGACTGAATATTTTTGCTATTTTACTAATCAATTACAATATTTTCCGATAGGTAAAAGAATTAAATTTAATGCATTTAAGTATGGTGAGGCATTATCTACTGAAAGATATAAAGATAAAATAGCATTCTCTGTGAATGAATTTAAAATTACTGATTTTATATTTTATAAGTAATGTTGTTGGAGGTATATATGGCTCAAAAAAAAGTGTTAAAAATGAAACCTAAAACTAAGTTGATAGTAAGAATAATAATGGTTGTTTTAATTTTGTTAATTGTAGTTTTTGGATATTATTATCACGTAATAAATAAACTAGAGAAGGTTGGATATAGTCGTATTGCTAGTAACAATATATTAAAGAATTTTAAACTTGAATATGCTTTAAATAATCCAAATAATAAAACTTTAAACAGGGCTTTTGAAAGTTCTGATTATAAAGAAAAGTATTTAGATTATTATAAGCAAATTAAATATCAAGATCATGATAATTTAATTAAAAATATTAATAGTCTTATAGAAAAGAAATATAGTGCTAGAGATATATCTATTATATTGAGTCATGGAAGTGATAAGAGTGTTACTGAATTTAGTAAAAGAGAAAAGGTTAAGTATTTAGAAGAGTTTTATAGTTATGATTTTGCTAAACTAGATAATTATGATAGGTATGTTAAATATATGAATGATGAGGGGGATGATGAGGAAACTACTATTATTTTAGTTAATCTTGACTTAGATAAAAAGGATTACGAAGATCCTGTAAAAGTTACTGATAAAACTAAAACAGTTTTAGCAAATAAACATCATTATCTTGGAAAAGATTATATTCCTAATAATTTAATTAGTGTTCCTGAAAAATATACAATAGATGGAGATCTTTCTACTAAAGGTACTAAAGAAGCAGTAGATGCTGCAATTACAATGATTAAGGCAGCTGAGAAGGATGGATTAAAACTTTTTGTTAATTCTGGATATCGAAGTTATGATGATCAAAAGGAAGTATATAATACGTATTTATCATTATACGGACAAAGTTATGTAGATAAATATGTGGTGAATCCTGGATATTCTGAACATCAAACTGGATATGCTTTTGATTTTGCTAGTGGTACTAGTAACATATTTAGAAATTCAAAAGAGTATGATTGGATGATAAAAAATAGTTATAAGTATGGATTTTGTTATCGTTATTTGAAGAGCAAGGAGAGTATTACTGGGATTAGAAATGAGGCTTGGCATTTTAGATATGTTGGAAAAGAAATAGCTAAGGTCATGGATAAGGAAGAATTAAGTTTTGAAGAGTATTATGCAATTTACATTGATAAATAGTTTTTGTTGATAAAAAAATATGTTATAATAAAAAAGTAAGAATAATAAAAGAATAGATGGGAGGTAGTTATATGTATCCATTAGGTGAACAGTTTTCTGTAGATGTTAGAAAAGCAAAGTCTGATCCAAAGGTATGTACTATGGGTAAAAAATTTCGTATTTCTGTAATTACTGAAAGAGTTGTAAGACTTGAATATAATCCTAATGGTATATTTGTTGATCAGCCTAGTCAATTGGTGCAGAATAGAAATTTAGGTGTACCTGTGTTTACTTTAAGACAGGATGCTACAATGATACAAATAACTACTAAGTATTTTGAACTTACTTATCTTAAAGAACAACCATTTGAAGGAAGCAGTATTAATCCATCTAAAAACTTAAAGATAACTTTATTAAGTAATATTGATAAAGATAGACAAAGAGATTGGTATTATAAACATCCTGAAGTTAGAAATATGAATGGAAATATTTCTGCGTTTGATGTTCCTTTAAATAATGTATTACAAAGAGGATTATACTCTATTGAAGGTTTTTCTTCTTTTGATGATAGTAATACTAAATTGTTAAATGCTGATGGTACACTTTTGGATAGACCAGCTGGTTCTTTAGATATTTATGTATTTATGTATGATAAAGATTTTAAGGAAGCACTTATTGATTATTTTAAATTAACAGGTTTTCCAGAATTATTACCTAGATATGCTTTAGGTAATTGGTGGAGTAGAAATATTTCGTATAATAATGAAAGCATTAGTGATCTTTTACATAATTTTGAAAAGAAGAGAATACCTCTTTCTATTTTGGTTTTAGATCATGATTGGCATAATAGGGAATATAATTCTAAAAATGATTTAAAAACTGGCTTTACTTTTAATAGTAATTATTTTCCAGCTCCAGATAAGCTATTGTTAAAATTACATAATAAAAATATTAGAGTTGGATTAGCAACTGATCCTGGTGAAGGTTTTTATCCTTATGATACTTTTTATAGTAAAGCTGCTGAGTATTTAAACATAAATGATAATTCTATTATTAATTTTGATCCATTAAATCCTAAAATATTAGATATTTATTTTAAAGTATTTCTTCATCCTTTAGAAGGTTTGGGTGTTGATTTCTTTTGGAATGATTATAAGTCTTCAAATATTACTAATATGTGGGCTATGACTAATTATATGTATCATGATTCTGATAGGAATTCTAATAAAAGGGGACTTGTTTTGTCTCGAGGTTCTATAATTGCTCCACATCGTTATCCTGTAATTTATGGTGGACCTACTGAAATTACATGGGAAGATTTGGCAAAGCAAGTATTTACTTATATAAATGCTTGTAATATGGGAATATCTTGGTTAAGCTTAGATGTTGGTGGTACACATGGTGGTATTGAAGAAAGTGAATTATATATTAGACAAGTCCAGTTAGGATGTTTTTCTCCAATATTACGTTTTCATGCTGAAAGGGGTCCTTATTATAAGAAAGAACCATGGGTTTGGGAAGCAAAAACTACTAATATAGTTGCTGATTACTTGAGGCTTCGTCATAGAATTATTCCTTATTTATATACTGAGGCATATAATTACTCTAAAGTCGGTATTCCGATAATACAACCATTTTATTATAATTATCCTTGGTGTTATGATGATGAACTTTATAAAAATCAGTTCTATTTTGGTTCTCAATTATTGGTTTGTCCTATATTAACTAAAAAGGATTCAGTAATGAATCGTACTATTCATAGATTCTATATGCCTGATGGTATTTGGTATGACTTTTTTACTGGTAAGAAATTTCCTGGAGGAAAAAAATATGTTTCTTTCTTTAGAGAAGAGGATTATCCTGTTTTTGCAACAGCTGGTGGCATTATTCCTCTTTCTAATAAAAGTGATATGAATAACGTTGGATTAGCAACGGAGATGGAGATACATATTTTTCCAGGTGTTAGTAACATGTATACTTTGTATGAAGATGATGGAATAACTTCTCTTTATAAGGAAGGATATTATTTAAAGACTTCGATTGATTATAATTATTTGAGAAGTAATTATACTGTCATTATTAGAGCTATTGAAGGTAAAAGTGGTATTGCACCTGAAAGAAGAGATTACAAATTGGTATTTAGAAATACTAAACAAGCTGATAGTGTTAAAGTTATGTTTAATGATCAGGAAGTAACAGGTGAATATTATATAGATGGAAATGATTTTATTGTTCATTTAAAAGGTATTCCTACTGTTGGACAATTAACTGTAAACTGTCGTGGTAAAGATATTGAAATTGATGCTGTACGTGTTATTAATGATGATGTAGACAGTATTTTAATGGACTTACAAATCAATACTTATTTAAAAGAAGATATTGCTAGCATAATTTTTGATAGTAATACTACTATTCAAAAGAAAAGAATTGCTATTAGGAGATTAAAAAGGAAGGGTTTAAGTAAGGAACATATTAAATTATTCTTAAAACTTCTTGAATATATTTCAGAAGTTTAGTATACTATGTTTAACTCATTTGAAATATTGGTAGTAGTAGTAATAAATGTTTCTTTTTAAGAGAATTTGTGGTTGGTGCGAACAAATAAAGAAATTTTATGAACTTGACTATCTTATAGTATATCGGGTAAGATCGTTAAATCTATTAAGTTGCGCTTTGTGCGAATTAAGGTGGTACCGCGATTAAAATCGTCCTTATGTATTAAGGATGATTTTTATTTTTGGAGGATTATTATGAAAATAAAACTTATACAAAATTCGATTTTATTTATTTTAACTTTTATAATAGTTTTCATTATTTATGAATTTATATTTGCAAGAGATTATAAGGATCAAATAAAATTGAAATTAAATAAAAAAAATAGTATTAATAAAAACAGAAAAAAACCAGTTGAAGTTCGACTGTTAGAATCATATTATAAGGTTGATATATCAAAACTAAGTTATTCTGCTTTACTTAATAGAATTGCAGTTGTATCTAGTTTAGATATTTCTTTTATAGTTACAGTTGCTTGTATTTCGAATAGAGGTTATATTCAAATTTTAATTGCAGCTGTACTAATTGTACCTGTTATTTATATTAGTTATTTACTTTTATCAATAGTTTTGAAAAAGAAAATAGAAAGAAGAAAAAAGAAAGGAAATGATAAGAATGAGTGATTATACAAATATTGAAAAGAAGTGGCAAGATTATTGGGATGAGAATGAAACATTTAAAACAGATATAAAAGATTTTTCTAAACCTAAGTATTATGCTTTAGATATGTTTCCATATCCATCTGGACAAGGTCTTCATGTTGGCCATCCTGAGGGTTATACCGCAACTGATATTATGGCTAGAATGAAGAGAATGCAAGGATTTAATGTTTTACATCCTATGGGATGGGATGCTTTTGGTTTACCTGCAGAACAATATGCTGTTTTAACGGGTAATCATCCAAGTACTTTTACAGAAAAAAATATTCAAACTTTTAAGACACAGTTGAAGATGCTTGGCTTTTCATATGATTGGAGTCGTGAAATATCTACTGCTGATCCTAGTTATTACAAATGGACACAATGGATATTTAAGCAACTATATAATGATGGACTTGCTACTCATGTAGACATGCCTGTTAATTGGTGTGAAGAGTTAGGAACAGTATTATCCAATGATGAAGTAATTGATGGTAAGAGTGAAAGAGGAGGATTCCCTGTTGTTAGAAAGAATATGAAACAGTGGGTCATGAAAATAACTAAATATGCTGATAGATTAATTGATGGATTGGATGAGGTTGATTGGCCTGAGTCTACAAAGGAAATAGAGAAAAACTGGATTGGTCGTAGTTATGGTGCTGAAGTAGAGTTTAAGGTTAGTGATACTGATTATAGTTTTATAGTATTTACTACTAGGTGTGATACTTTATTTGGTGCTACTTATTGTGTGCTTTCTCCTGAACATGAACTTGTTGATCTAATTACTACAGATGATTGTAGGGCTGCTGTTAATGAATATAAGGAAGTATGTAGTCATAAAAGTGAACTTGAAAGAACAGAATTAAGTAAAGAAAAAACAGGTGTATTTACAGGAAGTTATGCAGTAAACCCTGTAAATGGTAAAAAAATTCCTATTTGGATTGCTGATTATGTTTTGTCTACTTATGGAACGGGTGCTATTATGGCAGTACCTGCCCATGATGAAAGAGATTTTGAATTTGCTAAGAAGTTTGGTTTAGAGATAATCAAAGTATTAGATGATGGTAGTGGAACAGATGTTAGAGAACAAGCAATGGTCGAAGATGGTACACATGTTAATTCAGAATGGTTAGACGGGTTAAATAAAGAAGATGCCATCAATAAGATGATTGAATGGCTAGAGGAAAATAAGTGTGGTAAGAAGAGAGTTAATTATCGTTTAAGAGATTGGATTTTTGCAAGACAGCGTTACTGGGGTGAGCCAGTACCTATAATTCATATGGAAGATGGTAGTGTAGAGGTTGTTAAGGATGAAGATTTACCACTTGTTTTGCCGGAGATGAAGGATTATAAAGCACATGGAGGAATGGCTCCGCTTGATAATGCTGTTGAATGGAAAAACGTTGTTATAAATGGTAAAAAGGGTGTTAGAGAGACTTCTACTATGCCTGGTGCAGCTGGATCTTCTTGGTATTTCTTAAGATATATAGATCCTCATAATGATCAAGAATTTGCATCAAAAGAGTTACTTGAACATTGGTTACCAGTTGATTTATATTTGGGTGGTCCTGAACATGCGGTTGGACATTTGTTATATTCTAGATTTTGGAATAATTATTTATATGATAAGGGACTTGTTCCAGTAAAAGAACCATTTAAGAAATTAGTTCATCAAGGTATGATTTTAGGTACTAATGGTGAAAAAATGAGCAAGAGTAAAGGAAATGTTGTTAATCCAGATGAGATGGTCAAATTGTATGGTGCTGATAGTTTAAGATTATATGAAATGTTTATGGGACCTCTTTCTGCAGATAAGCCTTGGAATCCTAGTGGTATTGAAGGAAGTAAAAGATTTGTTGATAAAGTATATAGACGTTTTAATGAATTAAGTATAGTTGATAATAATATTAAGGAATTAGAAAAGATTTATCATGAAACAGTAAAAAAAGTTACTAATGATTATGAACAGATGAGTTTTAATACTGCTATTAGTCAGATGATGATATTTATGAATTCATTAAATAATAGAGAAGAAATTTCTAGAGAATATGCTGAAGGATTTATTAAATTATTAAATCCAATTTGTCCACATATAACTGAAGAGATTTGGTCTGTTGTTTTAGGACATAATGAATCAATTGCTTATGAAGAATGGCCAAAATATGATGAGAAAAAGATTATAACAGAAGAAAAGGAAATTGCTGTTCAAGTTAATGGTAAAGTAAGAGCTACAATTAAAATTAATGTAAATGATAGTGATGATTCTATTAAAGAAAAAGCATTACAACAAGAGAATGTCATAAATCATACATCAGGAAAAGAAATAGTAAAAGTAATTGTAATAAAAGGAAAAATAGTAAATATTGTTGTAAAATAATTTATACTTGGCTACATATTTTAAATATGTAGCCTTTTTTTACTTTTTTTAACAAATTTTGTGGATAAATTTATTTATACTAATTATGGTGATAAAAGTGAAAGTAAAATTATTTGATCTAGAAGATGAAAAAGATTTAGAAGATAGTATAAATGATTTTTTAGGGGATATGGAGGGAGAGCTTTGGGATATAAAATATCAGGTTTCAACTTCTGTATCAGGTGAGGAACAAATTTATTGTTTTTCAGCTATGATTATATATCACTAGCATTTACCAAATATTAGTTTTATGATATCATTTATATAGATGTAGTATAGGAAGTGACTTTTATGAGAAAAAAATTAAATGTTAAAAATAGTTTCTTTCAAAGTGCATTCATCAATACTTTAAGTAAAGTTTTGGGAATAATATATGTAATACCATTTTATTATGTTATTAGAGAGCAAGGCGGGGCATTATATGGTTATATATATACAATATATTTGTTTTTTGCAGCCATAGCGACTTTTGGGCTTCCTCTTGCAGTTAGAAAAATATGTAGTGAGTATCACTCTAAGGGGTATTATAAAACCGAAAAAAAAGCATTTATAATGTCTAGAAGAATAGCTTTTTGTATGGGGTTTCTAATGCTTTTATTATTATTTGTATTAGCTCCTTTTTTATCTAAGTTAATTGTAGGTAATTTAAGAGGAATAAAATATCAAGAGCAAATAACTTTTGTTATTAGATTAATTTCAGTAGCTTTACTTGTTACTCCTGTTTTAAATGTTTATAGGTCTTATTTAGAAGGGCATAAGTTAGTTAAAGAAAAGTATTTTTCAGACACAATTGAAAGCATTATTAAATTTAGTATTATAATAATAGGAAGTTTTATTTCTGTTAAGTTGTTTCATTTTTCTTTAAAAACTACTATGGGGGTTTGTGTATTTGGAATAGTAGCGGGAATTATAGGAAGTTATTTTTATATATTAGGAATAATTAAGAAAAAAAAGGAAAATTTTGATAATAATGGTATTAAGGTAAAAGAACCTAACTTTTCTAATAAGGTTATTATAAGAAAAGTAATTAATTATGCGCTTCCTTTTATAATGATTGATTTGTTTAAAGTTATATATGACTTTGTTGATTTGTTAACTGTTGTAAAAACAGTTTCTCACATGAGTGCTTATTCTGTTGCAGAAGCTGAAAGCATTATTGGAATTTTGCTACTTTGGGGTTCTAACTTTTCAATGATAATTGTAT
This sequence comes from Bacilli bacterium, assembly GCA_017525855.1. Next base: position 35,781 of record JAFXSE010000005.1, read on the forward strand.
CTATTTCTACCGGAATTATAGTAACTATGATACCTAAGCTAATAGATTCTTTTACTACAAAAAATATGGAATATACTAACAATAGGGTAAATCAGATTCTTCAATTATTAATACTATTTGTTGTTCCTATTACTGTAGTAATGAGTATATTATCTAAACCTATATGGATGGTTTTTTATGGCAATAGTAGGTTTGGCTCTTCTATATTTTCATATTACATATTTATTGGTCTTTTTATGAGTATATATTTAGTTATTACAAGTATTTTATATGTATTAAAAGATTATAAGACCGTTTTTATAAGTTTTATAGTAGGATTTGTTTTAAAATTATTATTAAATATATCATTAATGAATAGTTTTAATAAAATGGGACTTCCTCCATATTATGGAAGTATTAGTGCAACTATTATAGGGTATTTTGTAGGAATTATTATTTGTCTTTATGTGTTATATAAAAAGTACAATATTACTTATGAATCTACATTGAAAGAGATTATTAATATATTTTTAGCTACTATTTTGATGATTTTATCTATTTTCTTATTTAGATTAATATTGCCTTATTATACTAATTCTCGAATTTTAAATGTTCTTCTTTTGATTGTTTATGTAACTGTAGGATTTGTTGTATATTTTATAACTGTTTATAAAACTAAAACTGTAAATAACATATTAAAAAAGAGTATTAATATAAAAGATAGTATCTAGTGATACTATCTTTTAAAACTATTTATGAATTTTTTTTGAGATGTTTTTAATTTTGTGATACATGGCAAAAGTTAATTTATATGTTTTATATAATGTTTTATTGATTACTAGGTCAAATTCTCCAATTAATTCTACTACATGTCCTCCAAAACTTTTTTTGAAGAGATACAATCCATATAGTGGATTTTTTTCATTGAAATCACCTGTAATCCCATAGAAATTATATCTTTTAAAATTATTTTCTGCGGCATATTTTATTCCATCAAAATGAACTGTATATGCAGATTGAAATTGCATTAATTTTTCTTCACTTCCACCATAAAGGGACAATACTTCATTGCCATATACTAAGAATAGTATTCCCCCTAAGGTTGTTTTATTTCCATACTCTTTTTTATACTCTTTAATTTTTTCTAATTGTTTATCTAATTGTTTAATTCTTTCTTCATCTTGTTTATTATGTGAATTATATTTTTTTTCATTCATTTTTAATTCTTGATTTTCATATTTTCTGATTCTATCTTCAAGTGAGTCTTTTATTTCTTGTTGCTCTTTTTTTGTGTTTTCTTCGTAAAGATTAAAGTCGATTTCAGCAATTCTAATTTTTAGAATACCTGCATCATGAAGAGTATCCCACATTTTTTCATAGTATGAGAATGGTCTATCAACAAATTCTCGTCTGTCTGATGTATGTTTCATTATTTCTTTGAATATTGGTAGTTCATCTTTTTCTATTTCATGAGTTATAATTCCACATTTTTCATTTTTCCTTAGAATTTGTCTTGTCTTGGATTCCATATCTTTCATGATGTCGTCCATTGCTCTATCTGTGTTGATTACATGCATCCATCTTGGTTGAAGTGTGTCTTGCATTAGGTTGAACCCAAAATGTTTGTAACCTAATTCTTTTAAGTTATCAACAACTATACTATTATCAAATCCATTTTCTACTAATTGTCCATTATTATCATGTTCTTTATATGGTACATAAGGATCAATTTTTATAAAGATAGCTCTTTTTTCTTTTGCAAATTGTTTTATTTTTTCAGTAAATTCTTTTAGAAGTTTTTTGTCTTTGTAGTCAATTAAAAATCCTCTAGGAGAGTAGAACATGTATCTGTTGATGACTGGTATTTTTTTTGAAAGTATTAAAGCAGCTCCTTTTATTTTTTTATCGTCAGTCAATCCTACTAAATAACTTGTCCATCCATTACTTTTTTTTAGATTTCCCCATGCTTGGGTTTGGTGAAATGTTATTTGTTCATGCTTTTTAGCAAAGTTTTCGAATTCTTTTTCATTTAGTTCTATTAACTTCATTGGTAATCACCTTCTTTGATTTCTTTTTTACAATGTTTCTGTAAAGTGGCACTAATTTGGTAAATACAAAATACATAAATGGTTTAGTTACATAGTCAAATTCACCAATGAATTCTATATAATCTCCTCCAAATTTTTTCTTGAATTCATGTAAACCCATACGTGGATTGTCTTTTCTTAAATCTCCAATAGTTCCAAATTGATCATATATTTTATAACCTTCTTTTTTGCAATATTCAAGATGAGTAAGATATGTATGGTAGTTAGAATATGTTTCAGTTAGTATTGTTTCGTTTCCTGCATATAATACCCAAGCTTTGTCACCATATTCAATTATCATGTGTGCATTAAGAATTATTTCTTCTCCATAATCTTTTAATACTTTAGTGTATTTTGTTATATCATTTTCTATACTTTCAAGTTGTCTAGTAGTTTCTTTTAATTTGTTTTTACTACTTTTACTCATATTATCTTTTGGAATCTCTTCTATGATTTTGTTTAGTTCTGTTTTTCTTGTGTTTAATTCATTTAGTATTTCTTGTGGATAAATTTTTCCTAAAAATAAAGTCATTTTATTGTCTTCATTATACATTTTATATAATGTCTTGTAATAATCACTGCTATAAGATACAAAATCTTTTCTTTCTTCTGTTATCATCATTAGTTTGCAAAAAGTATCTAAATCTTTTTCAGTACCTATTTCTACTTTAGTACCTAGTTTTAATGATTTATTTATTCTTTGTTTAGTAGTTTTAGAAAAATGATTTTTTATATCATCTATGTTTTGTGTTAAATCTATTCTAAAGGTATATCTTGGTTGCATTGTTTCAAAGTTTTTAGTGAATCCTAAATGTTTAAAACCAGCTTTGGTAATCATTTTAAATATTTTATCAAAATCATAGTTATTATTTTGTTCTTCATCTAAATAGTTAAATCTTTTTCTAATGATATCAGGATCTATTTTTAGAAATATGCTTTTCTTATTTCTTGTAAAACTTAATACTTGTTTAGTAAATTCGTTAAATGTTTCTTCGTCTTCATAATTTAGGACAAATCCTCTTGGTGAATAAAAATAACTATATCCTAAAGGTAATTTTTTTTGAAGAAGTAATGCTGTTCCTACTATTTTGTTTTCTTTTTTTAATCCTAGATAATATGGAATTAAATTTTTCTTTGCTTTAGAAAATTCTCCCCATGCATATGATTGTAAAAAGTGGGATTTGTATTTATTGGGCTTTACAAAGCTTTCATATTCTTCTTTTTCTAGTTCTACAAGTTTATACATATCTATTTCTCCTATCTCTTATTAGTATACCATAAAATATAAAAAATAAAAAAAGAGTTATAGATTTATTCTATAACATATATAAGCTACCATCGTTGTTGGCTACATTACTGTTTAAATATCCTGGAATATCTTTCTTTAATGATTTTTCTTCTAGTTTATTAATTCTTTGATCTAGAGTATTAATTATATTTTTTAGTTTTAATATTTCTTGTTCTAGTGTTTCAATTTTCATAAGTGATTCATAATTAGGTACCATGGAGTTAAAAGGATTAAAAGGCATATTATAGTTCATTAAAGGTTCCTCCTCTTTATATTGTATGCCAAATATGAAAAATATGATATCATATATAATGAAAAAAAGTTGAGGTGTAATAGATGAGACTTAGAAATATTAAAAATAAGGAAGAAATTATTGACAACAGTTCTTATATTGTTAAAGATTATAAAAAATATAGGGGTAAATGGCGTGAAGTTTTTGGTAACAATAATCCGATATATATAGAAATAGGTATGGGAATGGGTAAATTTATTGTGGAAAATGCCATTAACAATCCTAATATAAATTTTATTGGTATTGAAAAACAGGATAATGTTTTAGCTAGAGCTCTTCCTAATATACCTGTTGGTATTTTAAACTTAAGAGTTTTAAGGCTTAATGCTTTAGAAATAGATGAGGTGTTTAATCATGATATAAATTTAATTTATTTAAATTTTTCAGATCCATGGCCTAAAGTTCGACATAAAATGAGGAGACTTACTAGTAATATATTTTTGGATAAGTATGAAGAAATGTTTAGGGATAAAAGAATAATTGAACTTAGAACTGATAACGAAAATTTATATACTTATTCTATTGAAACAATGAGTAGCCATGGTTATTCTTTTAGTGATGTAACATTTAATTTGGATAGCTTTTTACCTGAGAGAATTACAACGGAATATGAAGATAAGTTTATTAAAATGGGGAATAAAATTTATTATCTAAAAGCTAGCAAGTAGCATTAAAGTTTGATATAATAATAGAGTAGGTGATGGTATGAAAAAGAAAATTATACTTTTAATGTTAATTACTGTAGTATTCATATCTGGTTGTAGTATAACTATTGTTAAATTAGATAATATCGATAATATAATAAATGATGTACTATTAGTGGATAATAAATTAAGTAATGCTTCATTTAATGGATATTCATATTATATTCCTAATACATTAAAGATAATAAATAAGGCAGAATATAATACTGTTTTATTAGATGAATTTTCAAATAAATATTATATTTACGTTGATTTAGTTGGATATTTTAATAAAACAAAGAATACATTTTTAGAAGATAGTAGTAGTTATTATTCTAAAAAGATAGTTAATAAGAATAGTAAAAAAGAAGGATATTTAGAAATAAATGAGATAAATAAGAAATATTTTGTTGAAGCTGTTTATAATTATGGTAAAATAGAAGTATATACTAAGAAGAGTAATTTAAATAGTGTACTTACTAATCTTAGTCAAATATTATCTTCACTAAAATATAATGATAAAGTACTTGCTACTTTAGTTGGAGATAATGTTTTAAATTATAAGGAAGAAAGTTTTAATATATTTACCACGAAAAAGTCTACTAGTAATTATTTAGATTATATTGAGCAGTATGACAGTCTTAGTGATGATTCAAAATTGCCTGATAGTGATCAGATTGATATTAATAGTGGTGATTAGAGAGGTGTTTTATGAAATTAATAGATAAATTAAAAAATGCACTTTTTGAGGAAGAATATGTAGAGATAGAAGAAAAACCAAAAAAAGTAAAAGAAAAGAGTAAAAATAAAAAGGTAGATATTGTTTATAATGACAGTTATGAAGAAGAAAAACCAATCGCTAAAAGAATTGTACCTCAAGAGAAGAAAATTATTGAGCCACTTGAAGAAAAGGAAGAAGATATAATTGATTCTGGTTTAGGTATTCAACCTGCTTCACAATTTGAAGAATCTAAAATTACTGTTGTTAATGATGAAGATTTAAAACCTGATGATGATTATCAAAGTACTAGTATGAATGTAACTAAAAGACGTAGTGATACTTATTCATATGAAGATCCTTTAGTAGAAGTAGAACAAATAACAGAGAAAATAGAACCTAAACTTTATCAAGCTTCTAAGAAAGAAAGTTATTTAGAAAATTATACACCTCATGAATATGGTAATTATGAAAAGCAAAAAGAAAAGCAAAGGGAAGGATTTAAGCCGTCTCCTATTATTTCACCAATATATGGTATTGTAGAAGATACAAGGTTTATGAATAAAGAACCAAGAAGAGAGGTTCGTATTACAACTGCGGTTAGTCATGAAAAAATGAACTTGGATGCAATAAGAAAAAAAGCCTTTGGAAATTTAAGTGATGATATTGGCGAAAATGTAGGATTAAATAATAATACTCAAAAAATAGAAGTTAATGATGATGATAATGATAATGTATTATTAGATTTAAGTAACGATAAAACGCCAGAAGTTAATGAGATAACTGTTGGTGATGCTGTTGAATATTTTGAAGATTTAGGGTTAGAATATAATGAAGACTATATTGATAGTTCTAAAGTTACTAGGGCTCAAAAAAATGCATCTTTAAATGAAGAAGTTGAAGAGGATTTAGATGTTACTGGTAATATCGAAGAAGATTTAGCACTTAAAGATGATAATGCTTCAGTAGATGATCAAGTTATTGTAAGAGAAGTAAATGATGATAATTCTAGTAGTGGCGATAGTGAAAATTTATTTGATTTAATAGATTCAATGTATGAATAAAGTATGAAAGGATGATAATAATGGAACAGTTTATTCCTGTATTACAAATGCTATTATATATGGCAGCTATTGTATTATTAGTTGTATTAATAATTCTTGGAATTAAAGCTATTAAGGTGATGGACAAGGCAGATAAAGTAATTGACGATGTGGATTCTAAAATGCAATCTTTAAATGGTTTCTTTGATACAATTGATAAAGTAGGATTAGGTATTGATTCTTTTACTAATTCTGTTATTACTAAGGTAAGTAGTATTCTATCTATATTTTCTAAAAATAAGAAAAAAATTAAAAAGAAAGAGGATGATATTGATGAGTAAAAGAGGATTAACAAAATTTGCTATAGGTACAGCAATTGGTGTTGGAATTGGTTTTTTATTAGCGCCAAAAGAAGGCAGTGAAACAAGAAAAGAATTAAAACAAAAGATTGATGAGTTTTGTAAAAAAGAAAAAGATCTAAAAAAAGAAGATGTTCAGGCGGAGATTGAAATGAGAGTTGAAAAATTAAAGAAAGAAATTAGTGAATTAGATAAGGAAAAGGTATTAAAAATAGCTAAAGAAAAGGGCCAACAAGTTAAGACTGAGGCTCAGAAGTTAGTTGATTTAGCAAAAGAAAAAGGAACTCCAGTACTAGAAAAGACCGCTACAGAAGTAAGAGAAAAAGCAATAGTTGTTACAAAAAATGTATTAGATAAGTTAGAAAATAAGCAAAATAAAAAAGAAAATTAAAAAAATATTGCTAAAATTATAAATGGTGATAAAATATAAATATATTTTTCAGAGATTGATCGGAAGTAGAAAATAATTAATTAGTTATAGAGATTCTATGGTTGGTGGAAATAGAAAATTATTATTTTTGAAGTACATATCATGAGAAAAAACGTTTATCGCGTTAAGATATTGAGTGCATAGTTTACTATGAATTAAGGTGGTACCGCGAATTATTCGTCCTTATTGATGAATAGTTCGTTTTTTTGTTTTAAGGAGGAGATATAATATGAGTTTTTTTGAAGAATTAGAGTGGAGAGGTTTGGTTAAAGATATAGCTGGTGATGATCTTAAAGATAAGCTAGATAATGAGAAAGTTACTTTTTATTGGGGAACTGATCCTACTGCTGATAGTTTGCATATAGGACATTATTCATCACTTGTTACGGCTAAGAGACTAGCTAGGGCTGGTCATCATCCGATACTTTTAGTTGGAGGTGCTACTGGATTAATAGGAGATCCAAGACCAACTGCTGAAAGAGAAATTATTTCAAAAGAGACAGTTGAAAAAAACTTAGAAGGAATAAAGAAGCAAGTTAAAGAAATAGTTGGCGGAGATGTTGAAGTAGTTAATAATAACGATTGGATGAAGGATTTCTCTTTTACAGATTTTTTGAGAGATGTTGGTAAATATATTAATGTTAATTATATGTTGGATAAAGATATTATTAGACGTAGACTTGATACTGGAATTACTTTTGCAGAATTTTCTTATACTTTAATACAAGGATATGATTATCTACATTTGTTTAAAGAAAAGAATTGTATTTTACAGGCGGCTGGTTCTGATCAATGGGGTAATATTACTACGGGAGTAGACTTAATAAGAAAAATGACTGGAAAACAAGCTTATGGTTTTACTATGCCTCTTATTTTAGATGCTACTGGTAAAAAATTTGGTAAGAGTGAAGGTAATGCTTTATGGTTAAATGAAGATAAAACATCTAGTTATGAACTATATCAATATTTAATTAATTCAGATGATTCTAAGGTGGAGGAATATTTAAAAGTATTTACTTTTCTTACACCTGATGAGATTCTTAATGTTATGAAAGAACATAATGAAGCTCCTCATTTGAGAATTGCTCAAAAAACTTTAGCTCGCGAAATAATTACTGATTTACATGGCAAAGAAAGTTTTGAAGTTGCCTTAAAGATTAGTGAATCTTTATTTAGTGGTGATATCAAAAAACTATCTTTAGAAGAGATTGAACAAGCTTTTAATGGTATTGAACCATATAATATAAGTGAAGATAAAAATATTGTTGATTTGTTAGTAGAGGCATCTATTTGTTCTAGTAAAAGAGAAGCTCGTGAATTTTTAACAAATGGTTCTATTTATATTAATGGTGATAGAGTAACTGATTTAGAAACGACTATTGATAGAGGTATTGCCATGGGTGGTAAGTATGTAATCATAAGAAGAGGAAAGAAAAAGTACTTTGTTATTTCTTTTTAGGTGAATTATGACGACTTTATATTTAGTAAGGCATGGAGAAACAGATTTAAATAAAGAACACATCATTCAATCTAGTAATGATACTCATTTGAATATGAAAGGTGTTAATAAAGTTAAACAATTAAGGACAACATTATTAAGTTTAGGAGTTGATGTATGCTATACATCTCCACTTTTTAGAACATTAGAAACAGCTTTTGGTTTAGTTGGCGACAAAGCATTAATTATTAATGATGAGAGACTTATGGATAGAGCTATGGGTATTTATGAAGGGAAAAAGTGTGATGAGTTTGATCATCAGAAGTATTGGGATTACAACCTTAATTGTAGTGATGATGGTGTAGAAAGTATTCATGATATGTTTATTAGAGGAGAAAAATTTGTAAATGAGATATTACAAAAACATAATGGAAAAAAAGTATTAATAGTTTCTCATACCGGTATGATAAGGGTACTACATCATATTTTGAAAAACACAGATTTAAAAAAAGAACAATTAAGATTTGAAGTTCCTAATTGTTATTTTGAAAAAATAGATTTAAATAAAGAAAAACAATAGATTGTATCTATTGTTTCTTTTATTTATTATAGAATTCAACGATTAGTGATTCATCAATATCCATATTTAATTCATTTCTTTCTGGATATCTTACGTATGTACCACTTAATTTGTTAGCATCAAATGTAACGAATTCAACACGTTTTGTGATTTTTTCTAGAGATTCTTTAACTGCTTTATGATCATTTGATCCTTCTTTAATAGCTATTACATCTCCTGGTTTACATCTATATGATGGAATATCAACTTTCTTTCCATTAACAGTTACGTGTCCATGGTTTACTAATTGTCTAGCTCCACGACGAGTAGTTGAGAAACCAAGACGGTAACAAATGTTATCAAGACGAGATTCAAGTAATTTTAAGAAATTATCACCATGAATACCGCTCATCTTTCCAGCTTCTTCAAAAGTTTTACGGAATTGTTTTTCGTTTAGTCCATACATAAAACGAACTTTTTGCTTTTCTTTTAATTGTGTACCATAATCTGATAATTTAGCCTTACGACTTTTACCATGTTGTCCAGGTGCATAAGGACGACGAGCTAATTCTTTACCAGTTTCACTAATTGAAAATCCAACGCTACGTGCTTGTTTGTAACTTGGTCCAGTATATCTTGCCATATTAATCTCCTTTCTTTATATATTACACATTTAATTAAACAAATTAGTCACATCTTAGGGAGTTTTTCTTATTTTTTCGCCTAACAGCAAAAGGTTACTAAACCTAATCGAAAAACACTTTAAAATATTCTAATTTAGCTGTTCAAGAAACATGCAATATTAATTATACATAAAAATGGCTGAAAGTCAAGATTTTCTACTGTTTTATGGGTATATTATATTAATTTTATATTTGTATATATTAATAAAAATTTAAAAAAGGTGGAAATATGATATAGTAATGTGTTAAAATAAATATATAATAGAGGTGATTTTATGAGTAAAACAATGATATATGTTATTTCTTTTGTAATAGTTCTTGTTTTATTCTTTATAATAACAACAATTTTATATAAAACTAGGAAATTAAAGAAGTATAAAAATCTTCTAGATCAATTAGATTTATCTAAAAATTTAGTTTCTAGTATTCCTATTTCTTTAGAATTGTCTAAGGTTGAACCAATCATTAAAAACGAAGATTTGGAGAGTAAGTATAAGACTTGGACTGACAGAAGTGACGTTTTAAAGAATGAACGTATTCCTAAAATTGACGATATGCTAATTGAAATCGATACTTATCTTGAAAAAAAAGATTTTGAAAATTGCAATTATAGAATGGCAAAAACTGAGCTAGAGATATATAGGGTTAGAGAGTCTTGTGAAGCATTACTTGCTGAAATTAGAGAAATAACTTTAAGTGATGAGAAGTATCGTAGTATTGTTACAAAGTTGAAAACAAAATATCGTAAGTTAAATACTGAATATCAAGAACATGCTAATCTATATGATGATGTTCAAGAAGCTATTTCACTACAGCTTGAAAATATTGAGAAAAACTTTTTAGATTTTGAAAGAACAATGGAAAATAATGAATATGAAGAAGTAGTACATATTGTTAAAGCTCTAGATAATATGATAGAACATATGGAACTTGTTGTTAAAGAAACTCCTGATTTAATATTGATGGGAAAAGAGCTTATTCCTAAGAGGATAAAAGAAGTACAGGATGTAGTGAAAGAGATGGAAAAAGAGGGATATCCTCTTGAGTATTTAAATATTGATTATAATGTAGAAGAATCTACTAAAAATATTAGTTCTATTTTAGATAAAGTTAAGGTTCTAAACTTGGAAGACTGTATGTTTGAACTTCGTACTATTTTAGATTATTTTGATTCGTTATTTATTGACTTTGAAAAAGAAAGACTTAGTCGTAAAGTTTATGAAGAAGCAGAAAAAGATTTTTCTGTTAAGTTAAGTAAGACAAAGAAAGTTTTGGATGGCGTTGTTTTAGAATTAGATAGTATTAAGAGTAATTATGATATGAAAGATAAGGATATTGAATCAATTGATGAAAGCAAAAAAACATTAGTTGTGATTCAAGATGATTATAAACGTTTGATTCAAAAACTTGATAATCATTCTACACCTTATTCTGTTTTACATAAAGAAATTGAAGATTTAACTGTTAGACTTAAGAATATGAGTGATGAGTTGGATACTACACTAAGTTCTCTTGGTAATATGTATGATGATGAGCAGAGAGCTCGTGAACAATTAATTGAAATTGAAAACTTTTTACAAGAGAGTAAAAAGGAAATACATAGTTATAAGTTGCCTGTTATTTCTGAACAATATTTTGTACAACTTAATGAGGCTAATGAAGCTATTAAGGAAGTAATTAAAGAGCTTGAGAAAAAGCCAATTGTGATTGAAACTTTAAATATTAGAGTTGACACAGCAAGAGATTTAGTTTTAAAACTTTATAATACTACAAAAGAAATGATAAATGATGCTAAAAAGGCCGAAAGTATTATTGTTTATGGTAATCGTTTTAGAAGTAGTTATAAAGAGGTTAATGATGGTTTAAAAGAGGCAGAAACATTATTTTTTAAGGGGAATTATAAAAAATCTCTTGATCTATCAATAAAGACTATTACATTAGTAAATAAAAGCTTTTATCAGAATTTAATGGAAACTTACAAAAGTTAAAGATGTTAATGTTATATTAATATCTTTTTTCTTGCATTTTTACTTTTTTTTGATTACAATAAATTTTCGAAAGGAGATGTTATAATGCTTCTAGAATATAAATCAGAAGAAAAAAATTTAAATCCATATCAAAAGGCTTCATTACTTATCCAAAAAAAGTTTAATAGAGATACTAAATATACTCAATATGATATGATGGAAACTATAGAAAAGGCGCAAAGTTGTTTAAAGCAAATAGATACAATTAAAACTAGATCAAAAATTGAAATGAGTGAATATGGAAACACTACTACACCAGCATTTTTATGGCAAGATCAGTATGTTCAAAAATTTTATCTTTTTGCTGTGATGGTTGGATTTATTGATGCAAGAATAGATGATTATAAAAGAGAAATAGATTTTTATTCTGGATTTCATTCTAATGAAACTCAACAAAATGTTGATAATTATAAGGAATTGCTTGCTAAAGCTTTATTAGATAGAGAAGAAGTTTTAAGTGATTATGATAGCGTTTTTGAAGAAGATTCTTCGGTTGAATTACCAATGAAAGAAGTGTTGAGTACTTGTCCAAGTTATAAAAATTTTTCTAAATTATATGAAGATGCATCAAAAGAACTTACTCAACTTTCAATTCAACAACAATTAGTTAGTGCTTATAATATAGGGTATATGGATTATTATGGAGACTATGAACAAAAAATGAGTGATTATAGATGCCTTTATGAAGATTTAAAAAAACATATAAATGATAATAAAAGACTATTAATAACAAAAGGCTATTATCTGTTAAAGAAAAGAAAAAATCAAATAAATGGGAAATAATGTTTGGATAAGAAAGTAAATATTACTTTCTTTTCTTTTTGTTGTTTGGTATAATTAGTATCAGTTTTGGAGGTTGTTATGAATAGAGTAATACTTATTAAATATGGTGAATTATCTACGAAAAAAGGTAATAGAAATTTTTTTATTAAAGTTTTAACTAGAAATATTGAACATAAATTAACTGGTTTAGATATAGAAATAAAAAAAGATTTAGGAAGAATGTATATATATTTTAATGATTATGATTTGGATGAAATTACTAATAGATTAAAGTATATATTTGGTATTCATATGTATCATATAGCATATATTGCAGATACTAATACTGATTCTATTAGTAATGTTGTTTTGGAATTGTTAAAGGGTATTTCTTTTAAAACTTTTAAAGTTGATGTTAGAAGAAGCGATAAGAGTTTTGTGTATGATAGTCCTACTTTTTCTAAGAAATTAGGAGGAGTTATTTTAAAAAATATTAGTGATATTAAAGTAGATGTTCATAATCCTGAATTAATTGTTCATGTGGAAATAAGAAAAGATAATAGTTATATTTATTTAAATTCTTTTAAGGGTGCTGGTGGTTATCCTGTTGGTAGTCAACCTAGAAGTTTACTTATGTTAAGTGGAGGAATTGATTCTCCTGTTAGTGGATATCTTGCTTTAAAAAGAGGTGTGAAAGTTGATTGTGTTTATTTTGAAGCTGTTCCACACACTAGTTTAGAAGCTAGGGAAAAGGTTATTAGTTTGGTAAAAAAATTGGTTAATTATACTGATAGTATAAATCTCCATATTGTTAATTTTACCCCAATACAGGAAGAAATATACAAGAATTGTGATAATGATTATGTTATTACTATTATGAGAAGAATGATGTATAGAATTATGGAAAGACTTACTTATAAGTTTAAAGCAATGGCAATTATAAATGGTGAAAGTATTGGTCAAGTTGCTAGTCAAACTTTAGTAAGTATGAATGTTATAAATAGTGTGATTACTACACCAGTTGTTAGACCAGTTGCTTGTCTTGATAAATTGGAAATAATTGATATAGCAAAAAAAATAGATACATATGATATTAGTATTTTACCATACGAAGATTGTTGTACTGTTTTTGTTCCACGTCATCCAGTAATCAATCCTAATAAACAAAGATGTATTGAGATGGAGGAAAGTTTTGATTATCAAACAATGATTAATGAAGCTATTAGAACTGTTCAAACTATTAAAATTAGTGATATAGAAGAAGTTAATGAATTGCTATAAATTACCAAAAAAAAATTAGTATTATTTTTATAAACCAACACACTCTAATAGTGTAGGAGGTGAAACAATAATGACAAATAGAAGTAACTCTTCAATGAAAATGCAAGTTCCAGGAGCTAAACAAGCTATTGATAAAATGAAATATGAAATAGCTAATGAGTTTGGTGTTAACTTAGGAGCTGATGCTACTAGCCGTGCTAATGGTTCTGTTGGTGGTGAAATTACACGTAGACTTGTTCAAAATGGTTTAAATCAAGTTAGTGGAAGTTATTCAAATAAATAAGTAAAATAACTTATTCGATAGGCGATGAGCCTATCTTTTTTTCTTGATAAAATAAAAAAAATATAGTATTCTCATAATAGGTGATTTTATGGATAGGAAAAATAGAGTGTTAATTATAATATGTTCATTATGTTTTGTTGTGTTAGCAATAGTTATATATTTTATGTTAACAGATGGTAATGATAAAAAAGAAACTATTAGTGATAAAGATAGAGTGGTTATTGCTACTAAGGAAGGATTATCATTCATATCTGACTCTTTTAATGTTGTTTCTAATAAGAACTGTAATTCTTCATCTAAAAGGTATAATTATAGTTTAAGTCTAGAAGATGGTAATGTTTTAGTAAATAATCATGATACTTTTGAAAATTTTATTATTGATAATATTAGTAATATTAAAGCAATTATGAGCATTACTTATACTAATAAATGTGAAAATAGTATTTATGTACTTTTGAGTGATAATGGAAGACTATATTATAGTGATGATAATATAAGTAGTTTTGGAAATTTAAGAAAACTTGATGAAGAGTTTAAAATGCTAAATTCTAAGTACTTTTTTAATGATTTACTAATTGGAAATGATAACAAATTATATTCTAATACTACTACGGGTGAATTTGTTAACATTAATTTACAATAGATTTACGTAAATATATATTTTTAATTTGTAAATTATTGACACTTAATTATTAATATGTTTTCCTTATAATAAGGAGTGATTGTAGTGTTTAAGTTGTCAAGAAAGCAATATGCTAAAGAAAAAAGAAATTACAGAAAAACATATATTGGAAAACAGTTATTATTTTCTAAAATAATTATGGAAATTTTATTCTTTGTGTTTATCGCTTTTGCTGTATTTGAATGTGTTCAATTTGGTGATGAAATGATTATGAATGTAGCTGTAAATGATATTTTCTTTTTAGCAATTGATTTAGTATGTTTAATTGGAATTATTGTTGCAATATTACGTAACGAAGGTATTGATTTTGAAATGTTAAATAAATACATAGAAGAAAAAAATAATTAATTGATAGGTTTTACCTATCTTTTTTTTGACTTTCTATTTATAAAATATTATAATATATACAGAATAGGAATAGGGTGTTGTTATGGAAGATATAGTTATTAGTAGTTATAGACAACAAATTAAAGAATCTGCGCTTAAGGCTCAAGCTGTAAAAGAAGCTGGTTTTGATATAGTTATAGAGGAACTTGAAAAAAGAGGTGTTAAAACTTCTCAAATCAAAGATTTCTTTAATCAGATAGTTGAATCACATACTATGGAAGATCTTAATAGACTTACTTTAAATACTTTAATAGATATTATAAGTGATATTAATCAACAAGTAACTAGATCTTTAATAGCAAAAGTAGAAATAGCTGACGCTTTAATAAGAAAATCTAGATTAGTAGCTCTTTCTAAAAGTCCAAATGGAAGAGTTTCAGATGATGATAATTATGTTAAGGTAGGAAGTAATTTAGCATCACAAATTAATAAAGATGGAATAGCTATGGGGTTAGATCTTTGTATACGTAATTATTGTAATCAAAAGATATATCAGGCTAATTATAGAGAAAAAATAGTAGAAAAGCAAAAAGAGTTAGGAATATATGATGAAGATGCTCAGATAATTAATAAAAGTATAATAAATCAAAAAATTAGTAGTACACCTAATACTAATGTTGATCCGAAAACAAGACTATTAAGGCAAATATTTAATAAAGATGTTACGGTTAATGATGATTTATCATTTGAAGAGGCTTTAGAAAAGTATCGAAACTCTGTTAATGAAAGAATGAAGTTATTAAAGAGTAGAAGAGGGTGATGCTGTGGAGAATAAAGATTATGAAATACTTATTTCAAAATTTTATGATTTAGGTGTTGAAGATAAGAGAAAAGAAATATTTGAAGAAATAGAAAAAACAAAAGCTATAATAGATATTGTTCTTCAATTTGAAGAAAATCCAAATAGTAATGAACTGGTAAAATATGATAGTAATAATATGGATAGTGAATCTGATAATTTAGTTAAAATATATAATAATATATTGATGGTTCAAGAAAGCTTAATTACTTATTTAAGAGATAAGGGATACTAGGCTTTTTTCTTTCTTAAGATATGATTGAAAATGAACTTAAAAATTGTTATAATATTAGTTGTTAAAAAGAAATGAGGTTTTATTAATGAAAATAATGTCAATAAATGCTGGAAGCAGTTCTTTAAAATTTAGTTTATTTGATATGGACAATGAACAAGTTATAGCTTCTGGTATTTTTGAAAGAATTGGTATAGAAGGTAGCTTTTATACAATTAAATTTAATGGAGAAAAAGTAGAACAGGAAATAGAAGTTGATAATCATGAAACAGCTGTTAAGATTTTAATGGAAAAGCTTGTTTCATTAGAAATAATTTCTTCTCTTAGTGAAATTGATGGTATTGGACATCGTGTAACAGCTGGTGGTGAAAAATTTGATAAGTCTGTTCTTGTTGATGATCAAGTTATAGCTGATATAATTGAGATAAAAGATTTTGCTCCTTTACATAATTTAGCTCAGGCTACTGCAGTACAGGCTTTTAGAAATGTACTTCCTGATACACCTATGGTATGTGTATTTGATACTACATATCATCAAACAATGGAGAAAGAACAGTATATTTATCCTACTCCAATGAGATGGTATAGAGATTATGGTGTTAGAAAATATGGTGCTCACGGTACTTCTCATCGTTATGTTAGTGAAGAAATTAGTCGTGTACTTGGAAGAGATGATTTAAGAACTATTGTATGCCATATAGGTAGTGGGGGAAGTATTACAGCTATTAAGGATGGTAAATGTGTAGATACTTCTATGGGATTTACACCTCTTGCTGGTATAATGATGGGAACTCGTAGTGGTGATATAGATCCATCAATACTTCCTTATGTAATGGAAAAAGATGGCTTAAATATTGGTGAAGCAATAGATGTTTTAAATAAACAATCAGGTTTATTAGGCATGAGTGAAAAAAGTAGTGATATGAGAGATGTTATTGAGGGTATGAATAATGGCGATGAAAAATGTTTACTTGCATTTAATAAATATTGTCGTTGTGTTACTAATTACATAGCTCAATATTATGTTCTTCTTGGTGGTGTTGATGTAATATGTTTTACTGCTGGTATGGGTGAAAAGAGTATACCTACTCGTAGAAAAATATGTGAAAATCTTGCTTGTTTAGGAGTAAAAATAGACTTAGAAGCAAATAATGTATATGGAGAGTTTGGAAAAATAAGTACAGACGATTCTAAAATAGCAGTTTATGTTGTTCCTACTAATGAGGAATTAATGATTGCTAGAGATACATTATTTCTTACTAAGAATAGTTAGATAGGTGTGATTAGATGTACAAAGAAATATATAAGTACATAAAGAAATATAATAATATAGTAATAGCAAGACATATCGGTGTTGATCCTGATGCTATGGCAAGTCAAATAGCATTAAGAGACTCTATTAAATTAACATTTCCAGAAAAAAATGTTTATGCTGTTGGAAATGGTAGTAGTAAGTTTTCTTATATTGGAAAATTAGATAAAGTTGATGATTTAGAAAATGCTTTATTAATTGTTGTTGATTTACCAGATAAAAAAAGGGCGGATGGAGTTGTATTTTCAAAGTATGATTTTGTTATTAAGATAGATCATCATCCATTTATTGAGGATTTTGGTGGACTTGAATGTATCGATGATACTGCAAGTAGTGCTGCTGAGATTATTATGGATTTAATTCTTAATACTAAATTAGAATGTAATAAACAAATAGCTGAGACTTTATATTATGGTTTGGTAAGTGACTCTAATAGGTTTTTGTTTAATACTTGTGGACCTCGTACATTTCAACTTGTTTCTATTTATTTAGAAAAATATAAATTTGATATAAAAGAATTATATCAGAAAATGTATGCGAGACCTCTTAACGAGGTTAAATTAGAGGGGTATATTTTAGAAAACATGACTGTTACTGATAATGGTTTAATGTATGTTGATATTACAGATGATACTATAAATAAATATAAAGTTGATAGTGCAGCAGCAGGTAATATGATTAATAATTTTAATTTTATTAATGAAATTTTAGTATGGGCTACGATTACAGAAGATGTAAAAAGTGGATTGATTAGAATTTCTATTAGATCTCGAGGACCTGTTATCAATAAAGTTGCTGAAAAATATAATGGTGGTGGCCATAAGATGGCTAGTGGTGTAAAAGTTCAAACATTTGAGGAAGCACATCTAATAATGAATGAATTGGATAAAGTCGCTGCCTTATATATAAAAGAAAATAATTTGGAGGCGGAAAATGATAATTAAAAGTGCTGACTTAGAAATACTTGCTACACGTCGTAGTCAATATCCATTAGGAGATGAGAGTGAGTTTTTATTAGTAGGTCGCAGTAATGTGGGAAAGAGTAGTTTTATTAATACTTTGTTAGGAAGAAAAAATTTAGCCCATACATCTTCAAAGCCTGGTAAAACACAAACATTAAATTTTTATAAAATTAATGATAGTTTTTATTTGATAGACGTACCAGGATATGGTTATGCTAATGTTGATAAAAAAACTCAAAGTAAATTTGGGATGATGATAGAAGAATACTTAGAAACTAGAAGACAATTAAAAAGAGTATTTTTGCTTGTTGATTTTAGAATCAAACCTACTGAAGATGACTTGTTGATGTACAATTTTTTGAAGTATTATAATTTACCAGTTACTATTATTGCTACTAAATCTGATAAAGTAGGTGGCAGTAAAAAAGAAAGATGTTTAAAACAAATAATGGATAGCTTTGATTTAGTAGTTGGAGATGATATAATTGTTTTCTCTAGTGTTACTAAGTTAGGAAGAGAAGAAGTTTTAAAAAAGATGAAAAGCTTAATAGGAGAAACTATTTAAGCTTTTTTCATATCATATCATAGGTGATAGATGTGAAGGTTGAGATTACAGATGATGGTTTGAGAGTATTTGTGCAAAATGCTTATTTTAAGAATGTTGATTTTAATCAAAAAGAGGAAATAGTTTCAAAGATTAAAGATTTGTTTATATCTCTAAAAAAGAGATATCATTTACATATAAAAGGATTATATAAAGTTAAAGTGTATCCTCATAAAGTTGGTGTTGTAATAGAGGCAATACTTTTGGATGAAGAAAATTATGGTAGTAGTGATGTTGATCTTAGAATTATAATTTTATTTCAGAAAGATTTATATTTAAAAATAGATGATTACTCTTTTATTGAAAATACGTCATTTTCATATTTATATAAGGATGGTTATTATATTGATTTGAATGAAATAGATGATATTTGTAAATATATTGAATATGGTATGATAGTGAGTGATTTTTCTTAATTTTATTTATCAAAATAATAAAAAAAGGAAAGTAAATTTCCTATATTACAATAGCTATCATGTTGTTTGATCCTTTATTGACTACTTTAGATAGTGTTTGTTGAAGTTTAAATCTTATGTTATCTGGCATAAGATTTATTTTTGATTGTATACCTTCTTGCACAATATTATCTAAACTTCTACCAAATATTTCACTTTGCCAAATAGTTGTTGGATCTTTTTTATAGTCTCTCATTAGATAATCAATAAATTCTTTTGTTTGATTTTCATTACCTATAATTGGTTCAAAAGTACTTTCAACGTCTACTTTAATCATATGAATTGATGGTGCTATTGCTTTCATTTTTACTCCAAATCTAGGGCCTTGTTTTATTATTTCAGGTTTTTCTAATTTCATATCTTCAAGAGTTGGTACAGCAACGCCGTAACCTGTTTGTTTAACCATTTTTAATGCATATTTAATATGATCATATTCTCTTTTTGCGGTAGAGAAGTCTTGAAATAATTTAAGTAGATCAGCTTTATTTTGGACATCTATGTTAATGATTTCAGATAATGTTTTATTGTATAGTTTACTTGGTGCTGTCAAATTAATTGTTATTGTACCTGTTTTTGGATCTACATTTGAGATGTAAGCCTTTTCTATTTCTTCACAATCAGTAAAGCTATTAGTTATTTTTTCTATATCTCTTAATTTATCTACTTCTGTGATGCTTTCTTTGATTGCTTCTATATATTTCTTTTTTAAAGGGTTATTATAATCTAGAATAGTAATCCATTCAGGCATATTAACTTTTATTTCTAATACTGGGAATTCATATAATGCTTCTCTTAATATTTTATACATATCAATTTCGGTCATATTATCTACATTCATTGGAATAACAGGGATGTTATGTTCCTCTTTTATTGATTCAGCTAGTCTTTGTGTTTCTGGTAAAGTAGGGTGAGTTGTATTTAATACTACAATAAATGGTTTATTAATGCTTTTTAATTCGTTTATTACTCTGTTTTCAGCATCTAAATAATCTGATCTATTAAACTCTCCAATTGATCCATCTGTTGTTACTACAATGCCGATAGTTGAATGGTCTTTTATTACTTTTTCAGTTCCTATTTCAGCAGCTTCGATGAATGGTATTTCTTCATCATACCATGGTGTTTTAACCATTCTTGGACCATTTTCATCTTCTAATCCTTTAGCATTATTAATAACATATCCTACGCAATCAATTAGTCTTATTTTACAGCTAAAGTCATCTATTTTAATTTTAGCTGCATTATTTGGAACAAATTTAGGCTCTGTTGTCATTACCATTTTTCCTTGAGCAGATTGAGGAATTTCATCTAGGGCACGTTTTTTTTCATATTCATCTTCCATATTTGGAACAATTAGGGTTTCAACAACACGTTTAATAAAAGTACTTTTTCCTGTTCTAACTGCCCCAACTATTCCTAAATATATATCGCCACCTGATCTTTCGGCAATATTTTTTATAATTTCTAATTTTTCCATATGGTCTCTCCTTTATTCAATTAAATATATGTAAAAGAAACAAAAAAAAGAACAATATATGTATAATTGTATTATAAAGCCTCTATAATTATAGAGGCTTTTTTAAAACATTTTATCTATATTTTTTGGTATATTATCATTTACTATTGTATTTATTATTTTATCTTCTTGTTCTTTAGTTACTTTTTTACCTGTAATAGTACTTAATTCATTAATTACTTCTTTTAGTGTTTTTTCATCTTTCATGTTTCCATTTTGTATTTTTTTAGCTAGTGACATAATAGTATTTTTATCTACATTAGTTTTTTTTTCTACTTTGTTAAAAAAGTTATCTCCAAACATAAAAACCTCCTAAAACAATATATGTTTTAAGAGGCTTTTTTTAACTTTTTCTAGCTATTATTTTTTCTAATTTCTCAATTTTTTTTGTTAATGATTCACATTGTATTCTAAATTGATCAAGTGTTATGGTCTTTCTAGTGTATCTTTCATTTAATATTTCATAAGCTTTTTTTAAACCCTCTAATTCTTTTTCAGCTTGTTCTTTTGTTTTTCCAAAAATGAAAAACATATTAATCATCATCCTTTCTATTTTTAAATTGTATAGTGATTGGAGTACCAGTCAAATCGAAATTTTCTCTTAATTTATTTTCTAAATATCTTTCATATGAAAAGTGTACTAGTCCTTTATCATTTACTCTAAAAGTAAATTTTGGAGGTTTAATACCAGTTTGATTAACAAAATATATTTTTAATCTTTTACCTTTATAGCTTGGTGGAATGTTTAATTGATAAGCATCACTTATAACGTCATTTAAGATATTAGTTTTTATTTCTTTCTTTATATTTTCTCCAACTCTTACTATTTCTGGCATTAAAGTACTAATTCTTTTTTTTGTTAAGGCAGATAAAAATACGATAGGAGCATAAGTTGCAAATTGAAATTCTGCTTTCATTAGCTTAGTGAAATCATTTATAGTTGTATCTTTGATAGTATCCCATTTGTTAACTACAAATATTAATCCTTTACCTTTTTCAATGGCATATCCTGCAATGTGTTTATCGTGCTCTTTTATTCCTTCTTCAGCATTTATTACTACTAAACATATGTCACTTCTATCAATAGCTCTCATTGAGCGGATTAAACTATATTTTTCAACGGATTCAAATATTTTTCCTTTTTTTCTCATACCAGCAGTATCAATTACTACATATTCTTCTTTATTATATTTAACAACTGAATCTATGGAATCACGTGTGGTTCCAGCAATATTACTTACGACTACTCTTTCTTCATTTAAAAGTGCATTCATTAAGCTACTTTTACCAACGTTTGGTCTGCCTATTATACAGAATTTTAATCTTTCATCAATATGATCTTCTTCATTTTTAGGGAAATCCATGCATATATTTTCTAATAAGTCATGATAGCCAGTGTTATGGATAGCACTAATTGGTATATATGTATCAAATCCTAGTTCATAAAAATCATACATATTTTCTTTTGCTTCTTTTACATCAATTTTGTTAATGGCAACAATTACTCGTTTATTTGTTCTTCTTAGTAGGTCTCTTACTACAAAATCATTTTTTGTAAGGCCTTCTTTACCATCTACAACAAATACAATTACATCTGCTTCTTCAATGGCTATTTCAGCTTGAATTTTTATTTCTTCATTGAATACTTGTTTATCAATATCAATACCACCAGTATCTATTAAGTTAAATTTATATTTTTCATATGTTACTTCTTCATAAATACGGTCTCTTGTTATTCCTGGAGTATTTTCAATAATAGATATTTTCTTTCCGGCTATTTTGTTAAATAATGTACTTTTTCCAACATTAGGCCTTCCGATTAAGGCAACAGTATGTTTCATAGCATCCCCTCCTGCTGATGTAATATTATATCACATATTCTAGTAAAATTGTAACAAAATTAATGTTTTTGTACAATCCGTTAAATCTATTTATAGACATAATATGACATTTTAAATAAGATAAAAAGTATACACACTTATATTTAGATGTTATAATTTAATTATATGAGGAGGACGTTATGGAAAATAATAAAAAAATAGAATGGTATGATAATCCTAATATTCTTACAAATGTTATTTTAGTTTTAGCAATCATTATAATTATTATTTCACAATCTATGGCAGTTAATAGTGATGTTAGTGGTATTTTAATGCTTAGAAATTTGTTTAATCATAATTTTACTTATATAGCCGCAATCATATATTTTGCATTACTTAAAACTAAAATAGGTAGAAGAAATTTTAATTTGATTAATGCCTTATATATATGTTTGTATATTTTAAATACTGTTGCTAGTGTGTTTACTATATTTCAGTCTTTTAACTTATCTTCAATTATAGGATTTTTATTAAATTTATTAATAGTATGTTATATGTCATATACATTTTTAAGAGATACAAGAGTATGGATTGATTTTAATTTGGATAAGCTTCCTTTTGATGAAGTAAAAAATGATTGGTATTATTATACAGTATGTGTAATGAGTTTAATTTTACTTTTAATTAATTTAATAAATATAAATGGATTTAATGGTATCGTTACTACTTTATTTGATACAGTTTATATTATTTTATTTGGGCGATATATTTATTTGTATAAGAGTTATAATGATAATAAAAGAATAAAACTC
Organism: Bacilli bacterium; assembly: GCA_017525855.1. The sequence goes on from JAFXSE010000005.1 coordinate 59,274, forward strand.
TTACAAGAAAAGAGTGATAAAGCTAATAAATCAGATAATGATAAAAAATCTAAAAAAAAGGATGATAAATAATGGATAAGAATATATTTGAACAAATAAATGAAGAGAAACAAGAAATGCCAAAAATAGATAAAACTATTAAAGAGGTTACAAAATATAAATATAATTTTTATCAAAAGATGGCTATTATTACAATGCTTGTTTGTTTTGTAGTAGGAATTATTTTAGGAAACTTATTTCCATCTTGTGTTTCTGGTGGATTGTATAGTCCAACTTGTACACATACTGAATATAATGTTTCACTTACACTTTTGTTTTGGTTTGCATCATTTCTATTTTGTATGATGATATATTCCGTTGGTCATATTATAAGTATTTTAGAAAGAATTGAAAAAAACGTTATAAAATAGTAAAAATCCTGTAAAAATATATGATTTTTGTTGTAATTTAAAATTAGATGTGATAAGTTATATATGTAAGCATGGTATGCTTAATAAAAATTTGAGGGAGGTAAATATTACTATGAAAAAAGTTGAATTAGTAGAAGGCGTTGCTGCTAAAGCAGGATTAACTAAAGCTGATGCTACTCGTGCTACTGAAGCTGTATTTGAAGTTATTACAGGAGCTTTAGTAAAAGGTGATAAAGTACCAGTAGTTGGTTTCGGAACTTTTGGTGTATCTAAAAGAGCTGCACGTGAAGGACATAATCCAAGAACTGGAGAAAAAGTTAGAATTCCTGCACGTAAAGCACCAGTTTTCAAAGCTGGAAGTGCTTTAAAAGAAGCCGTTAACAAATAAGAATAGTAATACTTATTTTTTGCAATCTAGAATACTTCTAGGTTGCTTTTTTTGTTAAGTATTTTAAGCTAAAAATGTTATATAATGTGTAAAGGGGATTAACTTCATTTTTAAAGTTAGTCTTTTTTGTTGTATAATTATATTGGGTGTTACTTATGAAAAAGTTTCTTAAAGGGTTTAAATATGCCTTTTGTGGAATAGTTTATGCGATTAAAAATGGGGTTAATATGAAAGTACATTTACTTGCTGTTTTACTTGTTAGTATTTGTGGTTTTATATTTGATATTGGTACTAATTATTTTATTGTTTGTATTATTTTATTTGGTATTGTGCTTTCTGCTGAGTGTTTTAATACTTCTATTGAAATACTTAATAATATGGTTGTTCGTATGAACAAGGAAGAACGCTATATTGCTGCTGGACATTCAAAAGATGTTGCAGCTGGAGGAGTATTAATACTTGCTATTAGTGCAGCTATTTGTGGAGTAATTATTTTTATACAAAAAATATTTTAGGAGGGTATAATGTTAGATATAGCATTAAAAGTTATAGAAAAAATAGAAGAGCATGGTTTTAAAGCTTATATTGTCGGTGGTTTTGTAAGAGATCATATTTTGGGAATTGAATCTAATGATGTTGATATATGTACGAATGCTAAACCTAAAGAATTAGTTAAAATATTTGAAGGTGCTGTTCTGCCTAGAGAAGATTATGGCTCTGTAAAAATATCTTCAAATAAATGTAGTTTTGAAATTACTACTTTTAGAACTGAAATTGATTATTTGGATTATAGGCATCCTGAAGAGATAGAATATGTTAATGACTTACGAGAAGATCTTAATAGGCGTGATTTTACTATTAATACTATTTGTATGGATAAAGAAGGAAATATTGTTGATAAACTTGGCGGAATGGAAGATTTAAAGAATAAAATTATTAAAACAGTTGGAAATAGTTATGATAGATTTCATGAAGATGCTTTAAGAATTTTAAGAGCAGTTAGATTTGCTACTAAGTTAGGTTTTAAATTAGATGAAGAAGTGGTACAAGGTATTAAAGAAAATAAGGAATTACTTAGAAATATTTCTTATGAAAGACGAAAAGAAGAGCTTGATAAAATATTTACTTGTAGTAATGCTAGTGTTGGTATTAAGTTATTAATTGATTTGGGATTAGATGATGTGTTGGAGCTTGATAATCTAAAGGATATAAAAGTAACTGAGTCATTAATAGGAATTTGGAGTATTCTTAATGTTAAAGAAGGAACTTATACTTTTACTAATAATGAGAAGGAACTTATTAAGGGAGTTAAAAAAGCATTGGATTGTGATATATTAGATCCATATAATTTATATATTAATGGATTGTATGCTAGTAGTACAGCTGGAATACTTAAAGGTATATCTAGAGAAGATGTTTCTAAAGCATATGAAAACTTAGTTATTCATTCTAGAAAAGAGCTTGATGTTACTAGTAACGAAATAATTAATGTTCTTAATATATATCCTGGACCATTTATGAGTCAAATATATGAAAGTTTAGAGAAGTCTGTTTTATATAAAAAAATAGATAATTCAAAAGAACAGTTGTTAAACTATTGTGTAGAAAATTTTTCTAGTTATATTTAAGAAAAAAAGTTATAATATATAAACAAAGGAGGTACATATGGATAAAAAAATTATTGAACTATATAAATGTGGTAATTTAACTATTCCTTTATATTTATTAAAGAATAGAGATAAATTTAAATTGAAATTTGATGAATTTATATTTCTTATGTACTTGTATAATATTGGTGATAAAAGTTTATTTGATCCTGGTAAAATAGTTGAAGATTTAGGTTTATCATTGAAGGAAGTTATGAATTATATTTCTATACTTACTGAGAAAAGGCTTATTTCAGTTGATGTTTCTCGTAGTGATAAAGATATTTTAGAAGATAGAATAGATTTAAGTAATTTCTATGGTAAAGTATCTTTGATAATGGTTGAAGATATTAACTCTTCAAAAGAAGAATTTGACAGTAGTGTTTTTACTTTTATAGAGAAAGAATTTGGTAGGACGTTAAGTCCTATGGAAGTTGAAATAATCAAATCTTGGCTAGAGAATGGTAGTGGTGAGGAATTAGTAAGAGAAGCTGTTAAAGAGGCTGTTTTTAATGGAGTTAGTAATTTAAGATATATTGATAAAATTTTATATGAATGGCAAAAAAAAGGTATTAAAAATAAGGAAGACGTAGAAAAAAATAGAGAAATTCATAGAAAAAAGGAAAGAGAAGAACCTCAAGAAGAGATTTTTGATTATAATTGGTTTGAAGATGATGATGAATAGTATTTTAGAAATATCTAAAGGGTTAGATACTGTTATACCTAATGCTAGGTGTGAACTTAATTATAACTGTGATTATGAACTTTTGATTGCTATTGTTTTAAGTGCTCAAACTACTGATAAAAGGGTTAATCAAGTAACAAGTGTATTATTTAATAAATATAGTGATTTAAGTGCTTTAAAAGATGCTGAAATAGGTGATTTAGAGAATATACTTAGACCATTAGGTTCTTATAGAAAAAAAGCTCAATATGTGTCTTTAATCGCTAAGATATTGGTAGATAGTTATGATTGCAAGGTTCCTAAAGAAAGAAGAATTCTTGAGAAGATGCCTGGAGTTGGTAGAAAGACAGTTAGTGTTTTTTTAAGTGAGTTTTATGATTATCCGGAATTTGCTGTTGATACGCATGTAACTAGAGTTTCTAAACGACTTGGATTAGAAAAAGAAAATGATGATGTTATAAAAATAGAAGAGAAGCTTAAAAGGAAGTTTAAACGAGAAGAGTGGTCTAAAAGGCATAAACAGATGGTTCTTTTTGGAAGGTATTATTGTAAAGCTATAAATCCTATGTGTAGTGATTGTATATTTTTTAATATATGTAAAAAAAATAAGGTTTAATTAAACCTTATTTTTTATTGCGTTTTTACTGGGTATGTAACAGTAATTGTTGTATTATTACTTATAGTACCTGGAATACTGGTACCTGGAATATTAGTACTAATAGTTCTTCCTGTTGTTGTACATGTTGCTGGTATTTTGGTTGATTCTGGTATATCGGTTGCTTTTAAGTAATAACTATCAGATGTAGTTGATACTTCTTTTTGTGATTGTTCAATTAGTGTTGTTCCACAATAATACTTAATAGTATATTTTATTGTGTTTTTATTGTTGGTTTCTTGATTTGATGATTCTTGTTTGTTTTCTTCTTTTTGTTTTTCTTCTTCTTTTAATGTATATGTTGCAGCTTGACTAGTTAGACCGCTATAGCTTTTATATGTTGCTACTACTTTATAAGTTCCATATGGGTTAGCTAATTGTTTTGTAAATGATGTTGATTCTGTGAATCCTAATAATGTATTACCAAAGTATACATTATATCCAAAAGTTCCATATTCACTGTATGGATTTTCAACTGCTTTCCAAGATAGGGTAACAGTTCCATTTTCATATGTCGCTTTTAAGTTTCCTGGTGTATTTAATTTATCGTCTTTTGTTGATGCAGTTGGTTGTGCATTTTTCTTGAAGTATTCATATACTACATTTCCACTATAGCCTGAAGGTGCAATTTTTGCTGGGTTGCTACCACTAATAATTGGAAGTTTTACAACGCTGTCAGGCATTCTAAATTCTTCTCTGTTATCTTCTATAGCTGCATTTACTAATCTTCTATATAATTTATCTTTTTCAACAGATGCAGGCACGTTTCTCATGCAATATTCACTGCTGATTTCGTTATATCCATACCACATGGCAAGTACTGTTTTAGTAGAGAATCCAACTGCCCATGAATCACGAATTGCATCTCCTGGTAAGCCTCTTGATTGAACAGTTGCGTCGTCATAGTTTGTAGTACCAGTTTTTACAGCGTAATTAACAATTTTTCCGCCACCATTTAATTGTACATCTTGTAATACACTTGCTATCATAAAGGCCGTTGAATCACTCATTGCTTTTTTCTTTTCAGATTTATGTTCAACGGTATTATTTGTTTCACGATATGTAAATTTTGAAACTGTATATGGTTCATTATAGTATCCACCATTAGAGAAGGCCGCATATGCTGCACTCATTTGTACTGGGTTAACACCTGTGAATGCTCCAATTGCGTGTGCTTCATGTATTGAGCCATTTTCGATTTCAGGTTTTATTCCTAGGCTTGTAACAAATTCGATTATTTTAGATTTATCAACTTGTTGGAATGCTTTTAAAGCTGGTATATTACGAGATAATGCAAGGGCTCTTCTTAAAGTTAATTGACCCATATATCCGTTATCCCAGTTGGAAATTTTTCTTCCTCCTGTATATGTATATGGTTCATCAACAAATTGTTCATATGTTGACCAATTATTATATTCAATACCTGGACCATAATCAAATAGTGGTTTTGCAGTTGATCCTGGTTGACGTTTGTTTTGAGTTGCAAAATTCCAACCACTTATTTTTCTGTTACGCCCAGCTCCTATAGCTAGTATTTTTCCTGTTTGAGAGTCTAATACAGAAACTCCTGATTGTATTTTATCGTCTACCCATGTGTAATCTTCTCCGTTAAATATTTTGTTAATTCCATCTTGTTTTGATCTATCCATATTTGTATAAATTAATAATGATGTTTTGTAAGGATTTACATTATATTTTTTATCTAGTTCATCAACTACAGTATCTATATATCCTTGATAAGGATTAGTTCCATTTTTTGATGATGCACCAGATGCATCTTTTGTTAATGATTCAACTGGAATACTGTTTGCCATTTCTTGTTCTTCTTCTGTTATATATCCGTGCCTTCTCATTAAATATAGAACAGTTCTTCTTCTTGCTTCGGCGTTTTCTGGGTGAAGTGTAGGACTGTATCCTCCTGGGTTTTTGAACATACCTGCAATAATTGCTGCTTCACTTAGATTTAGTTCTCCTACACTTTTATTGAAGTATGCCTGACTTGCTTCTTCAACTCCATATATATTTCCACCTAAATAGTGGTTATTTACGTAGAATTCAATAATTTCTTCTTTTGAATAGTTTTTTTCAAGCTTAAATATTGCAAGATATATATCTGTAAATTTTCTGATAATACCTTTCATACCAGAATCGAGCGTTGCGTCTGTAAAACTATTTTTTACAACTTGCATAGATAATGTTGAAGCTCCTCCAGCACTACTTTTTCCTAGTATTTGTTTTAATGTTGCTTGAATGAATCTTGGAGCATCAAATCCGTTATGTTGATAGAATCTTGAATCTTCTGTTGAAATAATAGCATCAATTAATACTTGTGGTAGTTCATCATAAGTTACTTTTTCACGTTTTTCAGCTCCTAATTTTGCTATTATTTCGCCATTTGTATCATACATTATTGATAATTCTTGTGTTGCTAGACTATCGGGGTCAAAAGTTGGAGCTGATGCTGTTACATAAATTAAAAAGGCAGAAAATGCAACTAGGCCAATAATTCCTAATGTTAGTATTATGATAAATACTATGTTAATTATTTTTCTTTTTTTTCTGGACATCGATTTGCTTTGCAAAAGTAGGTATACAGATAATATAATAACTATTCCTAACAATAGTATTCCAGTACAAGCTAGACCAAATTTGATGTAACTAAGTATTAGTATTACTAGTAATACAAAAGCTATAATACCATCTACTATTAAAGCTTCTTTAGGTATTTTTTCTTTCTTATCAAAAGTTATGACTTCTACTTTTTCATCTTTTTTGCGCTTAATTCTAATTGGTAATTGTTTTGTTCTTTCAGTAATATTTTTCCTTTTAATTCTTTTCTGTTTCATTTTATTCCTCCGATATTATCTATAACTTCTAAATAATCAACTCTAGGATTAAATTTGTGTTTAATTATGTATCCTTTTTGTTTAAAGTATTCTAAAGGTATGGATTTTCTTTTTGTATTAATTATAAAACTTTTAATTTCTTTTTCAAATAGTAAATATGTTTCGTCTAGATGATTAAATCTTACAATGATAAAGGCAATTCCTCCATGTTTTTCAATATTTTCTAAATGTAGTAATTGATGTTTGTGAATATTGCTTAATGGAAAAGATGTATTAGAATTTGTTTCTTTTGCTTCAAAATCAATATATTTTCCTTTATAAATTCCGTTGTAGTCAGTGGTAGACGGTGTGTCAAAAAAAGCTTCTGTTATAGTAACGTTACTTCTTGATACATAGTTTACTTTAGTGACATTTACTGGTGTAGGTTTTTTGTAAATATATGCTTTATCAATATCTCTGTAATAATTATTTGTGATATTTAAATCATCTTCTAATTTCATACCGCGATTAGCATAATTAACAAAAACTTTATCTTGTTTTTTTCTTTTTATACCACCTGGATAATTCATCTAATCACCTATTTTATATTATACAATATAATTAGATGTTTTTCTACTTGTTTTTTGCATATTTTTTATGTTGAAAATATTCTTCTTTTGTCGAAAACATTGAATATAGGAAAAAAATATATATAATGTACTTGGTGATTATATGCAATATTTAGAGGTTATATTTTCTATTAATAAAATGATAGATGATGTTAAATATTTAAAATTAGAAGAAAGACTAATTAATATTTCAAAAAAAGTAAAATAAAAATACCATATTTATTTCTCTTACAATAATTGACAAAACTGTTAATATTTGTGATAATATTATCGTAAGGGATTGGTGATAAAAGATGTATCAAAATAAGATAAAACTTACACCACAAGAAATACTAGAAAAATCATTTAAGATTGATACAAGAGGTTATAGACTTAAAGAAGTAGATCAGTTTTTAGATGATATTATTACAGACTATGAACAGTTCTATAGAATAATTAATAGTATTGAACAGGATAAGAATGATCTTATAGCGGAAAATATGAGATTAAAGCAAGAACTTCGTAATGCAAGAATGAATGTTGAGATTGTTAAAAAGAATGATGCACCTGAAGTTACTAATGTAGATATTATAAGAAGATTATCTAGGTTAGAAAAGATGGTTTATGGTTCTTCAAAGACAGAAAGAACTAGTTTAAATTCTAGTAGTTATGAAGAAAATGATTTTAGAGAGGAATAATATTTGACAAACGCGATTTTTCCACTTTTAGTGTCTGAAAAATTGAGGAAAGTCCATGCTCACACAAACTGTGATGTTTGTAGTGTTTGTGCTTAGGAAAAAAATAACCTAAGGTAGAGAAATCTAACGACAAAAAAGAAGTCTAAGTCAAATGATATGACTTCTTTTTATAAAGTGCCACAGAGACGAATAGAGCGAAAGCTTGAAGTGAAACGAGGTAAACTCCGCAAGTGAGAAACCCAAATTTTGGTAGGGGAGCTTTAATGAGGTAATTAAGAACTGAGTTAGGGACCGAATTTTCGGTAGATAAATGTTTGTCACTCCATTTGGAGAACAGAACATGGCTTATAAATATTATTTTGTTTTAATGAGGTGTAAACATGAAAGAATTAGGTGATTATTTAAGGAAAACACGTATTGATAATGGTGTTAACTTAGAAGAGGCAGCAGAAGATATGAATATTTCTGTTACACAACTTGAAAATATAGAGAGTGGTAATGTAAGAGCTTTTAAGGATATATATAAGTTAAAACAATATGTTAAGTTTTATGCTAAATATTTAGGATTAAATCCAGATAAGGTTATTGATCAATTTAATGAGTTCTTATTTGAACATACTTCTAAGATATCATTAGAAGATATTAAAAATGCTAGAGATAATTCTAATGATAAAGAGGAAAGTAGTAAAATAAAATCACCATATACTATTATTCATGAACCTAAAGAGAATGTTTTGCCTATTTTTGTACCAATTGTTGTTTTAATAATAATCCTTATTATTGCAGTTTTGGTTTTGATTGGAAGGGCATCAAGAAAATCACCACGTACAAGTGAATTAAAGAGTAGTAAAATTGAGATTGGAGAGTTGTTATGAATTTACCTACTAAGTTAACTGTTTCTAGAATTATTATGACTTTTATAATAATATTTTTATTATTGTTTCCTTTTTATTCAATAGGAATTGAATGGACTACTTTTAAAGTGGGGAATGTTATTATTAGTTTACAATATATAATTAGTGGCATTTTGTTTATAATTGCTAGTCTTACAGATTTTGTAGATGGCTATTTAGCTAGAAAAAATAATGAAGTTACTGATTTAGGAAAAATGCTTGATGCTATTGCTGATAAAATTCTTGTAAACTCTGTTCTTATTATACTAGCTTATAAAGGTATGATTCCAATTGTTGTTCCTGTTGTCTCTGTTTTAAGGGATACAATAGTAGATGCTATAAAAATGCAAGCTGCTAGTCGTGGTAAAGTAGTAGCAGCTATTAAAAGTGGTAAATTGAAGACGGCTACTTTAATGGTAGGTACTACACTTGCATTCTTTTATAATCTACCATTTGAGTTATGGTCACTTAGAGTATCTGATTTGTTACTTATAGTAGCTACAGTATTCTCAGTTATAAGTGGAATACAATATTACTTATTAAATAAGGATTTATTATTTAAAAAAGAAGAAACTATATAAATATGACTAAGCTCATATTTATTTTTGATTTAAGAGGTTTTTATGATTAAGAAAAAAATAACTATATATTTATTAATATCTATAGCATTTGTTTTGTTTTTTTCATATTCAACAGTTCTTTTTATTGGACATAATGATTCAATAGTATTTTTAACAATTGGTAAACTTTGGAGTAAAGGTGTTTTACCTTATAAAGAATTATTTGATCATAAGGGACCACTTGTTTTTTTTATTAATATGGTTGGATATAAAATTGGTAATAATGTAAGAGGAATACTAATAATACAAATAATATTTATGTTTTTTACAACGTATTTTTTAGATAAAATAGCTACTTTAGAATTAAAAAATAAGAAGAATAGTGTTTTATATGTAGTTATTACATTGTTTTTTCTATCTGTTATATATTCTGGTGGTAATTTAGTAGAAGAGTATTGTTTACCTTTTTTGATAGCGACATTATATTATAATTTAAAATATATTAATAATTATAAAACTAATAATATAGTTTATCATCCACTAAAGTATTCATTTTTATATGGTATATCATTTGGAGTTTGTTTTCTTACTCGTTTAACTAATTCTATAAGCATATGTTTAGGTTTGTTTGTTATTCTTGTAATATTAATTAAAAAAAAGAGAATTCTTGATATATTTAAAAACCTAATTTTATTTATATGTGGTTTTGCGGTTATTAGTTTGCCTTTTGTTATATATTTTTGTTATCATAACATATTTTTTGATTTTTTATATGGTACTATTTTGTATAATTTTGACTATATAATTAAATCTAGATTTCAATTTGATGGATTATTAACATATATTTTATGTTTTGCTCCTAGTTATTTGATATTTATTTCTAGTTATATACATTTTAGAAAAAAAGATAAATATAAAGGATTATTATATTTATTATTAGGCTTATTTGAAAGCTTTTTGTTCATTTCTGGTTTAAAATATCCACATTATGCAGTAATTAGTTTGCCTAATTTACTTATTTTACTAGTTGATTTTGATAATTTAGTTCATAAAAAAACAATTAGAAAAGTATTTTTTGTTTTGGTTGGTATTTGTTTTATATGTTCAATTATTTTTAATGTTATGAGAATAAATAGTAGTAGAAACAGAAGTTTAACTAACTATGTTGATAAATTACTTAAAAGTATTGGAGAAGATGGTAAAAAGTCGCTTATAGTTTTAAATATGAATGAATATAAACAAATATATATTAATAATAATATTGTTCCATATTATAAATATTTTAATTTACAAGATTGGCAAGCTAGTAATTCTAAGAGTTTAAAAGATGATATTTCTAAAGTATTTAGTGAGGGAAATGTAGAGTATATACTAAGTGTTAATCCCAAGGAAAGTATTTTATATCCTGTTATTTTGGAGAGATATGATATAGTTACTAGTCATAATATAGATGGAGATAATATTGTGTTATATATAATAAAACAATAGGTAAAAATTGCAAAAATGGGTATCAAAAGTTAATTTTCAGGGTGTTTTTACAAATTTGCGAAAATTTGTTCGAAAAAGTCTTGCTTTTTCAAAAAAAGTTAGTTACAATTAATATGTAGGAAAAAAGTAGGAGGCTTTAATGAAAAAGGTAGAAACACAATCAAAAGATTTAGATAAAGTTTTAAGTGATATAGAAAAACAATTTGGAAAAGGTTCAATTATGAGACTTGGTGAAAATACTCATATGAAAGTTGATGTTGTATCTTCAGGTTGTTTATCATTAGATATTGCTTTAGGAGTTGGAGGATATCCAAGAGGAAGAATAGTTGAAATATATGGACCAGAATCAAGTGGTAAAACAACATTTGCTCTTCAAGCTATTGCATCTGTGCAAAAACAGGGTGGTAGAGCTGCGTTTATTGATGCTGAACATGCACTTGATCCAGTTTATGCTGAAAAATTAGGAGTTAATATTAATGAATTATTACTTTCTCAACCTGATACAGGAGAACAAGCTTTAGAAATTTGTGATGCTTTGGTTAGAAGTGAAGCTATAAGTATCATTGTTATAGATTCAGTTGCTGCTTTAGTACCTCAAGCTGAAATAGATGGTGAAATGGGAGATTCTCATGTAGGCCTTCAAGCAAGACTTATGTCTCAGGCATTAAGAAAACTTTCTGGTACTATTAGTAAAACAAATACTATTGCAATATTTATTAATCAATTAAGAGAAAAAGTAGGAGTTATGTTTGGAAATCCAGAAACTACTACTGGTGGTAGAGCATTAAAATTCTATTCAACTATTCGTCTTGATGTAAGACGTAATGAAGCATTAAAAATGGGCGATGGAATTGTTGGTAATAAAACTACTATTAAGGTTGTAAAAAACAAGGTGGCTCCACCATTTAAAACTGCTGTTGTTGATATAATGTATGGTGAAGGTGTAAGTCGTGAAGGAGAACTTGTTGATTTGGGAGCTGAAGCTGGTGTAGTTGATAAAACTGGTGCTTGGTATAGTTATAAAGGTGAAAAATTAGGTCAAGGTAAGGAAAATGTTAAATTACTTTTAAAAGAAAATCCTGCACTTGCTGATGAAATAGAACAACAAGTAAGGGAATTCTATGGAATTTCTAATACTAATAATGGGGAAGCGTAATCTTCCTTTTTTATTTTAAAAGATATATGTCAAAAAATGTTTTTTTTCATAGTTTATAGTATGAAGAGGTTAAATAAATTAATAAAATGTAAATATGATACACCTATATATGGTGTTAAAACAAATTCTAAAGAAGTGGAAAAGGGAGATTTATTTATTGCAGTACATGGATTTAATGTAGATCATCATGATTATATAATTGATGCTATTGAAAGAGGAGCAGTAGCAATAATAAGTGAGAAAAAAGTTGAGACATTAATTCCAGTTGTAATAGTTAAAAATACAAATAAAACAGCTAAAAAAATATTAAAAAAATTTTACGAAAATATAGAAAAGGACTTTAGTTTTATTGGTGTTACTGGAACAGATGGTAAAACTACAACTAGTACTATAATTTCATATATTTTACAAGATGTGTATAATTGTTGTAATATTGGGACCAATGGTTTGATTTATAAGGATTATAAAGAAACTCTAGATAATACAACTCCAAGTTGTGAAAAAATGTATAATTATTTATTAGAACTTAATAAAAATGGTTGTAAATATGTATCGATGGAGGTGTCAAGTGAGTCCTTACTACACAAAAGATTAGATATGATTAAATATAATGTCGGAATAATGACTAATATTACAGAGGATCATTTAAACATTCATAAGACTTTAGACAACTATATTGAGAGCAAAGGGCAACTATTTGAACAGATTAAGAAAGATGGTTTTTCAATATTAAACATTGATGATAAGTATTATGATAGGATAAAAAAGAGGTGTCATAGTAAAGTGTTTACATATGGCAAAAATGTAAAAAGTGATTTTAGAATAAGTAAAATAAAATGTCAAAATATGTCGACTATATTTAATATTTTACATAAAAACCGTGTGTTTACTGTTAATACTAAATTAATGGGTGTCTATAATGTCTATAATATCACTGCTGCCTTTGCATGCTGCTATCTGATGGGTGTAAACTGTGATTATATTTTAGAGAGAATCAGGGAAGTTGAACAAGTAAGTGGGCGAGGAGAATATCTGGATTTTGGTCAAAAATTTAAAATTGTTCTTGATTATGCTCATACTAGCAATGCTATTGAAAATGTTTTATCCGCATTATCTGTTGATAAAATAGGAAGGATTATAACCGTTACTGGTAGTGCTGGAGGAAGGGAAAAGGAAAAAAGAGTTAAAATGGGAGAAATTGTATCTTTATATTCTGATGTTGTAATATTTACAACAGATGATCCGAGATATGAAGATCCTTTAAATATTATTCATGATTTAGCGAAAAATATAACAAAAAATAATTATCAGATTATTTTAGATCGAAAGGATGCAATTCATAAAGCATTATCAATGGCAAATAAAGATGATATAGTTGTAATACTTGGAAAAGGTCGGGATGATTATATGGCAGTTTTAGATAAAAAAATAGGTTATTCTGATTATGAGTCAATATCTTCCTATTTTATCAATTAATATCTTTACCTTGACACAAAACGAAATGGCCACTAAAATATAATTAGATTATGATTTAAATATTGATAATATTTTAAATATATTCTAAGAAGTGGAGGAAAAGATGAAAGATAGTATTGCACTTTTCACTTTACTTATTCTGATTGGTTTAATTATTGGCTTTTTTCTATGTATTTTAATTAACTACATTAGAAAAAATAGAACATCTAAACTTGTTAAAGATATGATTGATAAGGCACGTCGTGATGCTGAAAAATCAAAAAGAGAAATTATTCTTGAACAAAAAGAAGAGTCACATAGACTAAAATTAGAACTTGATAAGGAAATAAAAGAAAAGAAAAATGAAATAAAAGAAAATGAAGAGCGTCTTCTTCAAAGAGAAAAGAATATGGATAAAAGAGATGAACTGTATCAAAAAAGAGAATCTCTTTTGGATGAAAAGGAAGAACGTTTAAATGTCAAGTTAAGTGAAATTCAAGAAGAAAAAAGTAAAGTTGAAGAAATTAAAAATGAACAAATTGAATTATTAGAAAAAATATCAAAATTTAGTAAGGAAGAAGCAAAAAAAACATTAATGGAGCAAGTAAAAGAAAGCATGAGTAAGGAAGTTTCTGCTTATATAAAAGAGCAAGAACAAGAGGCTAAGTTAGTGGCTGATAAACAGGCTCAAGAATATATTATTACTGCTATGCAGAGATATGCTTCTGATATTGCTAATGATCAGACTGTTACTGTTGTTGATTTACCTAATGATGAAATGAAGGGTAGAATTATAGGTCGAGAAGGTCGTAATATACGTACTATTGAAGCTATTACAGGTGTTGATTTAATTATTGATGATACTCCTGAAGCAGTAGTTTTATCTAGTTTTGATCCATTACGTCGTGAAATTGCTCGTGTAACTTTGGAAACGTTAATTAAGGATGGTAGAATTCATCCGACTAGAATTGAAGAGATATATGATAGAGTTAGTAAGGATATGAAGCAGAAGATAATGGAGTTTGGTAATGATGCTTTATTCCAATTAGGACTTACTAAGATGGACAATGAATTAATAGAATTGGTTGGTAAACTTCATTTTAGAACAAGTTTTGGTCAAAATGTTTTAGCTCATTCAATTGAAGTAGCTCAACTTTCTGGACTTCTTGCTAGCGAATTTGGTGAAGATGTAACTCTTGCTAAAAGAGCAGGACTTTTACATGATATTGGTAAAGCTATAGATCATGATGTTGAAGGTAGTCATGTTGAGTTGGGGGCTGAAATAGCTCGTAAATATCATGAAGATTTAGTGGTTATAAATACAATTGAATCTCATCATGGCGATAAGCCAAGTGAAAGTATAATAGCTAGCATTGTTGCTATTGCTGATAGTTTAAGTGCTTCACGTCCTGGTGCTAGAAATGATTCTTTAGAAAACTATATTAAGAGACTTACTCAACTTGAAGAAGTGGGAAATAAAGTTGAAGGTGTAGAAAAAGCTTTTGCTGTTCAGGCTGGTAGAGAATTAAGAGTTATAGTTAAACCTGAAGATGTAGATGATTTAGGTGCACATACAATTGCTAGAGAAATAAAAGAGCAAGTTGAAAGTACTATGAAATATCCTGGTACTATAAAAATAACTGTTGTAAGAGAGATAAGAGCTCAAGAAGAGGCAAAATAGCCTCTTTTAGTTTAGTCATGGAAGAATTAATTAGTGTAATTAAAATTTTAGATTTATGTAGTGATGATGAGTATTTTCAACTTTTAATTAAATGTATTAAATTTATTGATATTAATAATATAGAATTTTTTGGTATTTATGAAAAATGTGGTGATATATCATTAATTGTACCTGAGGTTATAAATGACTTAACTATGTCTATTGCAATTCATGAAGCGGGACATTTATATGATTATTATAAAACGGGTTCTATATTAGAAAGTGAAGCAACAGCGCTTGAATGGGAATTTTGTTTTTTAACTTATAGAAAGCAATATGATATTTTAAATGATAGGTTGAAAGAAATTAAAAGTAATCCTGATTCATTAAAGTATAAGAGTATAAAAAAAGAAGCTAAATGGTTTCAACTTCAATTTTAGCTTCTTTTTTGATATCTAATATTATTGGAAGTACAATTGGTCTTCTTCCTGTTAATTCATTTATGTATGGTATTAATTCGGCTGTTAATTCTGATTTTATCATAGCAAATGTAGAATGTGAATTTTTTAGTTGTTCTTTTACGATGTTTTCAGCATAGTTTTCAATTTTTTTCAATAATTCTTCATTTTCATTTACTTGAATAAAACCTCTTGTAGTTATATTTGGCTTGATTAATAATTCATGTTTTTTCATATCTACATTAATTATTACAACTAATATTCCATCGTTTGCCATTATTTTACGGTCTCTAAGAACTGCTCCACCAATTTCTCCAATTCTATTACCATCTACATAAATATCATTTCCTGAGTAACTTTCTCCTTTTGTTACAACATGGTTGTTTAAGTTTAGAGAATCTCCATTTTTGATTACAAAAGTGTTTTCTTTTGGTATACCACATTCTATACCTATATTGGCATGGTGTTTTAGCATTCTATAATCTCCGTGAAATGGCATTAAGTATTTTGGTTGAATTAGTCTGATCATTAGTTTTAATTCTTCTTCGTTAGCATGTCCTGATGTATGTAGGTCACTAAATGATTTATTTGTATATACGCTTACACCGTTTAAACATAGCCTATTAATTATTTTTGAAATGCTTAAAGCGTTACCAGGAATGGCACTTGATGAGAATATTACAATATCATCTGGTCTTAATTTAACGTATTTATGTGTGCCATTTGACATGCGTGAAAGCGCTGCAAGTGGTTCTCCTTGAGTACCAGTACATAGTATAGCTACTTCACCTGGTTTGTAATTATTTAGTTCTTCTGGTTCTATAATTATTTCTTTATGGTTAATATATCCACCTTGAATAGATATTTTGATATTGTTTTCCATACTTCTTCCGAATAGGCAGACTTTTCTGTTGTGTTTATAACACGTATCAAAGATATGTTTTACACGATATACGTTTGATGCAAAAGTTGCAATTATTATTCTTTGACTAGGATATTGATCGAACATATCATTTAGGGCATTATCTACTTTTGATTCACTAGTTGAGAATCCTTCGTTTAAGGCATTAGTTGATTCACTTATAAGTAAGTCTACGCCTTCATGTCCTAGAGTTGCGATTTTGTATAAGTCAGCCATTGGTCCAATAGGAGTTAGGTCAAATTTAAAGTCTCCTGTTGTAACTATTCTTCCATCTGGAGTAGTTACGCTTATACCATGCGAATCTGGTACGGAGTGAGTAATTAGGAAAAACTCAACTTCTATATCATCAAACTTTAATTTTGTATTGCCATCATATGCATAAAGTGTATCATAACGAATATTTCTGTCTTCAAGTTTTACAGCAATTAATTCTTTAGCATGGCGTGGAGCATATATAGCAGGTATATTTAGACTTTGTACTAAAAAAGGAATGCTACCTATATGATCTTCATGACCATGGGTAATTAATAAAGCTTTTATTTTATCTTCGTTTTCCTTGAGAAAAGTAAAATCAGGAAGGACATAGTCTACTCCCATAAGTTCACTTTCTGGAAAACTAACACCGGCATCAATAATAACAATAGAGTCGTTATGCATTACACAATACATATTTTTTCCGACTTCACCTAAACCTCCTAAAACAACAACTTTTGTTCCATTAGGTTTATTTTGATTCATAAATTATTTTTTCTCCTTTCTTGTTAATTTTACTCGTAAAAGAACTAACGCTAACATTATACTATATAAAAGTTATTTTGTCTAGGTGGTAAAATTTTGAGACAAAAATTTGCAAAAAACATAAAAATAATATATAATATGTGCTATTCAAAGGGGGATTTTGTAATGTTTGGAATTAATGAAATACTAGGAAAAGTGCTTTCTAAAAAGCCACTAACCGAAGAAGAAAAATTTAGAATATTACATTCTAAAAGAATTGATTCTAAAGTTATAGAGTATTTAATGCAAAAACTTAATAATTTACATATTGAAGTTTTAGGTGATTATGAAGGTTCATTATTTCAATTAATGCCTGTTGGAAAACTTATGGGTTGGTGTTGGCAGACAACTGAATCAGTTATAGTATTCTTAAATGATAATGATTATATTGAACGAGGTAATTTATATTTTGATGAAAGAACTCCAGAATATTATCACTCATGGATTTGTTTTAATTATAATGGAATAGAATATGTTTTAGATCCTTGTTTAAGTTTTTTGTGTAAAAAAGATGACTACTCTAAAATATTTGAAGTAGATGTTAAAGGAAAAGTTTCTGCTAAAGCTGTAAAAGAAGAATTAATAAGACAAATTACTGCTCCAAAAGAAGAAGATAGTTCAGAAGAACATAAAAGTTTTGAAAGAGTTATGAGAGCAATTTTTGGTGAAGCATATGATAAGTTCAAAGAAGAAAAGAAAGGTGAAGTTATTGTTGATGCTCCAGAGGATGTAAATACACCATTATATAGAAATGGTGCAGGATATAAAACGGAATTAGAAGATGGTAAGATTAAAAAATTAACGGTACATTATTACTATACAGATTGTTAAATTAAAAAACAATTACAAATTTGTAATTGCTTTTTTCTTTGAAATAAAAATGATGGGTACCCCAGGCGAGATGAATGCTCACATATATAAATATGCTTACTGGCATTGCCAACACATCGTTAATCCTTCACAAGTAACCCATCTACAAATATATTATAACATAATAATATAAATTATTCATCCTTTTTTTGCTTTTTATTTTCTTCGACAAATATAACCTGTAGATAATTTTGATGTTCAATTGTTTTTTTGTAATGACATATAATATGTATTTTTTCAAGAAAATGATGTTGATAAATTTATATAATTTGTTTTTTTAATTCTTTCTTTGTGATACAATAGTAAAGAGTTACTTAAGGAGATGAGATAATGGGATTATTTAAAAAAATAAAAAATATGTTTTCAAAAGAAGAAGATAAAGAAGTCGAAGAAAATGAAGCATATGAACAGGAAGAAAGTATTGAAGAAAAAGATGATGATTACGAAATAGATAGTCAAGATGAGTTAGAACAAAAAGATGATAATCAAGAAAATGAAAAAGTTTATGAAGAAGAGAAGGTTTCTAAAAAAGAATTAAAGAAAAAGAAAAAGGAAGATAAAAAGAAAAATAAGAAACAACAGCAATTAGAGGAAGTTAGAATATATGAAAAAGGTCTTACTAAATCAAGAGAGGGCTTTGTAAGTAAACTTGCATCTCTTACTAATAAATATAAAAAGATAACTGATGATTATTTTGATGAATTAGAAGAAATACTTATTATGGCTGATATTGGTGTTAATACAGTTATGTCTTTTATAGATAGATTAAGAAATCGAGTTAAACATGAAAAAATAGAATCTACAGAAGATTTAAAAGAAATAATAATTGATGAGTTGTTTATAATATATGTTAATGAAGATGTTTTGGTTAATAAAATTAATTTCAATGAATCTGGCCCAACAGTAGTGTTATTTGTTGGAGTAAATGGAGTAGGAAAGACTACTACTATTGCTAAAATTGCATCTAAAATGAAAAAAGAAGGAAAGAAAGTATTACTTGTTGGTGGAGATACTTTTAGAGCTGGAGCTGTTTTACAATTGGAAGATTGGGCAAAAAGAATAAATGTTGATTTTTATGGTAAAGATCAAGGTTCAGACCCTGCTAGTGTAGTTTTTGATGGATTAGTAAAAGCAAAGAATGAGAATTATGATGTTGTTTTAATAGATACTGCTGGTAGATTACAGAATAAGGTTAATTTAATGAAAGAATTGGAAAAAATTAATAGAGTAATTGGTACTCAAATAGAGGATGGACCTCATGAAACACTTTTGGTGATTGATGCTACTACTGGTCAAAATGGTATTAGTCAAGCAAAAAATTTTAAAGAAATTACAAATATTACAGGAATTGTACTTACAAAACTAGATGGAACAGCTAAAGGAGGCATTGTTCTGGCAATAAAAGATGAAGTAAATATACCAGTTAAATATATTGGGCTTGGAGAAGGCGAAGATGACCTACAGGTATTTGATATAGAAAAATATATTTATGGTTTATTTAAAGATCTTTAGGAGGTAATTATGAAAAGAGAAAAAAAACAAAATAGTAATTTAGATAAAAATGTAAATATAGAAAAGACAATTATAAATGCAAAAAAACATATTGTGGTAACACTTTTTGTTCAATTTATTTTATCTGTTATTACTTTAGTTTTCTTGATTATATATTTCTTTAATAAAAATTTTATGTCAGCCTTACAAATAAGTTTGGGGTTAACTATGCTTATTACAGGATATAATAATTATTATGTATATAAAAGAAAACTTTTAACTCTTGTATACTTTGTATTAGGTTTATTATTACTAGCTTTAGCGGTTATTACAATTATAGGTATATAAAATGGATGAGTTAGTATATTACAATAGTTTATATGATTTGTATAAAAATCTTTTAACAGAAAAGCAATGTGAGTATTTTGAGGATTATTATTTTAATAATTTATCACTTAGTGAGATGAGTGAAAATTATAATATTAGTCGTAACGCGATTTCTAAACAATTGAGTACTATAAGAAGCAAGTTAGATGAGTATGAGTTAAAATTAAACTTATATAATAAAAATAATAAAATATTAGAGTTAATAAAAGATGAAAAATTAAAAAATGAGATTATGGATATTTTGTTTCCATAATCTTATTTTTTCTTGCAAGTTTTTTTTATAAATAGTATAATTATGATATGGTAAAAGAGAGTAGAAAGAAGGGCTTATATGTTTGATAAAATCGTATATATTAGTGATAGATGTGCAAATGTAAAATTAAGAGAAGATGCTGATATAACATTTAATTTAATGAACTTACATGTTATTTTTGAAGATCAAGAAAAAAAGATTTTAGGAGAAGTAGACGATTTAGATGGAGATTTAGTTAAGATTAGATTTTTAGGTGAAATAAGGGATGGAAAGTTAATTGGTGGAACTTTAAGAAAACCTACTCTTGATGCTAGTTGTCGTGTGATATCACAAGAGGAAATACCTTTAGTTACTGGTAAAAATGATAATGGTTATATGCTTCTTGGTAATAGCCCTTTTTATAATGATAGAGAAGTGTTTATGGATGTAAATGGGTTCTTTAGTAATCATTTTGCCATATTTGGTAATAGTGGTTCTGGTAAGAGTTGTGGTGTTACTAGAATATTTCAAAATATGTTTGAAGATCAAAGATTGTTTCCATATAAATCTAATATAATTATGTTTGATTCTTCTGCTGAATACTATAATGCTTTTAAAGATTTATCTAGTATTAATTCAAATTATAGTTATAGATTTATATCTACAAATGAGATAGATCCATTTGCAGAGAAATTAAGAGTACCAATTTATTTGCTTAATGAACAAGATTTGGCTTTACTTTTAAATGTTACAAGTCATTCTCAATTACCAATAATTGAAAGAATGTTAAAATTAGCTAGAATATTTTCTGAAGAAGAAACAGATGCTAATCAATATAAAAATCATTTAATAGCTAAAGCTATCATGACAATTCTTTATACAAATGAAACAGCACCTAATAAAAGAAATGAAATATTTTCAATAATTGCTTCTTGTTCTACCCCAGAATTTAATTTGGAATCTGTAATTCAAGGTGTTGGGTATACAAGAAAGTTTAGAGAATGTTTTTTAATTGATCAGTTTGGTAATTTTACTGAAAGTGTACTTATGACTGAGTATTTAAATAAATTTATAAAAGAAGAATATGATGATTATGAACCCAAAGGTAATGTATTCTTTGATTTAAATACGTTAGAGAAGGCTTTAAACTTTACTTTAATTAGTGAAGGTTGGTTAAGAAATGAAAATACTTATGGTGATGGTGTAACTATTAAAGTAAGATTACATGAATTAATTGTAGGTAATAATGCTAAATATTTTGATTATCAATCCTTTGTTACTTTAGAGCAATTTGTTTCGTCATTATTAATTACTAATGGAAAGAAATATCAATTTGTAAATATTAATTTAGATGATGTTGATGATGTTTTTGCTAAAGTTATTGTAAAAATTTATTCTAGACTTATATTTAGTTTTGCTAAAGGTTTGTCTAATAGAGCTAGTATTCCTTTCCATTTGATAGTTGAAGAAGCTCATAGATATATTCAAAATGATACAGATACTTTCTTAATTGGATATAATATATTTGACAGAATAGCAAAAGAGGGGCGTAAGTATGGTGTTATATTAGGTCTTATTACACAAAGACCAGTTGAAATGAGTGATACTGTTATTTCACAATGTTCTAATTTCTTAATATTTAAGATGAATCACCCTGCTGATGTTGATTATATTAGAAAAATGGTGCCTAATATTAGTGATGAAATAGTAGAGAAACAAAAAACGTTACAGTCAGGTACTTGTCTTGCATTTGGACAAGCATTTACTATACCATTAATTGTAAGACTTCAAATGCCTAATCCGGCTCCTAAGAGTGGTAACTGTGATGTTGTATCTATTTGGAATGGTGGAAGTAATAAGCAAACTTATCAACAACCTCAAAATATACCTAAAATTCAATCGCAAAATATAGGGCCTCAAATGGTTGTTCAGCCTCCAATTCAGCAAACTAATAATGCACCAGTTATGATGGAAAAAACTACAGATACAGTAGTAAGTATTCCTCAAGTTCCATCTGTTCCTAGTCAGCCTGTACAGCAAGGACAATCTTTTCAATTTATTAATCAACCTGACGAAGTAGAAAAAACTGAAGCAAAAGAAGATAATAAACCTTTGTTCATGAATTTGACTAAACTGGCTGAAGAAGATGATTCTAAAAAAGATGGTATGAATGAGTATAATAGTGTGGAAAACTATAATGCTAATGTAGATGATGGAAGTTTACATCCAAACGAAACACCTCAGATTCCTATTAATAGTAGTATTATTAATATTCCTAAAACTCAAAGTCTTATTAATACAGAAGTTGGTCTTACACCAAATATAGAAATGCCTCAAAAACAGCCTGATATTATTATTCCTGCAGGACAGAATGTAACACCTAATTTGATGGAAGGTTTTGGAGATAATACAGTTGTTGAACAATAGTTATAATTAAGCATACTTAAATGGTATGCTTTTAATTTATTATAATACCTGTTTTTTTTCTTTTAAAATTAAGTGTTTTCTTATATAATAATAGGTGGTGATATAAATGTTTGAAAATTTAAGTGATAGATTACAGAGTGCAATACATAAGATTAAAGGTTATGGAAAAATAACTGAGGATAATATTAGTGAAGTAATGAGAGAAGTGCGTCTTGCTTTACTTGAGGCTGATGTAAATTATAAAGTTGTTAAAGAATTTACTAGTCAAGTAAAAGAAAAGGCTTTAGGTGAAGAGGTACAGAAGAGTATTAATCCAGGGGATTTGTTTGTTAAAATTGTTAATGACGAACTAAAAGAATTGCTTGGTGGCGAAAGTGCTCCTCTTAATATGAAGGGAAACCCTGCAGTACTTATGTTAGTAGGACTTCAAGGTAGTGGTAAAACTACTACTATTGGAAAACTTTCTAATCTGCTTAGAAAAAAGCATAGTAAGAAACCTCTTCTTGTTGCTTGTGATGTGTATAGACCTGCTGCAATTGATCAATTAAAACAAATAGGTAAGCAATTAAATATTGAAGTTTATGAAGAAGGAAAGAATAATCCTGTTGAAATAAGTCGTAACGCCATTGGTTATGCTAAAGAGAATGGGTATGATTATGTATTAATAGATACTGCTGGTAGACTTCATATAGATGATAACTTGATGGAGGAATTAGATAATATTTATAATGAAATTAATCCTCAAGAGGTATTGCTAGTTATTGATTCTATGATGGGTCAAGATGCTATAAATGTTATTGAAGGGTTTAATGACAAACTTAAGTTAACTGGTGTTATTCTAACTAAATTAGATGGTGATACTAGAGGTGGTGTTGCTTTATCTGTTAGACATTTAACTAATGTTCCTATAAAGTATATTGGTGTTAGTGAAAAACTAGATGGACTTGAGTCATTTGATCCTGAGAGAATGGCAGGAAGAATTCTTGGCATGGGGGATATTGTTTCTCTTGTGGAAAAAGCTCAAGAAGCAATTGATGAAAAAGAGGCTGAAAAAACAGCAAAAAGATTACAGCAAGGGAAATTTGATTTGGAAGACTTTTTAGCAACTATGAAACAGATGAAGAGATTAGGACCACTTGAGAATTTATTAAAGCTTATACCAGGTGTTTCTAAAATGGGACTTAATAATGTTAAGATTGATCCTAAACAAATGGCTCATGTAGAAGCAATTGTTTTATCAATGACACAGGAAGAAAGACGTCATCCTGAAATAATCAAAGCTAGTCGTAAGAGTAGAATTGCTAAGGGATGTGGTTTATCGGTACAGGAAGTTAATAAATTATTGACTCAATTTGATCAAATGAAAAAAATGATGAAACAGATGAAAAACGGTAATTTTAAGATGCCATTTTAGGAGAAAAATATATGATTAATGAGAAAATAGTTTTTATATATGGAAAAGAAAAAACTGAATCTGGAATAATTGAAGGTAAAATAGAGCGTATTGGTAAAATAAAAGATGGAAATTTTCATGCTACATACTTATTGGATTTTGCTAAAGATAATTATCCTGAAGTTCCTATTTTTAAAAGACTTAGTAGGAGACATACTCCTGAATCTATTGCGTTTTTCTATTGTTATTATTTTAATCATATTGTTTTCTTAAACACTACTAGTTTTAATGATAAAGGTGAAATAACGCATGGGAAGACTGGAAGATTTTTGTTACCTAATAATATTTCATCAAAGCAAAAAGAAGCTCTTTATAATTTCTTAGAGATGTTAGATGATTATTCAATTATAATTTTATATGATTTAAAAATAGATGAAGGAATTTTTGGTGGAAAAGAACTTCATTCTGTTTATTTAGATACTCCTATTACTTTATTTAACAAATATTTTGAGAAAAATAATAATACTTCTAAAACTAAGTAATATTATAGGCTTTTATATTATTACACTTTATATTTCCTATCATATAATAATTTAGATAGGAGGATATGTGATGTTTCAAGATCAAAATTTAAATAGTACTATGGACTTTGATTCTAGTATTAATGGTAATAATAATTTTTCTTATAATGATGTTGATTTCAATTTGAATCAAAGTAATATGGGAATGAATCAACCTATGGATATTGGTATGCCTGCTTGTGAAGCACCTCGTGAAAGATGTATTCACAGAACTTTTGTGCATGAAGTACCCCATGTATGTCCAATAAAAACAAGAATAATTAATCATCATGTATATAAACATACATATAGACCTGAATATTCTTGCTGTGAAGAAAATGTAGTAAGTAATGTTCAATGTGGTTCTTGTTCACAATTTCAATAGTAGTTTTAATAGAAACATGAGTTACAATTAATTCATGTTTTATTTTTTTTATTTTAAAAGGAGTGAATTAAGTTCTTCAAGATAAGTACAGATATTGATATAGATATTGGTTCTTTTGCAATGAACGTAGGAAAAATGGTTGTTGTTGGAAGTAGTGGTATGACTCAAGGTATTTCTAATTCATCAAAACAAGTGTCAATCGTGTTTTCTTTAGATAATAAATATAATGAAAAATTTACAATTAGTGATTTATTTGGAAACATTGTTTAGTAAACAGTATCAAAATATCATTGTTTCTTCTTCATAGCTCAAAGGTGGTGAAATAAATAGGTAATACACTATCAGAATGAGTGAAAATTATAGTAATATAAGTGATAATCAAAAAGAAAAAGAAACAGAAGATGGTAGTAAAGTTGTTTTGTAAAACAAAATGTGAATTGTTTAGATTTTTTTGTCAATTAAAATGTCTAATTTTGTCGATTTACTTGATTGCGTGTAAATAATGGTATACTATTAACATAGGGAGTGTGATACCATGATTTATCCATCAATAGATAAATTGCTTAATATCGTCGATTCAAAATATGAACTTGTGCATATAGCGGCCAGACGAAGTAAGGAAATCTCTAAAACAAACTACTATCAAATGCCTGAAGGGGAATATAAATGTAAAAAGAATATTGGTAGAGCATTAGAAGAATTAGAAAAGGGATTACTGAAAGTTACAAAAAAACATTCATAGTGAATGTTTTTTTGTTTAATTATCTTGTTATTTTGCTTTCAATTTTTGTAATTAATTCATACATTAAAAAGGCTATAACCCCTAAAATAAATACACTAGTGATTACTAAATTAATATTAAATACTTGTGATCCATACATTATTAAATAACCTAATCCTTCTTTGGATACTAATAGTTCTCCCATTATGATTCCTATTAAAGTCATACTAATATTAATTTTTGTACAACTTATTAAGTTTTTCTTATTACTTGGTATTATTACTTTTATAAATATATCTTTTTTTGATGCGTTTAGTGATTTTAAGAGTGTTATATAGTTTTTATTTACTGATGTAAATCCATTGTATATATTAATAATAGTAATGAATAAGGAAATAAGAAGTGCCATACATATTATAGAGTTTGTGCTCGCTCCAATCCAGATAATAATTAATGGGCCTAAAGCTACTTTAGGTAAAGCATTTAAAATTGTGAGATATGGGTCTATTATTTTAGATAGTTTTTTAAAAAACCACATTGTTGTTGCGATTAAGAAACCAAATGTTGAAGTTATTATAAAACTTATTAATGTTTCGTATAATGTTATTGATATGTGTTTGAAAAGAGTTTTATCTTGTATTAGACTTATTATTGTTTTTATTACTTCTTTTGGTGATGATGAAAGGAAAGAATTAATTAAGTGAAAATCACTTAATAGTTCCCAAATTAATAAGAATGAAATTATAATTAAAATTTGAAAAAAAGTAATCAATTTTTTCTCTTTTTTTATTTTGTTAAGATATATTTCATGTTCAGTTAATTTCATGATTTAAGTCCTTCCATATTTTGTCATAGTATTCATTGTAGTTTTTTTCTTTTCTTGTTGTTAGTGTGCTTCTCTTATTTTCAAATTGTATTTCATAAATATTTAGGACTGTTGATGGTCTTTTGGATAAGACGATTACTCTTTCTGATAGTGTTATTGCCTCGTTTATATCATGTGTTATCATTATGGCTGTCTTGTGTTCATTTTTAATTATTTTATATACATCTTCACTTACTTTTAATCTTGATTGTGAATCAAGTGCAGAGAACGCTTCATCTAATAGTAAGATATCTGGTCTAATTGCAAGTGTCCTTATTAAAGCAACTGTTTGAATGTAGTTAAGACACTTATCATTTCCCTTAAAACTTTCAAAGTAATGGAAGGAGGGGGATATATTTATTAAAAATTCCACTTAATTTGAATGTCTCTTGTGTTTGCTTTTTTGTTTAACTTTCCAATATAGATTTTATCTATAAACTCATCAATGATAACTCTGTTTAAATTTTCTAATTTTTGATATTTACTAAATATTTGTTTATTATTATTTAAAGATTTTTGTTTCATTTTATAATAGGTAATTTCTTCATTGATACTTTTGATTTCATTGCTATAATCATCTTCATTTTTATTATAATCAGTAATTAAATCTTTAAATTGTTCTTTTGTAATAATACCATTAACCTTATCTTCATACAAACTCTTTAAATAATTCCTAGTTTTAATAACTTTCTTTTCATAATCTACTCGTTGTTTTTCTAATGATTTAATCTTGTTATTAAATCTTTTGTCTTTCTTTTTAGAATCTATATTATTTAATTTTTCTTCATCGTAGAATATTTTTATTTTTTTGTTAATTGTTTGTAAAACTAAATCAGCCAGTAAATCATATCTAATTGAAGATTTGTTTATACAATCATCATATCCATCACGATTATTAGAACATACTAGATATTCGTGCTTAGATGAGTTCTTTTTTCGCATATAGTGTTTACATTCTAAACAAAATACCTTACCAGAGAAGATATGAATTTTTCCTGTTGTACTTATAGCTTTTGTTCTTTCTTTCATAGCGATTTGTATTTTACTAAATGTCTCTTTATCAATGATAGCTTCGTGAGTGTTTAGGACTCTTATCCATTCACTTTTGTTTTTGTTTTTGATTTTATGGTTTTTATAACTAACTGTAGTTCTTTTGCCTTGTATTAAATGTCCTAGATAAACTTCATTAGTTAAAATTGTCTTAATTGCATTTATATTCCATTTTATTTCTTCACGTGGTCTATTACTAATTATATTTAATTTAATGCCTTTTTGGTATTTATATAGTGATGGACAAGGTGTTTTTTTACTATTTAAATATTTAGCAATACCTGTAAATCCTAGTCCTGTTAGATATAAATTATAGATGTTTTTTACAATTTCAGAAGCAACGGGATCAACTGTTAGTTTGTTATTATTATTTGAGTCAATTTCATAACCAAATGGGGCGAAGGGAGAAATAAATTCACCTTGCTTCATTTTAGTATGAAAAGCACTTCTTATATTATTTGAAACATCTTCTAAGTACCATTCATTAACTAGGCCGTTTATTTGTCGTGATTTTTTATTACCTAGAATTGTAGTATCCGCATTATCAGATAATCCGATAAACCTGATATTCCATTCTTTAAATTTGTTATTGATATATTTCTCAACTATTTCCATATCTCTTGAAAACCTTGATTGGCTTTTGCATAATACAATATCAAGTTTTTTGCTTTCACAATCTCTAATTAGTCTTTCAAATTCAGGTCTATAAGTTCCGGCACCAGATAAATCTTCATCACAATATTCATCTGTTAGTGCAAATTCAGGATGTCTATTAATATATTGGGTGAGCATATTCCGTTGATTTTTAATAGATTCGCTGTCATCTTTTCTATTCCTTTTATCTCTGTCTTCATTAGATAGTCTTAAATAAATACCAACTCTTAATATTTTTTTATTCATCTTTAATGTAATAATTATGTTTAAAGCTGCTCTTATAGTAAATAATGTTATAACGTTTATTCATAATAATTAACATTAAACTCCAAAAATTCAATAATTTTGTATAATTTTTTATTAACTATTTCTTTTAGTTTAGTTTCTGTCAAATCTTTATTTATAATATCAATAATATTATATTTCATTGTTTTCGCTCCTTTCTTATTTAAGAAGGTTTAACTTGCTTCTAAAATTGTAGGTTAGTATCATTTGCTATCATTATAGTATATTTTATTCTCTTTTGATTTATATATGATATTATTTATTAATAAAAAAATAATATAGTAATGGTAATATCCTAAACTTTTTCATATAAAAAAAGAAGATTATCTTCTTTTTTTTTGTTTGTATTAGTATTATAAATAAAAGTGTGATTAATTACTTCTTTTCTTTTATAGAATATGTATCTCTTCTGATATAAATATCAAATTTAGTCTTTTCTCCATCAGGTGATTCTAACACAAATTCAGTTTTACCTGCTTTCTTAAATTCTGCATGAACCATCCAAGCTTCAAGACTATCTTCATATTTTATGCTCAAATCTCCATATTTATTATCCACTAAATAAACCTTATATGAATCATCAAATTGATATTTTTCACCATCATATAATATATCTGTACTATATATAGGTGGATTTATAAAACATATAACAGACATAATAATAATTATAATTACACTTATTGTTTCTCCAACTATTTTTATTTTTTTATTTTTAAAAATAGCTAATGGATAAATAATTAGTGCACTTATACAAAAAATAGTAGTTACGATATGTCTTGGAAAAGAAAACATAGTTTTTGAGAAATACCCGGCACATTCTTTTCCAGTTAATAATAACATTGGAATAAGAATTAATAATCCCCACCATTTATCTTTTTTCATATAATATCCAATAAAGCCCATAGGAATTGTTGCTATTGTCCAAGGAATCCAAAATCTATAATAAGTCATAAATAAGTTACTATTTTTAATCATGTCTTGAATCAGATAAACTAATGGTTGACTTATAAGAAAGAATATAAAACACTTTAATGCTGAATCTATTGCTGATTTACTATTTATAATAATAAATATCCCTAAAAATATCCATACTTCAAATGTAACTGTCAAATCACTAAATGATGTATCTTTAACTATAGGTATCATTGCCATTATAGCTGTATAAATTCCTATAATGATAGCCATAACAATTACCTTTGGCCAACTTAAATTAATTCCTCCAAATATTTTTTTCACAATATCACATCCATTTCAACAGAATTATATCATAAATAGTATTTTTTTTATCAATAAATATTAGTCAATGATATAAAATTTTTAAATAAATATGTAATTTCTGCTATTTATATGTTATACTCATAGAGTAATATAGATAAGTTTATGAATATGAAAAATATTATTAAGAAATTAAAATTATAATATTAATACTTAGTGATAAAGAATTGTTTTTAATGTTTTATTTAGTTTTATTATATATGTTTTCTGCGAGGTTAGAAGATGTACTTTCATTTAAAGATCATTTACAAACGTGATAATAAAAATGTTAAACTTGTTCATATAATAGAATATTAAACATTGGTTAGTCTACTGTAAGGATATGTAGTTAGTTTAGTGGGTTTAGTGAATAAGGAGAAGTTTTATGAAAAAAAGATATAGTGTTAAAAATAAATATGTAAAATTAGTAATTCCAGTAATTTTATTTGTAGTTGTATTTTTAACAATTTGCTATTCAGCTTTTTCTAACAATTTAGGAATATATGGAATTAGTGCAACTGTTAGAGTTCATAAGGATGTTAGAATTGGAGGAATATTTTTATCAAATGCTACTAATGATGGAATATCACATTATGAAGATTATAATGTAAAAGATATTTATAGTAGTGTAACTTTACCAAATGCTAATTCATCAATAACTTATGATGTCAAAGTTCTTAATTTAGGTAATGTTGAAATGGGTATTTTAAATATTTCTGGTCTTCCGAATAATCTAACATATTCTATAAGTAATTATAATTTAGAAGACCCATTATGTGACGAT
>JAFXSE010000009.1 GCA_017525855.1 Bacilli bacterium
AATTGTATAAATTTTTTTTAAAAATAAATTATAATATATTTAATAAAAAAAATTATTAAATATTTATTTAATAATTTTGAATTGTAAAAAAATAAAAGAATTTTAATAATAATTAATATACATTTTAACTAACCGTTTATATTATATAATAATGGAATAACAATAATAATAAATTAAAATAATTAATAAATTTAATAACTTAATAAGGAGCAAAAATAATCATTAAAATTTTTAAGCATCACAGTTTTCTCTGCAAATGTGATCTTCACATAATGAATAAGGTTCAGAACAAGAGATACGTTTACCACAAAATTTAGATTCTGCAACACAAATATTCGTAGAACAAAGATAAGGATAATCAATTGGGCATTCAAGCATAGGTCCACACATGATTTCATTTTCAACACATTTAGTATCAGGACAAACAACATAATCAGGATTAGTACAAGTAATAGTAGATGGGCATAGACTATTTGAATCGGTTTGAGTTTGATCAACACATCTTACCTTCTTAGTTAATATATCAGATCTAGGGCATTCATCATAATTATCTTTACAAGTTAAATCAGCACAAAGTACTTTACCATAAGGGCATACCAATTGACTTGGAGGTCTACCGCCTTCAGATCTACAAATACCATCAGCTTGTCTTTCAGCTCCTCTTTTTGGACATTTGAATTCCAAAAATATAGGACACATATCTTCTCTATCTTCTGGAACACAATATTTCATATAGTCACATTTAATATATCCAGTTGGACAATCACAATCAGTTTGAGATTTAACACAGGTTTCAACACCATCAACTTTACAAAGGAATGGAGCAGATATATTACATCCATTAGGTGGTTGAATACATGAAAGATAATCTGTAGCACATTCATTATTAGCACATAATATAGGAGTAGAACCTGAACATGTTCTTTTAACAAATTCTAATTGAATATCATTACCATATTTTAGACCATCATTTGATAATGAGATATAATAAATTGATGGATAATCAGGAACAAATGATACAGTATATGAGCCATCATTATTATCTTCTATTTCAAGAGAAGTTAATTCTACATCATTATATTCCATTTTTCCTGTAACGACAAATTCTTCACCACCAGTAGTAATTTTGTTATCATATTCATCATAACATTCAAAAGAAAAACTAAATGGTCTAACAGATACATATTTTTTGCTATTAGGTATATATACATGAGAATTATCTTCTGCCCGACACGGTCCTGGTTCTACAGTTAATTTGGGTAAAGGTTCATCACCATTGACTACTGTTATTTCAGTACCATTGTAATACATATGCATTTGGTATGTTCCAGCTTTATGAATTTCTAATTCATAATTTAATTCTCCTGATTTAATTTCATATTTATCAGCTTCTAAGTCAGTTTCGTTATATGAATTAGTATCATCGGTTAATTCTATGGTAAGATCATTAAGTAATGGGTCAGTTAATTTATTTCCATATTTATCAGTTCCTGTAATTTTGAATTTTACCATATCAGTTACTGAAATATGTTCAGGGTCAAAGTCATATTCTAAATTGAATAATGAATATCCTAATGGAATACATACTTGGTTATTTTGACCAATTAAAAGATTATTCCCATATACTTGAATAAGATAATCACCAGCATATTTATATATATCATCATCAGCAGTAATTATCTTGTATTCATTATTACATTCACCATTGGCTTCTTTTTTTGTTTTTTCAACTTGGTATACTTTAGTAAATAAATTAGGTGAATCGGCTGGGCCAGTAACTTTAATTTCGAAATAAGGACTATAATCTTTACCATCATCGAAGCATTCTCCTTTCTTATCAAATGTATATAACCACATATCTAATAATTCTCCGACATATATTCTTTCTTTATTTTTAGATACAATTTGAGTTTGGTAATAATCAATAGTTGATTGAATATTCACTATAATATCATCCATGAAGCAATATACAGAATTTTCTCCATCATTATATTTAACGTTCATTACCATTTTATTTGGAGGATATTTTGGATATATTACTAATTTATAAGCTTCTTTATCATCATCTAATGCATCTAATGACATAGAAATTACTGATATAGGATATTCATTATTTAATAAAGTTAAATAAGAATTATCTATTATATCATTTCTTCCTTTGAATGAATTATTAAATTTATCTGCTAAAGTAAAATGAATTTCGAAGTTTTCATCAGCTGGTATTATTGATTCAGGTTGTCTTATTATCTTAGTATAATTTTTGCATGGTACTTTATCTGGATAAACAGTATATTCAGCTGGACCTACATTTCCTTTTTCTCCTTCAGTTGATTTAGGATCAGTTAAAAATACATCCATAGAATAATCTCCTTTTTTCTCAGAATAAATAGTAATAGTATATATTCCATAGTCAGAACCAGCTTTAACAACTTCTTTGCTAAATGATGGATCTAATTTATTTATTCCGATTTCAATATCTTCATCAATATCTATATCATCATTATATAATAAACCTTCTTCAGTTCTTAATTCTAAAGTAAATTCTTCATAATTTCCTGCAACGAAAGATGTTTTTTTAGGAGTTAAAACGCATTTTTCAATAACATATGGTCCATTACCATGTTTATCATCTCCATTTGTAACTACTACATAATATTTAAATGAAGCTTTATCTGAATCATATTTTACATCATAGGTTAAATCATAAGTACCTTTTACTAAATGTTGATAAATATGAATTGCTTTTTCATTTTCATTAAAATCTAATCCGAAATATGAAGTATATTTACTAACATTGAAACTTATCGGAGTCATTTTATTACCAGATAATAAAGGATCATCTACATTTGCTTTATTAGGTATATTTGAAATAAAGTTATTGTATTTATCATATAAAGTAACATTTA
This sequence comes from Bacilli bacterium, assembly GCA_017525855.1. The sequence goes on from JAFXSE010000009.1 coordinate 2,907, forward strand.
AGATTAATGGTTCATTAACATCAACAGAGAAACTATCTCCATTTTTATATTGAGTAAATGAGCCTTTGGTTACTTCACGAGTTAATATTGATTTTGTTGGGTCTGGGTCACCAGGTTCTACAACAATGATAACATTAGATGTATCAACTTTTTGTGTTTTGTCATATACTAAAGTTACTTTAACATTACCGACAATAGTAACAGGTGTAGTAGAAGTATAGACAACTTTTTCAATTAAAGAATCAAAAGCACCTGTTGAGTCATGTTCTTCATTATTTGCATCAATGAATGTTGCAGTGAATTTATTTACATAATTATCAACATATAGAGCATTACCATATTTATCAAATGCTTCAATTGTTATAGCTGGCTTACTTCCTGCTTTAATTGGAGTGGCTCTTTCTTTTACGACTAATTTAGATAAATCGATAACACCTGGATGAACAATGAATATTGATTCATTAGGTAAATATAATCCTTGTGGACCAGATTTATCAGTGCTTACAACATATGTACCAGAAACAGTTATTTGAGAGGTATATTTTCTATATCCAGTTGATTTATCTGTTTCTGAGGTAGTATCTTCAACTTCATCTCCTCCTTTTTTAGATACTTTAATTCCTACTACTTCTTGTAAAGTTTCAGCTAAATTACCATATTTATCGTATGAAGCCACTTCAAATACATATGGATTATCTACTGTACCATCTTTTAATACATCACTTGATTTACCATCTTTATAATAATCTTCAAGTATTTTTGTCCTAACAACAGCATCAGGTGAAACTTCCATTTCAGGTTTTAAATCATTAATTAATTCATCATTTAAATAGATTTTTAATGGACATTCTTTTAATGTTGGATAAGTATTAGCTTTTTGACTAGTAACTGTTATATAGAATACACCTTTAGTACCTGCTTTTTCTTGGACATAGTCAAATGTTTTATCATTTGGATCACATGATTCAACTTTAAATTCATATCCTTCCCATTGATTCTTTCTAATATTATTTTTAGTTCTTAATTCTATTATCATATATCCAGTATTTCCTGCAACATATTTCAAATTTTGTTCAACAATATGAGTAGATTGGATATCAACAGGTTCATTAGATCCTCCTTTACCATCTCCATATAAAGTAATATTATATGCTAATTTTTTAGTACCATCTGTAAATATTAAATCATAAAATCCTCCAACTAAATCAGTATATTTATGTTTATTGTTATCATCATCAATTGCGAATTCGGCATATTCTTGATTGGTTGTTTCTTTATTATTTAATTTAAGATTATAAACAGTATCTTCAAATTGAGCAGATAAATATGATGAATATTTTTTAATTTCATCTTCTGGAAGAATATCTATAGAATTTCCAAATTCATCTCTAGGATATAATCTATATAAAGGTTCATCTTTAGTATTCTTTTCTACAGTACCATTTTTCAATACCTCAAATTCATTTTTAGTTGGTTCTAATCTAAGAACATTAGAATTTAAGAAATCTATATCTTTAGCTTTAATATTAATTTTGCAAACAACACAATGAATAGGATTAGCATCAATATATCCATTAATAGTAGTTATACCTTTAACATAGAAAGAAGCAGGATAAGTAAGTACATTTTTACCATCTTTAACTTCTACAGATTGTTTAACAGTAATTATTTTATTTGTTTCTTTTTCATTACTATATTTAACTTGATAAGGAGATACATCTTTATAAGCACTTGCATCTATATAGTTATTATATTTATCATATGGAGTAATATAAATTTTAACTTCTTGTCCTACCCATACATCAGTATCACTTACTTCTAATAAACTGTTATCAGCATTAGGAGCTCCAGGGGTAAATATTATAGAATATTGATCTAATGGGAAATATTTACCAACTACAATATGTTCAATAGCATAAGTTGATTTTAATGTAATAATAATTTCACCGTTGGCTTGAGCAGCTAAATCAGCGCTCCAGGTATGAGACTTTGAAGTATTAACTGGTGCCATTTTAATTTGGAGAATGGCTAAATTGAAATCAATATTTGTTATTAAGTTGTCATATTTATCATAGAGTTTATTTATCATCTGGAATGAATCTTCTACTGATACACTACCTAAATATGATTCTAAAATTTCTTCTCCAGTCATTCTGAATAATCTGGATTTATATGGCTCTGCTGGAATGACTTTAATTGTTATTGGTTTAGGTACCTCAACACCTTCAACTGTAACAGTAGCTTTAAATGGATCAGTTTTTTTATAACATTTGAATTTAATATTATATTGTCCTGGTTTTTCATCTCTAGCTAAAGAATAAGTACAATTTTTAACTTCTTCAGGGAATTTAACTGAAATATGTTTTTCTGGCTCAGCAAACCAATATGATTTTCGTTTATCATTTTCGGTTCTTAATTCTAAGGAAACAGTTCCTTCTTCTCCTGCAACTAAGGTTATTTCTGATGGTTCTAAACTTGTTTTTTCTGGAGCTATTTGATCTGGATCACCATCTGAGTATCCTCCTGTTAATTTTACTGGATAAGTTAATTGTTCTTTTGTATCTTTATCAGTTACAATTAATTTATAATTTTCTCCATTAGGCACATATTGCCATTTTTCTTCATTTTCATCATTATCTTGAGATTTACATAATTTAGATAATTTATGAAGTTCATCATTTGATACACATAATTTAACATCAGTTACAACTATTTCAGTACCTACGTTTAATTGTTCTACTTCTTTTTTATCTGTTATAGGATTTTTATACTTATCATAGAAATTAAGTTGGAAGTTAGGTGGAATAGTTACAGGTAAAGTATTAAGTTCAGTTTGAGACATTTCTTTATTTTCATTTTTGTTAATAACTTTAGTTTTACTAAAATCTAATTTACCTGGACCTATAGTAAATTCACAATTAATACATTTTACACTTTGGTCATCATAATCAACTAAAAATTGTGCATCACCAGCTTTAGTAATAATAGTTTGACAATCAATATTTGTTGAAGCTTTAGAAGCATCACATTTATCAGAAATATCTTCTTTATAATCATTATCTATTGTATAATCAACATCAAATTTATCTAAATCATCTTTAGTTGCATTAGTTACATCATTTCCATAAGCATCTTTTGGATGAATAATTAATTTAGTTGTATCTCCAGCTTTAACATCATCAGTTTTTTCTACTTCAGCATAAGATTGAGCTGGGTCAATTGGTCCACTCCATAAATAATATTCATAAGTATTAGGATTGTATTTAGATGTTAATATTACTTTTGTAACTTTTTTACTTCCATATTGGACATTTAAGAAGTAATCATCAGTAACATAGTTATTAGTAGTTAAATCATATCCTCTATCTGATGCACCATTTGTTAATTGTTCTAATTTTGATTTTGGGAATAATGTTGTATTAGTTATATCAGTATATAAATTACCATATTTATCTTTTGGTATGAATTTAACAATTGAAGGATTTATAACAGTACCATCTACTGCACCAGAATCATAAACTAATTCAAATAGATCAGGAGCACATTTAATATGTAGAGTAACTGTTTGAGGAATAGAATTTTTTTCATAAGTGAATGAAAGGATATTATCTTTACCTCCAGTTGTTGCTACATATTGTGTTACAAATAATTTAATTTGTCCATCTTTTTCTCCTTTTGTTTTTTCAAGAATAATTAAATTAGAATCTAATTTGTAAGAATTACTAATATCAAATGAATTAAGATTAACTTCATAGTTCCATCTTAAACCATCTTTACATCTAAATTCAATATCAATTTGATATCTTTCTCCAGCTACACCATCTATATATGTAGGTCTAATATATGTTTTACTTAAATCATATTTTTGATATGGAGATACATCTTTTTCTCCTAATAAATAAAGTGGATAATCAGCATATTGTCCATCAACAGTAAGTCCTAAATGATATAAGCCTCCTGGTAATTTTCTAAATTCAATGCAATCTTTATGAGAAATATAAATAAAATCATCCATATTAGATACCTCTAAATCCCATGTATTAACATCATTGAAAGTCATAACACATGAAGAACTAATTTTTTTATCATATAAAGTAATTTTTTCTCCATTAGCTGTATATAAATATAATTTATAGAAAGGACAAACTTCTAAATTATTTATATTTGTTTGTTCAGTAGTAGTCATATAATTTTCTACTCCATCTCCTATATCATAATATAATTTACTTGATTTTAAGTCAATTTTTTGGTAAGAAACAGTAACAGTTTTCTTTTCACCAATTTGTTTTCCATCATAAGTGACAGATACTTCATATGTTCCTATGGCTTTATAAGTATATAAATATTTTATATTATTATCTTTTGTAACAGAATTATAATTATATTCAATATCTTTATCTTTATGAGTAACTACTTTAAGATTATCTTTTTCTTTTTCTAATTGCCCACTTACAGTACCTAAATTAACTCCATATTTATCTACTAAGGTAACTAAAACAGTTGATGATTCATTAATTATATATTCTGTTTTATCAATTGCCCAATATGATTTGTCTACATCTACTTTTCCAGGAATTCTAGTATAGGTAAATGAATATTTTTTACCACTTTCATTACATACTATATTCCAAGTATGTTTATTAATTGCCATATATATTTTATCAGTGAATAAATAATCTTTTTTTTGGTCATTGAAATCATAATTGTAATAATTTTCATTAGTACCAAATGAATCAGAACTAATTGTAATTTGATTTGTACCTTTAACTGAAGTTAATATATAATTTTTATATTTATCTTGTAATTTAAAGTTGAAATTAATTTCATCATCATTTGATATATAATTTTTCCAAGTATATTTATCTCCAGAAACAGTAAATTTGTCTTTATCTTCTACTTCTAAATAATAAGCTGGACCACTAGTAACTATTAAATTTATTTTTTGATCTATTTTATTTCCATCAACCGTAACAGTGAAATAATTATTTTCATTTACTTTACTACATGTTACTTTAATAGCATATTGTCCTGGTAAATCAGCTTTATCAACAGAATATGAACAAGTATCTTTATCTTCATTGAATTCTACTTTTATTTTGTCATTAAAATCTGGATACCAATAATTTTTACGGACTTCTTTTGCTGTTCTAATTTCCATAATAGTTTTTCCTTCATCTCCGGCTTGTATTTTTATTGTTGTTGGTTCAAACTTTGTTTTTGAGAAATCTGGATCATCTGATGAACCATCTGAACCTCCTATTATAGTAATATTATATTCAAGTTTATTATCTGGAACACCTTTTTCTTGTACTATTAATTTATAATTGTCTCCATTTGTAATATATTACCATTTGTTGATGTTATCATCTCCATTAGATGATGGACATAATGTAGCAACTTTTTTACCTATTGAATTAGTTACACATAATTTAACATCAGCTCCTTCAAAGATTACTTCAATATCTAATTCTTCTAAGAATTCAGGATCTGTAATACTATTTTTGAATTGGTCAAAGAATGTTATATCAAATATTGGTTCTTTTTTGGCTTCTACTTCATTTTGCTTTTTTGTATCTAAATAATATTCTTTATTTTTATAATATGTTTTTGTATTTTGGAAATCAAATTGACTAGCAAAGACAGAAAATACACAATTTTTACATTCTATTTCATCTTCTAAATAATGTACATGGAAAGCTATATTACCAATATATGAAATTGGTGTAACACATTCAATTGTATCATAAACATTAGTAGTATCATCTATTAATTTTCTAATAATAATATCAATAGCACTTGAATGCCCTTCACTTAGTTTACAGTCTTTTACAGTGAATTTTTCATCAGTTTCAACAATTTTATAATAAGTAAGGAATTCATCTTTTTGTTTATCACCTAAATCATCAATATCATTTAGATATATATCTTTTGGATATATAACAATTGTATAATTACTTCCAGCAGCTTGATCTGGGGATGTTTGCATTTCAGCATATGATGTTTCAGGAGATATAGGACCACTTTTAATTCTATAGTTAATTGGCTCATCTAAATAATCTGAAGTTACTTGGACATTAGTACTAATAGTAGTTTTGTATTGAACTTTTAATAAACCATTTTCAAGATAATTATTAGTTGTTAAAGATACACCTTCTAAAGATTTTCCATGAGTTAATTTATTAAGATATTCTTTAGTTACTGAACTATCAAAGGTATATAAATTACCAAATGAATCTACTGGCTTGAAAGTTAAAATAGGATGGTTTATAACATTTCCATCAGTAGGTCCATCTACTAACACTAATTTGGCAAAATCTCCTCCTTTAATTGTAAGTGAAACAGTTTGAGGTATTTGTTTGCTGTCATATAATATAGTTAATATATTATCTCCTTTATCAGTAACTACATTTTGAGTAACAGATATTATATATTGACCTTTTTTATATCCTTCCACAACTTTAGTAATAAATTTATCACTACTTAATCCATAAGAATTAGTAAATTTGAATTTATCCAAAGAACCCCTATAATTCCATCTTAGTCCATCTTTTGCTCTAAATTCTAATTTAATTTCATATGTTTTTCCGACTTGACCATCAATATGTGTTGGATCTACAAAGGTTTGAGATAAATCATAATCTTTTTCATTAGAATAATCGTTATCACCATCTCCTACTAAATATAATTGATAATCTTGGCTTTCTCCATCAGCTGTAACTGTTAAAATATAATCTCCACCTTTTAAACTTGAAAATTGGTCTTTATCTTCATTTTGATAAGTAAATTGAATATAATCACCTTTTTTATTAACTTTTAAATTCATATTTATTCCTTGTCCAGTCATTGTACATGAAAATTGATTTGCTGAAGTATATATAGTTTTGAGTCCACCAGAAGTATATAAAATTAAATTATAGAAAGGAATTTGTAAACTATTTTGAATTGTATATTTTGTATTTGGATACATATCAATTGTAGAATCTAATACCATTTGTAATTTACTTGATTTCAAACTAAATTCAGGAGCTGTAACTTTTAAAATTTTTGAACCACTACATGGGATATCATGAGTATTATAATAGGCTATAATTTCATAAGTACTTGCTGTATCAAAAGCATGTTGGAATCTAATAGCATAATTACTTGTAATTTGAGCAAATTCAAGATTAAAAGATTTTTTAGTAGATTGATCTATTGCTGTAACTTGAACATTTCCTTTTATTTCATTTAATTTACCTTCAGTTATTCCCATAAATGCATTATTTCCATCTTTTAAATATACATCAACAAAACCATATTCATTTATATTTATATCATTTTTTAATAAATTATAATAAGAATATTCTAAAGAAACTGTTTTTTTTATTCTTGATTGATCATATTTTACATAATATTTGTGATTACAAGTACCATCTCTCATGTGAAATACCCAAGTATATTGTTGGTTTGCGAAATCAAGTTTATCTCTAAATTGATAGGCTTTAGCAGTTTTATTATATGATATTGTATATTTTCTTGTATCAGCACCATATTGTAAGCAATAAATATCAACATTATTATCAAAGATATTATCTTTAGTTAAATTTTTATAGTTTTTATCTAAAACAAAGAAGAAAAATTCTAAATTACCATCTACATAATCTCCTATATAATCATAATAATGTTCTCTAGGTTCTGGTAAACTAGTAAATTCAAATAATTCAGGCTTTTGATATTGTAAATAACAAGCTTGAGATTCTGAAGAATAGACATAATAATTTGCTAATTCATTTCCTTCTACTGTTAATTTGATGTTACCCCAATATTGGCTACTTATAGTAGCATAAATTTCATAAGTACCCGCAATTGAAAGTGGTACAACTCTATAACTTAATGTTCCACTATTTGTTAATTCAACTTTAATATTTTTTTTACCTATATCATGATTATATAAATTATTATCATTTGTTTTTAATACAAGTGTGTTAAGCTTTTTTTCTACTCCCATTGAAAATTCAATGTCATTATAATTCACACTAAATGATTCCTTTGTTTTTTGGAAACTATATTCATGGAAACAAGTGGTATAAGAACCAATTTTTAATGTATTTGAATTAAATCTAAAAGTGACATATTTAACTTCACTTTTATAAGTTATCTTTAAAGTATAATCATAAGAAGATCTTGGAATAATATTATCAGAAGCTTTTTTATCTACATTATATATACCTATATATTCAGGGGAATTATTATCATGATATATTTCTGCAACAAATTTTGGATAATTAAAAGAATAATCGTGATCACTATAAAATTCAACTTTAACTTCTGAAACATCGAAACTTGAAGGATAAGTCTTATATTTAGATATAAGTGTACCTGTTGAATCAGCGAAATCTAATGATGTTAATTTACCTCCTTTATCATTTCTATATTCAATTACAGCATTATCTATATCTACCCATTTTTTAGTATAATAATTGAATATTTTTGCATTACCTAATGAAAAAGAAGAACTTGATACATATATTATATTTACTTTTGGGCTAATAGTTGTTTTTGATTTTTTACTGTCTTTAGTAGTTAAATACCCATAAAATTGGTATATGCCTGGTTCTGTAATTTGGAATGGGCATTGATAATAATTTCCTTTATCATTATAACTATTTGTATATGTTTTAGATGAAGGAGTAGTTCTTTTTGTTTGGCAAGAAAAGTCATATTCACCTGTACTAATAAATGTTTTAATATCCATTATATTTCCTTTTCCATCTTTAAAGTAACAATTATAATATGCAGTATCTCCTTCTTTTAAAGTTGGCGCTTCAGTATATCCATCTATAGTACAATAAGAATCAGCAGCACTTACTCCCCCTATTATGACATTGAAATTAATAGATTCTGACATATAGGCGTTTTTAGTAATTTCATAGCTACCAGTTTTTACTACAGTAATAACTAATTGATAATGAGAATCTTTTTGTCTCATAGTAAGAGTGGCAGAATTTGCTTTAGTTAATGTTAATCCAGTATTTTTTAATATATCAGATGATGTTGTACCGGCATCTGCATCATTTCCAAAGCTATCTTTTAATTCAAAATCAAGTACTATTTCAATTGAAGATCCTTTTAAAGGGAAATCTCCATCTACTGTTCCATAAGTTAATGTTCTTACACCATTTGAAGAAGTTGAAAAATTATCTATATTTGTTACAGTTCCATCATGACCGATTAAATTTATATTGTTTATAGCACCTCCGACAATGGTATATTTATTTTCTGGTCCTACACCATGAGAAGCTTCAGATATACCAATAGTGTGTTCACCAAGAACATTGCAAGCATTCATCGATAAGAAAAGGCTATATTCATCTTTCATTCTGATTTGTAAGTTAGAAGCAGCACAATCTAAAGATAAAGAGAATGAATAAGTCCAGATACCTTGTCTGAAACAATGTGGTATTACTTGGCCTTTATTATTGATAAATGAGAAAAGATATTGAACAGTTTCACCAGCTTTATATGTATAAGTATCTAATTCTTGTTCATCCACATAGAATTTACCGCTCATTTTAGAAATATCAAAATTATCTTCACAAATAAATGTTCCAAGGACATTTAATTCTCTTCTATTACCATTCATGTTACCAGTGAATCCTACATAAGCAGTATTTGAACCTAAAACACTATATAGATCTACATTATGAGAAAAAAGTAATTCATTTGGTCCAGAATATACCATTAATTTTTTGTCAGTATATATAAGCCTGAAATCCCAAGTCATGTCTTTTGAAGGATTAAATCTTTGATTAATTAATTTTCCAGAAATATAGGCTGCACTATCATCATTTGAGCATTGAGAATCACAATACCTGAAAGAATAGCTACTTTCATCAGGATCATTAAGAGTTTTATCAAAATCAAATTCAAGAATAAAGCTTTTTGTGAATCCATAATATCCTATATAATCACTTGTTCCAGTACTTAATTTATTTTTGTTTTTAGAAATAACAATAGTAAAACCTTGTAAAGTTCCTTCAGTATTAGTTTCTATATAATCAATTCCATTGATCTCAGCTTTTAAATGAACTTCAAATCTAGGCTCTATTAAAACTTTTCTTCTGTACCATAGAGCCCCATTACCTTCATGGAAAAGTAATGCTGGGACATAATTTCTAGCGGCACCTTCTTCACTTGCTGATGTTTCATCTAAATATGTTTTTCTCATACCTGATGGGCAGGTGTCTTGAGTCATAGTTGATTGGATGACAACCATCCATAATAATAATGCCAGAAAACTAAATCTTTTTATAGTTTTCATTTGTTTTTTAATTGTTTTAAAAAATATTTTTTCGTATTTATCATATATTAGATAAATGAATAAAAACTTTAAATATTATAAATAATATTTAAATCATTTAATTAGGATTAAGTTTAATGATATATAATTATTTATTATTTTTTTAAATTCAATAATTATTTTGTATAAATAATCAAATGAAAATATTATATTAT
>JAFXSE010000037.1 GCA_017525855.1 Bacilli bacterium
CCATGATAAGAAATATTAAATTATTTATAATAATAAAAATTAAATTAATTATTAAAAAATAATTTTTAAAAAAATTATTATCAATATACATATTTTATTTAATTGTTTCAAAATTTGTAAAAAAAAATGAATAAAAATCATAAAAATTTGTAAAATAATTGGAAATTACATCAAATAAAATTGAAAAAAAATAAAAAAAATTTTTAATACTTTATGTGTCTTTTGAATTTATATTACTCACTTATTAATGTTTTATATAATTTATTTAAACTTTTTCAAAAGTCCATAATTGAGCGGCAAGACCATTTACTGGCCATTGACGAACATTTGCTCCATCTTTTGTACTTCCATTTTCAATATCAAAGACCTTTTGACCTTTTGTAAGTTTTGTTCCAATTGTATAAGCATTACTTTGAGCAGATTTTTGAATAACATATTCTTGAGCATCTCCTCCAAGATTTGCAAACATTCTAATATTTGTTCCATCATCTTGTCTTCCATTTTCTACATCAATTTTGAAATTACCTAATTTAGATTCTAATGAAACATAACCACTACTTAAATTTGTGAGTTTCCATTTTTGAGAATTTAAATTTTTTTTAGTTCCTATTTCAATGTTATTTGGAGAAACTGCAGAATTAGAATGAGCTTGAAGATATTTACCTGAGACTGGATTTCTAATATAATACCAACCATCAGCAATAGTTGCTTTGCTTTGAGATGCGAAAGTACTACTACCCCATACTGCAAGATTATTATGACCAATTGCAGTAAATGTCATTTTACTTACACCATTATCATCAAATTGACGGAAGAATACTCCTTTATATGTTATACCTCCAAGTTTAATATTTATATATGTATAACTACTTCCATCTTTCATAGACCAAGTACCTGTTTGATCACCAGAAACAACACCTCCTTTTTCAAGTTTAATTGTCAAGGTTCTAAGCATTGAACCATCTTTTTCAGTATTACCATGATTTACTAATTCATAAGTACCTAATACATGGCCTTCAGAAAATTTAGTAATTTTTTCATTTTTATATTCATATACTGCAGTACATAACCAATTATCTTCATTCAAAAATTGTTGTCTTACACGAACTTCATGATATTCACCTTTTGAAGGATCTAAGAATCTTTGATGGAAAATTAAATAATATTTTCCATCATCTGATATGAATGCTGAATTATGTCCTGCAGAACGATATCCTGGTTGACCAGCAAATTGATAATTACCTATTAATTTTACACCATATTTATATACATCAACTCCACTATTTTGAGCCATACGTCCAGCTGGATCAGTATATGGACCAAAAAGTTTATTTGAACGGAATAATCTCATATTATATCCTCCTGTAGTAGTAAGTCCACCATATGTTAAATATAACCAATAAAATTTAGTAAATTTATCATATAAAAGAAATGAACCTTCACCTGACATATGATTAGCACCAGCAATATGAGTACCAAAGTATCTATCAATAAAGTTTCCACTACTAGATTCTTTACCATCTTTTCCTGGATATAAAGGTTGACCAGTCTTTTTATCTAATTCAAGAATGAAAATACCACCTGACCATGAACCATAAACCATAAATAGACGTGATTCATCAGCATTGTAGAATAAA
>JAFXSE010000010.1 GCA_017525855.1 Bacilli bacterium
ATCCCCAATCCCCAATCCCCATTATAAATATTATAATTTTTCTCATAATTTTTATTAATTAAATTAATTAAATTAAAATTTAAATATAGAACTGATAATAAATAATAAATATAAAATTAAATTATTTTATTATTATATAATAATGGAAGCAAACGAATATATTAGAACCAGAACATCTCCTCAGAATTTCCAAACTCAAAATATTCAAGGATTTCCTGAGCAATCTACTACATCAGATAATATTTTACAAAGTACCCAAAATTTTGAGTTTAATGCACCTCCTTTAGCAAATGCTGATATTAATTATATGAATGGTCCAACATTAGAAAATTTTCAAAATTATAATTTAAGCATTCATCAAGAAAGTGAACCAATTAATGAAATAAAACAAAATTTAAGGCCAATTAATAATATCTTATATGAATCAATTGAACCTGTAGTAGACAACAATTCAATTATTAACCCTCAAACTAAAAACCCTGAAATAAATGATTATTCATCCCCATTATATCAAACTGAAACTCAAGAAATAAATCCTCCTTTAGATGAAGATGATGATTTTAATCAAATAACTCAAGGAATAAATAAAACTAATCAGCCTTATTTCCGAAACACTCAAAATTTTAATCAACTAAAAGAAAATACTCCTGATGTAGTCCAATATGTATCTCAGCCTCAAGAAATTAATTTAAATAGTATTAATCAAGCACAAAATATTAATAATAATATATTAACTTATAATGCCCAAATTGAAGCACCTTCTTACTTACCAACAAAAGTTTCTTTACCTACTCAAATTTTGGAAACCGGAATACAATATAAAGATGCAACTCCATCTATTAATTATAATACAACTATTAATGAGGTAAAACAAGAAATTATACCTGTTAATCCAACTCATATTTCTATGGTTCCTCATGTTATTCCTCCACCCATTATCAAAAAGCCTGAACCAATTATAGTAAAAGTTCCAAAAATTCAGAAAGTTATTGTTCCTAAAATTCAAAAAGTATATATTCCTTCTCCTAAAAAGGTTTATGTTAACAGATCAAGTATCCAAATACCTATATCTAGCCCTATACCAGTTCAAATTCCTGTATCTTCAACATTTAAAGCACCTATTTCTTCTCAAACAATTCAAACAATTCCATCTCAGATAACTGTTCAGACACCTCCTTCAACAATTCAATTATCAATACCCTCCCCTATACCTGTAACAACACAAACAGCATCTATACAACAAACTGTACCATTGCCTATTCAATTACCAGTAGCTGCTCAACCACCTACTCCAGTAATGCATTTACCTATTCCATATTCAATAGCAACTAATGTTAGCACTTCTTCGGCAGGAAATGTAATACCTGTTCAACAATCAATTCCTTATAATACTTTTAGTCAAGCTATTCCTTATGGTACCTTTAGCCAAGCACCAGTAACAAATAATTCAATTCCAACTAATATGGGTATAACTCAAGTGGCTCAAATACCACAATTTCCTTATTCACAACATTCTTATGATTCAAGTTATAAGAGAAATGTAATAGTACCAAATTATGGAATGAATAGACCAGGAATATTTAATTCTTTATCTTATAGTTCCAAATTAAATAGAAATGCTTCTTATTATAGTGGATTTGGAGGTAGAAATAATAGAATGGATTATCCTTTACAATATAATAGTAGAACATATTTTGCTAGAAAATTATAGTTTAAATCAATAATTTATAATTATTTAATTACTTTAAACCAAAAATAATTCTATATTAGAAAGTTTTTTAGGATTTTTAGATAATAATTTTGTTTAATTTCATAACCTCTAAAAAAATCTTCCATTATAATTAATTAATTAAAAAA
>JAFXSE010000038.1 GCA_017525855.1 Bacilli bacterium
AAATCTTATTAATTTTTAAAAATATTAAAAATAAATTAATAAAATCTATTAATTATTTTTATTGTTTAAAAAATAATATAATTTACAATTAATAAAAAAATTAATTATTTTTAATGATATATTTTATGATATAAATTTTAATTTCATATTAGAAAATGAGCTATGAAGTTGATATAAAACTATCTCAAAGTTTTAAGCCAGAGGATTACTCAAATTTTGAAAAAATCTTCAAAGACTTTGATAAAAATAAGAATGGAGTAATGGAAAAGAATGAATTTTTGGATTTACTCCATGCCTTAGGATATAGAGATTTGAAACAAGAAGATGCTAACAAACTTATGGAAGGAATAGAAATTAAAGATGCTGAACACATGACTTTCACTGAATTTTTGAATATGATGAAAAAATTAGTCGACAAAGAAGGTACCATTCAAATTAATTCTTTCATAAATAAAGCCGGTAAAGCTATGGTAAGAATTAATAAAACTGACAATGACATGCAATTCCAAACCTTCTCTGAAGAGGAAAGAACTGCCTATGTTAAAGTTATTAATAGCTCTTTAGCTGAAGATAAAGTCTGCAAAAAATATTTACCTATCGATCCTGAGTCCAACGAAGTCTTTGATAGAATCAAAAATGGTGTTATTCTATGCAAACTCATCAACAAAGCTCAAGAAGGAACTATTGATGAACGTGTAATTAACGTGAAAGATAATATGAACATTTACCAACAAGTTGAAAACTTGAACTTAGCTATTTCTGCCGCTAAAAGTATTGGTCTAAACGTCATTGGATTAAACTATGACCAAATTATGGATGGAAAGAACTACATTATGGTCCTGGGATTAATTTGGCAAGTAGTCAAATTAGTAGTCCTTAGTAATATCCAACTAAAACACCATCCCGAATTGATCCGTTTACTTAATCCTGGAGAGCAACTATCAGATTTACTTAAATTATCTCCAGAACAATTACTTTTAAGATGGTTTAATTATCATCTTAAAGCTGCTGGATATGATAAAAAGATCAATAACTTTTCTGGAGATGTTAAAGATTCAGAGAAATATACTATTCTATTACATCAATTAAATGGAAGTCTCTGTGATAAGAGTGCTTTACAAGAGCCAGATAAGAAGAAGAGAGCTAAAAAAGTCATAGAAAATTCAAAAAAATTAGGAGCTGAATCATATATTACTCCCGATGATATTGTTGCTGGAAACAGTAAATTAAATACCTTATTTGTAGCCTCAATTTTCAATGCTTATCCAGGTTTAGATCCTGCTACTGAAGAAGAAAAGTATGAAGCTGCTAAATTATTAGATGATGATGTAGAAGGTGCCAGAGAAGAAAGAGCTTTCAGAATGTGGATCAACTCATTAGGCTTAAATGATGATGCTGGTGAACCCATTCATATCAATAACTTATATGAGGAATCAAAAGATGGAATACTTCTTTTGAGAACACTGGAGAAGATAAAACCAGGAGTAGTTAACTGGAAGATAGTAGATAAGAAACCAAGTAATCCATTTAAACAGACAGTAAATTGTAATGAAGTTATTGATGCTAGTAAGAAATCAAATTATCATATTGTAGGTATTGGTGGAGGAGATATTAGAGATGGAAATAAGAAATATATTTTAGCTATTGTATGGCAAATGATGAGAGCTCACTCATTACAAATTATTGGTAATAAGTCAGAAGAGGAATTGATTGCATGGGGTAATGATAGAGTAGATGATGAATTGAAAGTAAAATCATTGAAAGATAAAAAACTAGGTAATTCATTATATTTCATTAATATTATGAAATCGATTGAACCAAGATCAATTAACTGGGATATTGTTATTACTGATAAAGATGATGATGAATCAAAACAAAATAATGCTAAATATACTATTTCAATTGCTAGAAAATTAGGTGCTACTGTATTCTTAGTCTGGGAAGATATCGCTGAAGTTAAAAGCAAGCTTCTTCTTACCTTATTAGCTAGTCTTTATGAAGTTGGAAGCAATTATAAACCCACTCATTAAATAAGTATAATTTGACAGTGTCATTTTGATTATATAAAAAAACCTATTTTAACTTTAACATATTTGATCCAGGTAATTATTAAACTAAATTAAAAAAATTTATATTTATTAATTATTTATTAATTAATTATTTTTATTAATTTATTTATTTATTTTTA
>JAFXSE010000039.1 GCA_017525855.1 Bacilli bacterium
AATTATTTTAATAAATTAAATATTATATATTGAATTGATAAATAATTAATTTTAACCATAATGAATAAATATCAAAAAAAATAAAAAAATTATATTTAAAAAATGTTACTAAATAAACCGATTCAAATACTATTACTACTTCTTTCAATAGTAGTAACAACCACAACCAACTTAAATTCCAAAATAAAATCACCTAAAATAGAAGATATATTTTCGCATTCAGAAGTAGAAGAAGGAGAAATCCCTGATATAGATTTAAACAACAGAGAGGTAGTGGAGGAAGAAATAAAAAAAATAAATTATTATAAATCTATTGAAGGTGAAACAGTAAGACATCTTGATCCAAAAGAATTAGAAGGAGAAAATAACCATAATTTAAGATCTTTGGCTACTTCAAATGAATTTGATGATGTAAAAATTGTTGACCCAAATACAGACGGATATGATAAAATAAGAAAATGGTTTATAAAAAGTATGAAGCAATATACTTCTAACATAGTTTTATATCCATATGCTTTTACTTATGATCACAAATTGGATAACGGCACTATTTTAACCAAAAAATATAAACAAGGAGGATTCATTTCAATAAAGCCTGAAGAATTGGATGGACTTGATATAGGTCTAAAAACAGATCAAACACTAAAAATTAAAAAAGCAAGAGCTTTATATGATGCTGATATTGCTATATTAAATATAAATGGAAATTATGAATATTTGAATAATATAAATTATTTTGATGAAGCCATTGATTGGTGTACTTATTTCCAAACTTATTTAGGTAAAGGAATATGTTTAGATGACTATCAAACTTTCTTGAATAAAAAGGGTAATAATACTAAAAATACCTTTGTAACTTGGATTAATGAAGCTGCAATTAGAAAAGGAGCTTTAATGGATAATGGTATTCCAAGATTTGGAATTTTAATAATACCTGATTATATTTTAGGAGCAGAAGCTCTTATTAAAAAGAAATTAGAGCAAAGTGGTATTAACAAAATTAAGGAATATTACAATAATGGAGGAATTATATTTGCTACAGGGAAATCAGGTTATTTATTCCAAGATTTTGGCTTAATTGCAAAAGGCACTTATAATTTTCAAAAATTATTAACTATAGACAATAATGATAGAAAAATATCTACAAAAGGATGTGAAGATACCTATAGAGAATATTCAAATGATATTGATTTTAAAAAGCAATTAGCTTGTGTTTCATTAAAGGAAGAAAAGAAAGTATGTATATCTTCCACATTTTTAACCGAAAAATTAGATCCTGAATTAAAAACTTTAATTTCAATGGATACAGAAGAAGTGGATTTAAAAATAAAAGATAAAGATACAGGAAGATTAAGCAATTTAACTGAAACCCAAAAAGAAAATCTTACATTAGTTTCCCATAAATCAAACGAAAAAAATGGTCAAATATTTTTAATGAATTTCAATCCAATGTTTAGCGGAGGTGATAGAGATATTATTTTAAATCTTCTTTCATTGGCTCTTAGTAAAGAATTATATTTTACTTCAAAAGTTACTATGTCAATAAATTCAACAGAATTGCCTGATATACCAATACCTGCAGGTGAAGCAGGGTTTAATTTAGAAATAAAAAGTATTCTCCATAATTTAAATGATCAAAAAATAAATAATTCTGCTTTATATATGTTTTTACCTGATAATTTTAATTGGACTGAAATACCAGACAAATGTATTAAAACAAATAATAAGACATTAATTCCAAACAAAGTAACAAAAAAAAAAACTGTTACTAGCAAAAATGATTTCCTATATTGTGAACTAGGTGAAATTGATTCTTATGAAAAATATAATTTTAAAATTACAATATCAGTCTTAAATTATAAAGCTACTCAAGAAAAATATAGTGTTTTACTTTTAAATCCTATTTTAGTTTTCACAGATTCGAACAATATAGAAAATATATTGGCTGATAACATAAGAGTAAATTGTGAAGCAGCTTCATTATTAAGAGTAGCTATAAATCCAGATCCAAGTTCATTTTATCCAGTTAAAGGTGAAGGACAATATGTAGATAATGTTGTTAAAGTTGAAAATAAAGAACAAACAGGTGCTTTTGATGTTGAATATATAGGCTTAATTCCAATAATATCTCCTTTAACAGATGGAGATGATCAAAGAAAAACTCAATGGAATTTGAAAATATATGTTGATTATTATAATAATACAATTAATAATTATGAAGTACCATTTAATTCTTCAGGTGCAACTGATTTTATTTACACAGCTTTCCTACAAGGTAAAGGAGCTGTTATCGTTGCAGAATGGGACTCCCCAGTACTCCCTGTGAAACAAACTATTGAAAAAATTAAAAGTAATGAAGAAGCTGAAAATTTAAAAAATGATGTAGACCTTAAAGGAATCAATGTCGGTCTGATAACTATTGGTAAAACATCAGAAATTATAAAACAAGTTAATTACAGAAATAGTGATAGATTTTATAAATTAGCTTCACAAAGATTAATGGTCTTTATAGATGATTCAACGCCAGAAGGAGCTGAAACTCTTTATAAAAGTTTTCAAAAGATTCCTGATGAATGGAAAGATACTATCAAAAAAGATAGAGCAAAAAGAGAATTTATATTTACTAGATCAGATATATATTTCTATAAAAATGAAAATTATGTTAATCCTCCAAAAGTAGATGAAAAAGTTATTTTTTCAGTTGATAAACTTGTAGCTTATGATCCACATAAAGATGGATGCTTTGAAGAAAGAACAATTGATGTAAAAAGCCAAGTCTTAGAATATGGATATTTTGATAATTTTGAAGAAGAGCATAGAAATAC
The DNA here is from genome assembly GCA_017525855.1 of Bacilli bacterium. The sequence continues at coordinate 2,826 of JAFXSE010000039.1, forward strand.
TATACTTAAACCAAATATTTATTCAAATGAATTATTTGAATATTGTGACCTTAAAGTAATTGATCCTACTGATGAAAACTCAATAAAAAATTACTTTACTAATACAAGCTATGTAAGACCTGTTCATTATATTATTCCTAATGTTGAAGATTCAATAAGACATCCTGATCAAATTTATGGTTTTAAAAAAGATGATGATTATTCTGGCCATCATGAAGTATATAAATCAATTAAATTTTTATATGTTCATACTTTAGATTTTACAATAATTAATACAACATGCATATATGGAGGAAAAATTATAATTGATTTAGGTTCATATAAAATTAAAAGTGCAGAAGAAGTAACTATTGCTCCTGATCAAATTGCTATTTATAAAACTGAATATAAAAACAATAAAATAGAAGCATTTTTCAGAAGAGGACTTATGTCAAATGAACAATTTGGTAAAAATTTAGGTATTAAAGTAAATATTGAAAATTTAAAAAATTCAAAAGATGCTTTAGTTCGTGAAAATGTTAATTTAATGTTGACTATTGAGGAAATGAAATATGATATTTCTTTCCCAGATACATATGAAAGATATTATTTTGTTTCAAGTGAAAATTATTTATTCACATATGAAAGTGCTTGGAGTTATCCAGCTCTTGAAATAAAAGCAAAATTAGATAGAACATTAAATGGATATGAAACATTAGAGCCATTCAGTAGATATGGAGTATATATTCAAGAAATTAATCATAGGACTGTATATGGAACAGCTGAAACTCATTTCCAAACAAAGCCTGGTATCGTAGGAAATGGAGCAGGATTTAGTATGATATCAAATTTGGGTATATCATCAATTCCATTTATTGAATATTTAACTGTTGGTAAAGGACAAGTAATTCCAGCTGGAACTAGTACTTCTAGAACAACATGGAAAGATATATGGGGAAGAGTATGGCATCAACCACTTAGAAGTGTTTTCCCAGATGTTCCTCCCATCCCCCCACCGCTTAAAAACTTTATGATGACAACTACATATGAAATATTACAAGACGGAAAACAAATATATGAATGGCCTTCAGATGAAAATGCTCAAATTCATCTTCATATAAAATTATTAAATAATTATCCAAAATATTTTGAAATAACTCGTTGTGAAAAAAATCAAATTTTATTTGTACCAAAATCATCAGGAGAATATCATGATCGTGAATATGCAGCAACAAGTAAGGAAAATATAGAATATTCAAAATTTGAAAATAAAAAGAATGTTTATTTAAGACAAGGGGGATTTGCCTCTTATGGAACATGCTTTAGTGAAAAAGGAGCCATAGTTGGAGGAAAAAAAGTAGAAGGTGAATTTTTGAAACAAATTGAAAAAGCTAAATTATGTGCTGATTTAACAGATCAAGATGCCATAGCAAAATGTGAAGAAGAATTAAAAGATATAACAACTTTACATAAAGTAGATAAAGGTTCCTCAGTCACAGGAAAAAAATGGAATTATTCTCCAACAGTTGAAAAGTATTATCCAACAGGATATATTCAAGAAGATATGTGGGATTTAACTCATATTGATTACGATAATAACAATATGGACAAAGCATATAAATATCATATGGATAACCATGTACCTAATTATGATAATACTATTATTAAACCTCAAAATACTATTGCAATACCAATTTATAAAGGCCTTGGATTCAGTATTCTTTATGACAAAAATAATGAAATGGATTATCATGGTACAAAAAAAAGAGGATGGTGGAGTGATAACTTACAAAATAAAGATGATACTTTAGTAGCAGGACAAAAGACTTGTAATACTATTTCAGTTGATAAATCAAGTTCATTAACTAATTGGGTGGAAGGAAAAGATTTAATAAGTTATACTAATAAAGGTAATTCTGCTGTTCAAAAAATAATAAATGAAAGAAATAAAAATATATATGTTTGTTTATATAATAGAAAAAGGCCAGAGTTTGGTCCTGATACAAATATAAAATATTACACAGGAAATGTGAATCAAAATAATATAGTTCCAATTATTGTAGATTTGGAAAAAAATGATGAAAGATTAACAAATTATAAATGTAAAGGAGATCAATATACTCCAGATAATTTATATGAATTAGAAGATAATCTTTTAGTTACACCTACATCTAAAGATTATTTATATTTTGCTGCAAATTTAAGAGGAGAAGCAAAAGAATCATTTAATGTTTTGATGAAATTGACCTATTTTGATAAAATTAAATATGAAGGAATGGTAAAAGTTAATGAAGGGGGTAGATTTGTCTATTGGAATCCTGCAAATGGTCCAAATAGTTTCTTAGTGGTTGATGATCCTGTTAGTATTGTTAATGCTAAAAGAAATGATATAGAAATAGCAAATAATTTATTCCCAGGAAGAGTAAATACTTTCAATGCTGTAATTTATCATTCATATATATTTAGAGATGAAGGAAAAATTGAAAAAGAATGGCCATTTAAAGATTTTTATGCAAATTCATATGGATTTGGAGACGTTGCAATATCTGTATATATAGGGGGAATTAGAAAGTCAAAAGCTGTTATCCAACCTGGAGATACAACTTATGCAAAAATTATATTTTATAATAATTGTGGATTTGATTGGAATATGAAAGGAGATGCTATAATTTTTGATTATAGAGGTAAAAAGCCAATTAGTGCTAATGATTTATTATCGAAACATGCTCATACTATACAAGCTCCTTTAGAATATAGATTTTTAAAATATACTGTTGATAATGAATATAAAGATTATATTCAAATAAAACCAAGTGATCACAATATAGATGTAGCACCTGAATTTTTCGATTTTGAAAATATAAATGTAGTAACAATAAGAGATGGTTTCAAAGGTGAATATAATCTTCAAATAAATGTTACTGATGATTTTCCAGTTAATTTAAGAGGTAAGCCAATTGAAATAAAATTAGAAGTAATTACTTCTTATTTCGATAAATTCCCAGGAACAAATACTGATCCTATAAAAAATTATCATAAATATACAGTAAAAGTTCCTTCTCTTTATATTGGTGTCCCATTCGAAGGAGGAGATTTCAATGGAAAAGTACTATATACTTCAGCTCAAGCCAGCGATTTAGATTTATCTATTATTCTTGGATTAGACTGGAATATAGATGGAATAAAATATGTAAATAAAGAAATTTTGGAAAAAATGGCAAATGCAACTCAAAATAAAAACTATTTAGAAGAAATAGATGAATATTGGAAAGAATTAGGGAATAATACAATAAGTTTCACTGAAAGCAAAGTTGATTATGAATTTAAAAAAGTAACTGTAGAAGGAATTAAAAAAGATTTTCCACTTTTCCCAAAAACAATAATAGGAGCACCTGATATAGCCCAAGTTGGTATATTAATTAGATCAAGTGTTTCTCAAATACCATATGGTATATCATATCCAATTAATACTGTTACTATGAAATACAAACAATGGAATGGAAAAGTAAAAGAATCAAAAGGAGAAAAACCATTTATATATGGTACTGGAGCATGGCTTGTACTAAGTTATAGTAGAACTCTAGTAGAACAGTTACCAAATGGGGAATATGTAGATAAAGAAAATCAGGAATTATATCATGAAGACGAAGGTATAATGAGAGTCGATTTCTTGATAAAAAATATAGGTAACGGAAATTCATATAATACTACTTATGAAATAGTTATAGATAAAGGAATGACGTATCTTGGACATTATCAGGGATTGAAAGAAATATCTGTAAAAAAGACTTCTGATGGGACTGTAGTTAAATTTGATCTAAATTCTGCAATTTTACAGGGAGAAAGCTTTGGAAGTTATATTTATTTAAGATATTATAAATGTATTGAATCTATTGGTGCTTTAACTCCTGATGAAATAAATAAATTACCTTCAGTTTTAAAAGTTGCAAAAGAAGCCTCTGCTACTCTTGATTTAAATGAAAATCATGGACAAAATCAAGTCACTGAGCATATTAGAACACCTTTGACTTTTGCTTATAAATTAAAAGTAGGTACTTTGGTTTATTTAGATATGGTTGTTTCTGGGAAGAGAAGCAACCCTTCTATTGAATTAAGGCCAAAAATAAAATACGATAAAGATAGTAATGATGATGAAAATAATTGTGATTATTCATTAAGCAAAATGGATTATACAAATTCTAGCATAAAAGATTTAAGGAAATTAGAGGAAAGCGAAGTGTTATATAAATTTGGAAAAATTAAAAATATAAAAGACAAGCCAGTTCATGATAAAAATATTAAAGATCATTATGTTATGTATACTGCTACATTAAGAAGAAGTGATAAATCTTTAACTTTAAATGAAATTTACTATATCCAAAAAGAAATTGGAATTTCAATTTATGAAAAAGCCTTAATTATAATATCTTCTGTCTTTTTAGCTTTTGCTTTATTATTCACAGTACTTGCTGTGAGAAATTTGAAAAAGGTACAAGGAAAAGATATTGAAAAAGAAGTTAAATTTGGTAAAATTGAAAAACTCCTTGAGGAGTAATTTATCAAATAGATATATAGCTTTTAATTTTAGATTTAATTTTATGTTAATATAGATTAAAAATAACTTTAAACAAATAACTTTAAGAAAATAACTTTAAGATAATTTCTTTAAGAAAATAATTTTATGGTTAAATTATTAATTTTTTTTAATATAAATTAATGTTATTTAATTATATTTTTTAAATCAATTATGATTTAGAATGGGGATTG
>JAFXSE010000006.1 GCA_017525855.1 Bacilli bacterium
GGTAGAAATTATTAGAAATTGAGAGGCAAAAAATGATAATAAAACAAATTAATTTATATAAAGTTGGTAAATTTCACTATTCTTTTATTAGGGAGACACATTTAGAAAATTACATATTAAATTACATTGTTAATCCGGAGGATCGTGAATATATTATTAATTTTAAAGAGTTATGCGGCACAATGAAATTAAGTAGTGGGATGCCGCCCGAATTCGATTGAGCACGCTTTTTAGCAACAAAGATTAGAAAATACGGCTACACAATAGACGTAGTGATAGAATTTTAAAATTATGGATGGTTGGGTGGGTAGTTGATTATTTTATATTTTAGGAGGGCATATTATGCCATTTACAATTAACAAAAAACAAGTAGCTCCAGTGGCTAACAAAAAGAAAGTTGAATTAGCAACCGGAGGACAAATTAGATTCGTTTTGAAATTAATTCAAGACAAAGTTATAACATTACCATTTAATGAAACATTCAAGGGCATTAATGGTAAAGATTATACATTAGAAATTAGCGATAGTTTTGAAAATATCATTTTTGCACCTAAATTTTTATTAAGTTTATTGTTAGAAAAATACGGTAAAAATGCTTAACGGTTATTACGCTAAAATGATCGCAAAAATGAAAGCCGATGGCTTTGCGTTGGATCGTATTGACGCATTAGAAAACAAAATCGCCGAAGTTAATAAAATTTATTCGTATTTAGTATTAGATTACAAAATGTCGAAAAAATAATGAGTAAGATTGCTTACGCGGACTTCGAAACGATAACGGCAAATACACATTATTTCAAAGAGCACCAAGACACCCGGGTGTGGCTATGGTGCGTAATGAGCGGTAAATCAAGCCAAATGGGCGTAGATATTGACTCATTCTTTCAAGCAATCCAAAATTACGAGATCGTCTATTTTCATAATTTAAGTTTTGACGGTGACTTCATCGCCAAGCGGTTAGAGCAACTTAAATTTACTTATGACGTATTCGGACTATGTGAAGTTAAAAATTCATTCTATGTCTTTCGTAACGGCGCCCGTATTTACTATCTTAAAGCAAATTTTAACGGGCATATCATAACGTTTAAATGTAGTTTATTAATGTTAAATAGTTCGATCAAGTCATTAGGTAAAGACTTGGGGCTTGAGAAACTATTTGACGGACAAAAAGACTTCTATGACGTAGAACCGTTTAAAAACTTAAACGAGGTACCCAAAAAATATATTGACTATATTTACAACGACGTCCTAATCGCCCAAACGGCGATGAACAAATTAGACGAGTTAGTTAAACACAAGAAATGGTTACAAGACGGAAGTGTATTCGATTATTTAACAATTACGGCGTTATACCAATCATTAACGTTAAATAACAAAATAATTAAAGACGCCGGTAAATATATGTGAATATCAAAACGTAATTACGACATCGGGCGTAAATTACTTCGGGGAGGGTTGTGTCAATTCAACCCCATCTACCAAGGCGAGCACACCGTTAATAATGTTGTTATGATCGACATTAACTCCGCCTACCCGAGTTTTATGAATAAGTTACTACCATATGGTGAAGGCGTGGACTATGAGATAGATAAAACAATTAAAGTGTTTCATTTATTAGTTCATAGTGTAAAAATTAGATATACAAATAATAACATTATTTGCTTCCCCAATATGACGGATCAATTTGACGAGGAAGACTTCACCAATGTCTTTAACGTTAAACGTAAATATAAGATTAAACGGAGATATATAGAAACCGAGGACAAGCCATTTGAAATTTATTTATATGAAAATGAGCTTGCTACATTAAAGAAGTTCTACAACATTAAATACGATATTATTCAAGTTTATTATTACCAAGCGCATAACTTCTTAACAAAGCTTGAAAGCGAATTATATAAAGATAAAGCGCAATTTAAAAAAGAAGGCAAGTCCGCACTATGCGCGATGACTAAAATATTCTTAAACGCGGGCTATGGTTCATTTTGTAAAAAAGAGGCATATGATAGTTATATGTATTTAGACAAGCCAAAAGACGTTATAACTTCGGAGAAGGCGAGATATGAATATAAAAACAATCACCCAACTTACAATATCGGTAATCTTAATTGTTACGGTTATAACGAAATTTTGAATGAACCCCACACCAAGTTTAGAAACATCCATATCGCCGCATTTACCACCGCTTGCACCCGCACATATTTACTTAATACATTA
>JAFXSE010000040.1 GCA_017525855.1 Bacilli bacterium
AGTATCTAAAGTACATACTTGGCATACAAGTCCACCTATAGCTTTATAAAATGTGTTTCCTGTTATAGCTTTAGGTTTATCACTTAATATTTTAGCTAAATGATTATCTCTTTTAAACTCATCATTTGTGCTATCAGGGTCTTCTTCAATATCTCCTGGTTTCATATTATTTAAATCAACTTCTGGTCCTAAAATATGACAATCTTTTGCTATGGCTGTTGCAGTTACTATGTTATCTCCTGTGACCATAATTACGTTAACTCCAGCGTCATGACATTTTATAACTGCTTCTTTAACACCATTTCTTAATGAGTCTCTTATTCCTACACAACATATGAATATACAATCTGTGGTATCTATATCTGATTTTTCGGGAGAATTATAATTATCATATTCTTCTTTTGATATATCTTTATAACAGGTATATAAAGAACGTAACATTTGTTTATTGAAGTTTTCTATTGAATCTGAAATGAAATTTTTTTGTTGGTCTTCGAGATTTTTTTTTTCTCCATTTTCAGGGTCTATGTAATATTTACAAAATTTTTTTACATTTTCTGCTCCACCTTTTGTGAATAATCTATAGCCTGTTGGGAATTTTGAATTTTTAACGAAGGTTGTCATTCTTTTTCTTTTAGAATCGAATGGGATTTGATGATAACTATCTTTTTCATTTAAATATGTTTTTTTTTCTACTGAAATAGGAGATTTAAAACGATATAAAAAATCTATAAATGCATTATCTGTTTTATTTTTAGTTTCACATATTTCAGTATCCCCATTTATATTAGGTGTATCTAAATGTTTTATAGTTCCATCTATATTTAAAGCTATTGATAATTTTAATATTTCCCAATATTCTTCAGATTGAAAATATTTTGAATGTTCTTCTCTCATTTTTTTCTCTTCTACTACTTTGTTTTTATTTTCTAAATTTCCTGCATTAGCATCATCAATAGTTTCTTTAAGCATTATTTCATTTTTTGCTGTTAAAACTTTAAACACATTCATTTCATTTTTAGTTAAAGTTCCAGTTTTATCTGTGCATATATAATTAGCTCCTCCCATTGTTTCACAAGCATGCATTTTTCTAACTAAATTATTTTGATCCATCAATTTTTTTATACTAAAAGCTAATGATAATGTTACTGCTAAAGGAAGACCTTCTGGAATAGCAACAACAATAATACTAACACATAATAAAATTATATCTAAAACTTTATTAGAAACACTTGATTTAGGGTTAGTTAATTTTTGATTAATAACATTTAAATATAATGTATTATTTTGTTCGATATTATTATTTTGAACATATGAACTATATATACCTTTTTCATTAATTGATTTTTTATATTCTTTTTGATCTTTCACATAATTAACTCCAAATCTTATAAATAATGCTACTAATGTTATCACACCTGCGGCCATACCAAACCAACCTATACTAGTAGCTATATCATCTAATTTTTGTTCTAAAGGAGTTTGAGCATTTTCTTGAGCATTATCAACTGTTCTTCTTATTATACCTTTTTGACTATGATCTCCAACTGCAATGACTATAGCTAAACCTGTTCCTTCTACACAACTTGTTCCTGATAAAAGAAAAGGGGAAGGTGGCTTTACAGATGAGGCTTTATCTGCTTTATTTTCATTGACATTTATTTTATTTATAACTTCTACACATTTTTCATATACCTCTTTTTTAAGTGTATCTGATTCACCCGTTAAAGCACTTTCATCCATTTTTATTCCATTTCCTTCAACTAATAAAAGATCAGCAGGCATTATATCACCTATCATTATATTAATTAAATCTCCTACTAATAAATCATCACTTGGAAGGTCTGATGGATTTCCATTTCTTATTACTTTATATTTAGTTCCTTCGTTTTGAATGTCATTTAATTCATGAAATTATGTTTCTTTTTTCCAATTTGTAATACTACCAACT
>JAFXSE010000041.1 GCA_017525855.1 Bacilli bacterium
CAATCCCCAATCCCCAATCCCCATTTCATAGTTCATATTATTATTAATAAAAATTAATTAAAATAAAAAAATACATTATAGTTATTTTTTTATTCAAAAAATTTATTATGAATAATTATTTATATTAAAAATGTATGGATATTATGCAGGAGATAACGAAAAAAATGATTATGTAGGTGTCGAAGAAACCAATGCTAATATGGAAGTAGAAGATATTAATCTTAAGAGAGCTCCATCAGTAGATTTTAATCATCAAGTTATGAAGAGAAGACATACTTCTCAAGTAGATTTAGAGAAAGCTCAACGTGAAGCACAAGAATTACTTGCTGAAGGAGATGCAGATCAAATTATGAAAGATAAATTAATGTTTGAACAACAAAGTATTAGCTTATTTAGAATTTATGGTCATCTTTGTGAACCTATTGATTGGCTTTTTTTAGTTCTAGCAATTATAGGTAGTATAGGGTCAGGAGTTTCTATGCCTATTATGTCATATCTAACATCTGATGTATATTCTGATGTCGGTAATACTTCTGAAAGCAGAGATTCAGCAGCTAATATTGAGGCAATGAAATCTATCGTTAAAAAAACAATGAATGATCAAATAAAAAAACAACTTATATATGGTTCAATTTCATTTGTATGCAATTTTATGAGTGTTACATTTTGGTCTTTAGTAGGTAATAGATGTGTTTATAATTTGAAAAGGAAATATTTTACTACTATTTTAGCTCAAGAGCAAGGATGGTTCGATTCAAATAATGCATTTGAATTTGCTACAAAAGTACAAGCTCAATTAGAACAAGTTGAGCAAGGTATAGGTGACAAAGTTGGTATGGTATTGACAATGGTTGCACAATGTATTATAGGATTTATTTTTGCTTTTATGGCTTCATGGAAACTAACTTTAGTTATGTTATGTGTTGCACCTCTTATTATTTTCTTTTCTATGTTTTTAATGATGGCAATGAGAAAAGGTATTATGTTGGCAAGAAAAACTTGGGAAACAGCTGGAGGTATTGCAGAAGAAATGCTTTATAATATTAAAACTGTTGCTTCATTTGCTAACTTTGAATATGAATTAAAAAGATTTTATGAAAAAGTAGAAGTTGTTTGGAGAATTGATTTAATAAATACTTGTAAATTAGGTTTTTCAGTTGGATTTATCATTTTCTTTTTGAATTTATGTATTTTTATAGCTTTTATTTATGGAAGAACATTAATTAAAAAAGATTATAATTCTAATAAAGGAAGAGATTTTACAGGAGGAGATGTTATTTCTGCAGCATTTTGTACTTTAATGGGTATTGCAGGAATTGGAATGATTGCACCTAATATCAAAACTATTCAAGAATCTTGCTCTGCAGCATCTGATTATTTCAATTTATATGATAGAAAACCAGCAATGGATTTATCAAATTCTATTGAAAGACCTCCTATATCTGATATTCATGGAAGAATATTATTTAATGGGGTTAATTTCTATTATCCTTCAGATCCTAATCAGAGATTAATTCTTAATGGAATTGATTTAGTATTTGAACCTGGACAGAAAGTCGCTTTGGTTGGTGAATCTGGATGTGGTAAATCTACAACCGTTAATCTTATAGAAAGATTATATGATATAACAGGTGGTCAACTTTTAATTGATGGTATAGATATAAACAGATATGATATAAAGTATTTAAGATCATTAATAGGCTATGTTCAACAAGAACCAGTTTTATTCAACAAATCAATAAGAGAAAATCTTATTTTTGGAAGGGAAGAATATTTAAATTCATTAGGAAATATTGATGAATTAATTCAAAATGCTTGTGATGAAGCCTATGCTACTGAATTTATAAATAATTTACCAGATGGATTAGATTATGTAGTAGGTATAAAAGGAAGTAAATTATCAGGAGGACAAAGACAACGAATAGCCATAGCAAGAGCAATTGTTGGTAAACCAAAAATATTAATTTTA
>JAFXSE010000042.1 GCA_017525855.1 Bacilli bacterium
TATGTCAATAGGTCTGGATCTTTTTTTACTATTTTAGTATTTTTATTTGTTTTTAATTTATCTATTTTTGAATTTGTTATATTACTAACTTTATTTACTTTACTCGTTTTAGTAACTTTACTTTTATTTACTTCTTTAAGATTATAATCTTTAGTGCCTTTATTAGTTTTAAAACCACTCTTTTTAATGGTTGTTTCTACATAATTCATCTGATTTTTTGCAGGTAATGTTTTACCTATAGAACATTGAACATTTTTATCTTCTTTAATTACTTTTGATTTTAATACTTTTTTTTGTTTTAGAGGTTGAATAGGTTGAGTAGTATAATTATTTTCTCTAACTACTGTTTTTTTTATAGATTTATATACATTTTCATTTTCAGTTGGATTATACTTAAAACCTGCCCCTGATCCATTCATTTCTCTTCCATAGTATTCGACCCTCCTTACAGTTGGAATGTAATCTGGTGTTCTAGGATAATCTCTTCTAATCATACTTCTATCTGTATATGTTGTTCTGAAGCTAGTCCTATCTGGAATAGGAACAGTATTTTCACAATTATAGTAATTAGATCTGTATTGATGAATAGTTGTATCTGGTGTTGAGTTTCTTTCAACTCTAGAAAAATATCTATAATTGCTTCTATTTCTATCAGGAGTGCGAGAATAAATATCATAATTATAGCATACCCTTTCTGGAGTTCGAACTGTGTTTCTATTTCTATATACATTTTCTTCTGTTCTACGAATCATACTCCTGTTTACATAATTACTATTATCTGGAGTACGAATTATTCTTCTTCTTATTATATATTTTTTTGCTTGCATATTTGGAGGGATATAATTATTGGCATCTTCTATAGTACGAATTATTCTTTTATAATAATTTTTATCAGGAGTATGTGTTATATTACTCCTATTTAGATAATTATTTCTTTCTGTTATACTTATATTTCTATCATAACTATTCATATATTGAGAATTAGTTTTAGGATCAGGTGTTCTAACTCTATTTCTATGACAATATTTACATGATTTAATACTGCAAAATCCTTCCTCTCCAAAATGATTATTTCTGTCATGACAATAATCACATGAATCTATATTACAAATTCCTTTTTGATTATTTGAATAAGAAATTGTTTTACTAATATTACTATTGCTCAAATTTCTTACATTACTCATTTTGTACATATTATTCATACCATTATTATTTTTTGAATATTCATATCTTCTTATAGTATATGTTTTTGACTGATCTTTTGAACTACCATTTTTAGGATGACAAAAAGGGCAAGAAAATATTTCACAAAATCCTTCACCACATTTATGAATATTCTCATTACCTGGAGATGAATTTTTTGCATTTTCATAAGTTTTTTCATATGTTTGCTTTTTATATGATTTAAGTTTTTGAGTAGGTTGATATGAATTCATTGTTTTATATTGAGTTTCAGTGGAAACCATATTTTGGGAGTATTTAATATTTGCAAATGGATCACTAAAAAAAGAGCATGTATTTCTATCATCTGGCCTTATTATATAATTTGGACCAATTCTAACTGGATGTAAACTCATTGCTAATTTATTATTTCTTAGGTCACTTGATGTTGATGCTACTTCACTGTACATTTATAATTTTTATTATATAAAAAAATAATAATAATAATTAATAA
>JAFXSE010000043.1 GCA_017525855.1 Bacilli bacterium
GGTGATGAATTTGAAGCAATAGCCTTTATAGAACAAGATCGATTTTCTCAAATGTCTTTTATGACTGATTTATTAACTGGAACAGTAGGAGAAATAAAACAAGAGACTATAATCCCAATAACAACAGTTCATACTAAAGATAGTGATTATGTCTATTATGAACAAGCTGCCCAAACAGAGACATCTACTTTCTATTATTCATTTGTAAATTCAAATGTATTTGATGTACCTGTTGGTGCTTTTAGAATAGAATTAGACTCAACTGCAGAAGGATCTTTTAGTACAATATATTGCGCTTGGGTTGATGAAGATGCTGATCCTATAAGTATGGTTGATGCAATTGATGAAGTTATTAGTACCCATAATTCATATTGTTACGGTGGAAAAAATAAATATGATACTAAAAAGTTTAATTATATGTTCAAATATACTTATACAAGTGATAATAAACCAAGAAAAATGATTATTAAAGTACCAGAAATTGATCCAAATACTAAATTTACTATATATATAAGAAAAGGAGCCAATGAACAAATTACGCAAACAGATTTTAGTACTTCCCAAGAATATGGAAGACAAGAGGAATATAAATTATCATTGATGCCATATATTTTAGATTTATCGACTATAAGAGGGGATGATACTCAAACCGATTATGTTTCAAAGGTATTAATATATTCAAAATTTTTCGAAATGCAAATGTATTATATTGGTGATACATCAAATTCACCAATAAAGCTTTTCACTGGTAATGTTATGTTAGTATATACTAAGCCTTCCTTAGCAGAGCAAAAATATTTCAGTACTAAATTAATTCTTTTCACTGAATATATAAGAGGCCAAGAGCATTCAGGATTAGGTAATTCTTTCCGTTTCCATACTAAAATGTTTAGATCAACAGTTCAAATAGAATATTATGTAAGTAATAATTTGCAAGGAAGAACAATAAATTTCCCTTTAAGTTTAGAAATGAATACATGTACAATGTCTAATGATAAATATTACTATATATTAAATTATAATATGGCTGAAGAACCTAGAAATCTTTATTTAGATCTTATTTATGGATCTATGAATTCTGCAAGAATAGTTACCGAATTAACCGAGGAAAAATGGGATGATTTAATCAATAATCAAATGGTGGAAATAAAAGATTATTTCGCTACAATTCCAGAAAGATCTCAACATATTGATATAGTTGAAATAAGATGCGCAACACCTTTATTAGTTAATGCTTATTATAATTATGATGATTATTCCTATTCATGGGTTTCTCAAGGTGATGTCGTCGTTAAAAATTTAGCATCAAAAGATACTTTCACATTTTATTTAGATACTTCTAGTTCATCTTTATTATATTATTCTATAGAAGTCTTCAATCCACAAGAATCACCTAATATAGTAATTAATTTCAACACTCAAGTTTCGACTACAATTACGCAAAATTCATTATTAAGTGGATTTTTATTTTTAGTACCAGAAAGTATTAGTGTTGTAAATAATGGAAACACTCAAACTAGATTCATTTTTAAAGTTGGGTTTGAAGTAGAAAATTCATGGCAAAAAGAAGATGTTAAAATTGATGGAACATTATTTTCTAATGATAATAAATGGGTATATAAATTCCCAATAGCAGATAAAAAACTAAATTTCACAAATGTGACTATAGATGTAAAGCCTATGAAAAAACAATCAGAACCTCTTGCAGAAAATATCAAATTTTGTTATAGTACAAGCTTAGGAATGCCAATAAAATCATCTCAAGAAAATTGCTTCAGAACAGGAGTTAATATTCCTTATTCTTTGACTTTTATAAATCCACTTATATCTCCTAAGCTTTATAGATGTACAACTGACAATTATTATGTAACTTTAACTCCTCAAGATGGCGATCAATATATTTCTTTAACTATAACAGAAAATAAATATGATACAAAAGATAGAAATATAGAAGGAGCAGGAAAAGTAATTACATTAGAAAGTGCAGAACCACAAGCTACAATTTTAACTATTCCGCAAGATTATAATACGAATAAAATAATTGTTCAACTTCAGGCATGTAAATGCAGTTCTCAAATGATTAGTTATGTTAATAGAAATGCTTATACTTTAGATTTCATTATAAGTGGCAATGTTGGACCTTCCGAAAAATTGCATAAATATGAATTAAGTAATATGTTAATGGAAACAAAAGTGGAATTTACTGGGCAAAAAGATGACCAAATATTTGTAAAACATGTTGGTGTTCATGATTATGATGTTGTCATAGGATCTTATACTGCAATATTTGATGAAAGAACAAATATAGTGACAATAACAAAGCCAATATTAAATGAAGAATTTACTTTCACAGTATTAGTCGGACCAAGAGATCACTTTAAGGATTATACATTATGTACATTCGCAGAAAATAAACAATCAGCTTCTTATATATATAGTTTTCCTTCTGTTGGAAGTAATGAAATACCTCATTATATAGATTTTAGAAGTTTTAATTATAAAGAAGGCACTGAATTTGATTTATTAGTATATGCCGTACAATCAAATAATTCAAAATTAGAATTTTTATATACAGTGATATCAGGTGTTGTTGGAAAAATTGAACATGTGTTTACAGAAATAGAAGGCCCAGCTGAATCAAATGTTGTTACTCAAGCTTTCAATAAAAATAATTCTAATTATCTTTACTATGATTTTACAAATAATCCAGTTGGTGATGTTGCTAGTTTGAAAGTTATAAATGAAGGCGAAGTAGGAGTAACAATAGCTAAAGTTATTTGCGATTTTGTAAAAACGGGAACTACAGATCTCGATATGTTAGATGCGATAAATAATGCAGCAAGAGAAAGTAAAAATTTATGTAAAGGAGATGAAAAAAAAGATTCAAATGGATATGATGCTATAATAAATGCAGAAAAAATAAAACCAGAAAAAGGAGAGTACAAAAGACTTATTATTATGATTCAATATGGATTTGGAGATAACCAAGAAGAAAAGAAAGATAAATTGAAAGATGAACCTGTTCAATTAAGAATTAATTTAAGAATATCAGGCTTTGATGTTAGTGCAGCAAAAGAATATAATGAAAATGAAGCTAATGTTTTAGTTCCATATGTATTAGATTTAAAAACAATAAGAGGAGACCAATCTTCTGATAATTATATAAGTAAAGTATTAATTTATTCAAGCAAAAGAGAATTAGAAATGTATCATCTTAAAGATGGTACTCCTACTCAACTTTTCTCAGGAAATATTTTATTAGTATATACAAACGAAGCAGTAGTTAAAGAAAAATATCATGGTGCTACAACAATGATTTTATTAACAGAATCATTATTTAAAGATTCATCAATAATTATTGGAGAAAATTTCAGATTTAAAACATATTTCTTTAAATCTGATAATACAATGAATTATTTCGTAAGTTCAAATCCAAATGGAAGACCTATAAATATCCCTACTATAATGGAATTGCCATCATGTGATAAACCTTATTATTATATATTAAATTATCATTATCCTGAAGAAAGAGATCTTACTTTACATATAGATCAAATATATGGTGAAATAGCTACAAAAAAAATAGCAACACAATTAAATAAAGAAGATTGGTATGCTTTAATTGATGGTATGGAAGAAATTTATGAAAATGAATATTTAATAAATCAGAAAGATACTTATCATATGGATGTAATCGAAGCAACTTGTTCAATCCCATCATTACTTAATATATATTATACAGATGATGAAAATCCTATTTTAACAGGATTAGGCCCTGGAGATACATCCATTATTAATTTAGGTCCTAATGAACATAAAGATTTTCAACTTCAAACAAGTTTAAAAGATGGTTATACTATTGTTTATTCATTTAATGTATTATTAGAAAATGATGTTCCCAATATAGGAATAACTTTCCCTGGTGAAACTATTCATGCCAATAAGAATGGTATTTATATCAAGAAATCAACAAATAAATTTGAGACCATAACAGTAACAAATGAAGAATTAGGTGGAAGCTCTAAGACAAGAGTTATATTTAAATATGGATATGAAATCGAAGATAAATTCGAGCAAATAAATAATGGTATTTATCATTTAAATGAAACTTCTAATTTATTTGGATATAAATTTAATACAAATGATAGTTGGCTTAATTATACAAGTATATCCTTCATGGTATCTACAATGGAAGAAAATGTAAAATTCTGTTATTCTACAAATTTAGGATCATTTATGGAACCATCTTTACAAGATTGCTATAGAGTAGGAATAAGTAATACTTACACTATAACAGTGCTAAATCCTTATTTAATGTATAAAGATTATACAACAGCTTCTGAAGAAATAATGAAATATTATGTAGCATTTAAAACAGTAGAACAAAAACAAAATATAACAATAACCCCAACGTTTAATAATTATGCTACAAAAAATAGAAATTTAGAAAATATTCCCTTATCAATGATGATAACAAAAAGTGGCAGTACTATATTAACCTCACCTGCTGAAAATACTAAATATATTTTCTTCCAAATGAAAGTATGCTCTCCAGAAAAAACCGTTGAATATCAATTATTAAATGCTTATAATAAATCATCATTAAATATAGGTGGTAATATATTTTCTACTGATGATATATATTTTAGTATGATCGAAAATATTAGATTAGATACTGAACTTAGCATGACTCTTGATACAAGTTCTAAAATATTTGTAAAACATACAGGTATGAACGAAGAATATTATCCAGATGTTAAAAAAATTTCTTTGAGTTATAATAGAACAAGTAATGTATTAAAGTTTAATCAACCGATATCAAATGAGGCATTTACCTATACTATTTATGTCGATAAAAGAGATAATTTGAAAAATCAAGACATAACATTATGTTCCGTTGTTGAAAACACTAAATTGGCTCATTATTCAAAAACGGTAATTTCAGCAGAAGAAACAATAAAAGAAACTATAGACTTTAGCTCAAATGAATTAAAAGATTTTCAAGATTATGATATGTTAGTTTTAGCAACTCAAATTAATAATGGAAAATTGATGATTTTATCTAATCTTATACAAGGAAGATTATCTAGAAGTAATGACGAAAATAATGAAACTAAAACTGAATTAATTATTATTGTAGTTGTTCTTACTGTTATTCTTATTTGTGGAGGTATAATTGTATTTATATGTTTGAAGAGATATAAAAATAAACCAAATAGTAAAAAATTGGATGCTAAACAAACATCGCTTGCTATGGTTGATAATGAAAATGAGAAAATGATAATGAGTACTGCTACTGAAAAAAATGATTAAGGGTATCATTATAGAGTTAATTTATTTATTAATTAAATTAGTTAAGTCAATTAAATAAGTATTATTAATTAATAAATGAAAATATTAATTTAAAATAAAAAAAATTATATATTGGGGATTGGGGATTGGGGA
>JAFXSE010000044.1 GCA_017525855.1 Bacilli bacterium
AATAGTATTGGATGAGTTAAAAAAGAAATATAAGGTAGTAATCTTAAATTCTTGGGATGGAAATGTAATAGATAATTACATAATGAGAAGTAAGGTTTTATTGAACATACATTATTATTATGAAAGTTCTATGCAGGAACAGGCAAGAATGATTAGATGGATTGGAGCGCCGTGTAGGATTGTTTCTGAAAAATCTTTTAAGAACTATCTAGGTGTGGAAGAAAAAGAATACAATGAACTAAAGAACATTTAGATAAGTTCAAAAATGAAAAAATATCACAAAGGGTTTACGCTTTTTGTGATTTTTATTATATTAGTAATATGAGTATTAAACAAATAATTTCAAATATGTGTCAACAGAAAGGGTTGACTAAACAAAATTCGGACATTTTAGGTAATGGTGCAGAACAATCGTATAACGAATTTGCCCATCTTTTAGATACCGATTATGTTAAGAAATTTTCATCAAATCTTGAACAGCAATTTGATCAGCTTGTAGAATTAGGATTTGTAAAGACATTTTCAAAGCAGGGATTGAAATTAACACATCCATCTAATGCAGGTTTAGATAATTTTTTACCTAGTGAAAATGCTTGGTTTGAATATAAAAATTTACGAAAAGGTCAAGAAAATGTAATAGTAAATGAAAATGATTTTAAGGCTCGTATAACTAATGGAATATCAAAAAAGATATTCAAAATAAATGAAGATATTGAAAAAGGAAGAATCAGTAAAAATCAACCTGTAATTTTATGTTTTTCATATCCATTATTAGTAGACTCATCTATGGACTTTCTAAAAAGAAATCGTATAGATACTAAATGTATGCCTATTGAATTTTCGTGCTTATGTGATGAACCATTTAAGAAACTTCCGAATAAAGATATATTTCCACGATATTTCTTAGATATTAAATGTAAATGTTCTCATGATGGAATTACGAAAGATTGTGATACTACTTATGTAAGTGCTGCCATATTTAGTGAAACAATTACAAATAAGGTATTTGAGGAAGTTATTCAAGATTATACTTGGGATAATGATTTAATTGTTATACATAACCCAAATGCTAGAAATCCAATAAAGCATGGATTTATAAAAGATTGTTGGCAAGAATATACGGTTACAAAAAACCGAATTAAAGATGGATATTTTATTACCTGTAAAGAAAAACATAAAAGTAGAATTTGATTCTACTTTTTAGTTATAATAGCAGTTATACTTTTATTTCCGTCTTCATGTATTGTCGTAAAAATTTCTATGCTTTTTATCAGTTTAAGCGTGTTAGGTGTATTAAATTGCCCTGGATAATTTTTAGGTTCTAAATTTTGTGATATGTCCTGTAAGTATTGTAAAGCACCTTTATTATTTGAAAAATTATATCCGACTTGCATATTAGTAGAAGTATGCAAATCCTCTATAATATACTGTCCATTAGATTTTAAACTATTAAACAAACATTCAAAAGTCATAATTTGGTGGTTTACGAAATGTGAGCCATCATCTATAATAACATCAATATCTTTATAATTATTTGCTAGTATTTTTAATTGTTCTAAATTTCCTTGGTCTAATACTTTGATTTCAATGTTTGGCAAATACTTTAATGTGCTTTTATCTTCAATATCAAATCCAACGATTTTAGCTGATTTATAATACTCTGCCCACATATTTAATGAAGCACCATTAAGTATTCCAATTTCCCATAAAATTTTTATATCTTTATTCAAATTTTTTTCATAAAAATCACAAAAATTATGATATGTTGCTTTATCTGTATTATATTTTAAACCAATTTTTTGTAGTGTCATTATAAACCTCTATTATAAAAGAATTTAGCTAATTCATCTTTTTCAGGTGTATGTTTATTTACATTAAAGAACCAATCAAGTCTTTGACAAGCACTATATGTTGTATTATCAAAAATCTGATGAATGTTTAAACATTTTCTTTTAATATATTCTTCTAATGTTTTAGTACCATAATGTTTAATATAACCTCCTCTAAAATCTATCGGTTCATGCATGCTAGCCGCATTTCCAGGTTTTCCTGAACAATGTTTACAAGTTCCATTTTCCATTATGAAACTGTGATTAAGACAACTTATCATTCTTTTACCAGATTTCAAAAGGGCTTTACACCATTCATTTTCTCTTGGTCTCAAGGCATACTTTACATCATCTGGACAAGGATTTGGAAAACGCTCTTGAACTGGTCTTGGGTCATACCAAACTAAATCATTATCACCATAATAACGCCAGTTAAACTTTATAACATCAATATTCTTAAACTGTTCCTGAGAAACAAATTCTTCAATGGTTTTTCCTTCCATATAAAGAAATTCATCTATATCAAAATAACCAAAATAATCAAAGTTATTTTTTTGTTCATTATAAATTCTAGTATTACAGCCAATTTGCATACCTGCAGCATTAAGTGCTTTTCTACCACGAACATCTATGATTGAAACGTCAGAATTTGAACCAATAAGAGCTGGTAATTTATTATTGCCTTCATCATTATTGTCAAATATGAAGAAATGTGTAGCACCTAACTTTCTATAATAGTTAAGCCATTCTTCAATATAAAGTTCCTCATCTTTTGCTATTGCTACTATTGCTATTCTCATATTACATTCTCCAACATTTTTGATAAAGTGACATTATCTCCAGTTTCTGCTATTTTTGTATATACTAAATTTATATTTTTATTAGTTGTGCTTATATTATACGGACTAAAAATAATGATTTTATAATGCAGTTTTTCTTTAATAAATTTTTCTAATAATTCTTTAGTAAATCCATCTTTTGGAAACCAATGAATTACAAAAATTGGATTTTCATTTGGTATGCGTTTTAATCGTTCCTCATATTTGATATATATGTATTCCCAAATTCTATTAGAATATACATTTTCATGAATTTTCTTAAAATTCACGTTTTTATCAAACTTATAATGAAGTAAATTATATTTGTATTTACCATCAATGATTAAATAAAAATTCCAATTTTCATCATGTTTAATTTCATAATTGTTAAGATTTACTTCATCATAATGCTTTATAAATTCTAAAAAATCAGTTAAAAAATAACCCCAAAAGAATGGATGATTATATTCTTGTTTTATTACATCTCTGTAAAAGAAACCATTTAAGCAGTTATTAGATATTACAAACATTAAATTTGCCCCAATGCAATTTTACCTGCTTTTCCTTTATATTGATGCGGATTTATAGCAGCAACAGTTGTATGAAATTTATATGGAAAAACATAAGGAATGTTTGAAACATAACTTACTTTAAACTTAAATTTATTAAATACATCAGATAAGTATATATCA
Source organism: Bacilli bacterium (assembly GCA_017525855.1). The sequence goes on from JAFXSE010000044.1 coordinate 3,340, forward strand.
TCTTGGTTTTTATAGTTTATAAAATTATTTACTGTTTTTAATAATTCATCATTAACTAAAGAATTTTTATTTTCATATAACCAACAAGGGCCTTGAGTTAATGTATAAGCATATCTAAAATCTGGAATACAATAATCTACTATATTTGTTCCAGTTTCTTTCCATTTATTATACAGTTCTTGTGCATAGTTGCAAGTATAGATGCAGTCATCATCAGCTGAAATGACAGGCACGTCACGATACTTATCCATAGTAAAAAGTACCTTCTTAAATGACTTATAGTTTTTATACACAAACATCAATTCAATAAGTTCATTATCTACAAACAACTTCAAGTTCTCAGGCAATTCATCCATCATTTTCGGGAACTCTTCTTCGCTCAATACCAAGACAATATGAAAACCA
>JAFXSE010000045.1 GCA_017525855.1 Bacilli bacterium
AATAAATTTATTTATTTTTATAAATAAAAATTAATTTATAATATTAAATAATATTAAATGATTAATAAATTATAAATATAATAAAAATATTTATTTTTTCATATTAATAATATATTTTTTTATATACATTGTTTGAATTCTTTATACAATTTATTCTTATATAATCTATTAGAAAATGTCGAATTCATTGAAATTTATTTTTATTTATATAACTTTTATATTTTCAAATATTCAAACAAAAAATAATTTTTTTCGAAATCTTCAACCTGAATTAGAAGAAAGCACATCTGTTTCATATTCAGCTGAATATACATATTCTTCAACAAATTGTTTAACTTCAAATACAGTTAGTTCAGATATTCAGGATGAAAATGTTATTTTAGTTAAAAATGGCGTAACATTTACCATAAATTCTGTGATTGTAAATAAAACTGGAGATACCAGTAATACTGAAAATGCAGAATTTTATGGTTTAAATGCAGCCTTTTTAGTTACTAATTCTTCAACCGGAGTTATATTTAATTCATCAATTTTATCTAATGGAAAAGGTGCTAATGCAGTTTTTTCATATGGAAGTAGTTCAAAAATTGAAATTTTTAATTCATCAATTATTACAACTGGACAAAGTTCATCAAGAGGTTTATTAGCAACATATACAGGAACAATAAATGCATATAACATATTTATTTCTACAAGTGGGAGTTCTTGTGCGACTTTAGCAACTGATACAGGAGAAGGTGTTGTTACATGCTTAAGTTGTCAATTAATTACTGCTGGTGCAGGTTCTCCTGTTATTTACTCAACTGGAACAATAACAATAGATAACACTACGGGATCTGCTTTAGATGCTCAAATGGTAGTTGTTGAAGGTGCTAATAGTGCTTTAATTAAAGATTCGAATTTAAATTCCTTTTCAAAAGGAAATAGAGATAGTCAAGTTGATTCATCAGGTATTTTTATTTATCAATCTACTTCAGGGGATGCTAATGAAGGAGTTGGAAGTTTTGTAGCTGTTTCAAGCAATTTTACTATATTTGAAAATTCTACTTATTATAGCTCTGCGCCTATGTTTTTTGTTACTAATACTGAAGCTAAAATTACTTTATTAGGAGGAAATAAATTTAATTATGGAAGTGGAGTTTTTCTTAAAGCAGATACAAATACAGAAAATTGGGGAACAAGTGGTAAAAATGGTGGAACTGTTACATTATATGTCAAAGGAGAATCAATTGTTGGAAATATAATTTGTGGTTCTAATAGTTCAATTACAATTTATTTAACTGAAAATAGTAATTTAACTGGAACAATCACTGGAAATGTTAATATTTATATTGATTCAACCTCAAAATGGACTTTAACAGGTAATTCAGAGGTTTCTTATTATCAAAGTGTTTCTAGTTCAAATATAGTAAATGGAACTTATACTCTTGCAGGAACAGCTGCTACTAATTTGTCTTCATTTAGTTTTCCTACAAACAGTATTTCTGGTTTAACTTCAATAACAACTGATGTTGAATGTACTAATACTAATCCTTCAGATGATGATGATGATGATAATAAAGGTAAATTTTTATATATTAATTTGCTTAGTTTATTGGTTTTAATTTTGAATTTATAAATATAAAAATATAATTGAATTATAAAAGTTTAATTATATAATAAAT
>JAFXSE010000046.1 GCA_017525855.1 Bacilli bacterium
ATACCATTTAAATTATAATAATATATAATAAAAAGAAATAATATATAAATTTAACTTAGTTTTATTAAATTTACCTGAATATTTAATAAGTTTAATATTTATTTATCATAAATTAATTTTATTTAATCCGAGGAATTATTCAGCATTTAGCAACTTGGTTTATAATTATTTCCTACTTCATAAATACTTGCAAGTAAAGTAAGAAGAAGTTTACTTTTGACTTCAGCAATATCTTCCCAAACACAGAAGACAGTAGCACCTAATTTTCTTGCAATGGAAATAGCATATTTAGCATTATTTTGTCTAGATTCTTCATCATCTTTATCAGTAACAACAATATCCCAATTTATTGATCTTGGTTCGATTGATTTCATAATATGAATGAAATATAATGAGCTTGCTAATTTTTTATCTTTTAATGATTTAACTTTATAATCATCATCTACTCTTTCATTACCCCAAGCTACTAATTCTTCTTCTGTCTTGTTACCAATAACTTGTAATGAATGAGCTCTCATCATTTGCCATACAATAGCCAAAATATATTTTTTATTACCATCTCTGATATCACCTCCTCCAATACCAATTATTTGATATTTAGATTTTTTACTGGCTTCAATAACTTCACCGCAATTTACAGTCTTTTTAAATGGATTATTTGGTTTTTTATCAACAATTTTCCAATTAACGCATCCTGGTTTTATTTTATCTAAAGTTCTTAATAAAAGAAGACCATCTTTTGATTCTTCATATAAGTTATTTATATGAATTGGATCTCCATTATCATCATTTAGTCCTAATGAATTGATCCACATTCTGAAAGCTCTTTCTTCTCTGGCTCCTTCGACATCATCATCTAATAATTTAGCAGCCTCATACTTTTCTTGTTCAGTGGCGGGTTCTAATCCTGGATATGCGTTAAATATTGAAGCAACAAATAATGTATTTAATTTATTATTTCCTGAAACAATATCATCAGGTGTTATATAAGATTCAGCTCCTAATTTTTTGGAATTATCTATTACTTTTTTAGCTCTTTTTTTTTTGTCACTTTCATTCAAGGCACTTTTATCACAAAGATCCTTATTTAATTGATGAAGAAGTATAGTATATTTTTCTGAGTCTTTTACATCACCAGAAAAGTTGTTAATTCTTTTATCATATCCAGCAGCTTTGAGATGATAATTAAACCATCTAAGAAGTAATTGTTCTGGAGATAATTTAAGTAAATCAGAAAGTTGTTCACCAGGATTTAATAAACGAATTAATTCTGGATGGTGTTTAAGTTGAATATTTCTCATAACAACTAATTTGACTACTTGCCACATTAAACCTAAGACCATGATATAGTTTTTACCATCCATAATAGCATCATAGTTAAGACCAATACAGTTTAATCCAATACTTTTAGCAGCTGAGATAGCTAAATTTAAGTTTTCAACTTGTTGGAAAATATTCATATTATCTTTAGTATTTATGACACGTTCATCAATGGTACCTTCTTGAGCTTTATTAATTAATTTACATAATAATACACCATTTTTGATTCTATCAAAGACTTCATTAGAATCAGGATCTATTGGTAAATATTTTTTACAGATTGGATCATCAGATAAAGAACTGTTAATAATTTTAACATAAGCACTTCTTTCTTCTTCAGAAAACGTTTGTAATTGCATTGGATCAAAATCTCCTTTAGATACTCTTACCATAGCTTTACCTTTCTTATTTTTAAAGATATTAAGTTGTATTTTTCCTTCTTTGTTTGTTAATTTTTTCATGACATTCAAAAATTCGGTGAATGTCATACTATTTTGGTCTTTTAAATCAAAGCCTTCCATTAAAGAATCAGCATCTTCTTGTTTTAATTCTCTGTGTCCTAAAGCATGGAGAAGGTTTAAAAATTCGCTACGTTCCATTATTCCGTTCTTATTTTTATCGAATTCTTTGAAGACTTTCTCTAACTCCGAGTAATCTTCAGCTTTGAAACTTTGGACTAATTTTACATCGACTTGGTAGCTCATTTTTAATATAAATTATTTATTAATAAAAACAATTATAGTATAATATCTAAGCAATATTTTTATTTATTTTTAATATCAATTATATTTTAAATTAATA
>JAFXSE010000047.1 GCA_017525855.1 Bacilli bacterium
AAAACAATATTAAATTTAATTATTATTTTAATTAACTAATATATTCTATTGTTTTTTTAAATATTTTTGTTTAATATAATATAAATATAAAGAAAAATAAAAATAAACAAATAAAAATGAAAATATTGAAATATATTTTCTTATTTTTATTGGTTTCTATTAATGCATTAGAAGCTACAAGTGGATATAATGTTGTCTTAAATGATGCTTCAAGTACTATAGACGGAACTAAAATTGGCTCCACTGCAGTAAATGGTGTTTCCTATAGTAATGGAGTTTTATCAATAACCCAAACAGGAACATTTATTCTCTCTGGTACTTTAAATGGACAAATTAAAGTAAATACTAGTGGATCAGTTAGCTTAGTTTTAAACGGAGTTACAATCAAAAACTCAAATTCAAACGCAATTTATATTGAGAAAGCTTATGAATTAGACAGCTCTTCTTTCAACTATAATACTGCAAAAAGCCTAGATGTCACAAAATCTGGAATAAAGATTATTATTGCCGATGGAACTGAAAATACAATTAATGGTGGAAAATCCTCTGCAGGAGATGGAGCAATCCATTCTGCTGTTTCTATGTTAGTTACTGGAGAAACAAAAGGAGATGGTGTTTTATGTGTCATTGGTTCAAGTGAAGGTATTGAAACTGAAAAACATTTCTTCTTGAGTGGAGGTATTCTTAAAGTATCAGCCCAAGATGATGCTATAAATGCTAAAACCGACAAATCTTGCATTGTTACAATTAGTGGAGGAAAACTCTTAATTAATTCAGGCTTAGGAAATGAAGGAGATGGTGTTGATTCAAATGGATATATTTTAGTCACTGGAGGAGAAGTTATTAGTGCTGCAAAACCAGGTGCAGATACTGGACTTGATGCTGATCAAGGTACTATAATAAATGGAGGTAGTGTTTTCTCTGTTGGTTCTTCAATGGATATGGCTTCTACTTCAAGTTCTCAACCAACTATGAATTTAATTTTTAATTCTAATGTGGCTGCTTCAAGTACTGTTACAGTAAAAGACAGTAATGGAAATGAAATTATTAGTTATTGTGCCAATTCTGCAGATTTTATCAGTGGTACTGAAAGAAGAACTTATATTGCCGCTGTTGTCTCTCATCCAAGTTTCAAAGCTAATGGAGTATATCATCTTTATATGGATGGAACTCAATTAGGTTATACTGGAAATGAAGGTGGTCATGGGCCTGGAGGTCAAGGAGGTCCAGGTGGTCAAGGAGGTCCAGGAGGTAATTCTGGTTCATCTTCTTCTGGAGAAATCAAAACTGATTTCACTTTAGGTTCTTCTGCAACTAACTTTTCCGGTGTCCAAAAAGCTTTATAAGATTTTTATATAGTTATCAATTTAAATAATTATTAATTATCAAACCATAAAAATAAACTAAATTAGGTATGTATAAATATTTTTTTCTTAAATTAATTTATTTGCCTAAAAAGAAATGTTATATATGATAAATAATTATATATAATTATTATTTCAAAATTTTTAATGTTAAATAATTAACATTATTTTTTGATTTTTTAATTTATAAATAAATTATTCAATAAAAATAATTTTTAATTTTATGTAAATGAAATTCATTTATTTAATATAATTTAAAAAATAATTAATATTTATTAATTATTTATAAATTTATTATATTATTTAAAAAATAATAATATTACAAATGGGGATTGG
>JAFXSE010000048.1 GCA_017525855.1 Bacilli bacterium
AGAAAAGATATAGACTTTATAATAAATGGAAATCATGAAAAGAAAATAAAAGGTAATGAAAAATTAACTATAAGAAAAGGAACAAAGATTGAAATATATTTTTCATCTTCTATTACAAGTTTAGAGAATTATTTCAGTTCTGATATTGATCCAAATATGAAAAAAATAATATCCGTAGATTTAACTCATTTCAATTTTTCATCTATCACAAGTATGAGTAAAATGTTTTATGGATGTAGTTTATTAAAAACAATTTTATTATATAGTGTTGATACATCAAAAGTAACAGATATGAGCTCTATGTTCGAAGGATGTAGTTCATTAGAAGTTTTAGATTTATCAAATATTGATACTTCATCAGTAACTGATATGAGTTCTATATTTTCTGGATGTGAATCTTTGAAAGTCCTTGATATATCTCATTTTAATATGGAAAAAATAAGTAAAGCTGATACAATGTTCTTTAATGCTAAAAATATAACATATATTAATTTATATGATACCAAAAATGCAAAGGAATATATTTCTAAAAGTGAACTAAAAGAAATCAACAATTTAACCGTTTGCCAAAAAGAAATGATTATTACTAATGAAAATATGGTTGAAAATTGCTGTTATTATAATTTAGATAATAATGAATGCGAAAGTTCAAACTATATTATAGTTTATTTTGGAGAAAAGGTAGAATATGATAAAAGCTTTTTAGTCCAAAATTACAGGGAAGATATAAAGTTTATAATTAATGGAATTTATAATATGAGACAAGATGTCAGCGATCATTTAATTGTTCTTGATGGATCAAAAATAGAAATACATTTTTCTAATAATACTGTGAAAAGTATGGAAAAGTTTTTCAGTTCTGAAATTGATCCAAATATGGCAAAAATAACATCTATAGATTTTTCTCATTTTAATGCATCACTAATTGAAAACACAGCCTCAATGTTTTATGGATGTAGTTCATTAAAATCCATAGATTTATCCTTTTTAGATACTTCTAAAGTTGTTGACATGAGCAATATGTTTTTAAACTGTTCTTCTTTAGAAATTCTAGATTTATCCACTTTTGTTACTTCATCAGTAACTAATATGAGTTCAATGTTTTCTGGATGCGAATCTTTGAAATTCCTTGATATATCAAATTTCAATATGGATAACACCACAAATGGAGAATTTATGTTTAATGGCACTAAAAATTTGGAATATATTAATTTATATAATATTAAAAGATCTTATAGTAATATCAGTGAAAGTGAATTAAATGAGATAAAGGATTTAACTGTTTGCCAAAACCAAAAAATAATTTCGAATGAAAATATAATTGAAAACTGTTGTTATTACGACCTTAATTCAAGTAAATGTAGTAGTAATGCTAATTATATAATAATATTCTATGGTGATAGAGTTGATTATACAAATGGATTTATTAAAGATGAAGAAGGTAATGAATTTAGACAAGGTATTGATTTTATAATCAATGGAGAGGATCATAATAAAAAATTAGATGGAACTACTAAATTAAATTTACACAAGGGTTCTAAACTAGAAATATATTTCTCAAATCCAATTTCTTTGATAAGCACACAAAGTTATTTCAGTTCTTCCAAAGATAAGAATGCTGGAAAAATTGTATCAATGGACTTCCATCACTTTAATTCATCAAGTATTAATGATATGAGTTCAATGTTTTATGGATGCAGTTCATTAAAATCAATAGATCTATCTAATTTTAATACGTCATTAGTAACAAATATGAGTTCAATGTTTTATAATTGCACTTCTCTAAAATCATCAGATTTATCTTCTTTTGATACTTCATCAGTAGCTGATATGGATTCTATGTTTGCTCTATGTGAATCTTTGATATTCCTTGATATATCTAACTTTAATATGACATTAATAAATAGTTCTAAAACAATGTTTGACTCTGTTGATAAATTAAATTACATTAATTTATATTTTGTCCAAGATCCAAATAAAGTTCTTCCAGATATAACTAATCTTCAAAATGTTTCAATTATTTGCCAACAAGAAAATAAAAAAATCATGGAAAATTCAGAAGCAAAATGCTGTTATTATAATATCGAAGAAGAAAAATGCGAATCATCTAATTTTATTGTGATATCTTTCGGTAAAGATATTCATTATTCCGAAGGTTTTGCGAATGATTATAGAAAAGATATACAATTTATAATAAATAAAAACTCCAATTCAAAAATATCAGGTACAGATGATTTATTTTTACCATCAGGTTCAAAATTAGAAATTTATTATTCATCTCCTGTGGATAGTTTAGAAAATTATTTCAGTAAAGAAATTGATATAAATATGGAAAACGTAGTTTCAATTGATTTATCCAATTTCGATACATCAAGAGTAACTAATATGAAATCGACATTCTTTAGATGTAGTTCATTAAAATCGCTTGATGTTTCTACTATAAATACTTCCCAAGTGAATAATATGAATTCGATGTTTGCAGAATGTATCTCAATTGAGTCAATGGATTTATCAAATTTGGATTTATCGTCAGTGGTATATATGAATTTTATGTTTTCAGGATGTACTTCCTTATTATCTGTGGATTTATCAAAAGCAGAAGCGAAAAATGTAGTTAGCACTGCTGAAATGTTTAATGAATGCAAATCTTTAAGATATATTGATTTAAAGAAAATTAATACTTCACTTGTAACAAATATGAATTATATGTTTTCAGGATGTAGTTCTTTGGAATATCTAGATATTTCTTATTTTAGTTCAACAAAAGTAAAAGAGAAAGAATCGATGTTCAAAGACGTAACAAACTTAAAATATCTCTCCTTATATAGAGCTGGAGATACCAATAATGTCATTTCAAATAGTATTTTATCGAATTTGAATAATTTAACAGTTTGTCAACAAGAAAAAATTCTTTTAGGTGATAATTTAATTGATAAATGTTGCAAATATAATATAGAAATAAGTGAATGCGAATATGTAAATTATATTGTAGTATATTATGGAGAAAATGTTAAATATCCAAATGGTTTTATCAATGATAATAGAAAAAAAACAGCATTCAAAATAAATGTTGGTGATAATGAAGAGCAAGATGCTACAGACGCATTAGATATAGACAAAGATGTTCCGGTAAAAATAAGTTTTGAATCTCCTTTGACAAGTTTATTAAACTTCTTTTATAATGATGCAAATGCTGGAAAAATAATATCAATAGATTTTTCAAATTTCGATTCATCAAAAATAGAAAATATGAATTCTGTATTCTATGGATGTAGTGCATTAAAATCAGTAGATTTTTCATATTTTAATTCATCATTAGTAACTGACATGGAATCTATGTTCGGAGAATGCAGTTCATTAGAATTAATTGATTTATCAAGCTTTGATGTTTCTTTAGTTACATCAATGAAGGAAATGTTTTATGGTTGTAGCTCATTAAAAGCAATTGACTTATCTAATTTTAATACTCCTTCTTTAACTATTTTACAAAATATGTTTTCCAAATGTGGTTCATTAGAATCAATTGATTTGTCTAAATTTGACACTTCAGAAGTAAGCAGTTTTTCAGGAGTCTTTTCAGAATGTACAAAGCTGAAATATCTTGATATATCATCTTTTGATGTTTCAAAGCCTAAAAATTTAAATGGTGTGTTTACTAATATTCCATTGAAATATTTGAATATATATAATATTACAGATCCAAATAATAAAATAGCAGAAACAGAATTAAATGGTTTAACTAATTTAACAATTTGCCAACAAAGAGAAATATTTACAAAAGAAGATAAGAACTATCAATGCTGTAAATATAATATCGAAACAGAAATGTGTGAATTTAGTAATCATATTATTGTTTATTTCAAAGACGAGGTTGTATATGGTAAAGGCTTTATAATTGATAGTTTTGGCACTATCATCGAAGGAAGAAGAGATAAAATAGATTTTATACTTAATGGAAATGACAAGAATCCAATAAAAGAAAATGAAACTTTTACAGTAAAAGGAGGCTCAAAAATAGATATATTTTTCAAAAATATAACAAGCCTAAACAATTTCTTTAATGCTCTATTTGATGGAAATTGTTTATCTATTATATCTATTGATTTATCTAATTTAGATTCAACCTATATAACAGATTTAGGCTATCTATTTTCTGGTTGCAATTCTTTAAAATATATTGATTTCTCAGATTTTGATACCTCAAAAGTAACTAATATGAAAGAAATGTTTGCAGATTGCGGTAATTTAGAAGTATTAGATTTATCAAACTTTAAGACATCATCAGTAACTAATATGGGAGGCATGTTTTCATCATGTTCTGGTCTATTATCTATTTATTTATCTACTTTTGATACTTCTTCAGTGGAGAATATGGCTTCAATGTTTTCGGATTGTAATAAATTAGAATCAATTGATTTATCCTATTTTAACACTTCATTAGTGAATGATACGTCGGCTATGTTTAAAGGTTGTCAAAAATTGAAAGTCCTCGATATTTCTAATTTTAATATGGAGAATGTTAAAGATTCAGTAAGCATGTTTTCGGAAGTGCAACTAAAATATATTAATTTAGAAAATATAATAGATTCTCGTAATATTACTTTACAAAGCGATTTAAAAAATGTAAAAGATTTAATTATTTGCAGCCCAGCAAACCTTTCGAAATGTTGCTATTATGATTATAAAAGTGAAAATGGAGGATGCCTTTCTACAAATTATATGATTGTTCATTATGGAAATGAAGCAGAATATCCAAATGGGTTCCAAAATAAATTTAGAAATAATATTTCTTTTATAATAAATAGAGATCTAGGTGATAAATTGAATATTTCAGAATCATTTGATATATATGAAGATAATAAAATAGCCATTTACTTTGATTCTCCTATAAAAACTTTAGAAAGCTTTTTCGATATAAATTATGATAAGAATGTCGAAAGTATAAAATCAATAGATTTTACTCATTTCAATTTTTCTGAAATAACCGATATGAGTAACATGTTTACCGGTTGCAGTTCATTAGAATCGATTATTTTCCCAGATATTAATGCTTCTAAAATCACCAATATGAATCATATGTTTTTCGGATGTAGTAAATTATTATCAGTGGATTTATCTCTTTTTAATACTGAAGAAGTTACCGATATGAGTTATATGTTTTATGATTGTAGGTCATTACAATTCTTTAATTACTCCAATTTCAATTTCAACATTTCAAAAGTGACAAAAATGAATAATATGTTTTATAGATGTAATTCATTAGAAAAAGTTGATTTCTCACCTTGCGGAACTCCTTTACTGACTACTATAGAAAAAATGTTTTATAAATGTGAAAATATAAAAGAAATTAATTTGCCCAATTTCAATACAACATTGGTTACTTCTATGGATGAATTGTTCTATGATTGTAATTCTTTAACTTCTCTTGATATATCTAATTTCGATATGATAAATTGCAAATCTTATACTGATATGTTCACTAATATTAGTAGCATAACATATTTAAATTTGGAAAATTTCAAGAACGATAAATTAATAGGATCAACATTTAAAAAAGCGAAGAATTTAGTTGTTTGCCAGAAACAAATAATAATATCAAATCCTAGGGTTTATTATTGTTGTGATTATAATTTTGAAACCCAAGAATGTGAAACTATTCCAACAATTATAACTTCATCTATGCCTACTTTCATACCAGAAACATCAAATGCCAATGTTCAAATTAGTGATACTCAAGATATAAATCCTTCTAATCAAAATTCAAATGATTTAATTGGCTCTGATGAAAAAGAAAATTATCCTAATGACTCAGCTGAACCATCTAATATTTTTGATGATACTGAAAATTTCTCAGAAAATAAAGAATTTATTCATTCTACTGAATTTTCTATTGAGGATTCAACAAATGTTATAGATAATAGAAAAGCTAGTAATACTATTGAAGAAAACTCGTATAATGAAGAAAATACTGAAGGTTTAAGTTCAACAAATGAAAATAATATAGAGTATTCCACTTCTATGAGTGATAATATAAATGAAAAAACAAATAAAATTGATTCTTCTAATATTGATGGAACTGAGAAGATGACTGAAACTCAGAATCCTATTGCTTCCCAGGAAGAAACTCCAGAATCTACAATTCCTGAATTAGATAGTAAAGAGCCTGTTACTTCTAAATTAGATACTAAAGAACCTATTACTTCTGAAATAGAGACTAAAGAACCTAAAATAGAAACAAAAGAACCTATTACGTCTGAAATAGAGACTAAAGAACCTAAAATAGAAACCAAAGAACCTATTACTTCTGAAATAGAAACTAAAGAACCTAAAGTTGAAACTAAAGAGCCTATTACTTCTGAAATAGAAACTAAAGAACCTAAAATAGAAACCAAAGAACCTATTACTTCTGAAATAGAAACTAAAGAACCTAAAGTTGAAACTAAAGAGCCTATTACTTCTGAAATAGAAACTAAAGAACCTAAAAT
>JAFXSE010000049.1 GCA_017525855.1 Bacilli bacterium
AATCCCCAATCCCCAACCAAAAATATTTTCAATGTATAAAATTAAAAAATATATTTTTTAAATTAAAAATTTAATTATAATTTTAACTAATAATTATTTTTAAAAATAATATAAATATAGATATATCATTTAAATATAAATGTCAGCTATGAAATTGCAAAATATGCTGAAAATTTTAATTTTTATTTCTTTATTTTTAAACTTTTTAAGTACCATCCCTTCGAATGATTCAAAAACAGAAAAAATACCTTATACATTTTATTTAGCTTGTGCTGGTAAATTAAAAGCTTTAGAAATAAGAGATTATGATATAGATTTCTTACGAAAAAGGGTATCTTTACCCACATGCCAAACTTCCATTGAATATTCAACAACTGCAATTCCCGGTTCGAAAGTAATTCTTTTTTGCCAAAACGAAAATAATGCAGCTGGTGGAGGAGGATGTATAAAAGATGAATATGACACTCATTGCTTAATTTGGAAATCTTGGGAAGGAATTGAAATTAACTTTGCAAATTACGAATATAGAATTATTGCCGAAGTTTGGTATTATTTATATAAATTAAAAACTTATTCATATGATACAACTTATGGTTTTTATACTTATTTAGTTAATAAATATACATGTTATGATTCAGAGGTTACAGCAGTAGTTCAAACAAATGTCGAATATGAATTTTCATTTGAAGATTATTTAGGTTATGTTGGTATTGAACCATGGGGAATTAAAACTGTTTTTATTAGTGGCAATACATATGTTTATTATGCAAATGGAGAAAATTCTGGAAAAAATGTTGAAAATTATCAACTTTCAAATGTTGACCAATTATTTAAATTTATTTCTCCAACTTCCGGTTTATATGATATTGTTTGGGCTGGTTATGGTGAATGGGAATATAATAAAGATTCTTATGATAAATGCCATTATTATATAAGAGTTTGTTACGATACTTGCAGTTCATGTAAAACAAATGTTGAACCTACTTCGACTGAACATCAATGTTTGAAATGTAAAGGAAATAGATTTTTCAAATCTGGAACAACCTCATGTTATTCAAAAGAAGAAATTGAAAATGGATATTTTTATAATTCAGAAACAGGAAATTGGGAAACTTGTCATTCAAAATGCAAAACTTGTTCGGGATTAGGAACTGAGTCATCAAATAGATGTACAAGTTGTAATTCAAATTATCCTTATTTATTATCAAATGGTAATTGCGTAAATAATACTGATGGATATTATAACAATTCAAATGAATTTGTAAGTTGCTATGAAAGATGTGCTACATGTAGCAAAGGTGGAAGTGACAGCAAACATAATTGTAATGAATGTAAAAAAGATTCAAATGGTAATTATTTATATCATTTTATTTATAATCAAGAAGGTCAATGTATTACTGATGAAGAAGCTCCTAGTTATACTTATTTACATGAATTTAATAATACTTATTTAAAATGTAATGAAAAATGTGGAAAATGTAATGCAGGTTGTTGGTCTTTTAGTTATACAAAAGAAGGAGGAGGAGATGTTGGAATAAAAAACTATCATGTTAGAGGGGTCCATAATAAGAAAATTCAACATATTTCAAATGGAGTTTATTTCAAAATTATTTTCAATATGAAAGTTAATTCTCTTACTGGAGAATATGTAGTAAGCATTAATGGAAATGAAGTAATTTTGAAAAAAGAAGGATTTTTTAATGGATATTCAAGTGAAGATAATTTTAATTCTTTAATATCTGTTAATGTTGGTTCAGACGCAAACAAAAATAAACTAGAAATAATTGATATTTCTTTCCTAAAATGTGATTGGGCTGTGAATGTTCAAGGAAATGGAGGAGATGAAATATCTTGGGTAAATAGATGGGATAATGACACAACATGTGTATCTTGTAGTTCAGGATATCATCATATTTATAACCAAACAGGAGTATGTGTAAGTGAATTAGATAAACCAGAAGATTGTTACTTGGATATAACAGATGATACATATAAAAAATGTTATGATAAATGTAAAACTTGTAGTCAAGCTGGAACTTCATCATCAAATAATTGTGACGAATGTGCAAAATCAAATGGAAATTATTTATATCATTTTATCTATAATCAAACAGGACAATGTATAAGTGACAGTGAAAAATGTTCTGATTGTTATTTAGATAATAGTGATAATACTTATAAAAAATGTTATTCAACTTGTGCCACTTGTAGTCAATCAGGAACTGAATCTTATCCAAATTGTGATACATGCAAAAATGGTTATCATTTTGTCTATTGGAGACAAGGTTTATGTGTATCTCCTGGAAATGAAAATTGTCATTGCACATTAGACGATAGTGATAATACTTATAAACAATGTTTCAGTAGATGTAAAACCTGTAATGTAGTTGGAAATAGTACAAATCATAGTTGTACTGCTTGTGAAGATGGGTACTATTTTATTTATAATCAAACAGGTCAATGCATAAGTGTTAATGAAAAACCTGATGATACTTATTTAGATGAAAGTGATTCAACATATAAAAAATGTTACGAAAGATGTGCTTCTTGTTCAACAGCTGGAAATTCAACAAATCATAAATGTACTCAATGTAAAAGTAATTATCATTTTAGTTCAGTGACTTCTGGAAAATGTATTTCTGAAGAAGAAGCTAAAACTGAATGTACATGTTATATAGATGATAAAGATGATACATATAAAGAATGTTATGAAAGATGTGGTTCTTGCAGTAAATCAGGAAATTCAACTCAAAATAATTGTGATTCATGTAAAACAGGTTATCATAAAATTTATAATTTACCTGGAATGTGCATAAAAGATACTGAAAAACCAGATGATACATATTATGATGAACAAGATGATACTTATAAAAAATGTTATGATACTTGCTCAAAATGTTCTTATAAAGGTTCTTCAACTTCACATAACTGTACTAAATGCATAACAGGATACCATTTTATATATAATGAAACAGGTTTATGTGTTCATGAGGGAGAACAAAATTGCAACTGTTATTTAGATGATAATGATACATATAAAAAATGTTATGATACTTGTAATGCTTGTTCAACAGGAGGAGATAGTGATAATCATAATTGTATAGCTTGTCTTAAATATAGTAACGGAACTTTTAAATATCATTTTGAAAAAGAAGGTTCTAATAATTGTGTTGAAAATGGAAAGAGTAACCAATTTTTAGATGAAAATGATAATACTTATAAAGATTGTTATGAAACATGTGCAACATGTTCCTCATTAGGTAATAGTGATAATCATAAATGTAATAGTTGTATTGATGGATATTCTTTTAAAGAAAATAGTGGTAATAATTGTTATAGTGATTCTGAACCTCATGATGGATATTATAAAGATGAAACAACTGATACATGGAAAAAATGTTATGAATTATGTGCAACATGTTCGAGTTCTGGAACAAACGAGAATCATAATTGTGATACTTGTTTAAATGGATATCATTGGATATATAATAAAACTAAAAATTGTATTTCTGAAAATAATAAACCAAGTGATACCTATTATGATGAAAGTTCTGATACTTATAAAAAATGTTATGAAACTTGTTCAACTTGCTCAACTGGAGGAACATCTGAATCTCATAATTGTAATAAATGTGGTGTTAATTCAAATGGAGATTATATATATCATTTTATTTCATCAGATTCAAAAAATTGTGTCTCAAATGGTAATGAAAATCAATATTTAGATGAAGGTGATAATACTTATAAAGATTGTTATGAAAAATGTTCAACTTGTTCAAAAGGAGGTTCAACAACAAATAATAATTGTAATACATGTATTTCTGGTTATTCATTTACAGAAGGAACATCAAATTGTGTTTCAGATGATCAAGATCATACAGGATATTATAAAGACAAAGATACTTGGAAAAAATGTTATGAGTTATGTGAAACTTGCTCAAGTGGAGGAACAAGCAGTAATCATAATTGTGATACTTGTATTAATGGATATAAATTCATTTATAATCAAACTAAATTTTGTATTTCAGAAAATGATAAACCAGAAAATACTTATTTAGATGGAGATACATATAAAAAATGTTATGATACATGTGGTTCATGTATTCAAGGTGGAGATAGTGAGAGTAATCATTGTTTAGATTGTGGAAAATATGAAAATGGAACATATAAATATCATTTTGTTCATGATCAATCAGGTCAATGTATTTCAAAAGAAGAAGCAGATAAAGATGATTATTTAGATGAAACAGATAACACCTATAAAGATTGTTATGAAACTTGTGGAAGTTGTATTATACCTGGAAATGATAATAAACATAATTGTAAAACTTGTAAAACTGATTATCATTGGCTTTATTCTGTTCCTGGAAATTGTTTAAATGATACTACTGTAAAAGATAAATATCCTTATACATATTATAATGCTTCTACAGATACTTATGAAAAATGTTATGAAAGATGTTGGAGATGTTTTGCTGGTGGAAATATAAAATATCATAATTGTACTGAATGTAGAAGTGATTATCATTTAGTTTATAACAAAGTAGGACAATGCCTTAGACCATGTGCAAAACCATCAGATACTTACTTAGATGAATCAGATAATACATATAAAAAATGTTATGATAAATGTTCTACATGTGATAGATCAGGAGATGAAAATAATCACAATTGCACATCTTGTGCAAAAGATGACAATGGAAATTATTTATATCATTTTATTTATACTCAATCAGGACAATGTGTATCAATAGATGTTAAAAAAGATGATGAATATTTAGATGAAGATGATAATACAATTAAAAAATGTTATGATAGTTGTGCAACTTGTACAAAAGGAGGAAAAACTGCATTAACCCAAAATTGTGCAACTTGTAAAGAAGGGTATCATTGGTATTATAAATATCCAGGAGTTTGTACAAATCATCAACCATCCGGAACATATTATGATGAAGAAAAAGATTCATATGAAAAATGCCATGATAATTGTCTTGAATGTGATGAACTTGGAGATGATGAAAACAATAAATGTAAAAAATGTATTTCAGGATATCATTTTGTATTTAATCTCACAGAAGGTCAATGCATTCCTGAAAAAGATAAAGATACTTATTGTCCTAATTGTTATCTTGGATATAATGATACTTATAGAGAATGTGGTCGAGTATGTAAATCATGTACTTTTTATGATGACAACAAATGCACTGAATGTTTAGATGGTTATTACAAATATTATAATGATTCTTTAACTTGTGTTAACGAAAAACTTATTCCAGATGGATTTTATCCTAATGAAACTGATAAAATAATATACCCTTGCTATAGCAGATGTGCTAAATGTACAACTTCAGGGAATTATAATAAACAAAATTGTATTGCTTGTATTTCGGAAGAATATACATTTTATGATGAAACAGGAAATTGTTTTAATTCTAATGATGCTAAAGAAGGAGAATATGTTGATGGTGAAGGTACTCATAAGTGTTATGAAACCTGTAAAATATGTTCTGCAGGAAACACTGATTCTTCTCACAATTGTGATGTTTGTAAAGATGGATATCATTTTATTGGAACAAGTAAAAATTGTACTAATATTCAACCCAATCATACTTATTTAGATACAAGTGATAATACTTATAAAGAATGCTATGAAACTTGTGAAACTTGTGAAAAAGCTGGAATAGAAACTGATCATAATTGTAAAAAATGCATTAATGGATATCACTTTATATATAATCAAAGTGGGTTTTGTATTCCTGAGAATAATAAATGCGAAAGTTGTTATTTAGATGAAGTAGATGATACATATAAACCATGTTATGATTCTTGTCTTACATGTACTAAAGGAGGTACCGAATCTAATAATAATTGTGTTAAATGTAATGAACATTATCATTTTATTTATAATTTAACTGGGCAATGTGTATCTGAAAATAATAGACCAGATGATACATACTATGATGAAGACGAAGATACATATAAAAAATGTTATGAAAAATGCTCTAAATGTGCTTCAAATGGTGATGAAAATAATCATAATTGTATTTCTTGTATAAGTGGTTATCATTGGATTTATAATCATACTGCTTTTTGTGTGAAAGAAGGAGAACAACCAGAAGATACCTATTATGATGAAAAAGATGATACATACAAAAAATGTTATGAAAGATGTTCAAAATGTTCAAAAGCTGGTGATATTATGGATCATAATTGTGATGAATGTGCAAAAGATGCAGATGGTAATTATTTATATCATTTTACTATTGATAAAGAAAAACAATGTATAAGTGATACTGAAACAGAACATGATTATTATTTAAATAATGAAACTAATACTTATGAAGAATGTCATAAAAATTGTTATAAATGTTCTCAAAGCGGAACAGATGAATCAAATAATTGTGAAAAATGTAATACTTATTATCATTTTATTTATAATAAAACTGGCCAATGTATAAAAGAAGAAGATAAACCAAATGATACATATTATGATGAAGAAGATGATACTTATAAAAAATGTTATGATAAATGTTCAACATGTAAAGAATCAGGAAATTCAACAAATTATAATTGTATAACTTGTATAAGTGGATATCATTTAATTTATAATGCTACTGGACAATGTATTCCTGACTCTGAAAAACCAGATGATACTTATTATGACGAAAAAGATGATACATATAAAAAATGTTATGATAAATGTTCAAAATGTACAACAGGAGGTTCTGAAACAAATCATAATTGTCAACAATGTGCAGAAGGTTATCATTTTATATATTCAAAACCTGGAAATTGTGTAAATGATGAAGAAAAATGCCCATTTTGCTTTTTAGATGAAGAAGATAATACATATCAAAAATGTTATGATACTTGTGGTTCTTGCAGTAAATCAGGAAATTCAGAAAATCACAATTGTGATACTTGTAAATCAGGTTATTATAAAATATTTGGTAATGAAAATAATTGTTATCCTTCTTCAGAAATTCCCAATAATACTTATTATGAAGAAGAATGTTCTTGTTATAAAGAATGTCATAGTAGATGCTCAACTTGTATTAAAGCTGGAAATGATACAAACTCATATTGTACAAAATGTGCACAAGATTATCATTTTATTTATAATAATACATATCATTGTGTTAAAATAGAAGAAGTTGAAAATAATACTTATTTAGATATATATGATGATACTATTAAAAAATGCTATGAAACTTGTGGAACTTGCTACGGTAATGGTTCACCTCAATATCATAATTGTAAAACATGTGCAGTTGATTCAAATGGAAATTATTTATATCATTTTACATATCAACATAATACCAATTGTATTCCAGAAAATGAAAAACCAAAAGGTTCATATTTAGATGAAGAAGATAATACCTATAAAAAATGTCATAATCATTGTTTAACTTGTAGTAAAGGTGGAACAGATGAAACTAATAATTGTGATTCTTGTATTAAAAATAGACATTTCTTTATAGGTGAAATTGAACAAAGAAATTGTATTCTTTCAAGATATATTCCTAATAATTGTTATTTAAATTCAGAAAATGATACATTTTTATATTGTCATAATAATTGTAAATATTGTAGCAAAGCTGGAACAGATGATAATAATAACTGTGATAAATGTAAAGAAGGATATCATTTCATATATAATCATACTGGACAATGTATTAAAGAAGGAGAGCAACCAATAAATACTTATTTTGATATTCATACTGATACTTATAGAAAATGTTATGAAAAATGTTTAAAATGTATAAGTTCAGGTTCTTCTGTTTATCATAATTGTATAGAATGTGCAAAGTATGAAAATGGTACATATATTTATCATTTTATTTATACAAAAAGTGAATATTGCATTAGTGAAAGTGAAAAACCAAATAATACATATTTAGAACAAGAAAATAATACATATGAAAAATGTTATTCTACATGTGCAACTTGTTCAGTAAAAGGAAACAGTACTACTAATAATTGTGATAGCTGTGCTAATGGATATCATTTTGTATACAATCAAACTGGACAATGTATTAAAGAAGGAGAGCAACCAAATGATACTTACTATGATGAAGATGAAGATAAATATGAAAAATGTTATGATAAATGTTCAAAATGTAGTGGAAAAGGAAATGATACTTCACATAATTGTATTAAATGTGCTAATGGATTCCATTTAGTTTATAATCAACCAGGAGTATGTATTCCAGATTCTGAACAACCAAATGGAACTTATTATGATAATGATACAGATACTTATAAAGAATGTTATAATACATGTAGTAAATGTAATTATGGAGGAACAGCAAGTAATCATAATTGTACTGCTTGTGCTGTATATGAAAATGGAACTTATAAATATCATTTTACTTATACTAAAGAAGGTCAATGTGTTGGTATCGAAGAAAAATGTAGTAATTGTTATTTAGATGAAGAAGATAACACTTATGAAAAATGTTATGAAAAATGTTCAGAATGTGAACATTCAGGAAATAAGACATCTCAAAATTGTTCTGGTTGTGTTGAAGGATATCATTTTATTTATAACTTACCAGGAATATGTATTCCTGATGGAGCTCAACCTGATGATACATATTTAGATAATGATACATATAAACCTTGTTATGAACGTTGTGAAAAATGTTCAAAAGCAGGAGATAGTTCAAATCATAATTGCGATATGTGTAAACAAGATGAAAATGGTAATTATATATATCATTTTGTTTATAATAAACCAGGTCAATGTATAACTGAAGAAGAAAAACCAGATAATACAACATTAGATAAAGATGATAATACTTATAAAGAATGTTATGAAAGATGTCATTCATGTTATAAACCAGGTAACAGTGAAAATAATTATTGTAGTGAATGCAAAAAAGAAGGAAATAAATATATTTATCATTTTGTTTATAATCATCCAGGTCAATGTATAACTGAAGGAGAAAAACCAAATGATACTTATTTAGATAACGAAACAAATACATATGAAAAATGTTATGGTACTTGTGCAAAATGTGAAGGATTAGGAGAAAATAAATGTACTGTGTGTGCAAAATATGAAAATGGAACATTTATATACCACTTTATTTATAATGAAACTGGAAAATGTGTAAGTGATGATGAAAAATGTCCAGGATGTTATTTAGATGAAGAAGATAATACTTATAAAAAATGTTATGATAAATGTTCAGATTGTGATGAATTAGGAAATTCATCAAATAATAAATGTAAAGAATGTGCAGTTTATTCAAATGGAACATATAGTCATCATTTTTATTATGTTGATAAAGATAAAGGAAATTGTTATGATATCAATGAACAACCAAATAATACTTATTTAGATGAAGATGATAACACATACAAAGAATGTTATGAAAAATGTTCAGCTTGTAAATATAAAGGAAATGAAAGTAATCACAATTGTACAGAATGTGCTAAATATCCAAATGGAACTTATATATATCATTTTATATATAATCATACTGGACAATGTATACCTGAAGGAACTCAACCAAATGATACTTCATTAAATAATGAAACTAATACTTATGAAAAATGTCATGAAAGATGTGGTTCATGTTATGGTTATGGAACAGATAAAGAAAATATGTGTACTTTGTGTAAATATACTTATCAATCAGATAAATTTAATTTTTCAGCTCATTTTTATTATTTAGATGTTGATAAAGGAAACTGCTATTATGATGATGAAAAACCAGATGGAACTTATCTCTATGAAGAAAATAATACTTACATTCCATGTTATCCTCGTTGTGCTTCTTGTGATTATGGTGGAAATGATATTCAACATAATTGTACATCCTGTGTTAAAGATGATGAAAATAATACATATTTATATTTCATTGAAGATAAAGAAGGACAATGTATAACAAATGGGGAAAAACCAAATAATACATTTATTGAAAATGACACAATTTATTATTGTTATGAAACTTGTGGAAAATGTGAAGAAAGAGGAAATGCAACTTCTCATAAATGTACTGATTGTTTATATAATGAAACTGAAGGAAAATATATAACTCATTTTATATATGATAAATTCGGAAATTGTATTTATGATAATGAACAACCAAATAAAACATATTTAGATGAAGAAGATAACACATATAAAGAATGTTATGAAAGATGTGAATCTTGTAGTAAATCAGGAACATATGAAGAAATGAATTGTAATAAATGTATAAAAGATTTGGATGGAACTATTATTTATTATCCTATTAGAGACAAACCTGGTCAATGTATTAATCAAGATGATGCTCCAAATAATACTTATTTTGATAATGAAACAGAAGAATATGTAACTTGCTATGAAAGATGTTCTAAATGTAATATTACAGGTAATCAATTCCAACATAATTGTACTGTTTGCTATATTAATGTTTATGGAAAATATGTCTATTCATTTATATATAATCAACCAGGTCAATGTGTTAATAAAACAGAAATAGATGAAAACTTTTATTTAGATAATCAAACAAATACTTATTGGCCATGTCATGAACGTTGTAAATCTTGTAGTCAAGAAGGTACTGATGAAAATAATAATTGTGATACTTGTGCAACAAATGATGAAGGACAATATGAATATCATTTTGTTTATAATCATACAGGTCAATGTATAACTGAAGAAGAAAAACCAAAAGATACTGTCTTAAATACAACAGATAATACTTATGCCCCTTGTCCAGAAGGTTATGTTTTAGGTAATGATACATGTAATTATTTAGTTACAAAGGAAGAATATATAAAAAATCTTAATAATAGCAATTATGTTTTAGATAATTTAAATATTAATTATACAAATGATGAAGAAGGATATAGCTTTTTAATTACTGATAATACAACATCTATTGATAATATATCAAATGTTATAAAAGATATATACAATTTAAATGATGAAACTTCTTTATTGGTGGGTATATTAACTACGACTGATGAAAATGGTGAATCAACAACAACAGTTTCCAGAGTTTTTACTGATGATGGAACAGAATTAGATATTATTAATATAGATGAAGATTATATAACAATTCAATTATATTTCAATGGTACTGATACATTATCTCCAGAAACAGCAAAATATATTCATGATTATGATAACTCTTATGATGTTTTTGACCCTAATAATAAGTTTTATCAAGATTTATGTACAAGTTTCCAAAATGAAAAAGGACATGACGTTATAATCGAAGATAGAATTAAATATTATTATACTAATTATTGTGGTACTTGTAAATATGATGGAATGAATTATGACACGAATAAAATGGCTTGTAAATGTTCAGTAAAGGGAAAAGTTTTCGATGAAAAAGTAAATTTCACTAAACCTTTCCCAATTAATATAGAAATTATAAAATGTACTGTAGAATCATTTAAAGGAAAACATGTTAAAAAAAATGCCTCATTCTTTATTGTTATAGGAGCATGTTTAGGTCAAGCTGCATTACTTGGATCATTCTTCTTATGGGGATATCCTCAATTATTAAGTAGAATTAAAAATGTTGCTAATCCTGTTAAACCCGAAGATCGATCAAATAAAAAGAAAATTACTTTTAAGATAGAAGAAAATAATGAATCACAAAATGAAAATAATAGATCTAATAATAAAAATAGTGATGTATTAAGTTTGAATAATATGAGTGTAGAACAAAGTCATTTTAATAATAGTATGGCTGCGATGAACAATACAAGAATAGCTAAAATGAATTACTCATTTGTGACTCATAAGACTAATGATATTATTGCAACAGAAAGTCCTATTAGTGTTTATAAATTTGCTTATATAGTTTCTAACACCGAAAAAACTTATTTATCAATGTATTGGGAAATATTCAAAGAAGAATATAGTCTTTGCAGATGTATTTGGAGAAAATCTATATTTGAAACATATGCTTTTAATTTCTCATTTTATATTATGTATCTTACTTTCTTATTAATGCTCAATGGTTTATTTTTATACTATAATATTATGCATCTTATTTTCTTAGAAAAATTAACCGCTTTCCAATATATTTTATCACCTATTTTAGCTTGTATTACACTACAAGTTGTTTTATATTTCCCAAAAATATGCCTTTTCAGTTATCCTATGTTTTATTCAGTTTATAAAAATAAAAAAAAACCAAGTGAAATACATAATAGTATTAATAAATTAGTAAAAAAAGTTAGAACAAGAATGATAATATTCTTTATTATTATGTGGCTTGTAACATTATTAAATGTATTTTATTTAGTTTGCTTCTGTTCAATATGGCATGGAAGTCAACCTAAATTATATTATGATTTCTTAATAAGTTTATTAATATTTTTAGTTTTAACTTCAATTATAGTAGCTATTATAGCTGGATTAAGATATTATGGTTTTCATAATAATAATGAAAAAGTATTAAAAATACAAAAATCATTAAAAGATTTCTTTATATTTTTTTAAATGAATTTTTTGTATTGGTATAAAAATATAAATGATTAATTTATATATATTGAATAAATATAAATTTAAATTATAAATTTATTAATAATATTTTTTATAATTTTTAAATATAAATTATACATAATTAATATTAGATTATTATAATTTAAATAATAATATAAAATATTATTTTA
>JAFXSE010000050.1 GCA_017525855.1 Bacilli bacterium
AATATTTTATTTTTAAATAAAGCATTTGATCAAAATATATTATTTATTAATTTAATAATTTAAATAATTTAATTAAATACTTATTTCAAATATCATTTTTACAAATATTTAAAATGATGAAAGCCCTCAAGCTTTCCATTTATAATAAATTTGTAATATTTCTTTTATTTTCCCTTTTGTTTATCTCTATAAATTCAGCTGAAATAATTGAAATAAAAAATACTCTTAATTCAGATTACAAATATGCTTCATTTTCTTCAGAGGCAACTACTTTGAATCATTTTTTCAAATATACAGTCACAAATATTCCCTCATCAAGAGTAGGAGCTTTTAGAATAGATTTTAATAATTTTAATCAGCTTTCCCTACAAAATCTAGTTTTTTGTACTTTTGTTGATGATTCTGCTACAGATACTGAATTAGAAGAAAAACTCAGGCAAACAACTGCAGAAGATACAACTTGTGTTGGGAGTTTTAATCAAAATGGTAAATTTGATGGTATCATAGAATATGATACTACAAAAAAAAAATTAGGTATTTATTTAGTGGCCAAAGGCGCAATATCATTCCAAGCATCAGTATATATCAGAACCACTGAAAAATTTTTATCAGTTGGGGAACAACAAGTTAAAATAGAAGAATTATATTCTTTAATTCCATTCACTGTAGTAATTTCTGATTTCAGAGATTCAGCATCTAGGATTTTATTTTATTCCTATACTAGGGAATTACAAATGTACTATGTAGAAGAGAGTACACCCTATCCAGAAAAATTATTTTCTGGAAATGTAATGTCTGTATATACTAATCCGAATATGGTACATCAAAAATATCATGACGCAAATTATATGGTTTTATTAACAAGAGATTTTTCTCAACAAGAGATAGTTTCAGAATTATTTAAATATGAAGTTAAACTGTTCCCTTCAAATTATTTATTAGATTATTATGTAAGTGATGACCCAAATGGCCGTTCAAAAAATAGTCCTTTATCAATTAATATGACTGAATGTGGAACCCCATATTATGTAATTCTAAATTATAATAAACCAGAAAAACAAACCAGTTTATATATAGATCAAATTTATGGTAAAATTACATCTCTTTCAGTTGCCCCCACTTTTACAAGTATAACTTGGGATGAAATGATTGAAGATGATATGAATGAAATTCAAGTATCTACTCGTAAATATGTTTTACCAAAAGAATCTGAAACACATATGGATGTGTATAAAGTAGAATGTGAGATACCTATATTACTTAACTTTTACTATGTAGATGAAACAGCCTCTATACCAGAATTAGATTATGGTCATGTTGCTATTGCTACTTTAAAATCTTATAAAAGTATTTCTTTACCTTTTGCCTCCGGAATTGCTTTACCAGAATTAACTATAGAAATTTTCAATCCTACAAAATTACCTTTTGTTATTGTTGATGACGGACAAAATGAAAGAATTGTAAATAAAAATACTTTAATTAGAAGTATGCCATTTACTACTAAAAACCCTATTGTTGTGAAAGAAAGGGGTGGGGATTCAGAGACCAGAGTTATAGTTAAAGTAGGATATAATACAGGAAGTTGGGAAACCCATACAGAAAATGTCCAATATAGTTCTAGATTAAATATGTATGTATTCAATTTCCCAAATGATGAAAAAAGACTAAATTATACTTTTGCTAATTTAATCACAAAAGGAACTATTGACGGCGATAATGTAAAATATTGCTATGGAACGAATATTGGTAGTGCTATATTACCTTCAGCTGAAAATTGTTATCGTGTCTCCAAAGATAATAGTTATACTTTAAAATTCTTAAATCCATTTGTAATGCATAAAGATTATGATATTGATGAACCCTTAACTTATTATGTTTCCCTTAAACCCGTAGTTTTAACTGAAAAAATTCAAATAGAGCCAGAACTTAATACTTATAGTACAAATGAAAGAAATATTGAAGGATATGGAAAAAAAATTATGATAGATACTACAGGGGGAGTCGATACAATTCTAACCGCTCCAGAAAAAAAAGACGTATCAATTTTCCTCCAAGTACAACAATGTGATAGTACCCAAATTACAATGAAAGTTATAAATGCTTATGATAATTCTAAAACTGTTGTAGAACAAACAACAATTTCTGCAAATACTAAAAACTTTTATAAAGTATTTACTAATATTTTACTAGAAAATCAAGTTCAATTAACTGGTAATTTTGGCACTAATGTTTTTGTTAAACATGCTGGGGTAAGAAATAATTATTCTCCTAATGTTAAATCAAGTCAATCTATTACTTTTAATCAAGAATTGAATCAAATAATAGTTGAAAGTCCTATAAATAATTATGAAAGAATGTTATATACTGTTTTAGTAAGTGAATCTGGTGGTTTAAGTTCAAAAGGAATTACTTTATGTTCATTTATTGATGGTTCTATTAATTTCTATAATAAAACACAAGAATCATATAGTGAAAAAACAACAATAACTATAAACTTCAGTAAAGTTGGATTAAAAGCTGGAGATAAATTTGAAGCTTTAGTTTATAGTGAACAACAATTAAATTCAAAAATGTCATTTTTAACAGAAATTATCACTGGTACTGTTGGAGAAATAAAAATAGAATCTATAACAGAAATAAATACACAATATGATATAGATAGTGATTATGTTTATGCCAGAGGTACCGCTTCTGAATCTCAATTAACTTATTATTTCTCATATTTACCAACAACTACTTTTGATGTCCCAATAGGTGCATTTACTGTAGAATTAGATTCAGAAACTATTAATGGATTCTCAAGTGTTGATTGTGCTTTTGTTGATGAAAATGAAGATGCTATGAGTATGGTTGAGGCAGTTGAAGATATTATAGAATCAAGAAATCCCTATTGTATAGGAGGAAAAAGTACAATAAATGGAAAATTATATAAATATGTATTTAAATATTCATATACATCTGAACAAAAACCTAGAAAATTAGTTATAAAAATTTCAAATGGTCAATTTGCAGTAGGAGGTTTCACTGTTTTTTTAAGAAAAGGAGAAAATACTTATTTAGAACATACAAATTTTGAGGAACAAAAAGAATATGGTAGACAAGAAGAATATAAAAAAACAATAATGCCTTATATAGTAGATTTAGAACGAATTAGAGGAGAAGATTCAATAGATTATGTATCAAAGGTTCTTATTTATTCACAACATTTAGAAATGCAAATGTATTATATAGATGAATCAGGACAAACAAATGCTCCAATTTTATTATTCACAGGAAACATAATGTTAGTATATACAAAGCCACAACTAGCAGAACAAAAATATCATGGAACAAAATTAGTACTTTTAAGCGAAAATATTAGTGGCCAAGAGCATTCATCTTTAGGAAATCAATATCGTTTCCATACAAAAATGTATAAATCTGATTCTCAAATAGAATATTTTGTTAGTAATAATCCTACAGGTAGAACTCTAAATTATCCCTTAAGTTTAGAAATGAACACATGTACGGAAACAAATAATAAATATTATTATATATTAAATTATAATAAAGCAGAAGAAGAAAGAATTCTTTATTTAGATATGGTCTTTGGAAGTATGAAAAGAGCAAGAATTGCCAACGAAATAAATGCAGAAAAATGGGATAGTTTAATCCAAAATAGTATGACAGATATAACTAATTACCAAATTTCTTTACCGAGTAAATCACAACATATTGACGTCGTTGAAATTGAATGTAATACTCCTTTATTAGCCAATGTATATTATAATTATGAAGGCCAAATATTTTCTGGCTTAAAATTAGGAGATATTGCTGTAAAAAATTTAAAATCAAAAGAAAGTACATCAATTGGTTTAAATCAAGCTATGTCAGGTAATTTATATTATTCCATTTCATTATTTAACCCAGTAGAAAATCCAGATATAATATTTAGATTTGGAAATAACGCTGTACATGAAGTTACTGAAAATGCTTTACAAATAGGTTGGCTACTAACTGTTCCAGAAAGTATATCAGTAATTAATAATGGTAATACAGCAACAAGATTCATTTTTAAAATAGGATATGGTGTAGAGTCACAATGGATCGATGAAAAAGAAAATATAGAAGGTAAATTATATTCCCAAGATAATAAATTTGTGTATAAATTCCCTCTCGGAGATAACAAAAAAAATTTCACTGATGTTGTAATTAATGTCAAACCTATGAAAAAAGGCTCAGAGGAAGAAGCTGAAAATATTAAATTCTGTTATAGTACAAGCATGGGTATGCCCATAGATGTCTCTTTAGAAAATTGCTTTAGAACAGGGGCTAATATTCCTTATTCTTTAACATTTATAAATCCTTTAATTTCTCCAAAAAATTATAAAACTTATGCAGATTATTATTATGTGACTTTAAGCCCTTATTATATTTCTGAATATATTTCTTTGGAAATTACCGAAAATAGATATGAGACAACTGAAAGAAATATTGAAGGTGTTGGAAATATTGTTAAATTGGAAGAAGATAGAGAAAAAAGTACTATATTATCTATACCTGAAGTAATCACAAATACAAATATTTTATTACAAATGCAATTATGCCGTTCAACAACAAATGATATTAATTATTTTATTAAAAACGCTTATACTCATGAGGAATTAGGTAGCTTCACTTTAAGAAAAGAAGATAAATTTTATACAAAGCCCATAAGTAATAATTTGATGGAAACCGAAATTCAATTCATTGGTCAAATAAATGATACTATTTTTATAAAGCATATCGGACTTACTAACTACGAAATACATTTACAAGATTATCATGCCTCTTTTGATGAAACTCAAAATATTGTCACTTTTGATAAACCTATATTAAATGAAGCTTTCAGAGTTACTGTTTTAGTCGGAAGAAAAGGTAGTTTTGATGATTATTCTCTATGTACATTTACTGAAAAAACAGAAAGTCAATATAAAAATCTAGCTGATTATGTCAATACATTTACTTCTGTTACAAGTAATGTTATTATACATTATATAGATTTTAAATCTTTTAATTATAATGTAGGGGAAGAATTTGATTTACTTATATATGCTGTTCAAGTAAATAATGCCAAATTGGAAATTTTATACGATGTTATAAGTGGAAAAGTTGGAAAAGTTCAAGGAGTGGTAAAAATAGAAGGGACAATTACTGGTAAAAATGACTATATCACACAATTATTTATAAAAAATACGACAAGTAATTACTTATCTTATTACTTTGGAAGAAGTCCAATTGGATATGTGGCAAGTTTAAAAATAAAACAAGAATCAGATGTAGAAGTTGGAATGAGAATAACTAAAGTAGGATGCACTTTTGTTTCTAATTCAGCGAGTGAAGAAGATATGATTAGAGAGGTAAATAATGCAGTAAATCAAGGTACAAGTGTATGTGTTGGAGAAGCTCAAAAAGATACAAATGGATACGATGCATTAATTAGTGCATATGATCTAAAAAGTGGAAGCGGTAAAAATAGATTGGTTATACAAGTTTTGTATGGATTAGGTGAAGAAGATACTATAAAAAATGAAGAATTTAGTGAAGAATCAATTTCACTTAATATTACTTTAAGAATAAACGGTAAAAAGGTTGATACTCAAGATTATGGATATAATGAAGATGAAACGTTAACTTTAGTCCCATATGTATTAGATTTGCTTGAAATAAGAGGCCATACTGAAGATTATGTAAGTAAAGTATTACTTTTTTCTAATACTCGTGAAATGCAAATGTTTTATTTATCTAGTGGTGCTCCAAAGGAATTATTCTCTGGAAATATAATGCTTGTCTATACGAATGAAGATGTTATTAATGAAAAATATTTTGGAGCAACTACTATGATTTTAATAACAGATTCTTTCACTGCAACTCAAAGAAAATATTTAGGTGAACAATTCAGATTTAAAGCAAGCTTTTTCGATACCAAAAAATCAATTCAATATTATGTAAGTGCAAATCCAGATGGAAGACTTACAAATAATCCCACAGCCATAGAAATGCTTTCCTGTGACCAACCTTATTATTACATATTAAATTACCACCAATTTGAAGGTGATAGAATTCTCCATATCGATAATATTTTCGGGGAAGTTGATACAATGAAAATAGCTACCCAATTAAATGATAATAATTGGTACGACTTTATAAATAATATGGAACCATTCGAGGGTAATGAATATTATATTAAAGAACAAACAAAATATCATATTGATGTTCTTGAAGTTACATGTAAAATACCTTTATTATTAAATATATATTATACTGATCCAGCCGCAACTAAAAAAACTAATTTAGACCAAGGAGATATTTCTATAATATCCTTATCTCCAGGTACCTCAGAAACTTTAACGTTTAAACTTGGCTTAGATGGTGAATTTATTTTTAGTTTTAATGCTCAAAGAGACGATACTGATGGGCATAATCCAAATATTTTGGTTGAATTTGATGATGAAAATTTGTTAATAGATAAAAATGGAATTTTCACAAAATATTCAACATATATATATCCATTGATTACTGTTAGAAATAAAGAATTAACTGGACAAGTTAAAACTAAAATTATATTTAAACTTGGATATGCTATTGAAAAAAGTTTCACAAAAATTCAAAACGATATGTATAATCTCCAAACTATAGATAAACCAGCTAATTTATTCGCATATATATTTAGAAATGGTGAAGACAGATTGAATTATACAAAAGTTGACTTTACTGTGAGAACAACAACTGAAAATGTTAAATTTTGTTATTCTTCTAATTTAGGAGCTTTCATCGATCCTTCTTTGCAAAACTGTTATAGAGTAGGACTAACTAATCCTTATACCATATCCATATTAAATCCTTATGTTATGTATAAAAATTATTATACTGGGGAAGATGTTATAGATTATTATGTTTCTTTCAGAACTGAAAATATTAGTTTAAATATTACTATTGTTCCTAATCCTACTAAATATGCAACTCAAATGAGAAATTTAGAAGGAATACCAAATTCAGTTCAAATTACTGCATCAAAAGGAAATAGTACAATATTAACTACACCTACAAATAATAAAAAATATTTATTCGTTGAAATGTTAGTTTGTTCAGTTGATAAATCAGTGGGTTATGAATTTAAAAATGCCTATAATAATACATCATTAGGTGAAACAGGTACAATACAACCAAATTCCTTAATATTTAGAAATGTGGAAAATTCAAACTTAGATACATTATTAGAATTTGACGATATTAATAAAAATGAACAAACAACTAAAGTTTTCGTTAAACATATTGGCCTTAATGAAAAATATCAACCAGTAGTTGGAGAATTAAAACTTACATTTGATAAATCAAGTAAAACATTTAAATTTGACTCACCTATTCCAGATGCAGAATTCAACTATACAATATACATCGATAAAAAAGGAAATTTAGTTTCCCAAGCATACACTTTATGTTCCTTTGCTGAAATGAACAAATTTGCACCTTATTCCAAAACTTTCAATTCAAAAGATGAAAAAGTTTCTTTAAAAATTAATTTTGATGAAAGTGCATTAAAAGGTTATGATCATTTCGATGCTATTGTTTTAGCCAAAGAAATAAATAATGGTGAATTAATGATTTTATCTAATATACTAACATCACATACAGAAGATGAAAAAAGTTCTAGTAATATTGTTTTAGTTTCTGTTCTTGTTGGACTTGCAGTTATACTTATAATTGGAGGAATTGTCATATTCCTTTGTTTAAGAAAACTTAAAAATAGGCCTATGGAAAATGCTATTATTGCTAAGCCTACTAATTTAGATGATATTCAAAATGCAAATAATGAGAAAATGCTTAGTATGGCTGAGAGTCAAGCTGTTGAAAAACAAGGATAAATTCAAGGATTTGATACTATTTTAAATATAGATTAATTAGTTATTAGTTTAATTAGTTAATGTGTAGGATAATAAATATAGAATAAATAAATTTAAAATAATATTAAAAATATAGATTATTATATTAAAAATAATTTATTTTTTTATTATTTTAATTTATTATATTAATTATTAATTTAACTTAAATAAATTAAATTTTATTTAAGCAAGTTTTAATGGGGATTGGGGATTGGG
>JAFXSE010000051.1 GCA_017525855.1 Bacilli bacterium
ATATTTTTAATTATCAAAATATATTATATTAAAAAATAATAAAAAAAATTATTAATAAAATTTTAAATAAAAAAATATATTTCTTTTATATTCGTAGAATAATAAATTACAATTTAAAATTAATTATTTATTTCACATATCATTTTTAATATATATTTAAAATGAAGAAAGTTTTCAAATATATCTTATTATTAATAGCTTTAATAAATTGTTTATGTAAAAGTGAAGAAAGTATTTTACAAAATGGTAATCTAAATGAGGAAGTCATGCATGAGATAAATCAGGAAGTTGAAAATAATGCAAATTATAAAATGGCAGAATTTGAATTCACAACAACTGATACATACCAATTTTTCAAATATGATAATAGTACTTTACCATCTTCTAAAGTTATATCATTTAGAATTGATTTCTCTCAATATAGTATATCTATGCAAAATTATAAAGTATATTGTACAAATGTTCCTAGTTCAACTTCTGATACATTTTTAATTGAGCAATTAAAAACATTGACCCCTGAAACATCAAGCTGTATAGATATTTATAGAAGTTATGCAAACTATGATGGTATAGCTAAATTAGATTCCACGAATACAAAATTAGGAATTGTTGTTATTTCAGAAGCAGGTGTTTCCTTTGGAGCAAATATTTATTTACGTATTTCTGAAAGAATTTTAGGCACTGATGAATCAAAACCAATGGAAGAAGAAACTTATTCTTTAGTACCTTTTACTGTTAATATTCCAAAATTTAGAGAATTATCAAAATCTAAAATATTATTTTATTCTTATTCAAGAGTTCTCCAAATGTTCCATGTTGAATCTAATGCTGCTTATCCAGAAAAATTATTTTCAGGAAATGTTTTATCTGTCTATACAAATCCTAATATGGTAAGACAAAAATATCATGATGCAAGTACAATGATTTTATTAGTATATCCATATGGAGCTGAGGCTAATGACCTTAGAGAAGAATTCAAATTTGAGGTAAAATTATTTGAATCTAACTACTTACTTGATTACTATGTAAGTTCCAATGAAGAAGGAAGACCATTAAATAGTCCTTTATTAATTAATATGACAGAATGTACCAGTCCTTATTATGTAGTATTGAATTATAATAGAATGGAAACTTCTAAAACATTAGTTATTGATCAAATATATGGAAAAATATCTTACCTTTCAGTTGCAACTGACTTTACTAAAAGTACATGGGATGAAATGTTAGAGAATGATATGGAAACTGTCGATATAAACACTAGAAAACATATTTTACCTTCAAATGCTAGAACTCACATCGATGTTTATCAGATAGAGTGCGAACTGCCTTTAATGCTTAACTTTTATTATATAGATGAGTCTGATTTACATCCAAAAATGAATTTTGGTGATGTTGCTATATTTACATTAAAAGCTTATGAAACAGTAAATATTCCTTTTTTCAGTGACATAATTGCTCCTAATATAATTATTGAAATTTTTAATCCATTTGAAGATCCAATTGTCATAGTAGAAGCACATGGAGAAACCGTTTATACAAAAAATACTTTAATTGAGACAACTCCAATGTCTGTATCAGAGGGAATTAATATAAAAGAAAGAGGAGGATTAACTGATACAAGAATCATTATTAAAGTAGGATATTCTCAAAGTGGATGGACAGAAGTTAATGATTACATAAAATATAGTTATCAATATGATACTTATCTTTTTGAATTTCCAAATGATATAAAAAGATATAATTATACTTTCGCAGAATTGATTACATCAGGAACAAATTCAGATGATAATGTTAAATATTGTTTTACTCCTAATATTGGAGCTGCATTAAAACCTTCTTCTGAAAATTGTTATCGTGTTTCTAAAGATAATTCTTACACTTTAAAAGCCTATAATCCTTTAATAATGTATAAAGATTATGAATATGATGAAGGATTATCATATTATATTACTTTCAAGGCAGTAACAGAAGCAACCTCTTTCAATGTAGATGCTAAAGTATCAACTTATGATACAACTATTAGAAATTATGAAGGAATAAATAATAAAATAACTATTGATTCAACAGGGGATTATAGTTCTATTTTAACTCCTCCAAAGAATAAAGAACCTGCTATTTTTATTCAGGTTCAAGTATGCGATGATATTCATTCAGTCAAAGCAAAAGTAATAAAACCTTTAACAGGAGAAATTGTAGTAGAGGAAACCACAATTGCACCTGGTACAAAAAATCCCTATAAAACATTTATAAATAATTTAATTGATACAGAATTCTTTGTGTCTGGAAATGAAGGTGTAAATGTTTTTATAAGAATGGTGGGTCTTCCAACAATATATATACCTTCATTTAATGATAATCAACAAATTACCTTTGATAATACTACTAATACTTTAAATGTAGAATCACCTATAACAAAAATAGAATCAATGAAATATACAGTATTAGTCGATAGAGAAGGAGAAATAACAAAAAAAGGTTTTACTTTATGCAGTTTTGTTAATGTTAAAATTGAGAGTTTAGCTTTATATACGAAATCATTTACTACAAATAATAAAATTGCTTCTATACAATTAAACTTTGGTACAGCTGGTATATTACCAGGAGAAAAATTTGAAGCTATTGTTTATGTTGAACAACAAACAAAAAGCCAAATGGTTTTCTTATCTAAAGTTTTTGAAGGAACAGTAGGAAATATTGATATAGATACTATTAATGATATTAATGAAGTATATGCTTTAGACTCAAATTATGTATATAAAACAGTTGAAGCAAGTAGTAGTGAACCAAGTTATTATTTCTCATTTACACCTTCAGAAATATTGACTGTCCCTATTGGTGCATTTAGCATAGAGGTAGATCAATCAGTAATAGGTTCTTTTACTGGTGTAGCATGCACTTTTGTTGAAAATGGAACAAATGCTATGAGTATGATTGAAGCAGTTGAAACTGCAATTGAACAAGATACTTCATATTGCATAGGTTCACAAAGTACAGTTAATTCAAGAAGATATAATTATATATTCAAATATGATTATGAAGAAAATATTCCAAAAACAATGGTAATAAAAGTATCTAATGGAAATTCTATTAATGGAAAATTTAGTGTCTATATGAAAAAAGATCAAGGTGTTACAATTGAAAGAACAGATTTTGATTCATTAAAAGAATATGG
>JAFXSE010000052.1 GCA_017525855.1 Bacilli bacterium
TAAAGGATTTAAAGTTGAAATTGTATAAGGATTATTTTTTCCTACTCTATAACAATTTTGTAAAGAGGGATTTATAAATGTTCCTAAATTAGTACTATAACAGAATTTAACATTATCTTCAGTTGTTTGTACTTCAAAGTCAACTCCTGTGAAATTAAGTTTTGTACTTGTTTGATCATGAATATAACCAAATAAATTATCAGTTCTTTCTTTATTGTTTTGATTAGAATATACCCCATTTTTAATTTTTTCGAAGGTTTGTTCTATTGGCATTCCATATTTAAATATTATTCTTGTACTATAACTTCCAGAATTTTCTTTATTTTTAATTAAAATTTTGTCAATTACACCTAAGGAATATTTTGTGTATATACCATTTTCAGTAATAGTTAGAGGATCAGCTCCATTAAAGGTAATTTCAATATTTGGTTTTTGACTTTTTCCTTTTAAAACATTAAAACTATAAACATATACAGTATTTTTTCCCGGATTACATTCTAATAGTTGCTCTTGACTTTTTTCTAAAGATAATATTGAAATATCTCCAACCTCTAAACCTGTTACTTTTGTTGAGGATGGGTCAACATAGAATAAATTTAATAAAAGTGGTAAATTACATTTTACCTCTATAACATCAAAATGAAATTTAGTTTGCTCTTGAAGAATTATTTCATCTCCATCTAATATTTGCATATTAGATATTAAAGTATCCCAGTCGTCATAATTTAATACGGAGGCTATTTTAATTGATTGTTTTTCCCCAAAGATAGTATCAATATGTAATTTTCTTTGCTCTTCAACTTGATTATAATTCATTATATAATAATAAGGTTGAGAGCATGATGTCATTTCAATAGTAGTTGGGTTATTTAAAGGTCTACCATCGGGATTACTACTCAAAAAGTAATTAATATTTGCAGCTGAATTGAAATATTTTACCATAAAACGATATTGTTCTCCTATAATAATTTGACCAGTAGCAGATAAAGCATCAGTAATCAAAATCATAGTTGTCGCTCCATGATATTTTTGATTAACCAATTCTTCATTTGTATATACTAACATAATATTTCCACTAAATAATGATACAGGTGCAGATTCATTATCATCAATATAGAACATTTCCATTTCTCTTGTATTTGAATAGAATAAAATTTTTGAAATATATTCAGCTTTACTTTCTCTAATTTCTAATAAATCAATTACATATGGGATAGTTGCATAACTTTCTGAATTTCCGAATTTTCCTTCATTTGTGCCTAATTTTGTCCCAGTAATTTTTAAGGTTATCTTAACTTCTTCTTCTCCTTCTTTCAATTTTTCTTCTTCTCCTAAACCATATAAAACTTGGACAACCAATCTATTATTTCCATCTTTATAATTAGCATTAATTAATGCATCATATCCATCACTATCTTTTTGCATTTCTCCTACACATACACTGGTTCCTTCTAAAATAGCTTTATTTACTGCATTAACCATATCTTCTTCTGAAGCAGAATTAGAAACAAATACACACCCAACTTTATTTACCTTTGCAGAATTTGTATTTATTTTCAATGAAGCAATATTTCCAGTTGGTTTTCTAGAAAAATCATAGAATAAATGATTGCTTGATGCCCTAGCAGTGAATGTTTTATAAACATATTCATTTTCTCCATCAATAAATTGATTAATCTGCTCAACACCAGTTATTTTTCCTACTTCACCAGTTATTAATGGATATATAAATTCCATTTTTGAATTATTAGTTTGTTCAGCATAAACCAATAAATCAAACTCTTTTCCTGTTTCATAATGTAAAGTATTACTAAAATCAATATAATGAGTAATTATATTACTAGATACAGATGTAAAAGAACTAACATAAGGTGCTAAAGTACTTCTATCTTTAAAGGCTAAATCACATTGAGAAATCGAGCTTAAACTTCCTTTTTCTCCTACTAAAACAGTAATAGTAAATTCTTCGTCAAAAATAGGCTTTGTAATAGTTGCAACATTTGTATTTGTTTCAAAGGTAACACTATATTCTCCAATTGTAGGAGAATATGTACTATCTATTCCACTATGCTTTGAAAATATTGTTATACCTGAATCTCCTTCCAATTGTATTTCATTTTCTAAATAAGCATTTGAAGTTATAAAATATATACCAAATTTATCATTATAATATATTCCACCATCATTTAAGTATTCTCTAGTTAAAGCAACATAATTATAATAAGACAATTTACCACTATAATATTTACATGACT
Source organism: Bacilli bacterium (assembly GCA_017525855.1). Next base: position 2,256 of record JAFXSE010000052.1, read on the forward strand.
TTAATTGGACAAGTACTTTAGATGATTCTGATGTTTTTGGTAAAGAAAGAATAGTACCAGCTTTTCCGTTTATTAAAGTTAATAAATTATGAACTCCTTCTTCATTTCTATTTAAATTTGAATATTTTTCCTCTTTTATTTTAATATTTATAAAATCATTATCATCGAAAGGTCTAAATGAAATATAATATTTATCTGTATCAACTTTATAATTTTTACCTATGATTAAAGGATTTAAAAAAGTCAAAGAATATACAATATTTTTTCCAGTTCTAAAACAGTTTTCTCTTGAAGCTTCTATTGCTATACCTAAATTAGTACTATAGCAAAATTTAACATTCTCTGCATCATTTACTGAATTAACTGTAAAATTAACTTTTGTGAAATTTTTTTTATTATCTTCAACAGGGAATTTATATATATATTTATTTAAGTTTGCAAATAAAGTACCATCTAAATTTTGTTCCTCTTCAACTACGTGCCAATCTTCTGATGTTTCAACTCCATATCCAATTTTAAAAATAAATCTTGTTTTTGATTTACTTTTATTAATAACAGTAACTCTATCAGGAGTAAACATAAGCATACCAGTTTGTAAAGAATTTTCAGTAATATAATGTTGAGTTCCATCTGAAAATTGAACAGTGACTGAAGGTGATTCATAAGGATTAAATAAAGACATTGTATAAAAGAATAATGGAGAAGAACCTTTTTCAACAGAAAATGAAAAGCTTTGTTCTTCTTCCAAATGTTTAACAACAATTTCTCCTTCTTTTACATTATTATATGGATAGCCATCATAACTATAATAAGCATTCAATAATAATGGAGAACTACATGTTATTTCAATAACATCAATATGTTGAGATTTTTCAGGTAATTCAATTTGA
>JAFXSE010000053.1 GCA_017525855.1 Bacilli bacterium
AATCAAAAAAAATAATATTTTTTAATTAAAATTAATTATTTAATAATTATTTAATATAATGTTCAATTTCAGACAATTTCATTAAATAATTTTTATTATATTTAATATTAATTAACAAAAGTTGTTATTTATTTACTACTTAATTCAATTGCAGGTTCTGGCTCTTTTTCTTTTGGTTTAGGATATTCTTTACATCTAAAGAACAACATTAAAAAGTTAAAAACAGCACCAACAATTAAAAATTTCATTAAAACATTTAATGCATCTTCCTTAGTGAAACTTTTAAGTAAAGTTGAATAAACATAAGGAGCTGGAATCTGTCCTAATATAATACCAGCAATAACATTTACTGTAACACCAAATGGTTTTCTAGAGGGTGTACCAGCAGATAAATTTGTACCTTGTACAAATGGTCCCATAGTTGAAGAAGCAATAGAATAGACTATAGCAGCACAGGATAAATCTCTAGGTGTTGTTAGATATGGAACAAAGTTTCCAGCTATAGTAGTAATTAAATAGAAAGTGAACATTATTACTGGAGTTGTTCTACTATAATAATTACCTACAATGAAAGACAAAATTAATATAATGAAAAATCCTGCAATTGGCCCAACTAATGTGAATAATATTTTATTTTTTAATTTTTTAATTTCTCCACCATTTTCTTCTGTGAAATAAGAATTAATGAATCCCATTGAATAATTACCAAATCCAGCAGAAGCAAGAATTAAAATGACATTAGATATCATTCCTGAAACATATCTTTTATTCTTAGCTAATCCAATCAAAATCGTGAGTATATAATCATCTTTGGTTGAAATTCCAGAATGTCTATATCTATAAATACTTTCTTGGCCTTCAACGCTTTTTGAATCTTCTTCTTCCTTTACAGTCTTAGCAGCATTTAAATATTTAACATCTTTATAATTTCCTTTATATAAAAGTAAATCGCTTGAGAAATAAATACCAGGGATTTGAATAATACCAAATCCAATACATCCTAAGATAATTCCTTCTACTAAAAATGATTTTTTGAAATTATCACTTCCAAAATAATAATTTAATAAAATACCACAACTGATTCCTCCTGCTCTATATAAGTTAGTCAAAGCTAAAAATACAGTTTTGTAAGAATAAATAGCTAATTGATCAATCCAAAGGGCAATATAGACATTCATAACCATTATACAAAATCCAGTAAAGAAATATAAAGGCATGATAATCATTTGATTATCTGTGAATTGGAAAAACATGACAGCAGCGAAAGTAGTAAAGACCGAATAAAGAACAGTTCCTTTACGTTGAGGATTTCTCATAATAACTATGATGCAAATAGCGGAAAGGAATTGTCCTACATGATATATAAAAGTGAAAATAGCATGGGTCTTTTCTGTAATTCTGAGAGAAGCTCTAATATTTGCATTGGTTGAAGTGAAAGTATTGGCGACCATTGCTTCAGCCATAATAACAGCATATAAAAGAAACAAGGTTATTATACGAATTGGTTTTCGGAGGAGAAATCTTTTTTTGTTGTCTTGT
>JAFXSE010000054.1 GCA_017525855.1 Bacilli bacterium
ACAATCTTCATCTCCTAAATCACCTTTTATTCTTCCTCTATTAAGTCTTATATACCAATTTGTTAATTTATCTAAAAATGATAATAATTCATTTGTTACTGTATATAATCTATAAGCTTCCATTTCTTGATTGAAAAATTTAATTAATCTTTCTAAATAGGCTATTATCCATCTATCTGTAATGTTTAATTCTTTTTTATATAATATTTCTTTGTTATATACGAAATTTTTTTTATTTTGTTGTTCCCATCTTTGAATGTTTTGAACTAAAAATCTGTAGATGTTATATAAAGGTAAGAAAACATCTTTTACTTTTTGATCGAGACCTTTTTCTGTAAATTTAAGAGTTTGTCCTTTTACTAATGGACTATCTAATAAATATAATCTTATTATATCTGCTCCATATTTATCAAATAATTCTCTTGGTTCTTTATAATTTTTTGAATGTTTTGATATTTTAGCACCTTTCTCATCTAAAACTAATCCATTACATATTAAATTTTTATATGGGGTACTTTTATATAATATTACTGATATAATATTTAATGTATAAAACCATCCTCTTGTTTGATCTAAACCTTCGCATATAAAATCTGCAGGAAATCCTTTGAAAAATTCTTCTTCTTTTACATCAAATGGATAATGAATTTGAGCATAAGGCATACTACCACTTTCAAACCAACAATCAAAAACTTCTGGAATTCTATGTAAAACACCTTTTCCCATTTTTGAAGGAATAGTAATTTTATCTATATATTCTCTATGTAAATCTTTTATATCTTTTACACCAGAAAGTTCTTCTAATTCTTTTATACTACCTATACATATCTTTTCTTCAAAATCATCACTTACCCAAATTGGGATAGGTGTTCCCCAACAACGACTTCTACTTATACACCAATCTCTTGCATTAGCTAACCAATTTCCAAAACGTTTTTCTTGAACATATTTAGGTACCCAATAAGTACTATTATTTATTTCAACTAATGTTTCTCTTAAATCTTCTACTTTTATAAACCATGATGGAAAAGCTCTATATTGTAAGGGGGTATCTGTTCTATAACAAAGGGGGTAACTATGTTTTATTGTTCCATAGTATATTAAACGTTTTTTTTCTTTTAAATGTTCTACTATTTTTGGGTCTGCTTGTTTAAAGTTCATTCCGGCAACTAATTTAACCTCATTGGTAAAACAACTATCATCATCCATTGGACATATCGGATTATCTGGGTCGCATAAATTAAATTTACATCCTATTTGATAATCGTCCTCACCAAACCCTGGTGCATTGTGAACAATACCTGTACCATCACTTGCTGTTACATAGTCTGCTGGATAAACTTTAAATCCATTTTTTGATTTAATTTTATCATAAAAATCATCAAATAAAGGAACGTATTCTAAACCTACAAGTTCTTCTCCTTTAACTTTTTTTACTACTGTATATTCTTTTAATTTAAGCATTTTTATTATTTCTTTAAGTCTAGGTTCAGCTAAAATATAAGTATTTTTTTCATTTGTTTCTTTATTATCAAATTCAATATATACGTATTCCATGGTTGGATTTACTGTAACGAAACAATTACTAGGTAATGTCCAAGGTGTAGTTGTCCAAGCTAAAATCATAGTTTTATTATCATTAACTAATGGGAAAGTAATAATAATACTTGGATCATTTATATCTTTATAATTTTGTCCTGCTTCAAAATTACTTAAAACGGTATTGCATGCATATGAATATGGCATTATTTTACATTTTCTATAAACTCTTCCTTTGTCATAAATTTGTTTAAACACCCACCAACAACTTTCCATATAATAAGGATACATTGTTCTATAATCATTTTCAAAATCAATCCAACGTCCATATCTTTCAGTATAATATTTCCATTCTTCAGCATAAGTCATTACAATTTTTCTACATTCTTCATTATATTTTTCAATTCCTATAGCATCTAAATCTTTTTTTGTTTTGATATTAAGTTTTTCATTAATGATTGCTTCAATTGGTAAACCATGACAATCCCAACCAAATCTTCTGCTAACATAACGACCTCTTTGAGTCCAATATCTAGTAACAACGTCTTTTAAACCTCCTGCCATTAAATGACCATAATGAGGCATTCCTGTTGCAAAAGGGGGTCCATCAAAAAAAGTATATACTGGATATTTTTTACTCTTCTCGAGTTGAGTTTCAAAAGCTTTAATTTTTCTCCAAAATTCTAATACTTTTTCTTCGTTTTTTGGAAATGATGGTTTTTCATCTACATGTTCATATTTTGAAGAAAAAGCTGATTCTACTTTTTCAGTTGACATATATATTTTTTAAATGATAAATAATTAATATACATATATTTATAAAAAATAATAATATAAATATAAAATTAAATTAATGT
>JAFXSE010000055.1 GCA_017525855.1 Bacilli bacterium
TATTTTTTAAATATAGATTTTATTTAATTAATTTAAGTAATTAATAATAATAATAACTCATAATTAAAAGAAATATAATATACTTTTTTAAAAGAAAATAAATGATAAAATATGTTAAGACCTAAAATAAGCTTATTTTATTTTAGAGTTTACTCGTCATCATCGTTTATCGCACCAACATCTTGATTTTCAGTAGGATCATGTATATTTACCTGTATTTTAACTTTATCTCCTGCTTTCAAAGTAGCTTTATAATTATTAAGCCTATTATACTCATTTTTGATAGAGTCATATTGACCCTTCAATAGGGCATTATTTCTTTCTAATAGACGCAACTTTTTAGTATAAGCATCAAAGATTTTTTCTAATTGAGTATTTCTCTTTCTGGCTTCTCCATCAATTTGAGCCTTGAAAGCAATATTATCAGTATAAATAATACCTTCTTTAACATCTGCATAGGTTTGACCTTGTCTACCGGTGACACTTTTATCTGCTAAATCATTTATTTCTAATTCAAATCCTTTATAAATTTCTTTTGTTCCTTGATATTTTTGTCTGTATCTATAAATACGTTCGAATACGTAAATGATAAGACCAATTAATAGTAATATTCCTAAGAAAACAAATGTTAATAATTTCAAATGTGCTAAGAACCAATTATATACTATATATAATTTATTATTATTTCTTCTTAAATGTAAAACAACGGCATAAATACCTTCTTCATTTATTTCTCCAGTTAATTGTAAATTACTTTTTGCTTCGACATTGAAATTCAATTCGGTGCATTCCCATTTTCTGGTTTTTATATTTAATTTTGCCAAGCAAACATCTTCTTTATAATTCAAAGGAAGTGTTGAATATCTTTGAGTCTTTTGGAAATCTTTTTCATCTTCTTCTTCATATAAATTAGTTTTTTCTAAATTTTTATGTAAATGAGGGAAATCGAATAAAAGTGTTAATAAAATACTTCCATAAATTGAAGTGGCTTCTTTATTTTTTAAAGTGACTTCCATTGCACTAGATAAAACAGTGTATTGATAACTTAAAGAATAATTATTATCTGGATCAGCATATGGATATACTAATTTTAGATCATCTACTCTTGTTTTATCATAAGTTGTACCAGTATCAGCAATAAGATTTCTAGAAACAGATCTGAAATTGACATCAGTTTCAATTGTTGAATTATCTTTTTTATTTACAAGAGTACCAGCAGGAATTTCAACTCTTCCAGATAATATACTAGTTGGTCCAACTATTAAATCTGCGGAAACTTCTATCTTTGGATAAATTGAAATACCTACATTAGTTGCTCCGACTTCTCTGAAAGGTATCTTACAATCAGCTAATGTTGCACCACAAGAACCATCAATGCATCTGAATGGTTTTTCAGTTGATTCGCAAGCACTTTCTCCTACGCATTCAATTGTTTCTGATACACATCTTCCATTTGAACATAATAAAGGACTACTATTAGGGCATCCGTTAAATTCTACATGAGTACAATTATTTCTGCATATACCATCTTCACATAATGAAGTACCAGTTGGGCAATCGAAAGCTTTAGGATCATTTTTATCATGGCATGATGCTTTATCTTTAGCACATCCTCCATCAAGACATTTATATGAAGCTTCACTTGAAACACATCCTGAATAAATTGGGCAATATTCAGGTTTTTCTCTGCATGTTCCATCATAGCAAATATATTCAGTACTTTTACAAACTGAACCTACATTTTTTTTATAAGTTTCTGGATCATATAATATTTTCTGGCATTCTCTTGGATTATTAGCACAATAACCTAAAATACAATAATATGGATTCCAACTTGGGCATTTACTTTCATCACAATCATAAATACTTGAACCACAATTTCCGTTTTGACATAAAATTGGACTTTTGGCTGGGCATTTTTGATGATTTTTAGTACATTCATCTTTTGTAGCTGCGCATGTTTTATCTTCACATAAATAGGGTTTATCATCTGTGCAACCTGTATAACTTTTACAGAATGAATCTTTTTCAACACAAGAACCATCGGCACATAAATATGGTTTATAAGTTGGGCAAGTAATACCATTTTCACATCCATCTTTACCTACACTTTTAGAAGGATATCTACTACATACACCATTTTGACAACGGAAAGGAGTATCTACTTTGCAGTTAAGGGAATTATAACAGTCACCAAGAGAGTCTGCACACCAATCAGGTTCATTTAAACATTGTACTACTCTACTTGCAGCACCTTCACCATCTCCGCATTTTCCTTCATGAGTATCACATTCTGTAAGATCTTCAGTACAATATCCATCTTCGCACATAACAGAACCTAAAGGA
>JAFXSE010000056.1 GCA_017525855.1 Bacilli bacterium
AATATTAAAATCCTGGAATTCATCTTCATTTGCAATATTTATATATTTAAATGCATAATTATATAACTTTTGAGCATTTTCTTTGTTTACTACTCTGAAAATATTTAAGTAAATAAAATCGCTAGAATGCGCTTTATTATCTACTAAAACCTTCGTTTTTCCTTTTGCAGAAACAGTTTTTAATATTAAATTACTTGCATTATATCTTGTCATAGCAATATTTACTGCGAAGTTAAGGTAGTTACTATTAAAAGCGATTTCAATGACCATAAATTTTTTATTTTTATCAACTTTTAATCTATAATAATTTACATAATAACTAGTATGTCTTCCATAATTAAATGATTTTTCGACCGGAATAAGAGCTCCATTTACTTTTGAAAATTGGGCTTCAACATTGAATTTTTCATAATTTTTCTCTGGGGCATTTTCATTTTTTGCCAAAGATAAATATAAAGTTGGATTATCTTCAGATTTTATATTGAAGTTTTTAATACTTGTACTTGGAAGATAAACTATTGCTGTTCTAAGAGCAGGATCATATGATCCATCAATTGATCTTTCTAAAGTTGGAGATAATTCTGGATTTTGCTTAGCTTTGTAAACAGTACTTTCTTTAGCGAGTGCAGCTTTAACAGTCATAGGAGATACTGAAAATTCTCCTCCAGTATCAACTTCTGAATCTCTAAATGTAACGGCGATATTTAAATCATTAAAATATGAATTAATTTTACTATATAAAAATACAGGTAAATCAGTTTCTCTATAAGAAAGTTCTACAGATTTGCCGAATTGAACTTCATCGAAATTATTTTCTAGATTTCTTATATAATATGAAACATAAAAGAAAAATCCTGAATCTACTTCGTTTGAATTTTGTACTTTTCTTTTTGCGATAATTATTTCATCTGAAGTTTTTCCAGATGTCATAGATAATCTATCCCCTATTCCTCTTAAATTAAAAACTGTATTTGGATCATCGGCCCATGCAATTTCTCCTTCTCCTCCCAAGGTAACAAAATTAACAATAAGACTAGAAGTTGTAAAGAATTTTAATCTTAATTTATCTTTTGAAACTGATAATAATTGTTCAGTACTTGGATTAGGATAAAATTGATCAGTACTAGAAGCAATATCATTATACATAGGAATAGATGTAAGAATGAATATATCTTCTGGTTTATCAGATATTACATTTACAAAGAAATAATTATCTTGGCCACCTTCATCTTTTAATTTTGTATAAATATATTCTAATCCGCTCCTTTGAGTAGAATATTTAGCAGTTTGGGATGTAGGAGTGCTACCTTTTAATTTTTCAACATCATATTCATCATAATATTTTCTTTCTATATATGAGCCATAAGTATAAGTTAATGCACTTTGATTTACTGATGCAGCATGAATAATTAAAGGCATATTTAAATCTACATCTTGATCATCATATGTTATCATAAATAAGCAACTATATTGATTATTACTTATAGTTATTGGTTTACAAAGAACTTTTTGATCTGTATTTACTTCTATAATATCTAAAGTTAAATCTTCATTTGGTAAACGAACAGTTAAAGAAAATACTTCGGTATCAATTGAATCTGTTTTATCAGTCCATACTCCAATAACTAAATTTAAATCTTCTAAAGAATTTGTATGAGGTATTTTAATTTTTTTTTCTTGTGCTTTTAACATTATATAATATTTATCAATAGATAGAATTGAATCTCTTCCGGGCGGTAATAATGCAAAATCAGCATTTTTAGTTGTAGGTCTTATTCCTCCTACATTAATATATAATCCTGCAACTTCAGATTGGAAATCAAAATCAACTCTGGTAGCATCATGTGGAAGCCAAATTTCATAAAATTGGTAAATTCTTTCATTTTTAGATACATCTACATTTCCTATTATATATTCATTAACTTGAATAACAACTTTAGGAATATCAGTAAAAGCATAATTATTTGGAGTAATTCTTGTTATAATGGAAAATGGATAAAATTTAAAATCTTCTACATAATCTCCAATTTGAGAAATTTGAATAGATAATAATAAATAACATCCTTCAATACAATCTTGAGTATCTTCAATGCCAATTTCAAATCTTTTAGTATATCCATTAAAAGGCAAAGAGTCCCCCCAATCAGCTGACGGCATTCTATAAATTCCTCTCCAATTTGCTTCTTGATCAATATCTGTTTTATCTTTTCTTACAACTTTTCCCCAAACATTACCGAAATCTCTTAAGAAATTTACTGAAACTTCCCCAATTTCATTTTTTCCGATATCAGTATATAAATAATAAAAACTATCACCACATGTAAAATCTCTTTTAGCTTGACTTTTTTGCAAATAAGTTGGAGTATTTTTAATTTGTCTGATAGTAATTTCTATCATTGGTTCTGTAGTTTTAGTAGCATCAATTATATTTTTAGTATATTGAGCTTCAACTATAATATTACAAAGAGTATCTTTATTACATTGACTTATAATTTCACTTTCTGATAAATAGAAAATTTGACTTCTTGTTATAGAATATTGTTTGAAAGGAGAAGTATTACTATTAGAATAAAATTTTATATTGTAATAGGCTTGATCAATAATATTGGCATAAATTGCCAATTCTTTTGATGGATCTGCAAGAGGATATAAAAATCTTATAGTTCTGAAATCATTGTTGAAAATAACTTGTTGATTTATATTTTCTCCAACTACTATTTCTGTTATGGAATCATCATCTGAAGTTTCATAACCAGCTACATATATCATGCACATTTTATGATTATAATTAGATAAATCAGCTTCTAATATTTTTATATTATATTGATAATTTTCTGAGCTATATCCTGAACTAGATTTGTTAAGAATTTCTTGGGCATATCCATCAGAAAATTCAATTTCCTTTTCTGTGGTTGAATCTTCTTTTTCTTTTCTAGTTACTTTAAATTCGCAGTTAAGTTCGAAAAAGTTTGCTAAGAAAGATTTTTCTTTTTTAGTTCTATAATTTGGTAAAAGCACAGTTTTATTTTTTTCCGAAGTTGTAGGATCAATTTCAACTAAATAACTTTCACCAGAAAGAATATTTTCTTTTAATTGTATAAAATTACTTCCTTCATAACTATATTTAATAGTGAAAAATGAATTAAGTTTAGCAGTATAATCTAATTCCACCAATTCATATGGAACTTGTGCCATATTAAAATAATAAACAATTTTATTTGAAAGATAATATTTATAATAAGAAATATCAATTATTTCTTCTCTTAATTGGCCATTTGATGGTTTTATTGCTACATTATCAAATCCTTTAGCATTAAAAGTGACATCTCCACTATAAATCATAATATCAACAATTAATATTTGAATTCTAACTCCTCCTTTGAAATCAATTTTAAATGTTCCTTTTTCTTCATTTAAAACATATTTTGAGAATTGTTCATTTTCTACTAATACTATAGTTTTTCCTGGAGTATTAAAAGTAACATCAACTTCACAATATCCATTATTTTCATTATCATCATCTTTGCAATAAACAATCATTACTGGCTTTTCTGGAGATAAAGCAGAATAATCTTTATCAATTGCAAAGTCATAAACAGTCATTTTACTAGTCCTCTTTGGATGATTAAATTTTTGAATGGTGCTTATATCATATGAACAATCTGGATATGATAAACATGTATAAGTATACATTTCAGCAACTCCTTTTCTATTGTACATATAATAATTTAATTTTTTATCACTTTTTACAACATCTGCTGGATTAAAAGCAGCATATTTTCCTTTTGGAATTATTCTTCTATATGTTTGTCCCATTGTTTGTGGGAGATAAAAATTATAAATACTTTCCATTTTTGTTACTTCTAAAATAGATAAAGAATAAGCTACATAATACATTTTAACCTCTTCTTCATAAGAAAATTCAAAGCAAACAGATCTTTTTAATCCATTTGTTTCTATCATATATGATAATAATCCATCTTTTATTTCTTTTTCTGTTTCTTCCATATACATTCCATTCTCATCAGCCAACCAAAATAAAGCATATTTAGAATGAATTCTCGCAGTTAAAAAATATTTGTTAACATTTGAATATTTTCCTTCAGCAAAAGCAGGAATTGGAAAACATTCTTCTCTAAAATATCCTGCTTGACCAGATAATAAACCCATAACTTCAGGGCCATTAGGATATAATAAATTATCTGCAGCTTTTTCTTCATAGACAACATGTACATTAAGATTTAAAAATTCTCCTGTATTAGCTCCTTTTATTGTAAAAGTTGCTAAAATATTGCTATTAGTATTATTAACTATGGGTAATGTGACAATTCTTCCAGAATCAAATTTATATTGTTCAGAAGAACCTTCATCATCATCAATCAATATTTGTACATAAGAACTTCCCTCAACTCCAATTGTTAAAAAACTTCCTTCTTTTACTTCTCCTATTGCAGAAAATCTCATTTCTCTATTATTTGATGAAACTAAATAAGAAAAAACTGAATTTGGATCTATTTCTGCAACTTGACTTCCATCGAAAGTTAAAGTATATCCACATCCAGCTTCTTCACAAGTAACTAAAATATATAAATCTTTTTTTTCAAATTGTTCTTTTTTTATATATATCATAGCGGCTTTTTCATCAGTTTTTTTATATAAAATTTCTCTGCCATCATTACAACTTGCTCCCTCTTGAGAAAAACATAATAAAGGTGTAGGAGTATTTTCATTAGGAGTTACTGTTACTTTGACATATAATGGAATCTCCCTTTCGCTACCAAATTCTAATGCAACTGATTGCACTTTTTCACCTGTTGTATGCTTATATTCAGCTGAATATGATGCTGGATTATATTTTACCCATTCTGTATCTTTGCCATTTATAAATGTTATTAAGCACAAGAATAAGAATGCAATTTTAATTATACCATTTAGATTTACCATCACTTCTTTTATATTTTATATATCTTAAAAAAAAATTAATTATGAATAAATATTTTATAGAATTTAATAATTATTTAAACATATTTTAAATTTTTAATTA
>JAFXSE010000057.1 GCA_017525855.1 Bacilli bacterium
GCCATGACATTTAATCTACTAGTTATAATTTTAAAATTATCCATATTTCTTATTACATCTTTTTTAACAGGTTTTGGTTCTTCTTTATTTCTATTAGCTAATTCTTTAGCCTCAGCTGATGTTTTTGGACATTTACATAAATTAGTATCCTTTTGACATACTTCGCATATAAGTCCTCCTACACATGTATAAAAACTATTACCAGTAATAGCTCTAGGTTTTGTTTTTAATAATTCTGTTATATAATTTCCTCTTTTTATATTATCATTCATAGCTTCGGGATCTTGTTCTATTTCATTAGGGGTTAAATTTTTAAGATCGACTTCATGTCCTAATATATGACATTCTTTTGCTATGGCGGTAGCTGTTACTATATTATCACCTGTTACCATAATAACATTAACTCCAGCTTCGTGACATTTATTAACAGCTTCTTCAACACCATCTCTTAAGGAATCTCTTATACCAAAAACTCCAAGAAATACTAAATCATATTGATCTATTAATTTACCATCATCATTTGCTCTATCTGAATTGATATATTCATCCTTTGATAAATCTTTATATGCTATATATAAACTTCTTAATCGATCTTTATTGAAATTTTCTATTGTTTGTTCTATGAATTTTTTTTTATCATTATCTATAGGTTTTACTTCCCCTGTTACTGGATCCATATATCTATTACAAAATTTAGAAGAATTTTCCCCACCACCTTTTGAAAAAAGACGATAATGTGTTGTGAATTCTTCATTCATGACAAAGGTAGTCATTCTTTTCCTTTTTGAATCAAAAGGAAATTGTTTATATTTATTAGGATCCTCTAAATATTTATCTTTTTGGATACTTATTGGAGATTTTAAACGATATAATAATTCAATAAAGGCTTTATCTGTTTTATTTTTGGTTTCGCATCTTTCTGTATCGTTATTAATATCTGGACGATTTAATTTTGTTATTGTACAATCTACATTTAATGATATTGCTACTTTTAATAAATTCCAATAATCTTCATTTCGGAAATATTTTTCATGATCTTCTCTTATTTGTTTTACTGTTTGATCATCATTTCTATTTTCTCTATCTAATCTACCAACATCATCCATTTTAATATTTAAATCCAAAGTAATTTCTCCTTCTCCTGTTAATATTTTATTTACACTCATTTCATTTCTAGTTAAAGTTCCAGTTTTATCTGTGCAAATATAATTAGCACCTCCCATAGTTTCACATGCATGCATTTTTCTTACTAAATTATTATAGTCCATAAGTTTTTTAATAGAAAATGCTAAAGATAAAGTAACAGCTAAAGGTAAACCTTCAGGTATAGCGACTACAATAATAGATATACATAAAATAATAATATCTAAAATATTTTTCGCAACCATAGTTTTAGGATCTGTGAGATTATTATTAGTATTTCCTTTAACACTGTCTTCATTGATTTTAGTAGGGAAATTAAATAAGAAATAGGTCATTATAGATTCTACTTTTGAATCTTTATTATATTCTTTTAATTGACTTGAAAAACTTATTCCAAATCTTATAAATAAAGCTACTAAAGTAACAATTCCTGCTCCTAATCCAAAATATCCAATCATACCAGCAATAACTTCCAATTTTTCTTCTAAAGGAGTTTTACTATTTTCTTGGGCATTATCAACAGTTCTTCTTATAAGACCTTTTTGTGAATGATCACCTACAGCTAAAACTATAGCTTTCCCGCTTCCTTCAATACAATTGGTTCCAGATAAAATTAGAGGTGAAGGTACTTTACTATCTTTTCCTTTCGATTGTTCTAATATTTCCATGCATCTATGATATGGTTCTTTTTTCATAGCATCGGATTCTCCAGTCAAAGCACTTTCGTCCATTTTGATTCCATTTCCTTCTACTAATAAACAATCAGCAGCCATAATATCTCCATAATTAACAGCAATTAAATCCCCGACTAATAAATCATCACTTACATGTTCACTTGGTTTGCCATTACGTATAATGGTATATTTTGTACCTTCATTTTGTACCTCATTTAATTCGTGGAATTTTGTCTCTTTTTGATAGTTAGTAATAGACCCGACTAAAACGACAACTAATATAGCTACAATGATACTTACACCATCGACCCAATCTTTTGAAGGATCTTCGGATAAAGTACAACCTAATACTATTTGAACTACAGCACAGACTATTAATATTCTTACCATCATATCACCGAGAGCATCCCAGACATAATAACAAAAAGGAGGAACTGGTTCGACAAAAACTTTATTTGAACCGAAATAATCTTCACGACCTTCTTCTGATTTGATACCTGTTACTTCGTTTGTTAAAAGTTGACTAATTAATGAACCTATACCATTACGCTTTTTGAAAAATAATAAATCTTTAAAATCATTTCCTCTTTCTTTGTATTTACCCATTATTGTTTCGAGTTTTTGAGGGGAAATACCAAAGCCAAAATCACCTTTAAATCTTACTCCATTGTCTGATTCAGATGAATTATCACCTTCAGGACTCTTTCTTTCTATTTCTATTATGTTTTTTCTTTCTGACGCCATTTAATTATTTTTTATGTTATGGTTTTATTTTTTTAATTAAATTCATTAA
>JAFXSE010000058.1 GCA_017525855.1 Bacilli bacterium
CCCCAATCCCCAATCCCCAATCCCCATTCTACATATTTAAAAATAAAATGAATTAAATTAAAAAAAATAAATTATTTAAAATATTAATTAAAATCAATAATTTATAAATTATTAATTAAATAAATATTTATAAGATATATAAAACTATTGATGGCAACAAATACATCCCTAAAATTTTCTCTTTTAATATTATTAAGTGTTCTAACTATAATAAAATCTCAAGACCAATGGATTGTTTACACAAAAGGAGAAGGCTTTACTTATAAAGAACCGAATGCTCCGCAGCAGAAAAGATTTGCAATTGAATTTAATGATCCATCCAACCCGTCATATGATGGTCCCCTCTATATGAAAGTAGAAGTAACAGCACCAGAAGGAAAGCTAGCTCCCTTATTATGCTTTTCCCATGATGATCCTTATTGTGAGTCAAGGGATATTCTTGTAAGAAATCCCACTGGTAATTCTGTCTATTTATGGGTAAGAAAAGAGCAATTTCTTGAAGAAAATACAGAACCTTATATTGTAGTTACCTGTCCAGGAAATGAAAATACATGCTCTTATACTATCAAAGGAAGTGATTCAGGAAGTTCTTATATGGTTTTAGAACCAAATACGGTATTTTCGTATAGAGTAACAAATAAAAACTTAAAAATGGAAGCCACTATAGCAAATCCTGATTCTTTTAATGATAATGAAGTGTTATCTATATGCTTAGATGGATCAAGAGATGCTTCAATAGCTATGGAATCTTATGCTAATCCTACTACAGTAGGTACCATTAGATGTGTGTATCTTCCTGCGGATCAAAGAGATGATGATTGGGGTAAATTTACAATAAAAGGATTAAATAATGATTATTTAACTTTAAGCATAAATAAATTTAATTTAACAGGAGTGTCAACATTTGTAAAAGCAGATGAAGGATATGCTTTACCCAATGGACTTGTTGTTAGTAGTTTCATAAAAGAAAAAGCCAAGGAAGAATGCTTTCCTCTTTCTAAAGAAGTTTTAGATAAGGCTTCAGCCACATTATATATTGTAGGAAAAATTCATACTAAATACGCCAATTTCTTCTTAAGAAATCAAAACGGGGAAATCGTCAAAGACTCCAATATTGAAATTATAAATGGTCAATTATCATATGTTTTAAAAAACCCAAATCAAGAAAGATGGATATGCTTCGAACGTCCATCAGATGAAAAATATCCCCAAAGCTCCCTTATGTTTTCATTCCAAATTATTGACTATGGCAAACTTTCATCATTAGGTAAATTAACTTATAATGAGCCAATGAATGATGGAGTCATGTATAGAAGAATTTTACCTAAAGGAGGCATTGCTTATTATACTGGGTCTATTTCTGACACAACAGCAGGGAAATATGATTATACTTTAACCAATATAAAAGGTTCTGCAAAATTATATATTACTTCAAGTTATTCTTTCCCTGATTGCTCTTACACAAAAGATGATTTAGCAGCATTAAATGAAACACGTGTTTCTCAAGCTAATAATCATCAAATTTGGACCACAGATGCTTATAATGCTAAATCTGCTATTTATATTGTTAAAGATTTAATGGTGGTTTATTGCGAAGATAATGATTTAAATACCGATTATTGTGAATTTGACACAAGTATCCTTGTGAAAAATCATGATATAGAATTAATAGAAGATCAAAAATTATATAAATATGTTTTGGCAGGAGAAACAGGTAAATTAGTAGTTAATTTACATGAAAGCAGAGTTGTCACAAGAGTCACTATTGATATTATGGTATTCACTGGAGATGTTATATTTACAGCCCAAGAAAAAGAAGGTGTGACTA
>JAFXSE010000059.1 GCA_017525855.1 Bacilli bacterium
CCAATCCCCAATCCCCAATCCCCATATTATTATATTAATTGTAATTTAATTATTTAAATAAATATTTAATAATATAATATTAAATAATTAATTAAAAATAAAATAAATAGAAAAAAATAATTATTTTTTAAATAATAATTCATTATTCATTTATTTATTATTTTTTACCCTTAATTAATATAAATAATGTTTTATTTAAATAATTATGTAGTTATAGTCTGTTTAATATAATTTAACTAATATAATAAGAATGTTTACTTCTTATTAAAATGAGTATTATTTTGACTGACTGAATTCAGTAAATTTTGAACGTTAACAGCAATTACATCTATTGTTATATTATTTTTATCTGGAAATACGTTAGTAAATTGACTGCATTGGGTTGTTCTAAAAGTAGTAAGATCTAATGAAGTTAAACTATCACATTTATCAAACATATAATTGAAATTTTGTACACGTCCAGTTTGGAAACCAACTTTTAAGTTTGTCAATGAAGAACAATTAAAGAACATATGGTCCATAGTAGTAACATCTTCGCACATGAAATGGCCTACATCTAATTCTTTTAATTTTCCACAACTTTCAAACATACTTTCTGTGCTTCTTAAAGCTTGTGTATCGAAACTTTTTAGATTTAAATTTTCCAATTTATAACAATTTTTAAACATGGCTTTAAAATCTTGGGCAGCACTAAGTTTAAAGTTAGATAATTCTATTGAAGTCAATTCAAAACAATTTTCAACAAAACTAACCGCGGATTTAACATTCTCTGTATTTATTCCACTAACTTTTAAGTTATTGAGTTCATAACAATTGTGGAACATATTTGCTATAGACTCTGGTTTAGCACCCCATCTGGATAGATCTACTGCTTTTAACTTGTAACAATTTTCAAACATAGCTTCAGCTTTTTCTACTTTAGGACCGTTGAAGTTTCCTAAATCTAAATATTCTAATGACTGACAATTTTGGAACATTTTATCCATTTCAGTTACCATTTCAATATTAAATTTAGAAATTTTTAAAGTTTTAAGATTTTTGCAATCTTTAAACATTTCATTCATTGATAATGCTTCCATTGTATTAAATTGAGAAAGATCTAAACTTTCTAAAGATTCACATCCTGAGAACATTCTATCGTAAACTTGAACGTATTCTGTGTTGATATCTTTTAAATCTAGGGTTTTTAAGCTCTTACATCCTTCGAACATAGCTTCCATACTTTCAGCATCCTTTGTATTAAATTTATCAATTCTTATATTCGTTAAAGAAGCACAATTGGAAAACATTTTATCCATTTTTGTTACTCCTGAAACATCAAAACTACGCAAATCTAATTCTCTCAAACTTTTACAATTAGAAAACATTCTATCCATATCAATTACTTCCGATGTTTTAAAAGATGTTAAGCGTATATCTGTTAAATTATAGCAATTTGCGAACATTTCATTCATATAAGTAACTTTAGAAGTATCGAAATCTGGCATTCTCAAGTCTTTTAATGAAAAGCAATCATTAAACATGCATTCCATATTAGTAACTTCTCCTGTTTTAAAGTTTGATATATCTAAAGAAGTTAGACTTTCACATTTATAAAACATGAAATCCATTGCTGTTACTTTATCGGTTTTGAATTGTGATAAATCCAAAGTTTTAAGTGCGGGGCAATTATAGAACATTCTTGACATTTCTAATAAATATTTAGTATTCATTTTGTCTGGGAATTTAATACTTTCTAATCTGGTGCATCCTTTAAACATATCATTCATATTTTCTAATTGAAGGAAATCAAATCTAGATATATCTATTTCTTTAACAGTATCACAATTAGAAAACATTGAAGTCATTAAGGCGACAGCTGGTGTTCTAAAGTTTTCTATATTAAGACTAGTCATTGAATGACAATCATTAAACATATATGAAAAATCAGTGACTTTGGTTGTATCAAATTTATCTAATCCCCTTATTACTAATGCTTTACAACCCGAAAACATACTTTCCATATCAGCAACATTACTTGTGACAAATTTAGATAAATCTACACTTCTTAATGCATAACAGTCGGCGAACATTTGGCACATGTCTTGTGCATTATTTGTTTCAAATTTGCTTAAATCCAATGAAGTTAATTTTTCACATCCTGCAAACATAGCATAAAAATCTTCTACACTTTTGGTAACAAAGCTCTGTGTATTAACCTCTTCCACAGCTATACAATCTAAGAACATACTTGACATATCTGTTACTTTTGATGTATCAAAGTAATTCATATCCAATTTTTTTACACTTTTGCAACTTTTGAACATTCCTAACATGTTATTAACATTGCTTGTTCTAAAACTAGTTAGGTCTATTGAAGTTAAATTTGCACATTGAGAGAACATTTCTGACATATCAGTAACTTTGCTTGTATCAAAGTGTGAAACATCTAAAGAAGTCAATAATGTACAATCTCTAAACATAAAGCTCATATCAGTACTTTTTGAAGTTGAGAATTGGGCAACATTTAGTTGTTTTAAAGAAATACAACCATAAAACATATAAGAAAAGTCTTCTACATTTCTAGTATCGAAACTTGATACATCAATACTTGTTAATTCTTCACAAAAGAAGAACATTCCAGCCATATCTTTTACGTTTGTGGTTGTGAAACCTCTAACATTTAATTCTTTTACATTGTTCATTTCAGAAAACATATCTAACATATATAAAACATTTTGAGTATGTAAAGCAGAAACATCTAATGATGTTACTTTCAAATATTCAAACATTTTTGTCATGTCTTTTACATTTTTTGTTTCTAAAGGTCTTATATCTAAAGATGTTAATCCTTGACATCCACAAAACATATTTGACATATTTTGAACTTTTTCAGTTTGGAAATTTCTAAGATCTATTTGTTGTAATTGAGAACAATCAGCAAACATTTCTGACATATCTAAAACACTTTGAGTATTTAAATTTGTGAGATCAACTGAAGTTAACAAATCATCAGAGGCAAATAAAGCACTCATATTTTCTACCTTTTGTGTATTTATATTTTGGCCGAAAGTAATTTTTTTTATTTCTCTACAATCACAAAACATTTCTGTCATATCTTTGTTATTTAAGAAATTAAAGCTTGTAAGACTTAATTCAGTTAAAGCAGCACATCCTTTAAATAATTTAGAAGCTGTTTCTACTTTTTTTGTATCAAAACTTCCAAGGTTTAAGCTTTTTAATGAATCACAATATTTAAATACTGAAGACATATTTTTTACATTTGATGTAACGAAACGTGAAACATCTATATTAGTTAAATAATAACAATTTTCAAACATACTAGACATATCCACGACTTTACTGGTATCAAAATTATTTAAATTTAATTCATTTAAAGAAATACAATCTTGGAACATTGAAGCAGTACTAGTTACTTCACTTGTTTTAAAGCTAGAAAGATCTAATTTTTCAATTCCACTACATGAATGGAACATAAAGGACATATCTTTTACATTATTTGTTATAAAATTAGTAAAGTTGAATTTACTAACATCTACTGAATATTCAAATAAATGTGACATATTTTGAACATTTTTAAAATTAAGTCCTTTTACTGCGAATTCTCCTATATTAGTCTCTGAGAACATATAAGAAATATCTTCTAAATTTGGAGTATCAAAATTTTTAAAATCATAACTGAGTAACAATGTCTGATAAAATAATTTATGCATAGATATAATTTTATCTCCGTTGAATCCTTCTATATCAAATTTAACTAAGTTAGCGCATCCTTGAAATGCACTTATCATTGAAGTAATTCTTGCTTGTTTATTTGATTTCATATGAACTTCAACTACACTATCAACTCCTTTGAACATATTATCCATATTTAATTCCTCAGTTAATTTAAAACTGATATTATGGCTGAATCCTTCGGAGAATTTGTATGTTTTAGTATATTTTTCAAGTTTTTTACCGTCAATATATATATCAAAGTTGGAAGTTTTTTGAAAATCATTCCCTAAAATTCTTTCTTCTGAATCTAAATAAGTAATATCATATATACAATTAATTTCACCTATATAACTTTTACCGTCAGAACCTCCATTGTTTTCGCTTCCACCACTACCTCCAGAATTCACTAAAACAACTATTACAATAATAGATATTAAAACCAAAGCAATACCTGCGGCTATTCCAATAATAAGCTGTTTTTTTGAAGCACTCAAGCCATCCTTGTTTAACCCTATTAATTCAGAATTTAATTCTTCCGATGTTAATGGAATTTCAGCTGTGTCTTCCATTTTAAATATATAAAATAAGATTTTTTTAGATAAATATTATGAATAAGAAATAATATTAATAATTAATAATTAATTATTAATTATTTAAAAAATAATTAATTTATGATATTTTTTAATTATTATTTTTTTATATATTTAAATATAATTAAAATTAAC
>JAFXSE010000060.1 GCA_017525855.1 Bacilli bacterium
CAAATGTGGCAGCATAATCCACATATTCTCCTTCAAAAAATATAAAAGTCAAAAAATATAGAAAAAATTCAAGAATATTATTAAAATTTTTTGAAAAAGTGAAAAGCCCAGAAACAAATCTGGACTTTGTCAACAATCTGAGAAAAAGACGAGCTTTGCTCGTCTTTTTCTTTTTTATGGAGTTATGTTTAAGCTATTACAAATGACTTTTTTATTAATAACACTGCTCCTACCATTAATCCAGCTGCCATTGTTGCTCCAATCACTAATAATACATAGTTCACTTCACCAGTAGGTGGCATAATAACAATCTTTTGAGCACTATCTGCATCAATTTCTTGTGGACCTACCCAATCAACTTTGCTATAAACCTCACTATTAGCATTGTTACCTAAACTTTGATCTGACATTTCTTGGTTACCAGGTATTGAATATGCACATCTTCTACCTAAATCATTTGACACTGCTATTATTTCTGTTAAGTTATTATATACTAAGCTATCAGTTGCATCACTTCCTGTTATTACTTTAGATAAAATTAGTTTTGCATCTCCAACTCTCTTGCCAGGAATAATCGCTTCTGATAAAGCATCAGTAGTTAATAATGTATCATATGTTTTTAATTCTTCTTCATAAGTATTATTTACAAAATTACTATTTCTATCTGTTCCAAGTAAATCAGTATAGTTTCCAACAATATTCCAAATATTTTGTTCTTGCAAAGATGCATCATATTTAACTGAATTAGATACATAGTCAATTATTCTTCTAGCACTTGTTTTAGATTTTGTATTGTCATCTCCTGCTACACCATTATAGTAGAATTCAGGTGTTGTATAATCAACTTCACCAATGTTTTCAACATTAATAACATATCTAACAGCTACTTTAGATCTTTGCATTAACTCATCATCAACATATACTTGTAATAATTCTGGAATTTCTTGTCTTTCATATTTTTCACCATTTACTACTACATTGCTAATTAATCCATCCCTATATTCTACAATATGTGGTTGATGCTTAGAGAATGATAAGTTTGCTACAGATTGATTATTACTAACATTAAATAGTGTTTTTCCATTTGATAATATAATACTAAAGTTATCAATTTCTTTATTAATCTTTAAACCTGCTTTTGGTCTTTCAACTAATCCAAGATTAATATGGTCAACATAATAGTTTAGACTATCTCTTCCATAAGTAGTTAATGTTCTTGTTTTTTCAACTTCAGTATTTATAATTCCAGATTGTGCTACCATAAATGTATTTTCCATTAGACTATTTAGCATATCATTTTGGTCATTTGGATTTGTTGCAACTTTCTCATGTGATGCAAGTACTTCTGCTCTATAGTTTAACAATTTATCACCATCTGCACCTTTTGACCAATTATTTACATTTTGCCTATATTCATATACATCTTTCGCATCTGACACAGCTGAATTTTCTGCACTACTTACTATGTCATAATAATACATTTTATTTTTATTATCATTAGCTTTTGGCTCATTATAAACTACATCTACCTCATTTCTATCAACATGAAGGTCATCAATTTTATAGAAATTTTGTTCTGATATTCTTTGGAATCCATCTATGCCATTATAACTTGTATCTTGTGCTATTCCAGCTTGGTACGTAGTTGATTTATAATCTTGTCCATTATATGATTTTTCATTTCTACCATGTCTACCTACTAATGTAGTCACTTCATTATCTTTACTAGATAATACAGTTTCATCTGTATCACCATAGATAAATCTTACATAGAAATCACCTGCTGGTACAGATTTAAATGAATATGCACCATTGTTTCCCTCAAAGACATCTGGTTCAACTGCTAAGATTCCAGGTCCAGTCATAATTACCTTAGATTTATCTGCACCACTTGAATATCTAGAATAATCAACAGATGGATTAAACGAATCATCAAATGTATAGCTTCCCCAAACTTTTTCACCAATATATTCTCCGGTAAAAGATCCATCATCATTAACTTTTGAAACTAACTCAACAAGTTGTAAAGTTACACCATTTATTCTAGTTTCTTTATTATCTAATCCATCTCCAATTGTTGCATCTCCTGAAGTTGTATTTCTTAAATCTTCATAAACATATCCATTAAATGTACGAATATCTTCTTTACTATTATCAATTATCAATCTAATATTTGGAGATTTATCTGTATCATCTTGTATTCTATTATTTACAGCATTATTTACATCAGTTCTAATATTTCCATTTTCATCCAAATCTTTATTGCATAAGCTTCCAGGATTAGAATCTCTATCTATCAATCCAGCTGCAGTTGTATCATTATCTATCTTAATAGATACTTTGCTATTATCATTTTCTAACTTATCTGGAATTTCTGTACCGTTTACATAATATGTTGAGTAGCTATTAATCTCTGCTATATTTCTCTTACCAACTGTCAAAGTACCATTACTAATATTTTGATCTAATTTTGGTTTACCATTTTCATCATTGTTAACTTTAAATGTTACATATAAGAACATTAGCTCAGATGGATGTAATATTGTGTCTGAACTTTCACCATGGCTAACTTCCAATGGCTTATCATCTCCACCGCAGAAATACAATCTAGTATAATTATAATTAGATCCACTTAGTTGTTCGTTTTCTTTCTTAAATAAATCATTTTTCTGAATTATTTCAGTATCATATGCAGATACATGATCATTAAGTTTAGTACCATTAGCATCTTTTCCTATATATCCACTAATATATGTAAATTGATCTTTATCATAGTAGTCAACAATCTCATTAACTGTAGCATTAACTGTTCCTGCATTTTTTACTGCTATTCTATATGTTACATATACTTGTAAGTTCTTCTTATTATCTTCAGCACTTCCATAAGCTTCTTCTCCATTTAGTAGATATTCAGAAGCCCTTACTTCTCTTCTATAGATTTTTTGTCCATTGTATAATTCATCTGAAGCTCTAACTTTAATATCCCAAGTCTCATCTAAGCTCTTTTTAGCATATGTATATTCTTCAGTTTTACCATTTACAATTACTTTTGTTCTAAATACATCTTTTTGTAGTGCTAAATCATTGTATGGTCTCAAACATAATCCGAAATCTACATTTCTTGCCATATCAGATTTCTTAGAATAAACATTTGTATATGTTTCTCCAACTCTAGTTGTTGCACCTTTTTTATATTCTTCAGATTCGCTATCAATATTTTTAACTACAAATCTATCATAAGGAGCGTAGAATACTTTATCACCTTGTCTAGTTCTTGCTTTAATAAAAGTTTCAACTATAAATTCTCTAATTGAATTGTTCTCTTGTTCAGATATACCTTTACCAGCAATCCAAGATTTCAATGAGCCATCCAAAATCTCATAATATGATTTATTTCTATCCCAAACTGCTTTATAATCATCATAATTTGGATTTCCAGCATCAGAAGAAACTGATTCTGCTATAAATTCATTATAAATATCTCCATATGTTAAAGCTTTTACTTTTCCTTCTTCATCTCTACCATATTCTATATAATCACCATTAGCATTTTTTATCTTTTCATCCCAAGCATAAGCTTTAGCAGCTTTTGGTTGAATTGTATTAGTTACATTTTCATTTTCTTCTGCAAATCTACTTGTGATCATTGAATAACTTAATGGATCAGAGTATATATCTTTTAATTCATTATTATGTTCAATTCTATCAAACTCTTTTGCATTAGAGTATCCACCACTTAAATCTTGTTTATAATAAGTTGCTTGGTATCTTTGTCCATCATATGTAAACAACACATAGTATTTATTTAATGGATTAATCAAAGCTTTTCCATCAGCTTTCTTACCATAAAATCTATATTTACCATCCTTGTCAGTAGTTGTTGTTGCAATTAATGTTGATTGTTTTTCATCTCCATACTCATATAATCTTACTTGAATACCTGCATACATGAAATCTCCATCAGATAATCTTCCATCAATCTCATAAACTTTTAATGATGGATTTTCTAACCATACCTTTCCTCCAATTTGCATATTTATAGGTACACTAGTTAAGGTTACTTTACCCATATCATTTTCAGGATTAATTACTTCACCAGGCTTTGGTTCAATAGGCTCTATACCAGGTATCTCAGAATAAACAGTTTCAGTTTCAATTCTAACCGCATTTTGAACTATATGTCTAACTGTTCTAGAAATCTTTTGAATAGTTACATATAGAGAACCAACATTTCCATTTCTATCCATTATTAATTGATAAGGTTTGTTATCCTCTTCTTTTGCATATAATGAATAAATTCCATCATACACCATTTTATTACCAGTTTGTTTCTTTGCCATTGCAATTATTTTTGCTGGAAATTCAATTATATGTTCAACTTTATCATTATCAACTAATTTATATCGAAGTTTTAGGTTTTCTATTGTAGTTGTATATTTATTTGTTCTTTCTAAAGCAGTCCACTTCAAAGTTTTCATGTTTTTCTCAACATAATCCTTAACATAATCTTTAATTGATTTATCCTCAATATTTAACTTATCAAAAGGAATTTCATATTTCTTTTCAACAACACCGCTTCTAACTTCATTTTCATTATTAGCACCCGTTGTTTCACTTGTTTCATTAATAACAACAGAATCAGCATCATAAACAGCTTTTGTACCTTTAAGCGCTGTAATATACTTAATATTAATTATTGGTGTACCAGTTTCTGTTATAGCACCATTGTCACTTGGATTAAATCTTATATAAAACTCCTGCTCTTTTCCAGGCATAAATTCAGGGAATTTAATCTCTCCTCCCTCAGAATTAACAAATTTTGCATTCGTTCCATTTAATCCTGATATACCAACAAATTTTGCAAAACTATTTTCTTCATTATAGCCAGCATTCTTACCATTTTGCATGATTTCATTGTATAAAATATCTAATGGATTGTATTGATATCCATCAATTGAAGACTTAAATCCATTTTTATACTTATCTTTAATTGTTAATTTATATGGACCTACAGTATATGTTTTATCAATTCGATCAACTAATACCTTTAAATCACCATTTACAACCTTAAAGATATTCTCTTTATCATACAATAAACCATAATATACTGTACCAAATTGGAAAGATCTATTTAGCAATACTTTTTGATTATCAGTCCAACCTGCACTAGCTACATGCTCTGGCCTAGTTTGAGCAAAATGAGTACCTGACTGTCTATTAAGTCCTAATGTTTTTATCATCTCTTTATTTTTATCAGTTCCCCATTGATCAGATGACCAAACAACTTCCTGAATTGCTCTCGAAAACTCAGTTCCTTTGACATTATTTGTTCCAAACTGCTTTTTCGCTAAATAAGCTGCATAACCAACAGATGGTTCAATTTCAGCATTCTCTTCCCTTGTTACAGCATATGAAATCCATGTATTTAACCCATATGCATCACCAGGTTCAACACAATACGCTTGATCAATATCATCACCTGGTAAACCACCACCAGTAAATACATCTTCAGTATATTGTTCAATATTTGTTGATGCATAAACTTTAATACTAAATAATAAACTTAGAACAAGAATTATTACCATTGTGATGATAAAATTTAAACTTCTACTCTTCATTTTAATAACTCCTTTCATTACTCCATATTTCTTTATCCATCACGTTCTTTTTAATTCTTTTTTCTTATTAGTTATTTTATTATTAATTATTCTTTTGATTAAATTGTTCATATATGTAGTTATATCTGTTACTTTTACTAATTAATTTACCTATTTGGCAAACTACACTATTTTTATTATAACACATTTTTTATTATTTGTAAACATTTATGTTTACTTTTTTGTTATGTAAACATAAACGTTGCAAGAGTAACAACTTAATACATGAAAATAATAAAAGAAAGAATAATTATTTTTGCCATATTATGGGTGGCAAATAACTTCTGTATACTATCTTATTGTCAAAAAAGCATAAAGGTTACAAAAACAATATAACCCATTAATAAAATTGAAAAAGCAAATACTCTCTGAAAAGTCCGCATTTAATTGTTCGTCGCACTAAATTTTATGAAATAAAATTTAGTCGCATTATAATTTTATATAATTTATATAATAAGAAAATAGAACTTTCCTATTATATAAAAAGAAACTATTGTCATTTGACAATAGTCCCTTTTTATTAAAATTTAATATTTTTTCTTATAACATAAGCTATTAAAACTACTACAGATAAAGTTGCAACAATTGTTTTTATGTCATTTTCTAATACACTATCAGTTCCAGTTGGAGGCATTATTACAATTCTCTGAGCACTATCAGAATCAATTTCTTTAGGATTTACTCTATCTTCTTTAGAGTAAACATTAGGGTTCTCACTATTGCTTGCAGCATCATTTCCTAATTTTTGATCTGCCATTTGCTCATTACCTGAAATAGAATATACATTTCTTCTACCAACTGTATTTGATGTAGCTATAATTTCAGCTAAATTGTTATAAACAAGTTGATCTTTTGTATTACTATTAGATAACACAGTTGATAAAACTAAATTAATACTATTTGAATCTCCTGGTTTTAATTTGTTATTCTCATTATATAATTTATCAGAAGTTAATATTGTATCATACGAAGATAATTCTTCAGCATATTTTTTATTGACATAGTTTTTGTTTTCATCTTGTACTATTAATCCTTCAACTTTAGCAATTTCCCATGGTGTAGATTTTTTATCTTCTGACTGCATAGTTATATCATATCTTACCGCATTTGATACATAATCAATTACTTTTCTAGCATCTGTTGTTGTTTTATCACTATCTTTTCCAGCAACTCCCTTGTAATAGAAATCATAAGTATTATAATCAACCTCACCAATATTCTTTACTCTTAACTTATATCTTACATTTATATTTGTACCTTGCATCAATTCATCATCAATATATGCCTGTAATAATTCTGGTGATTTTTTATTTTCTCCCTCTGATGTTAAATTAGAATTTGCTGTTACTCTGCTTATTCTAGTGTAGTCTTCGTTATTTTCATATTCTATTTTATGTTCATCATGTTTAGAGAAAAATACATTATCTACTGATTGATTATTACTCAAATTAAATAACATTTTTCCATTTGATAAACTAACATTAATATTGTCTATTTCCTTTGTTAACGATAATCCAGCTTCAGGTCTTTCTACCAAACCAAGATTAATATGATCAATCTTGTAATTTAAGTCATCTTTGTATATGGTTTTTGTTCTAGATTTTTCAATTTCAGTATTTATTACACCACTTTGTGCTACCATATATGTATTTTTAGTTAGTTCATCCACCATATTTGTCTGAACAGCCTTAGCATCTTCCCCATTAGTTAACAATGGTAATCTTTCAAAAGAAGCTAAAACTTGAGCTCTATAGTTTAATAAAGTTTCATTTTCATACCCTTTAGAATATGCTATTTCTCTAGCTCTATAATCAAACACATCTTTTGCATCAGATGCTAATGAATTATTTGCACTATTGTTTATATTATAATAATATTTTTTCTCCTTATTATTAGTATCATTTGCAACAAATATATCACTATTTTCAACATCATTATTGTAAATATTTAAACCATCAATTTCTTTAATAATATAGTAGTTTTGTGTGTCAGTTTTATTAAATGCCTGAATATCATTATAGGTTCCTTCTTGATTAATTCCAGCTTGATAAACTGTAGATTTATAGTCTTGTCCATTATATGATTTTTCGTTTCTTCCATGTTTACCTAATAATTTAGTTACTTCATTATCTTTGTTTGATAATACAGTTTCATCTGTATCTCCATATATAAATCTTATATAGAAGTCACCAGCTGGTACAGATTTGAATGAATACTCTCCATTATCTTTTGATAAAGAGTCTTCATTAACTTTTAGTATTCCAGGTCCTGACATTACAACTCTAGACTTTTCTGCACCACTAGCATATCTTTCAAGAATCTTAGAAGGAGTTAGATTTTCATTATATGAATAAGATCCCCAAACTTTCTCACCAATGTATTTTCCATTTCCATGAGTATTTATTCCTTCTCCTTCAATTTCTTGAACTAGCTCAACTAATTGCACAGTAACACCATTTACAGTCTTTCCATCTAGTTCACCATTTCCCATTAAAGCTTCGCCTTGTTTAGTATCTCTACTATCATCAAATACTACACCCTTAAAAGTTCTAATATTTTCATTTCCTTCTCTATCAGTTTCTATTATTAGCCTTATATTAGGTGCCTTATCTGTATCATCTTGCTGTCTATCATTTACTGGATTATCTGAATTTGTTATAATATTTCCATTATCATCTAAGTCTTTATTACTTAAACTTCCTGGAGATGAATCTACGTCTACTAATCCAGCTGGTGTAGTTTCATTCTTAATTTCAACTACCCTTTTCCCATTATTTTCATCTAAACTATCTGGTATCTGAGTACCTAATACATAATAAGTCGAATAACTATTAATTTCAGCAATATTCATCTTTCCTAAAGTAAATGCACCACTGCTAATATCTTGATCTAACATAACTCTATCATAATCACCGTTGTTAACCTTAAAAGTTACATATAAATACATTATTTCAGAAGGATGCAAGATTGTATCAACTTTGTTATCTGAATGACTAACATCCAAAGCTTTTCCATCTTTTCCAGAGAAATATAACCTAGAATAGTCATAATTTGCACGTTTTAACTGTTCCTTTTCAACTTTACTATCTATATTTTGTTGAGACAATTCAGTATCATAAGCTACAACATTATCATTTAATTTAGTACCATTACCATCTTTTCCAACATAAGCATTAGTATAGGTATATTGTTTTTTGTCATAGTAATCTACTACTTCATTTACAGTAGCATTAACTGTTCCAGCATTTTTTACAGCTATTCTATATGTTACATATACTTGAAGATTTTTCTTTTCTCCACCTTCACCATATGTATCTTTTCCATCTAATAAGTAATCAGATGGTTTTACTTCTCTATTATATACTTCTTTTCCATTGTATAATACATCAGAAGCTCTAATCTTAACATCCCAAGCTCCATCATTTAAAGCTTTATTTGAATAGATATATTCTTCATTTTTACCATTTACTAAAACAGTAGCTTTATATACATCTTTTTGCAATGCCAAATCATTATAATTTCTCAAACATAATCCAAAATCAACATTTCTAGATTGATCAGATTTTTTCGAATATAAATTTACAAATTCATGTTCAAGTTTTGTAATCGCACCATTTTTATATTCATCTGTTGATGAATCTATATTTCTTACAACAAATCTATCATAAGGCGCATAGAATACTTTTCCACCAACTTTAGTCTCTGAATTCATAAATGTATTATATATATAATTTTTTATTGAATTATACTCTTCTACTGAAACACCATAGCCAATAATATAATTTTTCAAATCATCTGAAAAAATATTATATGAATAGCTTCTATCCCAAACTTTATTATAATCATCAGCTGATGGTTGGCCAGCCTCAGTTTTAGCAGTGTTTATACTTATGAAATAATTGTATATATCAGAAAATTTCAAAGCATTTTTTGCATCATCTTTAAGTGGAATGTAATCACCTTTTGAATCTTTTATTTTTTCATCCCATGCATAAGCTTTTATCTTCTGTATTGATGAGGCAAGTGAATTTGAATCAGTAAATACAAGTCCATTAAAGTTTTTAGGATCTGAATCTATATCTTTAAACTTCTTATTAAACTCTTCTCTACCTACATCCTTAGCATTTGAGAATCCGCCACTCAAATCATTTTTATAATATGTTGGTTGATATAACTGTCCATTATATGTAAAAGTTACATAATGTTTTTTCAAAGGATTAACAATAGATTTGCCATCAAGTGTCTTTCCATAAAATCTATATTCACCTTTAGAATCTGTTGTTGTTGATGCTAAAGGTTCATTACTACCATCAGCAAATAGTTGCACTTGAATTCCTGAAAATCTAGATTCTTCTTTTTCTAACATACCGTTAATTACATTAGTTTTTAACTCCCCATCTTCTAGCCATACTTTACCGCCTATTTGTATATTAATTGGAATATTAATTAATTTTATTTTTCCCCTTTCATCTAATGGATTTATTACCACTCCAGAACCATCTGAACCAACTGGTTCAATTGATGAACTTATTTTATATACAGTATTAGGCTCTATTTGAACTGCATTTTGTATAACATTTTCAGCACTTCTCACTATTTTTTGAATACTAACATATAAAGTTCCCTCATTTCCATCTTTGTCTCTAATAAGTTGATATTTATCATTTTCGCTCTCTTTAGCATATACTTCACTTATTTTTTTATATTTCCATCCAGAACCAACTCTTACTACTACCGAAGTTGCTCCATCATTATTGTTGCTATTGTTATTGTTGTTATTATTGTTGTTATTAGTGTTGTTATTATTAGTAGTATTAGAATTAGAATTAGTATTATTAGTAGTATTATTAGTAGTATTGTTAGTAGTATTATTATTAGTATTGTTAGTAGTATTGTTAGTAGTATTGTTAGTAGTATTATTATTAGTATTGTTAGCATCACTTGGTTTTGTACTTGAACTAGCAGTTGCTCCTACTTTAGCATTTTCCTCATCTTGTACTCTTATAATTTCACTATATTCGGATTCTAAAAAACTACGAGTTTTTTTAGAAATAGATTTTACTAATTTATCAATTTCATTCTGTGTGCATCCTGCTTCTTTTAAATCTTGCATTGACCTAACAGCATTAGCAACTTCATTTGTAAAATTGCTTTCAACATTTTTATAATTAGCATTTTCCCCTTGTAATTCTACAATTGCATCTCTTAACTCATTTTCAATTACATTACTTAAATTATTATTAAAAGTATCCCTTGTTTTTTTATCCTTAAATCTATTATTAAGTACTGTTGTAAATTGATTTACATCACTTCTTATTCTTCTAGAAGATACATTTGAAACTGTAACTTGAGAAGCACTGCCCACTCTAGTTGTTTGATTTGCCTGATTAATTAAAGTCTCTGCATCATTACAAATAATATTAATAAATGTATTTGTAACATCACTTCCAGCACTTTTGAATTCATCTATTTTACTAATCTCACTCTTAACTAATGACTTGAATTTATTAATCTTAGCTTCATTAGTTTTTTCTTTCATTGCTGTTTTTAAACATTCTTCAACTTTATTTTTTACAATAGAAAGTGTTGAATCATTTATTTTTTTATTTACAGCCTTATTAGCTCTGTCTATCGTATTTTCAATACTTGCATAAACTGTTTCCGTTAAACCACTACCTGTAGAAAGAACATCAACTTTAACTCTTTCAACTAGTTTTTTAGCTTTATCTTGAAATGCTTTAGTTAACCTATCTTTTATTTCTTTCTTTGTTTTATCATCAATTTTAAAGCTTGATATATCTTTATCTATTATTTCTTTAGCCTTTTGCTTAAAAGTTTCAGACTGACTTTCTGAGTTTTTTCCTTGCGCAGATTCAAGCAATGCTTTTTGCAAATCCTCCTTTATTTTTTTTACCCCATTATCTCCAATAGTATTTAGTGCATCCTGGTTATTTATTCCTTTTGTTATCATTTTTTTAATATCTTCTGATAAATCACTTGGTATTGAATATCGTACATTAACTTCACTACTAGAATCTTTCTTTTCTCCTACAACGACTATTTTTCCTGGAAACTCAATTTTATGCTCAACTCTGTCATTATCAACTAACTTGTATTCAAAAGTAACCTCAATTGAAGCAATATATTTTCCATTTTCTTTTTCCCATTTTAGATTATCTCCTAAAGTATTTACATAACTTTTCGCATAATCCTCAATTGATTGCCCCTTAACTTTCAAGTCTTTATATGCAATTTTATACTTTGTACCTTTATCTCCATTTTCTACATGATCGGTATTTGTTACACTCTCATCCGTTGTATTAGTTTCAAGAACAACAGCATCAGCATTCCATACAGCTTTAGTGCCTCTAATTTCAGTAATATACTGAATATTTATTATTGGTACTCCTGTTTCTGGTATTGCTCCTTCATTATTAGGTTTAAATCTGATATAAAAATCCTCTTCTTTACCTGGCATGAAGTTTGGGAAATACATTTCACTTCCATCAGCCTTAATAAATTTACAATCTGTTCCATTAATTCCAGTTATACCTGCAAACTTAGCAAAACTTGTTTCCTCATTATAATCTTCATTACCACTTTTAAATAATTCATTATATAATATTTGTAAAGGATCATAATGATAACTACCATTGTTAAAACCATTTTTATATTTTTCTTTAACAACAAGCTTATAAGGTCCTGCAGTATAAGTTCCGTCAATTCTGTCAACTAATACCTTTAAATCACCATAAACAATATCAAATATATTTTCATTATCATATAATAATCCATAGTAAACTGTACCATATTGGTATGATCTATTTAATAATGTTCCATGTCCACTTCCAGGCCTAGATGCAGACGCATGAGAACCTGATTTTCTATTAAACCCTAAAGTTTTTATCATTTCCTTATTTTTTTCAGTACCCCATTGATCAGATGCCCATACTACAGTCTGTAAAGGTGACCTATCAAGATTAAGTTTATCAGCTAAATATGCTGCATAACCAACTGATGGTTCGATTACAGCGTCTTTTTCCCTTGTAACTGCATACTGTATCCATGTGTTTAAACCATATGCATCTCCAGGTTCAACACAATAAGCATTTGGTATATTATCTCCTGGTAATGAACCACTTGTAAATACATTAGCATTAAACTGCTCCACTTCAGTTGAAGCATATACATTAAGTCCTATTATTAGGCTAAATAATAAAATTAGTAAAATAGTTACAATAAACTTTAATTTACTTATTTTCATTTTAACCTCCTTTCACTTTTATAATTAGTAGTTAATCAACTTGATCATAATTGTAAAGATTATCAATTATATGTTTTTTTACTTCAAATCCAACTAGTCCGACTAATGCAATAATTGCAAGACTAATTCCTATTACAACAATTGATTTTACATTTGACTGTTTTATGATTACAATATCTGATGTAGCCATGTTGCTACCTCCAGCATAATTTGCTCCTGCTGCATTTATTTCAGTCAAACCATTTTCACTATATGTTTCATTAATTTCCGTTCTACCTCTTACTAAACCAGTATTATTGCCTAACATTTTCTTAACTAAAACTAACTTAATGTTTTTTCTTTCACCAGGATTTATCTTTTGATTAGCTATACTTGTACAATTCAAGTTTCCATCTTTAGATAAAAACCAATCTGGATTTAGTTCTGAATTAAATGTCATTCCCTTTGGCAAATAATCTACTATAGATTTTGCATAACCTGCAATATCACTATTATTAACAACATCAATATTAAACTCGACCAAAATTGTTGAATTATTTGCTTCTTCCTCTGAAAGTTCTACTTTAGCCTTTTCATTGTTATATTCAAATACTTTTGTACCAGTGTCCTGTCCAATTACAGTAACTTTAGATATATTTTTAAGTATTCCTAAATCAAAGATTTCTTTTTTTACAAGTCCTAAATCAACATTGAAAATACTATCTTGAACTACTTTTAATACATCTGAAGCTGCAATTTCTTGGTTACCTAGTTTTGCAGATATAAAATCAGAGTCTTCAGAAGCTAATAATCCATTTACTTTATAGCTTCCTAGTTCATATCTTTCATTATTGTAAAATGCTACAACTACATATTCTCCAGATTTTACATTTGAAAATTCATATTCTCCATTCTCATTTGAAGATACGACTATATCATTATTAGTTGCATCTTTAACAAATTGTCTTATTTGGCTATCATATAATTTTAGTTCAACTGATGATATTCTTGCTTCTGAGCCATCTCTTTTTCCATCATTTTTTTCGTCAAACCATACTGTTCCTCTTATTTTGAAATATGGTTGTTCCTCTTTTACTTCTTTGGTTTCTATAACTTCATCTATATTCTCACTATTATCTCTTAAAACTGGTGTTGTTCCAGATAGTTTTAATACTAATTCATTTGCATTTATTACTTCACCACTATCAGTAGTTATATATGGTCTATTTTTTATGTCTACTGAAGTTCCTTGGTTAAGAGGATATGCATTTAATAATATGCTTACTCTAGCTGATTTTCCTGCTGGTATGTTTATAGACCTACTAATATAGTCTGCTGAACTATCATAGATTTTTTCTCCATCTATAATAATTGAACAGTTTTTAACAGTTAAATAATTTGAAATGTCATCATTTACAGTTATTTCTCTATCACTATTTCCTTTGTTCTTTATATCAATATAAAATTCAATTTTATCAACATCTGTTATTGCACCTGTAATACTTGAAGATTGAATTACTTCAATTGCATCATTTATCTTTTCATTTTTAAATTCAATTTCATTAGACTTAAATTGTTTATTTGAGCCTTCATATGTTGCTACAGCTTGTGTTTTTAATGTATTAGTATCTTTAGACTTGTTTTCAGCTTTAATTAAATATTCTTTTGTTTCTAAACTAGAAAAATCTCCAGCCTTTATACTTAAAACATTACTATTATTGTTATAACTTACCTCACCACCTGAAACAATCTCTTTAAAAACAATTCCTGCTGGTAAATTCAAATTAATATTAACACTATTCTTATTATCAAAATTTACATTTTGTAGTTTTAGCTTATATAGTATTTCTTGATTTTGTTCTATAAATGATGTTTGAATATTTGATGATAGTTTTAAATTTATATCACCTTTCTTATTTTTTGTAGAAAAATTAGAAAATACTGGTTCCTCAATCTCATCAGCATCTACAGAATAAGCTACATCAATTGTTCTAGCTAAACTTGGGTCTATGTAATTTCCATCTTCATCTATTCCAATTAATTGATCATTATCTAATTTTTCTATCACATTTGAAATAAGCTGATTTACCTTTGCTAAAAACTGAAGCGTTACTTCCTCTCCACCTTTAATTACATCAATTTGTTCACTTAAAGACGCTGTTTCTGAATCTTCTTGAAAGTCATTTACTTTTTTAACACTTGAATCACCTATTTCTAAATAATTAATTAGCGACAATTCTTTTGGAATACTAGCTGCTACTCTAACATTATGCATGTCACTTGTTCCTGTATTTTTTACTTTTAGATTATATGTAACATATTCTCCCTCAGTAACATCTCCATCTTGTTCTATTTTAAATCCTTCATTTGTATCTTCTGCCGATGCTTCAACTTGTAATTGTGGTGCAGTGCCTGTAAAAACAGATGCAACTTTTGACTCAACTAAAGTTCTAGTAATTCCCGATTGTGCATCATTATTATAATAAACACCATAACTTTCACTTGCTTTAGCATCATACTGTAAGTCTTCAGGAATATTAACTCTATACCTAAATCCTAGTATGCTTTTATCTGCTAAAGGAGTAGTTTTTACTATTTTAAATGATTTTGCATTAGCAATTGCATCACTATTCCACGTAAATCCATCTATTGTTTCATTTGGATTATCACTATAATATATTAATGCATCCTCTAAACCTGCTATTTCAATAGGACCTAATAATGTTGTATTAATATTTGATAAAAGATCTACACCTCCTATACTTGTATTTCCTGCAGAAGGTATTCTACCAATTACTGTAAATCCATTAGCATCTTGCCCTAGGTTATTTATTAAGCTTGCTGATACTTCTGCTACTTTTGCAGTTGAATTTCTTTCTATTTCTAATACTTCGTCACTTTGTATCGCATTAATACCTTTACCATCAATATTCAAAGCATTTGTAGTTACAAATCCACTTGGTGCAATAATTTGAACTTTATGCTGTATAGTATTTGTTTCTCCAGAAAATTCATTTGAATATTCAAGTTCAACATTTTCTAAATTAGATGGAACTAAACTATTAAGTGTTAAATTTGTTTCTAATCTAATCAACGTTCCTGCAGTAGTATTTAACTTATTATACTGTGTTTGATTACCTAATAATTTTACTATAATCTCATTTCCATTAACTTCTATGTTTCCTTCTGACATTTCATCTTCATATAAGATTTTAGCTGAATTAATATCAATTTTTTCAATTTGACTAGGTAATCTTAGTTTTATTGTAGGATTAGTATATAGCATATCTGATATGTCAGTTTTATTTAGTACTATATTAAATACAACATTTTTATTTTCAACCACTGTTGAAAGTCTGTCTGTACTAAGTGACAAGTTTGCTTTTGATGAAGGATTATTTAATAATATAGATTTAGAAGTATTTATTGAAGAAATTTCTTCCTCTCCTGTATATCCAGTAATATTTAAAACAGTGTTTAGTTTTTGAAAAGTATTTATTTCACTTGGATTACTGTCAGCATTTCCTACTATTGATTTTTCAGTTTTAATATTCAAAATTCCTTCTTTAATAGGTTTACTCGTTTCTATAATAAGTTTTCCAGTATTTAACTCTTTATCCGTTATAGCTTTATCTAGTATTGCAATTTCATTTCCTCTTTCATCTTTTAATATAACAAATCCATTATCTCCTAAAATATCTTTTAACTCATTTGGATTAACACTTACCTTATTTATCTTTATATAATTTGATGCATCCTTTATTTCGTTATTTTGACTATTTAAGAATTTTGAACTATCTTCCTTTACTACAACTCTATCCAATACATCAGCGTATCCAATATCAATTTTATAATTATCTACATAGTTTGTATTAATTGAACTGTTTTCACTCTTACTACTTGTATACATATATCCTTTATTTAATTCATCAACACCATCTACATTCAATTCTAGAATATTCCCAACACTTTCTCCAGTTTCAAAACTATTAACTTCAGTTTTTCCTTCTATTTTCAAATTATTTATTGTAGTTACTATTGAACTCGATTGCATTTGAATAACTTCATTATTAGATTGAGTATTATAAATATATGTTACAGTATATGTATCTTGGCTATCCCACTTATACTCTCCATTTTCATTTGGGATAGCATTTTTATTTATTACTAGTGTATTATCATTATTTTTATATTCTATATTGTCACCACTAACAATTGTCTTTGCAGGTACTTGACCATTTATTTTTGGAATTGAAATCATGATTTCTTTATTCTTTACTGGTAATAAGTTATTTTCAATCCCATCTTTAATTTCTAATGTAACTAGAGTTTTATTCTCATATTTTACAAATCTAATCACTCTTTGTTCAACTTTTTCAATAGCATTTGCTCCCCAGTTAACTTTACCAACAACTTTTTTCTCAATCTTTTGTTTATTTCCTACTTCATCAACATATGTTCCTTCTAATCTTATTTCATAATTAGAATTTATTTTTGTTTGTGAAACAATATCTTCTTTATTAAATTTTATAGGTATCTGTATTTCTCTATTACCACCAACATCAATTTCATTTACTTCTATTTTATTTTGAACTATAGATTTAATATTTTCATTAGTATTATTGTTTTTCATTTTTTCAGCAGTATTAGCACTACCATTAATTTCATTCAAGTTTTTAGAAATAACATAGTTACCACCATTTAATGATACAATAATATCAGTTAAATAAGCCCCATTATTTAGTTTAATATTCATTTTAATTAATTGTTCCTTATTCATATCAATTATTGGTTGATTTAAATCTCCAATAATTGCAGAAAATTCTACAGGCTCTACATTTTCACTTTTTTCTACAATACCATTGGAAGTATTATTTGCAGAATTATTGATAGTATTATTATTAATAGTATTATTTGTAGTATTAATTCCATTAACTAGATTTGTTGCATATGCAATGTCTCCAATAAAATTCATACCAACCAATGTAAACATAATTGATGATACTAATAATTTTCTAAAAAAACTTTTCATTTGGCGATTCTCCTTAAAAACTATTTTCCTCTATTTTTTACACTATATTTAATTATTTTTCAAGTAGATTTTTTTATAGTTTTGCACTATATTTTCGCATTTAAACTAGGGAAATTATAGTTTTAACAGAGATTTTATTTTTATATTACATTTATGTAATACAATAATAAAAAATAACAAATAAAAAACCTTAAAGCCTTTCTTTCGTAAGATCAACCCCATGTAAAAAAAATTTTGCAACATTTTTATACATCTTTCATATAATAATAATATGCATACATAATAATTTCTTTAAAGGAGGAATAAATATGAATGAAAAAAATGATATGAATGTTTTAATAAAGAAAGCTCAAGAGATGATTAACAACAATCAAATTCCTAAAGAAGTAAGTCAAATAATTCAAAATATGCCCCAAACCACAAATAATAATAATAATAATAATAA
>JAFXSE010000061.1 GCA_017525855.1 Bacilli bacterium
TATATATGAAGATACCATTACAATGGATTCAGTAAAATATGGTAGAGTTTCTTTAAACTATTTATATGCAGTATTATTAGAATTAACAAAAGTATATCCTTCTATTTTTAATAAAATTATTTTAACTCAAGAATTTAACCCTGAAGGAATATATCAAGTCCAATTATATATTGATGGAGAATATAAAATGATTACTATTGATGATTATTTCCCTTGTATTAGAGGAACAAATATTTATTATTTTACAAGACCAACAAATTTTGCAATTTGGACAGTTTTAATAGAAAAGGCTTGGGCCAAAGTCAATGGAGGATATTTAAATATAGTAAATTTATGGTCAGGTGATTTCTTTAAAGCTTTAACAGGTTTTTCTTTCGATGAATTAGCTCATTCTTTATTAACTCCAGAAGAATTATTTAGTAAATTATGTTATGTTAAAACAAATAAAGGATTCGCTTTTTCTTTAACTTTGGATACTCAGGAAGTAAAAGATAAAGGATTATATGGTTATCATACTTATGTTGTAGAAGATATGGAAAAAATTGAATTAGAACCAGAAAAAAGTTTATGTTTACTAAAATTAAGAGATCCTTTAGGACAAACCAAATGGAATGGAGATTATAGTCCTTCAAGTCCTTTATGGACAGATGAATTAAAAGGAAAAGTTAATCCAGAAAAATTAAATTTAAAAAGTGGAGATTTTTGGATTTCTTTAGATGATTTTTATAAATTATTTGTAAGAACTGATGGTTGTTATATGCTCATCAACGGTTTCAGAAAACCTTTTAAATTTGATAAAGATCAATTAGTCACTCCTAAAATATTTCATTTATCTGTACAAGAAGATGGAATAGTTAACTTTTCAATTCTAGAAAAAAATTGGCGTTTCCATAGAGAATTAAGAAATACTTTCCATCCAACAAGTTTAGTAGTTGCAGAATATGACCCATCAGCTAATGTTGTTAAAAAAGTTTATTCTAATTACGAATGTAATGAAGACTTAACATTAACAGTAACTTTACCAAAAGGACTTTATTTAGTTTGGGCTTACAAAACTATTGAACCAAATGAAAAAATACCTTTAGAAGGAATGACTGTTGAATTTTGTACTTTAACAAAAGCAAGTGTTGAATTAATAGGTGATGATGTTAATTTTGAATTAATCAGAAATTTAATTATAGGATATATAAAAGAAATAAATAAAGATAAAGTTAAACCAGATGACTTTTTCTATGATGTTAATAATTCATTCGATAAAAGCGGAATAGGGTACCAAATGGCTTTGAACCCCTTTACTAATATTCATCAAGTTTGGAAAGTCGATTCTTCCGCCACCCACGGATTTTTAATTTTACCCCCCCATGAAAACCCCGATTTAGAATTAACTTTAGGCTATAATGATTACCAAAATATTTTAGGTATTAAAAAATATAAATATGGAAAACATTGTTTAAATTTAGGTATTGATGTTACTGTTTTAAGAGGATCCCAAGACCCCCCTAAAAGTGAGCCAAAACCCGGCGTTTCAAATTTATATCCCAAAGATGAATCAAATTTAAAACCCATAGGTGAAAACCCAACTTTTTCTGCTGAAGAAATTAGCAAAGTTAACACTTATCCAACACTTAATCATTGGGAATTATTTTTGGAAAAATATAAGGA
>JAFXSE010000062.1 GCA_017525855.1 Bacilli bacterium
TATGATTAATTGTTAAATTTAAAATAAAAAAATAATAATATATTTATATCAAATTTACCTTAAATTAATTTTTTATATTAATTTAATTATTTTTAAATTATAATTATTGATTTAATAATTCAATAGTATCATAGACTTTAGAAGCACATTCCAATAAATTCATAGTATTAATATTTCCGTCTTGTATACTTTTCAAAACTAAATCATAATCTACTTTTGATCCCCACATTTTTAAATTATTTCCTCCAAGAATATTAGGAACTATATGTTGATTAGGATGATTAGCCAATCCTATTTTAATATCATTTGAAGAAAACCAATCACTCATAATAAGTCCTTGGAATCCCCATTCAATTCTCAAAACATCAATTAATAAATCTCTTCTTTCACTAGTATGTTTTCCATTTAATAAATTATATGAAGTCATAATTGATATAGGGTTTGATTCTTGTATAGCAATTTTAAATCCTTTTAAATATAATTCTCTTAAAGCTCTTTCAGATACTATTGAATTATCATTAAATCTATCCATTTCTTGATTATTACAAGCAAAATGTTTAATTGTAACAGCTCTATTCGTATGTTTTTGGACACCTCTAGTCATAGCTGCGGCCATTTTACCAGTTAATAAGGGATCTTCAGAAAAATATTCAAAATTTCTTCCATTTTGGATATTTCTATGAATATTCATTCCTGGTGCAAGCCATATATTAACTTTGAAAATTTCCATTTCGTTTCCTACTACATTACCCATTATTTCTACTAATTCTTCATTAAAACTTTGAGCTAAAGATGTTCCTGTTGGAATAGCTGTAGCATATTGGTAATATACTGTACCTTTTCTATCTAAGTTATTTTCTAAAGTATCAACTTTTTTCCATTCTTCATCAGTATATAAATCTCTATTATTCAAGGCATTGATATTGTCACATAAGCGATATACACCTTTTTCATCAATTCCATATTTTTTTACAAGTCTCAAACCAGCTGGACCATCTGCTAAAACTAAATATTTGTCTATTTTGTCTAAATGTAATACTGTTTTACCTGCTTCTCCTTGTACATGTACTTTAGAACTTTCTTCATTGGTATTGGTGAAATCACCTAAGCATATACGGGCTAATTCTGCATCTGTAAATGACAATAATTTTTGATTGAAAGAAATTTTATAATTATTATAATCTACTCTTTTTTTCTCAAAATCTTTTTTTTCTAAAACTATTTCTTCTAAATCTGATAATTTATAATCATATTTTATTTTTGGTTTATAATCCTTAAAATCTGCTTTTCCTCCTACATTTTTTAAAACTTCAGTAACTATATCTTCAGGCAATGTGATATAGGCTACTTCAATAGTATATCTAGAATGTTTTCCTAAACAGATAATATATTGTCCTCTATCTAAAATATATTGGGCCGTTTCTTCATCGAATCTTGCACTGTCAGACAATTTAAAAGTAATATTTAAATCGGTGGATTCTTTAGGTTTTAATAAAGGTGTTTTTTTGAAAGCGACTAATGATTGGTAAGGTTTATCTTTATTTTCTTGTGAAGGGGATAAATATATTTGGACTACTTCTTTTCCTTCAAATTCTCCTACATTTGTAACTTTTACTGAAACAGTAAATACATCTTTATCATTCTTTATTCCAGAATATTTTACTTCGAATTCTGTATATGACAATCCAAATCCAAAAGGGAATAAAGGTTCAACATTTGCACTATCAAAAAATCTATATCCTACATATATTCCTTCTAAATATCTAGTATTATCAATTCCTCCAAATTCTTCAATAAATCTATAGTCTTTCACTGCAGCCCAAGTATCAGATAATTTTCCACTTGGATTAGCTTTACCTAATATGATATCAGCAAAAATATCCCCAGTGACAACTCCTAATTGGGACAATAATAAAATATTTTTGACATCTTTAACAGGGGATAAGTCAACTACCCCTGGGACATTTAAAACTAGCATGAATTTTTCATAGTTTTCATTTAAATAAAGAATATCTCTAATTTCTGAATTAGTTAAATAAATATCCCCTTTAACAAGTCTTCTATCTTCCCCTTCTCCAGAATTTCTTCCTATTACATAAAAAGCTGCGACTGCATCGGAATATTCCAAAGGTAAATCATATTCTCTTTCAGGTTCAACAGCTCCGAAATTAATATGTCCAGCATTAGAACTATATTTTTCTGCAATTCTTTTGATATATTCAATGAAATCTTGGTGACGTGCTTTTTTGAATTCAGGGAACTTATCAAGCCAATCTTTTGAAACTATTTCAAAACCTGCATTTTCTAAGCCTTGTTCACATGTGGTGAAATAACGAGATTCTACATCACCTGAACCTGTACCTCCCTTCTTTGTACCTCTGGCACCTGAACCGACTAATACTACTTTTCCTGGCTCTTTTAATGGAAATGAAGAGTCTTTTTTGAGGAATAAAGTACATTCGGCTGAGTTATTTCTCATTACTTCAATATGTTTTAT
The DNA here is from genome assembly GCA_017525855.1 of Bacilli bacterium. The sequence goes on from JAFXSE010000062.1 coordinate 2,498, forward strand.
TTCATATTCTTGCAAAGGAATATCATCTTCTTGGCAATGAATAAAAGTGAGTAATATGGCAAGAAATAAAATTATTTGAGATTTCATATTTTTATATATTTATATTTTTATATTTTATTTAATAATTAAAATAATTATATTTTTCATTAGTTTATTTTTTATATAATATCTTTTTTTTGGGGATTGGGGA
>JAFXSE010000063.1 GCA_017525855.1 Bacilli bacterium
ACTTTTTAAAAAATAATATAATAATTTTTTTTAATTATTAATTAATTTTAATGATTATTTAATATAATTAATTAATAAAAATAAAGATTTAATTAAATCATAAACATTATTAGATATAAAATCTGAAAAATAATGGAAGGTGAAATTTTGAACGAAGAATTTATGGATATTCCACAGCCTAAAAATCTTAGAAACATTAAAATAGCAATAACTCTTATAGCTTTTCTTGGTATTATTGCTACAACTATTTTATTAGTTGGACATTTCAAATTTGATAGGTTCAAAAGTGAAGTTTATAGTATAGATGCTAAAATATCTAGATCATTATATCAAGCAAGTGCTTCTAATACTTATGAGTATCTGGATTATGATTACAACACAAAAAAATTTGTCAAAAAGACTTGTTCCAACCCCAGTTCCATCGGTGGAAGTGAAAGATATTTAAAAAGTGGTTGGTATATAGTTTCTAGTTTTGTGATGTCAAAATATAGGGTAGAAATCAGTGGAAAAGTGAATATTATTCTACTAGATGAATATAAATGGGAAGCATTTGGTGGTTTAAATGTAGAAAGTGGCAATGAGTTGACCATTTTTGGGCAAACTGGAGGAACTGGAACACTTGAAGCTAATAGTAATAGCAATACTGTAGCAGCAATAGGAGGTGGAGAAAGACAAAGTGTAGGAGAAATAACGATTAATGGTGGTAAAGTTTTGGCACATTCATATGGAGGATCTTCTGGAGCAGGAATAGGTGGCGGGTTCTATGGAGAAGGAGGAAAAGTGACGATTAATGGAGGTTTTGTTGATGCCTATTCCTCTGATGGAGCAGGAATTGGAGGTGGAGTTTATGGAACCTGTGGAACAACAATAATTAATGGTGGTGAAGTCAATGCAGAAAGCTCACAAGGAGCAGGAATAGGTAGTGGTCCTAATAAACCAGGAGGATCTGTATCAATTTTTGGAGGTAAAGTTATAGCTCAAAGTAGTTACGGTTCAGGAATAGGTGCAGGAGTTAACGGCAAAGATAATGGAACCCTGAAAATTGGTTCAGGTGTAACACTCTACGGAGGTAGTAGTGAAAGTTCATTAAAAGTCCTTGCAAATACTCCAACTGAAAATGTAACAACTAGAACAAAATATATGAAAGCAAATTAAATTATATAGAAGGGTTAATTTTAATTATATAAACTATAATTATATAAACTACTATTAATAAAATATATTATTTTTTTCTCTTTAAATGCATTATATTAAAAGTTTGATTTATAAATCATATTATTAATAATTTCCCAATTTTTTTAAATCTTGTTATCGAAGAATTAGATATTAAAGATAATTATAAACCATAATAAGCCTGTTATGATTCCATAAGATGTATTAATCAGTTTGGTGAATTCCAAAGTTGTGGAACATCCATTGAAATGTGTTTGTTAAGCTTATTATAAACCTAAAATGGTTCTTCAATAATTATTCCAAACTTATTCACAATGCTTACTTTCTTGAATTAATAGAGATTGCTTTTCGGGTGGGATGTTGTTGTTGTTTATTTAATGACACCTAGAAAACTAAATATTCCAGACAAGATTAAAATAATTTATTCACTTAGAAAATAATTATTTAGTTCAATTACATTTAATAATTTATAATTAAATAAATAATGATTAAATAATGAGTAAATTAAATTTAAATTAATAGCATATATGGGGATTGGGGATTGG
>JAFXSE010000064.1 GCA_017525855.1 Bacilli bacterium
AAGCCAGGTTCAAGAAAACATGATAGAATTCATAGTAGTAAGAAAAAGAGAAAGATAAGTTATGATAAAGATGGAAAACCATTAACTAATACAGCAAGATTGAATGTTAGTACTGAAAAGAAGAAACCACCAAGAGAAAGACTAGTTAATTATTCAAGATTAGAAGTAAGTGTAGAAGGAAAGAAAAAAGAAAAAATAGAGAGAAAACCAACATCAAGAAAACATGAAAGAGTTCTTAGTAGTAAGAAAAAGAGAAAGATTAGTTATGATAAAGATGGAAAACCATTAACTAATACAGCAAGATTGAATGTTAGTACAGAAAAAAAGAAACCACCCAGAGAAAGGCTTGATAATTACTCAAGATTAGAAGTGAGTGTTGAAGGAAAGAAGAAGGAAAAAATAGAGAGAAAACCAACTTCAAGAAAACATGATCGAGTTCTTAGTAGTAAGAAAAAGAGAAAGATTAGTTATGATAGTCAAGGAAGACCGTTAACTAATACCAGTAGATTAAAAGTCGGGTTCGAAAAAAATAAATTGAAATATATTGAAACAGATGAATATGACCAAAGCAAAAATAAAGACAGATTCGATACATTTATAAAAACAAAAACTGAATTTGCACTTAAAAAATATCAAACCACCTCAAAACAATATGGTCAAAAGCAAGGAACTCAAGGAATATCATCATTCAGTTTATATGATAAATATCCCACTCAAAAACCTCAAGATAAAACTTCTTTAAGAATACAACCAAATCAATACCAAAAATATCAAAAACCACAAGAACAAAAAATTTCATCGACTCAACATATAAGACAATATTCCGGATTAGATAAAATGCAATCTATAGACACCACAAAACCATCATATAAATATCCTGTATCAGGTAAAAAAGAAATAAGTTCATATGAAAGAGGAATTAAAAGATATCCAACTTCAAATTATTTATCACAAGCTCAAACAAGTACATCTTATCAAAAAAATAAACAATATGGAATTAAACCAGATTATCAACATTATGATATATCTTCTAGAACTCAATCACAACAAGGAACATATAAAGATAATGTTGGTACTTATACTTCAGGTTCATCTCAATTAAATACTGCTGCTACAAGATCTAAATATGGTAGAATGAACAAGAGCGTAGAAGGTTCAAATAAATTCTTATTTGGAGACAAAAAACCATATGGAGATAAAATTAGTAATATTACCCAAGATACAAAAAAATATATTGCGCCGGGACAAAGAGCCTCATCTGCACCTAAAAAACCTGCTGGGCCTGATAGAAGACGACACACTGGATATCAACAAACTCCTAATAAAATTTCACAAGATGGTAGAAAGCCTTCTGATACTGTTAAAATTGATTTATCTAAATATTTACAAAAACAACCTTCAACTGCTCAAAAAGCGAAGCCAAATGATAAATCTAATGTACCTGAAATATATGAATATTATCCATTAAGTAAAACTGCTCAAAAAATCCAATTAATAAAACCAAAGAAATCAAGTATTACTGGAACAAACGTTCAATATCAATCACAAACTGGTAAAAAAGAAAAATATAAAACACCAAATATATCAGAATCAGATATTTATGAATATAATCCTAAAAAATCATATAAAGGCATTACTGATAAAAGTAGAGCTATTAATATAAACTTAGATAAATACACTTCCGGTAGAGGTCAAAGGGACAAATTCAATACTTTACAATTTAAATCAGTTAAAACTCCTTCTTATTCATATCAAAAAGATAGAAATATAACTTATGGGGACAACGCCAGAGCTGGCCAAGCTTTAAATAATAGATATCAATTATCTCCATCATCAGAAGAAAATAAAAAAGATTCATCTCAAAGAACAAGAACTAATCAAAATAATAGATATAGTTCAGTTGGTCCTTCTTCTGACAGAAGAGGAATGGCATATTTCAAACTTCAATTCCTTACTACTAAACAAGTTTGTGAAAAATTCTGGAAGCAAATTGATAATGGTGAATTATCTAGTTCGATGTTTGATCCCCCTATGAGATATTCCGTTACCGCATCAAAATTAAAAAATTTCTTAAGTCCTGAAAAAAATAGACAAAGTAAATTCAGTATGTCAAATGAAAATACTGAATTTACTGCAAAACATAATAATCTTGGTGGATATTCAGGTAAATTTGGAAATAAAGAAATGAGCAATTCAACAAGTGAAATTTATTTAAAAAACACAAGAGAAGTAAGACAATCTTATAAATCAGGATTTAATTAAGTTTTAAATTATCTTAATTTTATTTTTATGATTATTATTAATTATGACTTTTATTATGATATATATTAACTAATTATTTCATTTGAAATAATAATTATTTAAAAAAACGTTTTCAATTATTATTAACAGGTATTCATTCTTTTAGATAATTTTATTTGTGTTAAATTTAATAACTAAATAAATTATTATTTAAATAATTTAATATTAATAAATTTATATTTATTTATTAATATTTTTTTAATATTTATTTAAATTATTTATTAATTTACAATATTATAATTATATTATAAATTATTGGGGATTGGGTATTGGGTATTGGGTATTGGGGATTGGGGATTGGG
>JAFXSE010000065.1 GCA_017525855.1 Bacilli bacterium
AAATAAATTAATATATAATATAATTAGTTTTAAAAATTGTATAATTTAAAGTACTAATTAATTTGGTTATTTAAAAATATAAAAATTTATCTAAAAATTAATTATCATAAAAATGTCATACCCTTTACAATATTTTAGAATAGGAATAGGCAACACAGATAATAATGTTGTTGCTTCTGACTCATCCTTGGCTCCCTCACATCATACAGGAAAAACCATAGAAAAATGGTATTTAAATTACAAGAGTGCTAATTCATTTCAAATAGTTAACGCCTCAAATAACAAACTAATGACTGCTAATGGTACTAAAGTTACCCTTGCAAGTAACTCAAATTCATCAGAACAAAATTGGAGTATTGAAGGCGTTCAAAAAGATTATGATGGTTATATTCTATACTATAAAATATTAAACTCAGGTGATTCAAATAAAGCTCTAACTTATACTGCTAATTCTGGATTTTCTTTAACTAGTTATGGAGGCGTAAATTACCAGAAATTTAAAATAAATTTAGATGGTCTTGAAGGTTTTGCAGCAAATTGTAGAACAAATTCAGGAGAAAAAGCTGGGACTATAGGAGGACTATTTGGGCCTGTGGTCGAAGTATCAACTGCAGATGATCTTGAAAAACAATTAAATACAGTAGGTGCTCAAACAATTGTTATTAATGCAAATATAGATATGAAATCAAAAGGAAATACAAGAATTAGAGATAATAAAACTATTGTTGGTTCTTTTAAATATCATACTATTTATGATTCTCAATTTAGAACAAATGATGCTTGGGGTGCCACAGATGATAGTCCTAGTGATAATATTGTATTCAGAAATTTAGATATGCAAGCTAAAAATGTTGCTAATAGAATTTTGATAAATGTTTGGTCTTCCCGTCAAATTTGGATTGATCATGTTAATTTTAACAGTACTCTTAGTTATGATAGAACAGGAAACGGTCAAGACGAAGTTGGAAAATTCATTTGGCTTAATACTCCATATGATAATTATAAGGATGCAAAAGATAGACTAAGAAGTCCCGATTATATGACAATATCTTATTGTAAATTTACTAATAGATATTGGACAGTGGCATATGGAACCCAAAACGATGAAATTACAAGAGATAGAACCACCTTATTATATAATTGGTGGAATCAAAATGTAAGAAGATGTCCTCAACTTGGTAATGGAATAATGCATGTGTACAATAATTATTATAATGCTTATGGACAAAAAAGTAATGGTTCAGCAACTACTGGAATAATAGGAGGTGATGGCTCTGAAACAGTTTCTCAAAATAATATGTTTAATGGATATACTGCAGGACAAGCTCTAGTAATGGGTGGAAGTACAACTGATCCTGCTCGTGATGATAATTCATACTTTTCAGCTGAGCTTAATGGTACTCCTTCAAAAATTTCTTTTTCAGCAAAAAAATCTAGTTCATGGTACCCAAATAAATCAAATTATGGATATAGATTATTAGACACTTATAACACTAAAAACACTGATACAAAAGCTTTTTGTACCAAATATGCCGGATGTTTCAATGCTCAAAGTGGCATCAAATATATTACTGATAGCGACCTTTTAGGTTGGGCAACAACAACAAATGCCTCTCCATTCCTTTCTCATGTAGATTTCAGTGACAGTTCAAGTTCAGGAGGAGATGACCCAATTCCAAGTTCTTTAACAAATGGTGCTACATACAGAATTAAAAATGTCTATTCAAACCTTTATATGCAAGTTGAAGCAGCTAAACAAGCAAATGGAACAAATGTTCAACAATGGGGTACTACTGGAGATTCTGTTCATGATGTTTGGAAATTAGTTGATGCTGGAAGTGGATATTATTACCTTGTGTCTCAAATTGGAGATGGTAATACTTATTATCTTAATGTAGCCGGTGGTAGTACTGGCAATGGTACTAATATTGAAATATATCAATATTCTGGTGGTGATAGCCAAAAATTCTTAATAACGGAAAATTCAGATGGCTCTTATATAATTAAAACAAAAGTAACTAATAATGCAAGTGCTGTAGAAATTGCTAATGCTGGAAAAGGAAGTGGAGATAATGTTCAACAATGGACACTTAATGATTATCCTAATCAGAATTGGATATTTGAACAAGTCTCTTTGAGTATGAAACTAAGAGGCAAAAATACTAAATCATCGGAAAAAGAAAAAGAAGTAGTAAAAACAGAGATTTATAAAAATGATGGCCTTGTACATACTGTTGTTTTTGTAAAATAAAATTATATAGAAATAAAATAAATTTCATTTATAAACATAATAATAGATAACTGAAAGGTAAATTAATAATTTGTTTTTGTGATAATATTTATAATAATAAATTAACTTTATAATCATAAATAAACTTGATTGCATTTAGGAATCATTAATATTTTTAATTTTATATCATTTAAAAATATC
>JAFXSE010000066.1 GCA_017525855.1 Bacilli bacterium
ATATTAATTAATTAAATAAACATGATTTATTTTCCATAATTTATTAAAAAATAAATTATTTATTAAAATAAATAATAACAAGATATATAAAAGTATTGATGGCAAAAATGCTTATCTATCAAACCATGTTTTTTATTCTATTAAGCCTACTTACCTTTGTCCAAAGCCAAGATGAATGGATAGAATATTATCAAGATAAAGGCGGCTGTGAAGGTGACTATGAACATTCAGGCAAAACAAAAAAATATGCTGTTGAATTTCATAAAACTAAAGGTGGAGAATTCTATGATGGTCCTTTGTATTTAAAAGTTGAAGTAACAGTGGAGAAAAGCCCTCCACCTTTATTATGTTTTTCCCACAATGACGCTGGTTGTGATGATAGAGATCTCCTAATAAGAAATCCAAATGAAAAATCAGTCTATTTCTGGGTCAAAAGAGAGCAATTCCTAGATGCTCAATTCGAACCTTATTTCACAGTCACATGTCCAAATAATGAAGATTCTTGTAAATATCACATAAAATGTAGTGAATCTGGAGATTCATATGCTGAATTTAAACCTAATTTTGTTTATTCATATTTGATCACTGCTAGAAATCAGGAAATGGACTTTAAAATAAAAGATGTTCCTGAAGGTCATAGATTAGTCGTATGCGTAGATGGCTCACCCAATGTTCAACTAATTATGAAATTAGGAGATGAAATCTTACAAGAAGATAATACCTTTTGTTCAAATGTTGAAAATTCAAATATTGAAGAGGAATATAAAGATGATTTCGGAAAATTCAAAATCAAAGCTCAAGAAGGAGATTATATAACATTAAGCGTTCATACTTATTCTTATTCAAGCAAAGGGACTAATCTAGGAAGAGCAAGTAAAGGCTTTCTTATGCCAAATGGACCAACTGTCACTTCTATGATATATATTGGAAATACTTTCGAAGAATGTTTCCCATTAGATAAAGAAATATTAGATTCTGCTTCTAATACATTATATATAAGCGGTAAAATCCAATCAAAATATGTTTGGTTCTTTTTAGAGGATGAAAATGAAGAATTTATAGCAGCATCAGAAGTAGAAGCTTTTGATGGTCAATTTAGTTATGTTTTTAAAAATGAAAACAAATTGAGATATGTTTGCCTTGAAATTATTCATGATGATGCTATATTCGTTTTTAACCAAGACAGTCTTATGTTTTCGGTCCAAGTTGTTGATTATGGCAAATTAATTTATCCTCTTGATTATACAGATCCTATGATTTCCGGAGTTTTATATAGAAAAATAATCCCAAAAGGCCAAATTGCTTACTACTATGGCGCAAAAACTGATATTTCTTCCAATAAATATGATTATAGTATAACTAGAGTAAAAGGCTTATCTAAATTATATATAGATTATTGTACCAATTTCCCTTTTTGTCGTTACAGTGATGGTGATTTAGCCAATGTGAGTGAAGATAGTCCTTCAATTATAAATAACCACCAGATTTGGACAATAAATGAAGATTATTCTTCTGCCATAGGAAGAGAAAAATATGTTATGATAGTAAAATGTGAAGATAATAAATTAAATGGAGATTATTGCATATTTGATATAAGTATTGCTCCTAAAAATAAAGATATATATTTAGTCGAAGATCAAAAACTTCCTAAATTCACAGTATCAAATGAAAAAGGTAATTTAGTAATTGATCTTAAAAAAGGTCCAACAGTTACCAAAATTTTTGTAAGTATTACTATATATAGTGGAGATACAATATTCTCAGTAAAAGATAAAGATAAAGATTTAGATTGTAAACAATATTATCTTTCAAACAAGGTCGCATTTGTTTTATCCAAGCAAGGAGTTGGTATTGACAAAGTCACTATTGAATATACTACAAATTTAAATTCATATTTCACAGTAAGATACACTACTAATTTTGTAAAAGATGAAGATACCTATGATATGTTAAGCTCAGGTGAAAGTTATTTGGTTCAAATAAATCCAACATCTGCCTCCAAATCTAAAGCTGTTCTTATAAATAATTTATTCGGAAATTCGATACCTTACATGGCTAACTTCTTCGCATTAAATTGTGAATTCACAGTTGAAAGACAAAATTCAAATGGAGAAAAGGTTAAAGATATAGAATTTTCTGATGGTTATGCTCAAGATAATTTGAATGCTGGTGAGTTATCAACTGAAGAAAATTATTTGTATAACGTAAAAATAAAAGAAGCTGAATTATCCAATTATAATAATAAAATGTGTATGTTATATGTATCCGGATTTGAAATTACCGAAGATTATGAGAGAGAAATAGTCGTCCCAGAAAATATAAATCAACAAATTATTTTCGAAGATAATTTCAAAAAAATAAGATTCAATTATCCCATTGTTAATATAAATAAACGTTTGTCTATTCATGTTAATGTTATTGATAAAGCTCATTATAAAATTAAAGGTAGCATAAATGGGCAAGTATTAGAAGGATTAAATGATTTGAAAGTCGCTGTAACTTCCACATATTTTATACCTGAATTTAATATAACTAAACTTTGTACTAGAAATAGAGTTTGTTCTTTAACTTTAGATGTTGAAATGGAAAAGAAAATCGTTAATACAAATCCTATGGTGGAAATAACTTTCAGAGAAGTTTTGAATATTCCTACATATTTACAAAAAAATAGTTTTAAATTAGATTATGTTTGCGGAGATAGATTTTATTATTTATATACAGATATAGGTAAAAATGATGTCGGTGAAATTACTTTGAATTTCTTGAGAGAATTTGGTTCTATATGGGCAAAAGTCGTAAAGAAAGATTTACAAACACCAGAAAAAGAAGCTAATTGGAGAAAGGTTTTCCGTATGCCAGGACCTGAATGGGAAGATAGTTTACCATTTGATGATTATACTAAAAAATTAAAAATATCAACCGATGATACAAAAGATTGTATAAATGGTTGCTATTTATTAATGACAATACAAATTAATGATATAGGTGATTATGTACCTGATTACATCTTTTATTCTTTCTCAATTTTAGCCAAAGTTACTCCCTCTAGTAAATCATATGCAGATATACCAAAAGTCGTAATTCAAGTAGATGAATTCATAGTAGGTAGTTTAAATACTGATGAAATAGATGAAAAATATATTACAGAATTTTATGAAATATGGCTTCCACATGATTCAGATCAAGTCGAATTAGATTGGCAAAGTTCAATTGTTAGTTTATTCGTAAATGTAGGTGGATCAAGACCTACTACTAAAAATGCAGATTTTGTCTTGCCTCCTCCAGCAAGAGATTCAAGTATTATTCTTGAAAAGAAAGATATTTTAGAAAAAGCTAAAAAGAGAGGTATAATAAAGGATGACGAAACCTCAATTCAAGATATTAGTCTTGTAATAGGTGTATGGACTAATAAAACTGATTCAGTTGATCATGAATTATATTCATTAAGAGTCCATCAAAGAAATCCAAGTGATGATACTTTAGATATAATAGATGTTAAATATGATCAAAAAGTAGTATGTAAACCTAAATTAGCAAGACTTGGATATGATTCTGTATATAGATGTCTTTTCATGATTTCATTTAATGCTGATAAAACCATAGATTCTCCTATGTATATTTATGGTTTTTCATCTAATGCCGCTGCTGATGTTAATTTATATGGTTCTTTTGTTGATAAAGATTTATATAATGCATATGATGTTGATGAATTAAAAAAATTAATACCGACCTCAGAAAATGCTGAATATAATACTTATTATGACGATGTAAAATATATATATGTTTCAACTTTGCAAAATAATCAGACTTTCTTCATAAATTTATATTCCCATTATGATGAGGATTTATATTTAATAAATTCAATGCCCATTTATAATACTTTAGATGGGACAAAAATTCAAGAAGTATATCCAGATTCACATACCGAACAATTATTCGCTTGTCCTCAATATAATTTACATATGAATTTTTCTGGTGATGAAGGTATTTCTGCAACCATAGAAGCTCTTACTGGTGAAGCAATATTTAAATGGTCTAATGATAATGATATTTTCAAATTAAAAGATGCCAAAGATAGAATAAATTTATTCTCTGATAAAAATAATCGTAAATTAGAAACAACAAATTTACAACCTATTAAAAATTCTCTTATGGCCAAAATTGAAAATCCAGGATTTTTATTCTTTGTCAAATATAAAGCAAGAGCTAATGAAATTAACTTCGATGAAGTCGATTTTGGTAAATCAACTGAAATGTATTATAAAAATACAGACTTACCCGTTGTACTTTATACAAAAATCGGAGGAGGTAAAGTCTATAGAGATTTACTTGTAGCAATAACATTCAAAAATATTGGAACACAAGAATATGGTCAATTAAATGGATCACCGATAACAATACAAGCAAGTATATTAAAAGAAAATACAGTATATAGTGCTAAAAAGAAAAAAGATATTATGATGAAACCATCAAAAGAAAAATCATTATTTGGAACATATGATGTAGCCATAAAGACCGCTCTTATATTTTTCTCAAAAGAAAAAATAGGTTCATATAATCTAAAAGATTCAGACAATCCAACATTATATATTCGTATTGATAAAAGACCAGAACCAGAATATGAAAGTATAAAATATGAAAAATTTGATATTGAGACTCAAGTTGCAGGAATTAATGATGATGTTGTTCCTGTTGAAAAAATATATCATTATGGTAAATTAGGTGAAACTCAAAATGAAGTATTTTATAATTTGAAAATTGATAGAAATAAGCCTTTCATGAGAATCCATATCGCTTTCAATAGTGATGATTTAGACTTTACTGTACATCAATTAAAAAATTCCCTAAGCAATCAAACCTATGACTATTATAGAAGCTCGAAAGAAAGAGGTAAAGTCATCATCACTTTCACTGTACCTGATATTGATAATTTATATTTGAATATTTTCAGAAAAAAAGGAGTCACACCTAATGAAAAATTAAGTAATTATGTATTCAAATATATTAATGGTAAAGCTGAAACTGATTTCTATGATTATAAAATGATGTATCCTAATATAACACTTCGTGAATATAAAAATATTTCAAAATCAAATGCCGATTTAATCGATGTTAAATTTAATAAAATTCATGAAGATTTAGGCAAAGCTAATATTACTTATTTCCTCAAAGTCGTCGAAAATTCAACATATATTTATGGTGAATCCATGAATACAATTGCAGCAACAGAATCACCTGAATATGTCTTATATGACAGAAATCCAATAAATGCTTATGATGAAGAAGATCCAGATAAATTAACATTAATAGCCGAAGGTCAATTTAAAAATTGGGCTTATATTAATGTAATTGCACAAATACAACAAAATAATATCATTGAATATGTTGCTTATAATGGAGTTATGAAAATAAGACCCCCACCAGGAAATGAAGAAGGAGAAGGCGATAGTGATGAAGGTGGTGATAATACTGTATTATTTGGTGTTATTGGAGGTATCTTAGGTGCTGTTGCTATTGGTCTTGTCGTTGTCATTGTTGTTTTCCAGATTAAAAATAGAAGCTTATTGAACCAAGTCAAGCATGTCTCTTTCCAAAAAACTAATACTAATGCTGATCCTAATTTACTTTTGCAAAAATCTGTTGATGGTGAAATTAACCAGGCTTAGGATTAATAATTTAATGAAATATTTGAGTTAATTATTCAATGGTTATTAGAGTAATTTTAATAATAAATAATTATTTTAAATTATTATTAATTTTAAGATAAATCATATTAGTATTTAAAAATAATTATTAAATTATTTTTTTATTTTTTATTTAAATTTTAAATTAATATTTTTTTTATTAAGTCTTGGGTTTTGGGTATTGGGTATTGGGTATTGGGTATTGGGGATTGGGGATTGGG
>JAFXSE010000011.1 GCA_017525855.1 Bacilli bacterium
ATCCCCATTAATTTATTAATTAAATATTAATATTAGAAAATAATTTTTATATAATTAAAAAATATTTGTTATAATTATTTTCATTAAATTATTAAAATATATTATATAATTAAATAATATATTTATCTAATATTTTTCAAATGTTTGAAATTAAGACAACTTTACATTTGATTACTATGATTTACCATTCTCTATTTCCTGGGTTTTTGGCCAATCCTAATTGTTCAGCAACAGAAGCAACTTCATCCGCGATTACTCTAGCACATCTTTTATCAAATACATCAGGTATAATAAACTTTTCATTTAATTCTCTATTACTAACTAACGAAGCCAAAGCTCTAGCAGCACCAACTTTCATATCTTCAACAATACTAGTAGCTCTAACCATCAAAGCACCTCTGAATAATCCAGGAAAAGCTAAATGATTATTTATATGATTAGGAAATTCAGGTCTTCCTGTAGCTACAATTCTAGCTCCACCAGCAAATGCTTCTTCAGGCATTATTTCAGGATCAGGATTTGCCAAGGCAAATACAATGGCATCATCAGCCATAGTTTTTACCATTTTTGTTGTGAGTACTTTGCTAGCAGATAATCCTATAAATATATCAGCACCTTTTATAGCATCAGTTAAATTACCTTTTAATTTATTTTTGTTTGTTATTCTTGCCATTTTTGATACAATAGGATTTAAGTCTGGTCTACCTTCATAAATGATTCCTCTTCTATTAACTAAAATAATATCTTTAGGTCCAAAATTCATTAATAATCTACATGTAGAAAGGCCAGCAGCACCAGCTCCTACAACAACTATTTTTAAATCTGCCCAATCTTTTTTGACAATTCTTAAAGAATTTATAATTGCAGCAGTGACAGTTATTGCTGTAGCATGTTGATCAGTATGAAGTACTGGTATATCTAATTCACGAATAAGTTTTTCTTCTATTTCAAAACAACGTGGGGATGAAATATCTTCTAAATTAATTCCACCGAAAGTTGGTGCTATAAATTTGATAGTTTTGACTATTTCATCAGGGTCTTTTGTATCTAAACAAATAGGGAATGCATCTACTTCTCCAAGTTCTTTGAAAAGTAATGCCTTACCTTCCATAACAGGAATGGAAGCTTCTGGACCTATATCCCCTAATCCTAATACTGCTGTACCATCTGTAACTACAGCTACTGTATGACTTTTCATAGTATATTTATATACGGTTGAATTATCAGCCATTATTCTTCTGCTAGCCTCTAAAACACCTGGATTATATACTATGGATAAATCATCTTTTGTAAGTACTGGTATTTTTGATTGAACTTCTATTTTACCTTTTTTGCTGAAATGAAGACGTAAACTTTCTGCTTTATAATCTATTTGAGTAGTTAAATTAAATAATAAAGTAAAAAATAAAATCAATGATAAATATTTTTCTGACATATTAATGATAATATATAATTTTAATAAATTATTTTAAAGCTATAATTATTATTATTATAAATATAAATTAATAAAGGGAAAATTATAATTAATGGGGATTGGGGATTGG
>JAFXSE010000067.1 GCA_017525855.1 Bacilli bacterium
TCATTTTTTTCAGAAAGCAATTCAGCAAACGCCTTTTGAATTGCTTTTTTTCTTTTTCTTACGTTACGATTTTCCATAAAATTTTGCCTCTTTTCGAACTGTTTTAGTAAAATAGTCTGTTTTCGCACTTTAGTATAAAAACTGACTATTGTTTTATATTTCAATAATAATTATACTTGTAATCGTTAAAAAAGTCAACTAGAGTTCGAAAACGAACTCGAGTATGATTATGATAAAGAAGGAGGAGCTTATGAGTATTATAGAAGTTAATCATTTAACTAAAGATTATGGTTCTGGAAGAGGCGTATTTGATGTTTCCTTTAAAATAGAAAAAGGAGAAGTATTTGGATTTTTAGGTCCTAATGGTGCTGGTAAATCAACGACTATAAGACATTTGATGGGATTTTCTCATCCAGGATTAGGAAATACAAAAATATTAGGAATGGATTCTTTTAAAGACTACGATAGAATCCTAAATAAGGTTGGATATATTCCGGGTGAAATAGCTTTACCACAAGGCTTAACAGGCTATCAATTTATTGATATGATGCAGCATATGTATCATGTTAATAATAAAGAAATGCTAGATAAAATGCTTAATTTATTTGAATTAAAGGAAAACGAGCTTAAATGTGATACTAAGCACATGAGCTTAGGAGTAAAAAGAAAACTTGCGATAGTAACTGCCTTTATGTCTGATCCTGAGGTTTTGATATTAGATGAACCAACATCAGGACTAGATCCTATTATGCAACAAAGATTTATTGATTTTGTTATTGAGGAGAAAAAAAGAGGTAAAACAATTCTTTTATCATCTCACATCTTTAGTGAGGTAGATGCGACATGCGATAGAATTGCTATCATTAAAGATGGTCGAATTGTAGATGAATTTATTTCAAATGATTTAAAGCATGCATCTTTAAAACAATATCGTATTAGATTTAATGATTTAAATAATTATGAAAAATTTATTAATGAATATGATAAAAATATAATCAATATTTTAAAAGAAGATAAGGAAAAGCTTGTTTTAAATATAACTTGTGAGGATGAAAATATTAATAAGGTTATTAATTTGTTTACTAAATATAATATAAAGGAATTCAATAACATAAAAGAGACGCTAGAAGATTACTTTATGCATTTTTATAAAGAGGATAAAGAATTTGGAGGTAACTTCTAATGGAATTAAAAGAAGAAGGATTAATTGAAATTAAAGATTTAACTAAGGATTATGGAAATGAAAGAGGAATCTTTGATATTAATTTAAATATAAATAAAGGTGAAATGATAGGATTTGTAGGAACTAATGGTTCTGGTAAAACAACTACAATAAGATCCATTTTAGGATTTATTAAACCAACCAAAGGTGAAGCTTATGTAAATGGTATGGAATCATGGAAAAATCAAGATAAGATTGCTAAGCTTGTTGGATATGTTCCTGGTGAAATAGCCTTTCCTGATTTAAAAACAGGCGTTAATTTTTTAAAGAGTCAAGCTGAATATAAAGGAATAACTGATTTAAGCTATGCTGATTCTTTAATAAAAGAATTACAGCTAGATCCTAAAGCTAACTTAAAAAGAATGAGTAAGGGTATGAAGCAAAAAACAGCCTTAGTTGCCGCTTTAATGGCTGATTCACCAATAATTATTTTAGATGAACCAACTACAGGATTAGACCCATTAATGAGAGATGCATTTTTAAATATTATTAAGCGTGAACATCAAAAGGGAAAAACAATATTTATGTCATCTCATATGTTTAATGAAATGGAAGATACCTGTGATAAGGTAGCTTTAATATCTAATGGACATATTATTGATATAGCTGACATGAAGGCAATTAAAAATAGAAATGAAGTTGATTTTAAAATTGAATTTAATGATTCTGAATCATTTAATAAATTTATGAAAATGAATTTTAAAATTATTAGAATTCAAGAAAAATACAATCAATGTACTATTGAAATAAATAAAGAAAATATCAACGATTTATTTTTAAAATTAGATGGATTAAATGTGAAATTTATATCTGAGGTTAAATATACCTTAGAAAAGCATTTTAAAGAAATTATGGAGGGTAATAACGATGAAAAATAATAAAAGAAGATTATTTTCTAAAGCTTTGTTTAAGCAAAGTTGCAAAGCAAATGGATTAATGTGGTTAATAATAACAGTTGCGGTATGCTTTATGCTATCTTGTGTTATGTTAATATCTGGTACTAGCAATATTTCAAGTGTAAAGGATGGAGTACAAGATACTATTATTCAAGAATTAATTACAAGTGAAATTAAAAAAACATCAATTAATGTAGAGGATAAAGCTTTAAATGGTGAAAAGGAATTTGATTCAAAATTTACATCAAAATTTAA
>JAFXSE010000068.1 GCA_017525855.1 Bacilli bacterium
AAATAAATAAATTAAATAATTAATTAATAAATAAAAAAAAAAATATTTTATATTATTTATTTATAATATTAATAAATATGTTAAATTTTAAAATAAATATTTAAATTCAAAATTAGGCCAAAAAATACTTTAATATTTTTATATATAATATTATTTTCTGACCTTATAAATTAAAACCAATTACTTAAAATGAAATAAAGAAGTCTTTGAGTGTTTTTTGTATTTTGAGAATTCTTTCATTATTATTGTGGAATCCATAATATCTTAATCCAGCAATTATTGCAGATATAACACAATTTACTAAGAAGAATATGAATAAACTTAAAATGAAATCAACATATAATTTTCCTTGAGATCCATTGAATATTGAACAGAAGCAAGTCAAATATATTAAATTGAATAAAGTAAATCCAACTATAACAACGAA
This sequence comes from Bacilli bacterium, assembly GCA_017525855.1. The sequence goes on from JAFXSE010000068.1 coordinate 428, forward strand.
ATAAATAATAGTTTTTGATTTAACTTTTTCAACTAAAGCTTTAATAGTATCATGAATTTCACCAGCTTTCTTTTGATTTTTATAAACAGAATAAAACATTGGATAATCAAATAACCATAATTTAGGGAAGTATAAAACAATTTGAGTTAAAATACAAGCTAAGATAGGAGATAATATATATTGGAAGGTACTTAATTTTTCTAAGAACATAAGATGCATTACTTTATTATATAAGAATAAGGCATTGAATCCTAATACAAATGTGAGATACATTATATAGAATGTGAAGTTGAATGCATATGTTTCAAATATTGATTTTCTAAATATGCATCTTAAAAGTGTATATTCTTCTTTGAATATTTCCCAGTACATTGCAAAGTAAGTTTTTTCAGTATTTTGAACCATATATGCGAATTTGTATGTACTAATAGGTGAATCATTTTCTGGTTTTTCATTAATTTTTTGAATATTTGAAATAGAATTAGCAAAGTTTGATTGAGAATTAGCTAAAATATTTGAATCAGAAGTTTTTTGACTATGTTTATCAGATTGATCTTGTTCATAACCAGGATTTTTTAAATCATCAACTTTGAAGGTAATTTTGTTTTTATCTTTATTTTCAGTAGCATTTTTAACTGGATTAGCAACATTTTTAACTCTATTTAATAATTGAGGATAACCAAACATAAAGAATGAAATAATTAATCCAATTTGTCCTAAAATACATCCTGTAATTAAGAAGAATGATGCGTTGTTTTTAAGATGTTTTCCTTTGAATGATTCATTTGTACATTTAAGAACAGCAAGATTATTTGAAGAAGAGGATTTGAAAATAGGTTCTTCATTAAGATTCTTTCCACTTATACTACATTTGCATGCGATTTTATTTGTGTCGTAATTCATTGAAATATATTTACAATTTCCGCAATAATTATTGTAATAATATTTTTGTCTGTCTTCTAATGTAACATCATGTCCTTTTTGATCTTGGAAGCTAGCACAATAATCATTATAGAATTTATTTTTAAAGTCAAATACATCATATTCATTATCATAATTATGAATATATTTAGCTAATTCAGGAGTTAATGTTTGAGTTCCATTAAATGGTAAATTAACAGTAATAGTATCATCATTAAATTCAACAATATCTAATTCTGATCCGTCTTCAGTAAATACTCTTGAAACAATTCTATTGGCAGTTCCATCTTCATTTAATGTATTAACAACTCCAACTAATAAATTAGAATTTTCAGAAATATGATAAAGTTCTTTGATTTTTTTAACATAATTATCTATATCTGAAGTATTTGTTGTAACTAAGAAGGTATAATTTTCATTTGGATTTTCATATGTTTGATTTACTAAATTTAATACAAAATCGCTATTTCCTAATTTATTTACTAAATCTTTTAAAGGTAATAATTGATAACAAGCTCCATCTTGATAAGTCCATCCTTCTGGACATGAAGTATAGGTATTATCAGATTCATTTAAGAATAAGTTATCTGGTTTATCTGATTCTGAAATACATTGACCTGGTTTAGTTGAAATGAAATGATATAAATATTTTCCATTTTCATCTTTCTTACAATCATCACAATTATTTTCATTGGCATTTCCGGCTTTACTACAAGAACCGCAAGTTTCGAAACATTTATGATATACTCCATCTTTTAAATAATAGTTATCTCCTACAATTGTTAAATTAACACATTGTCCTGATTTTCCTTCTAAAGGATAATATTCGAATTTATCATCTTTTAAGCAGCTTGTACAATTATTTTGAGCTGAATTACCAGTTGAAGTACATGTTCCACAGGTTTCATAACAACTTACGAAAACGTTGTTTTTGTCGTCGAAAAATGAATTTTTAGGAGCATCTTGTTTTGTTACACATTGACCTGGTTTATCAGTAACGGTATAATAATTACTTTTACATTCATCACAATTCATATGTTCAGCATCAGGACCAGCGCTACATGATAAACATCTTTCATGACAAGCTTTATATGTGTTATCTTCTTTATCCAAAAATGTATTTGCAGGTTGTAAATCAGCAGTAATACAATTAGTTGGATTAGCTTCTGTGAAATGATATAAAAATTCTCCATTTACGATATCTCTTGCACAGCTTGTACATTTATGATCAGTTTCGTTACCTAATTCAGTACAACTTCCACAACGTTCATAACAATATAAGTAAGTATTATTTTCAGTATTCAAATAAGTATTATTTGGTGCTTCTCCACTTGTTATACATTGACCTGGATTGTCAACAATCCACCATAAATAAGTATTATTTTCATCATCTAAAATACATGAAGAACAATTGTTATGTAAGTCATCTCCACCTCTTTCACAAGTTAAACATCTTGGATAACATTCTTCATAAGTATTAGTTTCATTATTTAAATATGTTTGTGGTGGTTTTTCATTTTCATAATAACAATTTCCTTTTTCTCTATCTTGATATGAGAAATGTGCAGTATAAGTATATTCACCTGTTGTACTATCAGTTGTATAGGCACATAAAGTACACATATTTTCTTCATCTGTTCCTTCTCCATAACATGAACCACATCTCTTGTGACATTTTTCATAAGTATTTGTACGATTATTATATGTTATTCCTGCTGGGGCAGTTCCGAAATCAACACATTGTCCTGCTTGATTAAAGACTAAAGCATATAAATATTCTCCGGCATCGTTTTTGACACATTCAGTACATTTATTTGATGTATCATCTCCAAGTTCTTTACAATTTTGACATTTCCAATAACATTTCTTGAAAGTGTTATCATTTTTATCTAAATAAAGACCATCTGGCATATCACATTCATCATAACAATTTCCTGTTTCATTATAAATGAAATGAAGAATAAATGAACCATTTTGAGCTTTAGCACAGGCATCACAATTATGATTTTCAAATGAACCTCCTTTGCTACATGATGAGCAAGCTTCATAACATTTTTTATAAGTATTATCTTCTTCATCTAAATAGCATCTATCACATTTCTTTTCTTCAGGTACACATTTTCCTGGTTGATCATGAATAAAGTGATAACCACGAGCACAAGTAATACATTTATGGTCATTTCTATCTCCTAATTCTGAACAAGTTCCACAAGTGTCATAACATTTTTTATATGTGTTATCAGAAGTATCTAAATATGTATCTTCTGGTCTTTCTTGGTCACTGACACATTGTCCAAATTGATTATATATGAAATGATAAAGATAACCTGAGGGACCTTTAGCACATTCATTACAGTTATTAGAATAGGCGTCTCCTCCTCTTGAACAAGAAGCACATCTTGAATAGCATGGTTTGAATGTATTGTCATCATCAAGATAATAATTTTCTGGTTTTTCACTTTCACTTATACATTGACCTTCTTGACCTAATATGAAATAATATGCAAATGAACCATCACTATTTTGTTTACACATCTTACAATTATGATTTGTACTATTTCCTTCTTTTGTACATGATTCACATCTTTCATAACATTGTTTATAAGTATCTTCTTTGTCATCTAAATAGCATTTAGGACATTTTTTGGGACATTCTTCTTCTTTAATACATAATCCTGGGAATCCAAAAACGAAATGATATCCTTCGGCACATTTATAACAATTATGATTTTCTGATGAACCTCTTCCTCTACATGATCCACAAGAATCATAGCATGGTTTATATGTATTATCATCGTCATCTAAATAACAATTAGTACATTTATCGTTTTCTGTAACACATTGACCTTCATGAGTATAAATAAAGTGATAAGCAAATGTACCATTTATAAATACTAAACAAGTTTTACAATTATGATTGCTTTCTGAACCGGCTTTGTCACATGTTCCGCAAGAATTATAGCATTTTTTATACATATCTTCTTCTTCATCATAATAACAATCGCTTGGTTTGTCTTTGACACACATTCCAGTTTGATTATAAATAAAGTGATAACCTGGAGCACATTTAGCACAATTATGATTTGTATCATTTCCTTTTCCTGAACAAGCTGAACATTTATCATAACATTTTTCGTATTTATCTTCTTCTTCATTATAATAACTATTATTAGGTCTAACATTTACACAATTTCCTTCACGTTCCCAAGTGAAGTGATATCCTGGAGCACATTTTGTACATTTATGATTGTTTGAATTTCCTAATAGAGAACATTTAGAACAAGTGTCATAACATCTTACATATGTATTATTTGCTTCTTCTAAATGAGTGTTATTTGGTTTTTCACTTTCACTAATACATTGACCTGGTTTATTATAAATGAAATGATGAGTATAGACACCATTTGAGTCTTTAGCACATTCTAAACAATTATGATTATTTTCATTTCCTCCAATTGAGCATCTTGAACAAGTATCATAACATTTTTTATATGTATCATCATTACAATCTAAATAGCAATTTGCGCATTTATCTTTTTCTAAAACACATAATCCTGGAACATTATAAATAAAATGATATCCATTAGGACATCTTGTGCAATGAGGTGAAGTATTGTCTCCTCCTTGACTACATGTTGCACAAGTATCATGGCATTTTTTAATTGTATTATCTTCTTCATCAATATAACAATTATAACATTTTTCGCTTCTTCTAACACATAATCCTGGATAATTCCAAATGAATGAATAACCTGGAGGACAAGAAGTACAATGAGGTGTTTCTTCATCAGGAGGTTGATTACAAGTAGCACAAAGTGAATGACATGGTTTATATTTATTTGTAGTATTATCTAAATAACAATTAGTGCATTTTTCTTCTTCTCCAACACATTGACCTGGTCTATTATATATGAAATGATATCTGAATGTTCCATCACTGTTTTTGAGACATGTGTTATAATTATGACTTGAAGGTGATCCACCTACTGAACATGTTCCACAAGTTTCATAACATGGTTTATATGTGTCATAATCTAAATAAGTGTTATTTGGTTGTGAACCTGCTCTGATACAAATTCCTGGTTGATCATAAATGAAGTAATATCCACTTGCACATCTGGCACAATTATGGTTGTTGGAATCTCCTCCTTTTGTGCATTTGTAACAAGTATCATAACATTTTTTATATTTATTTTCTTCTTCATCATAATAATAATTGTCTGGTTTTTCTGATTCTCTAATACACATTCCATCCCAACCTTCAATTAAATGATATCCATTAATACAAGTATCACAATTTGGTGTTGTTTCATTTGGTCCTTTTGAACAAGTAGCACAATAACTATAACATTTTTTGTATGTATTTGTTTCTCTTTCATAATATGTATTTGGTGGTCTTTCGCTTTCTGGAATACATTGTTCAGGTCTATTATAAATGAAATGATATAAGTAATTTCCATTTGAATCTACTGCACATTTCTTACAATTGTTATATTCTGATGTACCCATTGTTACACAAGTTGCACAAGTATCATAACATTTTTTATACATATCATTGCATCTGTCTAAGTAAGTATTATTTGGTTGAGTTCCTTCTCTAATACATTGTCCTAATTGAGTATATATGAAGTGATATCCATCTTTACATAAATCACAATTATTATTTTCATCAGTTCCAGCTTTACTACAATAGTAACAATTTTTATGACAAGGAACGAAGGTATCATTTTCAGTATTCAAGAATGTATCATTTGGAGCTTGACTTGGTTTAATACAATTACCTTGTTCTACTTGATTATAAATGAAGTGTCTAGTTGGAATACATTTAGTACAACGATTAGCGGCATCTGTTCCAGCTTGATTACATTCTAAACAATAGTTATGACATTTTTTATAAGTATTATCAGTTTCATCTAAATATGATCTTTCTGGTCTTTCAGATTCAGGAATACATTGATAATCTTTTCTCCATGTGAAGTGATATTTGTAAACTCCATTTGAATCTTTGGCACAATCTAAACAGTAATTCCAATCAGATGATCCTTTATGGAAACAAGTTCTACAAGTATCATAACATTTTCTATAAGTATCAGTATATCCATCTAAATAAGTATCTTCTGGTTGTGTTCCTTCTCTAATACAATGACCTGGTTTATTATAAATGAAATGATAAAAGTCTTTACATAAATCACAATTATTATTATTATCATCTCCTGGTCTGCTGCAATAGAAGCAATTACTATGACATCTAACATATGTATCGTTTTCAGTATTTAAGAAAGTATCATTTGGTGCTTGACTTGGTCTAATACAATTTCCTCTATCTACTTGATTATAAATAAAGTGTCTTGTTTCAATACATTTAGTACAATGATTAGCAGAGTCTGTTCCAGCTTGATTACATTCTAAACAATAGTTATGACATTTTTTATAAGTATTATCAGTTTCATCTAAATATGATCTTTCTGGTTTTTCAGATTCAGGAATACATTGATAATCTTTTCTCCATGTGAAGTGATATTTGTAATTTCCTAATGAATCTTTGGCACAGTCTGAACATAAATTCCAAGTTGAATTTCCTTCATATAAGCAAGTTCTACAAGTATCATAACATTTTCTATAAGTATCAGTATAAACATCTAAATAAGTATTTTCTGGTTGTGTTCCTTCTCTAATACATTGTCCAACATGATTGTAAATGAAGTGATAACCATTTTTACATAAGTCACAATTATTATTATTATCATCTCCTGGTTTACTACAATAGAAGCAACTGCTATGACAAGGAAGATAAGTATCATTATCAGTATTTAAGTATGTATCATTTGGAGCTTGACTTGGTCTAATACAATTTCCTTTATCTACTTGATTATAGACGAAATGTCTTGTGTTAATACATTTAGTACAACGATTAGCGGCATCTGTTCCAGCTTGATTACATTCTAAACAATAGTTATGACATTTTTTATAAGTATTATCAGTTTCATCTAAGTAACTTCTTTCTGGTTGTTCTTCTGGAAGAATACATTGATAATCTTGTTTAAATGTGAAATGATGAGTATATTTACCATTAGAATCTTTAGCACAATCTAAACAATAATTCCATTTAGCATCTCCACTGTGGAAACATGAAGAGCAAGTTTCATAACATTTTCTATAAGTATCGGTATAATTATCTAAATATGTGTTATTTGGTTGTGTTCCTTCTCTAATACATTGTCCTTCTTGAGTATATATGAAATGATAACCATTTTTACATAAATCACAATTATTATTTTCATCAGTTCCAGCTTTACTACAATAATAACAATTGCTATGACAAAGAACGAATGTATCATTTTCAGTATTCAAATATGTATTATTTGGAGATTCACTAGTTTTAATACAATTACCTTGTTCTACTTGATTATAAATGAAGTGTCTAGTTGGAATACATTTAGTACAATGATTAGCAGAATCTGTTCCAGCTTGATTACATTCTAAACAATAGTTATGACATTTTTTATAAGTATTATCAGTTTCATCTAAATATGATCTTTCTGGTCTTTC
>JAFXSE010000069.1 GCA_017525855.1 Bacilli bacterium
ACCAAGTAATAACAAAGTAAAGGCAGAAACCAATATGCCTTCAAGCAAATATCCAGATTTATCCTTTAATTTATTATAAATACTAGGAAACACAATATTAGAAAATATTGATGGAATATTTGAAAATGCAACCAAAACACTGAAAATTGTTGCCATAATTCCTTGACTTATACCATTTTCTAATTCATATTGAATAAATAGTTTTGCTTGGTTTTGACCAATGTCAACTATTCCAGTTTCTAATCCATATAATAAAGGTAGTAATATTAATAAAATTGACCATACTTTTTTGTGACTCTTCTTTTCTACTTTTTCCTTAATGGAAACATCAACATTTTCAGAAACATCAAATAGATTAAATGATAAAACAAAGGAAATTAAAGTAGAAAAAATTGCAATATACATAGGTAGATAAGCATTAATATTAAATAATGGACCAACAACCAATCCAGCTATAGTGCCAACAATTGCATATAACATACAAGCTGTGTTAAAAATTTTAATAAAACTATTTTCGCGATTAGCATAAACTAAATTTCTTCGTAATTCTACAACTACCATAGCTTTAAACATAAATGAAACTTCATATAAAATTTCACCAATAGCAAGACCAAATAATGTTGTACTAAATGTCAATAGTAATGCAGAAAATATAAAAATAAAGTTTCCTAATCTAACAGAAAATGTATTTCCAATCTTTTTTATAACCTTAAGTAAGGGAACTTGCAATAATATACTTGTAGTGATAGAAATTGTTGTAAGTAAGGAAAACTCGGATGCAGATAATCCTTTTACTGTTGTCAAAAACAATGTGTTTATAATATTAAAAAATAATAATCCACCTGATAAACTATAATATACAGGATATATTTTTATAAATCTATTTATTTTTTTAGCCATTTATATAATTTCCGATCTTTAATAATAATTAATTTAAACTCATTATATAAGATATTCAAAAATATTGCAATAACTATGACACTATGATAAAATTCATATGTATATGAAATAATAGGAGAAAGGTAAATTGTTAAGTAAAATCACAAGCAAGGAAGATTTGAAAAGAATAGAACCATTATTTACAGACATTAGATTTTATATGGGAAAAAGTGTTTTAGAAGGGATAATGGGAGAAGTATATACTGATAATGCTTTGAGTCCCAAATTTGCAATTCTGCTTGTAAAATCATTTTGTTTTATAAGTGGTATTATAGAAAAAGAAGAACTAAGAGAAATAATTAACAATAATTTTAAAAATAAAAGTATAATACCAAGTGATGAAATATGCGTGCAAATTGAAGAAATATATGGAGAAAGAATAGTAAAAACACAAAGGTACTCAATAAAGAAGAACCCTTCCTTTAATATATCAAAACTTAAAAAAATGACAAATAATTTATCCCAAGAATACAAAATTGAAAAAATAAAAGATGATTTAATAGATAAAGTTAGAGAAGAAGGGTTTAATATTACAACAGAAAACTATGAAAAAAATGGCATAGGATTTTGTTGTATATACAATAATGAAATAATAGGAAGTGCTTCTTCAAATATATTTTATAAAGATGGAATAGAAGTTAATGTTAGAGTAAAAGAAAAATACAGAAGAAAAGGTATAGCAACAGCAATGTGTGCTAACTTAATATTAGAATGTATTAATCAAAACAAAAAGATTAGCTGGGATGCAAAAGATATGAATTCAGTTAAGCTTGCAGAAAAATTGGGATTTGAATATGACTCACCTTATAATAGGTATAAATTTAAGAAAAGTCAGGAGTAGAAAATGGAGAATATAATTGATAATTTAGATAGTATTATAAAATATTCAGGAGAAAATGTTTCTGCAATAATAAAAGATATAAACAGTCAAGAATACATATATAAATTTAATAGCGATACAAAGCTTATATCTGCATCGACAATAAAAGTACCCATAATGCTAGCAATATTAGAAGAGGTAAGACAAGGAAATATTAGTCTAGATGCTGAACTTTTAGTTAAAAGTGAAGATGTAACATATAATACAAAAGTATTTGAAAATGGAGAAAAGCGTTATTCAATTTATGAGCTAATTAATTGGATGATTATTAATTCTGATAATACAGCTACAAATGTATTAATTAGAAAAATAGGTATGGACAAAATAAATAGCTATATTTTAAACGAGTTAAAAGTAAAATCAACGAGTTTACAAAGATATATGTTGGATTTTGAAGCAGTAAAAGAGGGATTAAATAATTACATGAGTCAAGAAGATATGCTCATAATATTTACTAAGCTTTTTAATAAAAAAATTTTAAATGATGATTTATGTGAAAAAGCAGTTAATATACTTTATAATCAGCGTGGACAGTATAGAATTATGAGATATATTTATGAACCAGTAAAATTTGCACATAAAGGAGGAGCATTAGACTATTTAGGTCATGATGTTGGTGTTATGAATATTAATGATAAATTATACTATGTTGGAATTTCTGTATATGATTCTAAAGATAAAGAAGGAAATAACAGGCTGTTTGGAAATTTAGGTAGAGAAATATATGAGTATTTAAAAAATATAAAAAAGCAAGGAGTTCCTGTTTATAAAAATAAAGGATATTAGTAATAAAGAGTACAAGTTATAGGAGAAAATATGAGTAAAGGAATTATAATAGCCACTTTTGCAGCTTGTGGTAAAAGCATTTTAGGGAAAAAATATAAAAATGTGTTAGATTTAGAATCTAGTTATTATAAGTATAAAATTGCTAATGATAATTTAACAGTAGAAGAAAGAAAAGGAACTAAAAAAGAATTAAATACAAACTGGCCTCAAAATTATTATGATGAAATTCTTAAAGCTATAGATAAGTATGATATAGTTTTAGTTCAATTAAAACCTGAACATTTTGATTACTTTGATAAAAGTAATATTAAATATTCAATAGCATATCCAAATATTGACAATTGGAATGTAATTGAAAAAAGATGCAAAGAAAGAGGCAATAATAATGCTTTTATAACTAGACTAAAAGAAGTTTTTAAACCTTATTATAAAGATGCAATACAAAGAAACTATGAAAAATTATATATACTTAATGAAAATGAAACATTAGAAGATATTTTAAAAGAAAATAATGTAAAATTAATTTAATATATTTTAATCTATAGATTTGCAATGTATAGATTAAAATAATAGCAAATTTTGTAAATTAAATACGTTAGTGTAAAATTTATGTAGGCAAAAAAATAAAAAATTTATCTAAATATTTTTTTTATTGAATATTGAAAAAACATGGTTAATCCGATACAATGTTAATTGCAAAAAAACAAATAGTAAAGGATAATAACCATGTTTGAAGAAATTATAACAAGTAATGAAATAAAATTCAATGATTTAGAGAAAAAAGTTTATAAATTTGTATGTTTTTTTGGATGTTTAATAATAAAGTTAATGTTAGAATCATACGACAAGAAATTAATGAAAGTTCGAGACAGTAAGAAATATAGACATAAAGGATTAAGAACAACCCATGTAAATACAGTAATGGGAGAAATAAAATTTAAAAGAGCAATGTATGAAGTAAAAGAAGAAGGAATTACAAAAACAGTATACTTGTTAGATGAAAAATTAAAAATAAGTGGAAGTGGAAAAGTATCAAGCAATTTAGTAGAAAAAGTAGTTGAAGTAGTACCAATAACAGATTCATATAGAAAAAGTGAAACAGTAATAGAAGAAACAACAAACACAACCATAAGCCATGAAAAAATAAGAAATATAATAGTAGATGTTGGAGAAAAAATAACAAAAAAAGAAAAAGAGGAAAGCAAATTATTAGATAAAGGACAATTGATAGCAGGGCTTAAAGAAGTGACTGCATTATTTGAAGAAGTAGATGGAATATGGATAAATTTACAAGGAAAAGACAGGAAAGAAAAACTAGAAAAAAATAAAAAGAAAGCAGAAAAAGAAAACAAAGAATTCAATCCAAAAATGAAGATAAAAACAGAGCTGAAATTGCATGTTATGTATGAAGGATGGAAAAAGGATGATCCAAGACATAGCTTAATAAATAAGCAATATATAGCAGGAATAATGAAACCAAAAGAAATATCAAAATTAAGAGATGCCAGAGTATATCAGCAATATGATGAAAGCAAAATAAAAATAATAGTAACAAATGGAGACGGAGCACAATGGACAAAAGGAACAACAGCAAAAGGAGGATTTTATCAAAAAGATGAATATCATATAATGCAAGAAATAGTAAGAGATGTACCAAAAGAATATCAAAACATAATAAAGGAACTAGTAAATACAAAGGAATATAAAAAAATACCAAAAGCAATAGAGGGAATCAAATATGAAGTAGGAGGAGAATATGAAGCAATAAAAAAATTAAAAAAGTTAGAAAAGTATTTAAGTAAAGATTTAGGAAGCTACCAAGATGTACTAGAAGTACCAGAAGCCCCAGAAGGAATAGAATATAGAACAATGGGAACACAAGAAAGTCAAATATTTAGTAAATTAAAGAAGGTATTTTGTAGTGGAAGAAAAGCATTTAGTAAAAAAGGAGCAAATGCATTAGCAAAGATTTGTGTATTAAGTGAAAAGATAAAAATAGATGAATTAGAAGAAGCAATACCAATAGATACAAGTGTAGAAGATTGGATAAAAGAAATTGAAAAACAAGTAAGAGCAACAAAGAAATATCATTGTGCAAAAGAAAAGGAAAAAGCAAGCTTATATACAGGAGTAAAAACAGGAGGAATAGAATATAAGTTTATGAAAGAAATAGCAAAAATAAAAAGCTTTAGTGAAATATAGTTAAATGACTATATTTATTAAGAGAACCAAAATAAAATAAATAGTTGATAGCAAAGGCATTTGAGGATTAAAAATAAAAAGATAAAAAAATTGCCTACATTTACTTGACACATACATTTTTTATACTTTTTATAATAACCCCTTTTAAATCTAATAAATCTTTGATACAATTACTATGCACTTATCAATACCTCCTTAAATGTTTTGTCACAATTACATTTTATCAGGTATTTTAGATAAGTGCATTATTTTTTACAAAAAAAATGCTGAAGCTTATTTAATCACTCCAACATTTATTATAGAACCAAAAGAGATTAGGGTATAAAAGCCCTAATCTTTCACTTTAAATTTAAAATATATTGAATATTGTTATATAATATAAACAATTGGAATAATAATGATTTTGAAATTAAAAATAGTAAGAGTTGATTCAGAATATTGTGATTATTTAAGAAAATTTGATAATAAGGTATCTTATAATAAAGATGGAAAAGAACTAAGACCATTTATAGGTATATTATTTAATATTGAAAATATAGAATATTTTGCACAATTGTCAAGCCCAAAACAAAAACATGTTAAAATGAAAAATATGGTGGATTTCCTAAAAATAAAAAATGGTGAACTCGAAGCAGTTAACTTTAACATTTCAGGAACAGAAATATCAAAAATTATTAATAGAACAATTAAATTATTTAAATGCAAACTATAAGCAAATTAGAAATAAGTCATATAATTTATATAGTATGCAAGCAATTATATTAGTTGGGTTGTTACTGGAATGCCAGATTATAATAATCAAAAAGTTGCATTTGAAAGAGTACTAGATTACTTAGAAAGTAGTAATCAAGAAGACTTAGAAAAGGGAGAACCTTTAGACAAAATAGAAAGTATTGAATTTAGAAATATTGATTTTGCATACAATACTGAAAATGTAATTAAAGACTTTTCATTATCAATAAATTCAAATGATAAAGTAGCATTAGTAGGAAAAACAGGCTCAGGAAAGTCGACAATTATAAATTTACTATGCAGATTTTATGATGTAACAAAAGGTGAAATATTAGTTAATGGTAAAAATATAAATACGTATAAATTTAAAGACTTACGTAGTAGAATAGGCTATGTAATGCAAGAAAACACTATATTTGATGGTACTGTATTAGAGAACATTAATTATGCTAATTTAAGTTTAAAAGAAGATACTATAATAAATGCTTGTAAAAAAATTGGACTACATGAACATATAATGAAATTACCAGATGGATATAAAACTACTTTGAAAAATGATGGAGACATATTGTCAAGTGGAGAAAAACAATTACTATGTTTTGCAAGGATAATGATAACAAATCCAGACATAATCCTTTTAGATGAGGTTACATCATCACTTAGCTATGAAACTGAAATGAAAATTCAATCTGCAATTAAAGAAGTAACTAAAAATAAAATGTGTATTATTGTAGCACATAGATTATCTACAATAA
>JAFXSE010000070.1 GCA_017525855.1 Bacilli bacterium
AAATATTAATCAGAAAATGTAATAAAAAAATTAAATAATTAAATTAATTATTAAATATTAATTAATCTTTATTTAAATGGCAAAGATTTCCAAAAAAGTCTCCTTGAAAAAAAATTATTTAAGATTAATAAATTTAATTCCATTATTTTACATAATAATTTCAACAAGCATAATTGAATTAAAAGCACAAGAAGTTCCTGATATAAAAGATTTAGAATTAATATTTGTTTATCAACACATTCGTCACGGTGCTAGAGGTCCATCAGCATCATATAATTCCTTATTCGTCAACGGAGTTGATGAATTTCGTGTATCATGGGTAGGCGAAGGAGACGGAGAATTAACTTTAGTAGGAAAAAGAGAGCATTATGATATCGGAGTAAGAAACCGACATAAATATGGCCATGGCCCTAATGGATTAGGCTTAATAGATTTTTCTACATATGATCCTGAGGAAGTTTTGTTTCATGTGACGGATTATAATAGAACTCACCAAAGTTTAAATAGTGAATTGATGGGAATGTATCAACCTGGGCTTTTAAAGACTTTAACCGAAAAAGAAAAAAATGGGAGCTATCCCCCAAATCAAGAAGTATGGCTTAATAAATCAAAAGAAAATGATACTTTATATCAAGAAATTATCAAAGAAATAGAATCTTTGGGAAATAAGACTATTGTTGATAATATTCCTGTTTTTAATGTGCATACTTTTGGACCCAATCGTACTTTTAATTTAGAAAATAATTGTAAAAATTTAGAAAATATGAGAATGGCGAGTATTGAAAATAAAACTGATTTATTATATGGATATTTTTTAAAATATAAAGAACAATTAAGAGTATTTTTTGATTTTAAAGATGATTCATTTGTTACTAACATAAGAATGATGAACTCTATAACTGATCATTATATTAGCGACTATAAAAATTATAAGGATTTATCAGTGTTTCATGAACAAACAGGTATTGATTTAGATGAATTCATGGAAAAGTCAGGAAAATTTTACCATGATTGGATGTATAATTATTATTGTACTAATACAACTTGCTCTATGGAATCTTCGAGATTAATGGAAGATTTATTGGGATATATGGAAAGAAGAATAGCTATTAAAGATAATACTAAATCTTATAAGGCTCCCAAAATGGTTATTGATTGTGGTCACGATACTACTGTTGCCCCTATGCAAATGTTCATGTATGAAACATGGGAAGACAAACCTGAATATGGTATTAATACACAATATTGTGGATTTGCTTGTAATATATATTTTGAATTATATAAAACTAAGGATGATATACCTAAATATTATGTATTTTATTACATAGATGATGATTTAAAACATGTATTCGAATATAATGAATTCTATGACACAGTTAAAAAACATATTTATACTCAAGAAGAAATAGTTGAATACTGCATTACAGATGAAGAAAATGAAGAATTTATCATTTTTTTTATATATATTTCTCCTAGTAAGCATTATCTCAAAACCAAAACCAAGAAGGACATCAGTGACTCATCATAATAAAAAAAAGAATCCTCCTAATAATGATCCTCCAAAGGAAGAA
>JAFXSE010000071.1 GCA_017525855.1 Bacilli bacterium
CATAATTATTAAAGAATTAAATGTCAGTAAATAATTTAAAAATTAATTATTTTTTAATTAATATTTATATATAATAAATTAATTTAAGATATATTAAATAAGAGATGGGACTAAAACTTAAAACAATCCTATTATTGCTATGCTTTCTTGATTATGCGATTCTTGTCGATCAAGCATTAATTTTGCCAGGAGGTGAAGTTTCATTCCAAGCTAATGAAAATTCGATATTTACAGTTACTAAACAAAGCATCCAAGGTAAAAGCTTTTTAACTTATTATGATATTACTCTCACGACCGAAGGAGCGCCATATCCAACTATGTATGTTTCCAACGACATGTTTTGTCAAGAAAGATTATTTGTCGGAATTCAAAAAAACAATCAAATTATTGGCTTTATTAAAAATGAGCAATTTAATGAGAACTTTTATATATGCATAAAATTCAAAAATAATGTTGAAAGGAGTAGCTTTAATATAAAAGTAAAAAATGAGAATAGTGTTTCCATTCCTTTCAATTCTCAATTAAGTTATTATGTAACCAGTAATACTAAAGAAGTAACGTTTACTTTTGATCCTGATAAAAGTTATTCTGGAATTAATACGGTTGCAACAGTTTGGGTTAAAGGTGAAAAAATCGATGATAAAATAATAATGAACAACAATTTTTCCAGACAAAAATTTGATCATGGATACGTTTTTTCAGGTCATATTATAGGAAATAAACCAACATTAACGGTTCCAAGTAATGATGGAGATTACATTACAATTGGATGTACAATAGTTGAAGGAGATAATACTAGTCAAGATTTAAAAGAAAATCAAAATGAAATCATAATTTCCTCTTCTTCTGGTAGTAAAGTATGTGTCGGTATTTCATTCCAAGGCCTTTCTTTTTTAACAGGAAAAATTTATACTAGAAAAGCTTCAGTTTCCTTTATGACGAAAGAAGGTAAAATTATAAGTGAATTAGGAGGTGAACAAATTCAAAAAGATATCGATGATGGTATTATAGCTTTTCTTAATCCATTTCCTTGGCAGCAAAACGAAGAAGATCAAAAAGGTTTTATTTGCTTACAAAATGAAAAGTCTATGATATTTTCTATACACTTGTCAAGTTATTATAAAGATAATAATACTGATATTAGTCAAATTGTTTATGCTCCTTTATATCCTGGTGAAATTCAAAGGCATTTCCTACCATTAGGCAAAATTGGTATATTTTATGGAGTAACACCAACAACTGGTTTTAAAGAAGTAAATTTGAATTTTAAGATTCTTAAAGGATTTCCAGAAATGTATTATGACAAATGCAAAAAATTTCCTGATTGCACTTATTATTATGAAGATCCATCACAAGGATCCAAAAATCTTAAGAAATTAGAAAATCCTATTCCATCAAATATGATAACTGTTTATTCTTTTTATATAGATGATGATCCATCTTATAAAGAATATAATCCATATACTCAATTCCAACCTTTGATGATTGCTTATTGTGGTAACGGAGGAAAAGAAGGAACTTTAGAAGCTTTTTATTGCGAATTTGATACTACTATTTTTACAGATAAAGATAGTATAAAATTATATAAAGATACTACTTTTAGTCAATATTTATTAAAAGGTGAATTTGATACATATGAAATAAATTTAAATGAACAACAAAAGAACTTATTATATATAGATATGATGATATTTAGTGGAGATGCAGACCTTGTGATTAATAATTTTGATGGTGTAGCTAATAAATATTATTTATCCAATAAAATATTCTATAGCGTGCATTTAGATAATGCTGATACTGAAAAAAGTTTAAAATTTTCTGTTAAAGCTTATGAAAATTCTTTTTATATGATTCAATATCAATTCGCATCTAGTGAAAATATAGATGATACAAATATAATTGAATCAGGAGTTAATTATATAGTATCAAAAAATTATGTTATTTCTGATGCTGATACTGATGTACCTATAAAACATATAGAATTTAAAAATAATAAATTTGAAATTGGAGCACCTTATTTGGTTACATTTTATTCTCCAAATTGTGAAATGAAATTCTTTTATGATTATAAAGATGAACAAGAATATGAAGATATTGAAACATCATTAGGAAATTCAGCACAAAAAATAATAGAATCAGACACAGGTAAAGAAGGATATTATAATAGAACATTTACATTTTATTATTTAATTTTAAATGATGATGAAGCTGATTATTCTAAAAAATTCTGTATGATATATTCTACAGGTTTAGAATTATCTCCATCTTTAGGAGAATGGAATCTTAGAGCTATATCATTATCAGAAGGAGTTCCTCATAGATATACTTATACTAATAAATATCCTTTTATTTTTTATGAATATCATGTTAGTGATACTGAAAAAACATTAGTATTAAATTTCAATTTAATTGATAAGACTAGTTTCAATGTAATGATTTTAATTAATAGAAATTATTTCAAAGAGGCTCAAGTTTATAGAAATATTCAATTATATATTAGAAAAAATGATTTTAAAGGTCTTTGCGTAGAACAAGAAGTTTGTACCGTTACAATTAAAATAGAAATGGAATCAACAAAGAATCTTACAAAAACTTTAGAATTGACTATGTATCAAATAGATAAAACTCCATTTTATTTAGAAAAAAATGCAGTAAAACAAGATGTATTACATGGAAATATTCCAAAATATTATTATTTTGATATAGGTAAAAATGAATAT
The DNA here is from genome assembly GCA_017525855.1 of Bacilli bacterium. Next base: position 2,721 of record JAFXSE010000071.1, read on the forward strand.
GGAGATATTACTTTAGATTTTAAAAGAGGAAGTGGATTTATAGGTGCTAATATATATCAAAAAAAAGATGATAAATATATTGTAGATGCTGATTGGAGAGGTAAATATAAATTCCCTGAGCCTTTAGGTTTTTCTTTGCCATATGATCAATATACAAAAAAAATTCTTATAAATTTAAATGAGACGGAATTTTGCGGAGATGGTTGTTATATATTTATAGCAGTACAAAGTAATGTTGATTATTATGCTGAAGAAAAAATAGAATATATTCCTGTAAGATTTACTTTAATCCCTAGAATTATAAAAGCAGAATCTCTATATGGAATTCCCAAAGTTAAAATGAATATGAATGAATTTGTTACTGGTGATGTATTATATGGTCTTCCTGAAGAATTAAGATATGATTATTACACTGTTACTTTACCTTTTGAAAGTGATCGTATTGTTATTGATTGGCAAGCTGATAGTCCAACAATGTTAATAAATGTAGGCCCAACCAAACCAACTATAAATGATCATCATTTTGAATTAGCACATTTAGGTAGTGATTTTGTTTTCAGTATAACAAGAGAAAAAATTCTTGAACATATATCTGATACAACAAAATTAAGAGGACTTACCTTAACTATAGGTATTTATGCAAATGTAAGTGATTCTTTGTCTGTATCTCCTTATGCTTTTAAATTATATATGCCTCCAATTTTAGATATTGGTGAAGGCTCAGCTATTGCCGCAAATATTATTCATATAAGAAGTGATCAAAAAGTTCAATGTATTACTTCAGAAAAATATAGTGGTACTGGTAATTATATATGTTTATTCGCTGTAATTTTTGATGAATTTGATATAGCTGGTAATATGATTGTATATCCAAGAAGTGTTGATGGTACACCATTAGAAATATATGGAGGTTTTCAAGATGCTGAATTAATTGAAAAAAATAGTTTTGAAGATATATATAAAATATTAGCTGATATTTCTACGGAAAAAAATAAAATAAATAAAAAATATATTTATTTTGATTTTATACCAGAAAATTCAACATATGTTTTCTTTGTTAGTTCTAAAAGTAGCGAAAGTCTTGTTGAAGTCTTATCTTCAACATATATTGTTCATGAAAATATGCAATTTTTCCCAAATCCAACAACTCCTCAAATATATGCTTTACGAAATAACACAATATATCTTAATTTTGTTACTAAAAAAAGCCTTTTAATTAATATTGTAAGCGTAAATGGATTAGGTTATTTTAATTGGAAAGAAAATGAAGGTGATGATTCGACAAAATGTTATTTAAATGGTTTTAATGATAGACTTTCTTTGTCATCATTTACTTCTAAACAAAAAGGTATATTAGAACCATTAGTAGGACATTCTCAAACCGCTCAAGAAATCAGTGAAGAAGGATTTATATTTGTTGTTACTTATTATCCTCAAACATATATTGATCAATTAAAAGCTGAGAGAACTGTTGAATTCCATTATAGAAGTGTTGCATTACCTCTTCATTATTTTGTTCCTATAAGTCTTTCCTCCTCTTATACAATCAATTTCAATTTTTATAATTTCGGTTTAGAAAATAAAGTTCCATTAACTTATGAAAATAATCTTTTTAATATTTGGGCAAAAGTATTTACAGCTAAAGAAATATTTGATATGAAGACTGACATTTCTTTGAGACCGGATTCCAATGATGCAATAAAAGGAGTATTAGATTTAACCTTTGGTACTTTATTTTTCAGTCATGAAGAAGTAGAAAAATATTATAAAAATAAGGGTATATCTGATTGGTCTGATTTGAATTTATTGCCCAATTTATTCTTCGTTATTGAAAAAGCTCCTGGTATAAATACAGATTTTTCGACATTAAATCTGGAATTAAATATTTACTCATCTATGGAGTCTGTTAGATCTGCTCCAATATCTGAAGGAATATATGTTAGTGGCAAATTGAATAATTCCAAAGATAAAACTTTTGTTTATGCTTTAGAATTGGATAAAAATAGAAAATATTTCATGATTGAATATGCAGGAATTTCAGATAAAATTAAATTCATATTGACTACTAATATTGAAAGTAATACAGATGATAAATTTGATGATATAAAGACAGAGAAAAAGAATGGTAAAACTACTGTGACTATAAAATTTAATGAAGATTATTTAGAAAAAAATCAATTTATATTATTCAAAGTAATGGGAGATAATTCGATAAGTGATAAATTAGATTCCTTTGTTTTTAAATTTAAATTATCGAATAATGAAGAA
>JAFXSE010000072.1 GCA_017525855.1 Bacilli bacterium
AATTAATAATTATGAATAAAAAAATAAATTTTATTAATTAAATTAATATTTTTATTATTGTAGAAAATAAAAATAATAAATCTAATTAACGAAATGAATTTAAAATATAATTATTCATATAAAAATGGAATCTCATATTAATACATATAAACTAACTCAGGGAAATAAAGAATATATTTTAACAATAAGTACTGTTGGAGAGGCCATAAAAATAACTTGTAAAAGTACTTTAAATCCAAACTTAAGTTTTTCTCGCAATTTTGCAGTAGATGATATAAAAAGACTAGATCAAACATTTAGTGATATTATAAGTCTACAAGATGCATTAGACCGCTTAGATAACGCATTAAAAGTTCAAAAAGTTGGAGTATCAGAAGAGGGTGACATATTAAAAATTAATTTTTATGTTACAACTCAAGAAAATATAAATGTAGAAATTCCTTCAGGAGACCTACAATCACAATATATTCAAACAACTAATACTACAACTACAACAACAACTTATGATGGGGGATATCAAACCCCAGTTTATGAACAGCCTGTCGTTCAAGATACAAATCAATATTATTCAGAATATAATACAGTTGATAATACAACTTATAATACTGATATTAATACCGGATATGACACAACTCAATATGATACTACAAATGCCTACACAACTGATTATAATTATAATCAAGAAGATGCAACAACTTATACCACTGGAGTCGATGATTTGACTTCTCAATTCGCCACCACGGGTATAGATACAACCACCACATATACGGCCGATGTCCCAGATTATACCGGGGTCGTAGAAGGAACTACCGCTCAATATAATGAATATGATACAACAACAACAACACCATATACAGTAGATAATAATAATCAATATTTACCAAATTATCAAACAACTACTGAAACTTATGAGACTACAAATATATTCAACCAACCAACTGAAACATATGAAAAATCATATGTAACATCTGTGGAGCCACTCGAACCCACTATAGGTAATGTTACCTCTGTCGAAACAACAACAACAACCACTACTACAAATGTAAATAACGAACAAGTTATTCCTGATGAAAGACTAGACAAATTAGCCGGAGATACAGATGCATTAAAAAATGAACATCAATTACTCCAGGATAAAATAAATGCTTTAACAGGTGAAATGAATTCATATAAAACAAAACTTGAATTAATGGAAAAAGAAAAAGCAGCAAGTGAAGTAAATTCATTAAGAGCTGAAAATAGAGCTATAAAACAGCAATTATCAGAATTAAATAATTTAAGAAATGATGCAGCTGAAGTCCGAGTATTACGAAGTCAATTATCCGAATTAGATCCTTTAAGGAGAAAAGCCGCTGAAATGGACGCGTTAAAATCTCAATTGAGCGAATTAAATTCCTTAAGGGCCAAAGTTGCTGAATTGGAGAGGGCAAAATCACAATTGGGAGAATTGAATAATTTGAGAGCACAAGTAGGCCAAATGAATGCAATGAAACAACAATTAGGAGAATTAAATTCATTAAGAGCAAAAGTAGCTGAATTAAATAATGCTAAATCACAATTGGGTGAATTAAATAATTTAAGATCACAAGTTGGCCAAATTGGTATATTAAAACAACAAATAGAAGAATTAAGTAAATTAAAAAATGATGATGATGATAATTTGAGAAGAAAATTAAATGAATTAGAAAATATAAAAACGCAATATGAACAAGAAATTAGAAATTTAAGAGAAACCAATAGACGATCTCAAACAGTAGATCAGAGTAAACTTTTAGAATTCCATAAAGTTACAGAAACTCGTATGAGAAACACCGGAATGGACAGTAAACAATTATTTTTCGAAGATAAACCACAACAAATATGTGTAAAAGGTGATATCATTCATAATACTGATGAATTAGAATTGATTACAAGAAAAATTAATAAGTTGAATCAAAAATTAACTTTGAATTTATTATATAAAGCCACCGCCGATTCAGATAAGGCTTCAGCTTTTCATAGTAAATGTGATGATGCAAGGAGTACTTTGGTATTAGTTGAAACTGATAAAGGAAAAAGATTTGGTGGATATACAAGTTGTAGTTGGGATGGAGATTGTATAGAAAAAAAAGATGAAGATGCTTTTGTTTTCAGTTTAGATAAAATGCAAATTTATGAAAATATTCCCGGAGAAGATGCAATCGGATGTTATCCTAAATTTGGTCCTATATTCCTCGGATGTCAAATTAGAATTTATGATAATGCTTTCACCAAAGGTGGAACTACTTTTGAAAAAGGATTAAATTTCAATACTGAAGAAGATTATGAATTAACAGGGGGAGAAAGAGCTTTTAATGTTAGAGAAATTGAAGTATATGAAGTTATTCCTCAATAAATGGTAAATGTTTTATTTAATTGAGCTTATTTATTGTTTAAATTTCATTTAATTTTTAAAAAATTATTTAATAATGATTTTAATAAAAACTAAAAATAATAATATTTTTATTATTTATTTAATTTTATAAAATATAATTAAA
>JAFXSE010000073.1 GCA_017525855.1 Bacilli bacterium
ATAAAATTTAAAATTAATTTTTTTAATTAATTTTATTAAATTAAAGAATAGAAAATATTATCATAATAAAAAAATATTTAATAAATATTAATTCATTTTTTATATTAAAATGACTTCAAGGAAAAAATCATTTTTACCAAAATTATTATTTTTACTATTAATACAAGTAAAAACAGTGGATATAACCTTATCATCTTCTATGACTGATACAGAAGAATCAACCTATACTATAGCTGATAATGTTGTAACATTAAACTCAGATACTGAATATACTATCACAGGTTCTTGCTCTGATTGCCAAATAGAAGTAGCTAAAGGAATTTCTCCAACAATAACTTTAAGTTCTATTACCATTGATAACTCTAAAACTGGACCTTTTGTCATAAAAAAAAGTGCATCAGTAAATTTAATTTTAGAAGGAGAATCAACTATAACAGACAAAGAAACAGATGAAGATTCGACTGATTATGAGGGAGCAGGAATAAAAATTAAAAGTTCTTCATCTCTTACTATAAGTGGAAGTGGAAAATTGAATGTAATAGGAACTATAAAAAATGGAATAAAAGGTGGTTCTGGAAGTAATTTAATTATTAATGGAGGTACTATAAATGTAGAAGCTGTTAATAATGGAATTGCTGCAGATAATTCTGTGACTATAAATGATGGAACATTTACTATAAAAACAACTGAAGGAGATGGAATTAAATCAGATCCAGATGATGGAGATGAGGAAAGCAAAGGAATAGTTACTATAAATGGAGGTGATTTTACAATAAATTCATATAGTGATGGAATCCAAGCATCAAGTGTATTAACAATTACTGGAGGTAATTTCTATATAAAAACTTATACCGATGGTTCATCTAGTACTGGTTTTAATGAGGATGAAGAAAGTGCAAAAGGTATAAAATGTTCAAATGATACTGGTACTTTTCTTTTAAATATTACTGGAGGAACCTTTGAATTAGATACTGTTGATGATTCTATTCATTCAGATGGTAATGTTAGTATTACTGGAGGGACTTTTGAAATTAGTACATCTGATGATGGGGTACATGCTGAGGAATATTTATTTTTAGGAAAACAAAATGGCGATAATAGTTTAATTAACATGAACATAAAAAAAAGTTATGAAGGTTTAGAAGGAGCCTATGTTTATATATATTCTGGAACCTATAATGTAATAGCTTCTGACGATGGAATTAATTCAGCAGGAGATACAGATGAAGAATGCCAACCTGGAGGGAATGGAAATCAACCAAGAGGAGGAAATGGAGGATTTAGAAGAAATTTAAGAAAAAGAAAAATGGCTGAATGTTATTCTTTCCATATAAATATTTATGGAGGAAATATCTATGTAAATGCAGAAGCTGATGGTTTGGACGCCAATGGAAATATAGTAATTTCTGGGGGAAATATTACAGTTTTTGGAGCAAAAAGTGGTTCTGATGGAGATCCAATTGATTTAGATGGTTCTTTAACTATATCTGGTGGAACTTTATTTGCTGGAGGTAATCAAGGAATGACTCAAATCGACAGATTTGCATCAAATAGTCAAAAATATATCTCAAATTCAGCCTCCTATTCTTCTGGCCAAAATGTTTATATATTAAGTGGCGATACTACTATAAGAACAATAACAATTCCAAAAAATATTCCATATATTTATTATACTTCACCAAATGTAGATTCAACTTATAAATTTTCTAGTACATCAGGAACAAATTCTGGTTCAAATTCAGATTCTAATTCTGGGGATTCAACAACTGATTCAACAGAAGATGATATTAAAATAATTACTTATAATTATAATCAAAAATTAAATATAAATGCTTTAATTTTATTAGCATTTGTATTATTTCTCTAATTTCCAATTAAAGTAATTGGAGTTTAAATTTTATTTATATAATTAAAATATATTCTTTTAATTAAAGAATATATATTATTGAATTTATTAAATTAAAAAAAATGACAACAATTATTATTATAAATTAAATTTTAAT
>JAFXSE010000074.1 GCA_017525855.1 Bacilli bacterium
AGAATCAGGAAGTTCAACAAATCATAATTGTGTAACCTGTATAAGTGGATATCATTTAATTTATAATGCAACTGGACAATGTATTCCAGAATCTGAAAAGCCAGATGATACTTATTATGATGAAAAAGAAGATACCTATAAAAAATGTTATGATAAATGTGCAACTTGTAAAGAATCAGGAAGTTCAACAAATCATAATTGTGTAACCTGTATAAGTGGATACCATTTAATTTATAATGCAACTGGACAATGTATTCCAGAATCTGAAAAGCCAAATGATACTTATTATGATGAAAAAGAAGACACCTATAAAAAATGTTATGAAAAATGTACTAAATGTACAGCAGGAGGTTCTGAAACAAATCATAATTGTGAACAATGTGCTGAAGGATATCATTTTATATATTCAAAACCTGGATATTGTGCAAGTGATGAAGAAAAATGCCCAGTTTGCTTTTTAGATGAAGAAGATAATACATATCAAAAATGTTATGATTCATGTGGTTCATGTAGTAAAGCCGGAAATTCAACAAATCATAATTGCGATACTTGTAAATCAGGATATTATAAAATATATGGTAATGGAGATAATTGTTATCCTTCTTCAGAAATTCCAAATAATACCTATTATGATGAAGATTGTTCTTGTTATAAAGAATGCTCATATAGATGTTCATCTTGCTTTAGAGCCGGAACAGATGAAAAATCATATTGTTCAAAATGTGCAAGTGATTATCATTTTATTTATAATAATACATATCATTGTGTTAGAAAAGATGAAGTTGAAAATAGTACTTATATAGATATATATGATGATACAATTAAAAAATGTTATGAAACTTGTGGAACTTGTTATGGTCATGGAATACCTAAATATCATAATTGTAAGACATGTGCTGTAGATTCAAACGGAAATTATTTATATCATTTTACATATCAACAAAATACCAGTTGTATTCCAGAAAGTGAAAAACCAAATGGCTCATATTTAGATGAAGAAGAAAATAAATATAAAAAATGTCATGATTATTGTTTAACTTGTAGTAAAGGTGGAACAGATGAAGTTAATAATTGTGATTCATGTATAACAACTAGACATTTCTTTATAGACCAAATTGAACAAAAAAATTGTATTTTACCAAAAGAAGCTCCTAATAATACTTATTTAAATACTGAAAATGATACATATTTATATTGTCATAAGAATTGTTTATATTGTAATAAAGCTGGAACAGATGAAAATAATAACTGTGAAACATGTATAGATGGTTATCATTTCATATATAATCAAACTGGACAATGTATTAAAGAAGGAACTCAACCAGATGATACTTATTTAGATAATTGTACTGATACTTATAGAAAATGTCATGAAAGATGTTCAAAATGTGTTACTGCAGGTTCTTCTGTTTATCATAATTGTAAAGAATGTGCTAAATATGAAAATGGAACATATATTTATCATTTTGTTTATACACAAGCAGAAGTTTGTATTAGTGAAAGTGAAAAACCAAATAATACATATTTAGATGAAGAAACTAATACATATGAAAAATGTTATACTACTTGTGCAACATGTTCAAAAAAAGGAAACAGTACTACTAATAATTGTGATAGTTGTGCAAATGGATATCATTTCATATATAATCAAACTGGACAATGTATAAAAGAAGGAGAACAACCAGATGATACTTATTATGAAGAAGAAGAAGATAAATATGAAAAATGTTATGATAAATGTTCAAAATGTAATGGAAAAGGAGATAGTACATCTCATAATTGTATTACATGTGCTGAAGGATTCCATTTAGTATATAATCAACCAG
>JAFXSE010000075.1 GCA_017525855.1 Bacilli bacterium
ACAGGACAAGCTATTTTAGATGCTTTAGAATTTGGAGTATCAAAATTACCTAGTACATCAGGTGGATTCCCTCAAGTATCAGGAATTACTTATGATATTGATACAAGTATTAATAGTTCTGTTTTAACTGATGAAAATGGTATATTTATAAATGTTACTGGACCAAGAAGAGTTTCTAATGTAAAAATAAATGGAGTTGATATAGATTTAGATAAAACATATAATGCATCTTTAATTGAATTTATTGCTAGTGGAGGAGATGGATATTCCATGTTTGCTAAATTTGAAGTAAGTAATGAATCTTTAGTTACTGATACTGATGCTTTTGGTATGTATATTCAAAATACTCTTAATGGTGAAATTCCTGAAAAATATAAAGATTTAGAAGGAAGAATTAATATAGATAATACAAATTCAAATTCTTCAGATGATATAGCAATAATTCATGTAAATGATGTACATTGTAGTTTAAATGATACAATAGGATATGATGGATATGCTTTATATCGTGATGAATTAAAAAAAATATATAAAAATGTAATAACTGTAGATGTTGGAGATCATGTTCAAGGAGGTACTCTTGGTGCAATATCAGAAGGTGAAGCTATTATTAAAATTTTAAATAAAATAGGATTTGATGTTGCTATTTTAGGAAATCATGAATTTGATTATGGTATTGAACAATTAGCTAAATTAGGAAATAATATTACAAGTAAATATATTTGTGCTAATTTTTGTTATAAAAAAAATAAAACAACAATTTTTAATCCTTATAAGATTATAGAAAGAGGAGGAAAGAAAATAGCTTTTATTGGAGTAGTTACACCCTTAACTTTTTCAAAAACTTATATATCAACTTTAAGAGATGAAAATGGAGAAGCAATATATGATTTTCTTGCAGGTAATAATACTCAAGATCTTTATGATGCTGTACAAAAATATATAAATGAAGTAAGGGAAAAAGAAGTTGATTATGTTATTCTCTTAACTCATTTAGGAATGTCAATTGAACAATATACTAGTGATGGACTTCTTTCAAAATTAGAAGGAGTTGATGCAGTATTAGATGGACATACTCATAAAGTTTATAATGTAACTTCAAAAGATAAAAATAATAATGATATTCATATAACTCAAGTTGGTACTAAATTAGAACAAGTTGGAAAATTTATTTTAAAAACAGATGGTTCAATAATTTCAGAAATTATAAGTGAAATTCCTGAACCAAATAATAAAACAGATGCAAAATCTATATTTCGTGCTAAAAAAGATAGATGGGTTAATAAGGAAATGTCTGAATTTATAGATGATATATGGAATGAATATGCAGATGAATTAAATATAGAAATTGGACATTCTGATATTGATTTTATAATAAGACCTGAAAATACAAGTGATTCTCATTTAATTTATTGTAGATATAAAGAATGTACTTTAGGAAATCTTATTACTGATGCAATAAGAGAAGCAGGAAATGGAGAAATAACAATAATAAATGGAGGTTCTGTTAGAAATAATATGTATAAAGGAGATTTAAGTAGAGGTGAAGTAATTGATGTATTACCTTGGTTTAATAATATAGTAGTAAAACAATTAACAGGACAAGCTATTTTAGATGCTTTAGAACATGGAGTAGCAAAATTACCTAGTTCATCAGGTGGATTCCCTCAAGTATCAGGAATTACTTTTGATATTGATACAAGTATTAATAGTTCAGTTTTAACTGATGAAAATGGTATGTTTATAAATGTTACTGGACCAAGAAGAGTTTCTAATGTAAAAATAAATGGAGTTGATTTAGATTTAGATAAAACATATAATGCATCTTTACTTGAATTTACTGCTAATGGAGGAGATGGATATTCTATGCTTGCTAAATTTGAAGTAATTAATGAATCTTTAGTTACTGATACTGATGCTTTTGCTCTATATATTAAATATTCTCTTAATGGTGAAATTCCTGAAAAATATAGAGATTTAGAAGGAAGAATTAATATCCATGATTATGAATCATATCAAACAAATCCTACAACTCATCTAGTATATCAAACAAATCCATCAACTTATC
>JAFXSE010000076.1 GCA_017525855.1 Bacilli bacterium
TTTCACCTTTTTTAATAAATACTTTATCAAATCCTTTAAATAATTTACTTGGATATCCATTTTCACCATATTCATCAATAGTAGGGAATTTTAAGAATAACATAGGAACAACATCTCCATCGAAATTACCTTCATTTTTAACATTAAAGGTAGCAGTTAAAATTTTTTTTGTCGCATCATAAGTAGAGGTAAGGGCATTAAAAGTAAAATTTGTATATGAAAGTCCATATCCAAATGGGAAAATAGGTGTATAACCTTTTAAATCAAAATATCTTTGTCCAACAAATACACCTTCACTATATTCATATGGGATAAAATCTTCACTTGAAGGATTAAAATCAATTGTACCAGGATATTGATCTACTTTACCCCAAACATAAGGTAAATGACCTGATGGATTTAAATCACCAAATAAAACATCTGCTAATCCATTTCCTGATTCTCCTCCTCCCATTCCTGAAAAAACAACACCATCTACATCATCTATCCAAGTATCAACATTGATAGGACCTGGAGCATTTATAACAACTACTTTTTTTTTACAAGAACTTGATTGAGTGACATTTTTAACTAATTCATTTCCATTATGCCATGCATTCATATCATATCTATCTCCATGTGATCTTTCTAAATAAAGTAATTCTTCACCTGAATCAGCCATTATAAATATTAAACATAAATCTATATCTGTATTTTGAGCTAATAAATTATTGACACCATCTATATCTTCTATTCCAATTTGAGTTTCTACTCCATAATTAGTTTCTGATGTACTAGTAAGTTTTCCATATGAAACAATTGAAATACCTAAATTATTTGCTTTTTCTGTTATAGCACTTAAAGGATCAATTAAATAATTAAATATAGTTGCACCTGATCCATAACCCATTGGTAAATGACCATCCCATATTTTATTTGTATCATTTAAACATGAACAAAGATTATCAGGACTATTAATACAATAATTAGGGAAAGCATCATTACCTAAAACTGCTATTTTAGAATATTTACTTTTTGTTATAGGTAAAACCTCACCATTATTTTTTAATAATACATTACTTTGACCTGCTACTTCTCGATTTATTTTTTTATTCCTTTCATTTATTGTATTTACTGAAAAATCAAAATCAGGAAATTTATTTGTTGTACTTCTTTGATCTAATCTATATAATGATGCAAGTATTCTTCTTGCTGCATCATTTACTCTAGCTTCAGTAACATCATTAGGTACTGCTTGTTCTAACTTTGACCAATCTACTGAACTGCGTTTACCTGGCATATTCATATCTTCTCCTGAATTAAAATTAGCTACATCATTATCTTTTATTGCAAACCAATCACTCATTACAAATCCTTTAAATCCAATTGTATCCTTTAAATATGTTTGAAGTAATCTATAATTTTTAGCTAAAAGTGTTCCATTTACATCATTATATGAACTCATAATTGAACAAACATCTGCATCTTTAACACTTCTATAAAATGGTTCTATATATATTTCCCATAATGCTTGTTCAGGTATATTTGATGTTGAATTTCGTCTATTTTTTTCTACCTCATTTCCAACATAATGCTTAGCAACTGCTATAACACCATTTTCTTGTATTCCTTTAATTACTTCTGTTGCTGTTGCTCCTGATAAGAATGGATCTTCTCCATATGCTTCCCACATTCTTCCTCCTAAAGGAGTTCTCATCATATTCATACAAGGTCCTAACATAATATGTATTCCTCTTAATCTAAATTCTCTTCCTTGTTCTTTTCCTACATTATACATTAAAGTTCTGTTAAATGTTGATGCTAAATTAATTCCAGCTGGCCAACTTGTTGTTTTATTTGGTGTTCTTACTCCAGATGGTCCATCTTGTAAATTAATTTGATTGAGATTAATTTTTGAATTTCCAGGTATTTTACCTGATAAATCACTCATATCTCCTATTCCATATAATAAATTAATTTTATCTGTTAAATTTAATTTTTCTAAATCTTTATCAGCTTTAATATATGCTACATCCCATGTAGTAAATTTATGATACTCTGCTTTAATTGTTTTAGTTATTAAATTAAAATTTTTTGCATCTGTTCCAATATTTACTACATAATTACCATTTGATGGTCTAACAAAATCACTATATAATAAAGAATAATATGATAAAGCATGATCATCAACGGTAATTGTTACTGATTTAGTTTCACCTTTTTTAATAAATACTTTATCAAA
>JAFXSE010000012.1 GCA_017525855.1 Bacilli bacterium
AAAATAATAAAATAATAAAATAAATAATTAAATAAAATAAATTAATAAAAATAATTAATCAAAAAATATTTTATTTTTTAAAAATCATGAATAATTAAATTAATTAATAAAATTATTTTATTTATTAAACATGAAGCTAAAATCATTAATACTTGTATCCTTCCTGATTATATCAGTCTTTTCTATCATAGAAATCCCATTATATAAGTCTCCAAAAGCTTATGAAGACCTCAAAAAAGAAGATGCGTCAATAGAAGACATAGATAAAACACATTTTTTAGTAGATTTTAATTTAGGTACTCCATCAAAAGCATATCCTTTACAAGTAGAAACATCTACACATAAAATATATGTAGTAAATGAAAAATATAAAACAGAAAAAGAATATTTATCAAGTGAAACATCTCAAACTTTCCAAGCTGAACCAATGAAAGATGGTGAATTTAATTGTCCAGCAAAAGATAAATTTATATTTGCTGGTAAAAATTTTGATTTAGAATTCTCTAGTGCTAAAAAAATCTTTGAACAAACATTAAATGAAGAATCTAGTGGTGTTCTTGGATTATCATTAGGTGATATAAATGTAAAACAAAATTCAAAAAGATTCCCAGAACAATTAGTAGAAAATAAAATTATAGAAAATCAAGCATTTTATTTTGAATTTGATGAAGTAAAAGTACAACCTCAATGTAAAGTACCTACATTAAAAGATTATTTAGGAATTAAAGGTAAAATATTTATAGGTGATTTTCCATATAATACAATTCCTGAACAATGTGAAATATCCAGAGTTAAAAAAACACAAGTTACTCAAACAATAAAACATGATGAAATACCTATAGGAGATACTACATCATTATCTATACAATTTGATATGGAAAGATGTGTAGGATGTCAGAATTGTGTTAAAGCATGTAAAAATATAGCAGGTCAAGATATATTAGAATGTGAAAAAAAACAAAGAGCACATACAGCAGGTGGTAAATGGTTAGCTGATTCACGTTGTATATCATGTGGTCAATGTACATTAGCATGTGGAACAAAAGCAATAACAGAAAAATTTGATATAGATGAATTAAAAGAAATATTAAAAGATAAAGAAAAAAATGGAAAAATATTAACTTGTCAATTTGCACCTGCTATAAGAATTAATACAGCTGAAGCATTAGGTGTTAAACCAGGTGAAATATCAACAGGTAAAATAATAACAGCATTAAAACAATTAGGTTTTGATTATGTATTTGATACTAATTTTGGTGCAGATTTAACTATAGTAGAAGAAGCTACAGAATTAATACATAGAATAAATGATCCAGAAGCAGTATTTCCTATGTTTACATCATGTTGTCCAGCATGGATTAATTATATAGAAGTATCTAGACCTGATTTAATACCTAATTTATCATCATGTAGATCTCCATTATCAATGCTTAGTTCAGTTGTTAAAAATATATTTCCTAAAAAAATAGGTGTAGATAGATCTAAAATATATCATGTAGCATTTATGCCATGTACTGCTAAAAAAGATGAAATTAGAAGACCACAATTAAATGGTGAAACTGATCTAGTAATTACTAGTCGTGAACTTGCTCAATTAATTAAAGATTCAAAAATTGATTTTAAAAATTTACCAGATACAGAACCAGATACTATATATTCTGAATATACTGGTGGTGGTGCTATATTTTGTGCTACAGGTGGTGTAATGGAAGCTGCAGTTAGATCAGCATATAAATTTATTACAGGTAGAGATATGAATCCTATACAATTAAATGAAGTAAGAGGTGTTGATAGTGGAATTAAAATAGCTACTGTAGATATAAATGGATTTAAATTAAATTTAGCTGTAGCACATGGTATTAAAAATGCTATGGATTTATTAGCAAAAATAAAAGATAAAGAACCAGGATTTGAAAATATACACTTTTTAGAAGTTATGGCATGTCCTGGTGGATGTGCTATGGGTGGTGGTTCACCAAGAGCTAAAGGTAAAAAAGGTATAGAAAAAAGATTAGATGCTACATATAGATTAGATGATTCATTACCTAAAAGAACATCTCAAGATAATCAACAAATACAATCATTATATAATGAATCATTTGATGGTGAATTTGGTTCACATTATGCACATGAATTATTACATACATATCATACAAGTAGAAAAATTGAAAAAACATGGGGTATTACATTTAAACAAATTAATTTTAATCATACTAGTGTTACTTCATTTTATTCTACAAGTATGATTAGA
>JAFXSE010000077.1 GCA_017525855.1 Bacilli bacterium
AAAAAATGGCTGGAGAATTAGCAGAAAAAATGGCTGAAGAATTAGCTAAAGAAAAAGAAAAAATGGCTGGAGAATTAGCAAAAAAAATGGCTGAAGAAAAACAAAAAATTGCTGAAGAATTTGCCCAAAAAAAGGAAAAATTAAGGAATTGGGAAGCTGAATTATTGGCCAGAGAAAAATCTCTAACAGAAAAAGGGACAATAGGTGCTGATGATGGAAAAAAATAAGTTCTTTGTTCTTTGTTCATTACTAAATTCATTATTAATTATTATATTATAGTGGTTATTATCTAAATGATTAACTTTATTAATTTTATAAAAATCTTTGGTTTTAGTATATTAATTACTTTGATCTTTGTATTCATTTATAATAAATTTATTTGAATTCATATGGTGTGTTAGAGTAAATAATACTAATTTTTAATATTATTGCCTTACTCGACGAAGGAGTCTCAGGAGATTTCGATATGAAAAAAATTTTCAACAATGAATATAATACAAGTGCTCATGCCTCAGAAAAGTATTTCAAAGATAATTGCAAAAGTGTTGAACATATTGCTCAAGTTTTCCGTACTGATTTAGTAAATGGTCTCAGTTCTTCAAATCAAGGCGATTTAGAATGGAGAGAAAGAAAATGGGGAAACAACCATTTACCTCCAGAAAAAGAAAACTCCATTTTAGCCCATATAATAGAATGCTTTGAAGATCCAACTTTAAGAGTTTTATTGGTAGCCTCCATTGTTTCCCTTATTATTGGAGTCGCTAAAGATGGTATTAAATCTGGTTGGATAGAAGGTACTGCCATCTTCTTTGCTGTATTTTTAGTCGTATCAATTAGTTCATATATGAACTACCAAGAAACAGAACAATTTTTAAAATTGAGCAGAGAAACAAAATTAAAAAAAGTATTAGTTATTCGTGATGGAAGAGAAAAAGAAATTTCTATTGAAGACGTTTTAGTTGGGGATGTACTTAAGCTTAGGATTGGAGACATTATTAATGTAGATGGATTTGTCTTCGGAGATGCCAAGGCTGGAATGGACGAATCCCCAGTTACTGGAGAATCTGATATCATGTGGAAAGTAAATAACTTTGAATTAAAAGGACAAAAATACACTTGTCCATTTGTTTTCTCTGGTTCCCAAGTTGTTGATGGTTATGGTAACATGGTAGTTGCTGCTGTTGGAGACAAAACATTTGAAGGTGCTAATAAAGCTTTACTTAACTCCAGTGGTGGTAAAGGTGAAGACGATGATGATGATGATGACGCCGATTTAACCCCACTTAAAAAACAATTAAATGAATTATCAAACTTAATCGGTGATTTAGGTTATTTAATGGCCATTTTAATCGGTTTTGTTTTATTCTTAAAAGAAACCATTGTAAACATATTCTCAGGTATCTCAATTTGGACTTCACATGAACTTGATGTATTAGTAAATGCTTTCATTATCGCTGTTACAGTTATTGTTGTCGCTATTCCTGAAGGATTACCTATGGCTGTTACTATTGCTCTTGCTTATTCCGTTGATAAAATGAAAAGAGAACATAACTTAGTTAAACATTTAGATAAATCTGAAGCTATGGGTAACGTTAACAATGTCTGCACAGATAAAACCGGTACTTTAACTTTAGGTGTTATGAGAGTTACTGCTTTCTATATTGAAGAACAAGATATCAGATTAAGCAAAGATAAAATCAACGATAATAATTTAAGAGATTTAGTATGGAATTGTATTTATAAAAATATTACTTGTGTTGAAACTATTGATGAAAAAGGAAAACCAGTATTAAACGGTGATATGACTGAAAAAGCCTTATATACTTATTTAAAAGAAGCTGCATATCCTTTAGAAGGAAACAGAAAAGGATTATATGTATTACCATTTAAATCCGATTATAAATATATGATGAATATTTATAAAGAAGAAGATGGATATACTCTTTATGCCAAAGGTGCCCCAGAAAGAGTCGGAGAATTCTTCAGCTTATTCAGAGTAAGAGGAGGCCAAGAAGAAAATTATGAAGAACATAAACAAGATTTATTCGATAAACAAGCCGAATATGCAGAAGATTCAATGAGAACTCTTATTTTCGGTTATAAAAAAGTAACTGAAGAAGAAATTAAAAAATCAAAAGATGCCCATCCTGATGACGATTTAGGTTTCTTCCAAGAATTAGCTAAAGGACTTTGCTTCGCTTTTATGGTTGGTATTAGAGATGATAACAGACCAGATGTTCCTGAAGCTATTAGAAAATGCCATCATGCTGGTATTACTGTACGTATGGTTACTGGAGATAACATTAACACCGCTATTGCTATTTCAAAAGATGTTGGTATTATTGAACCCAACCAAGCTGCTCAATGCAAAGAAACCGCTAAAAAATTCAGAGCTGAAGTTGAAAAAAATCCAGATAATGCTCCACTTGCTATTAGAAATTTAGATCATCCAATTGCTTTAGAAGGAGAAATATTCAGAGTTGCTTGCGGAGGTATTACTAAAAAACAACAAGATAAAGGTGGTGAATTAGAAATCTTCTTAAATAATAGAGAAGCATTTAAACATACAGTAAAAGATTTAAGAATTATTGCAAGAGCATCTCCCGAAGATAAATTCATTCTTGTCTTTGGATTAAAAGAATTAGGTAACATTGTTGCAGTTACCGGAGATGGTACCAATGATGCCCCTGCCCTCAGACAAGCTCACGTTGGATTCGCTATGGGTATTAGAGGAACTGATATTGCTAAAGATGCTGCTGACGTTGTCTTATTAGATGATTCATTCAGCTCAATTGTTACTGCTTGTAAATATGGTAGAAATGTATATGATTGTATCAGAAAATTCGTACAATTCCAACTCACTACTAACGTTGTTGCTGTATTTATGACTTTCTTAGGTGGTATTATATTAAAAGATTCACCATTAAATGCTATTCAAATGTTATGGGTTAACTTAATTATGGACTCATTTGCTTCCCTTGCTTTAGCCACCGAAGACCCAACTGAAGCACTTTTAGACAGAAAACCATATTCAAGAGAAGCCTCAATTTTAACTCCTATGATGAAATTAAATATTATTTCTCAATCCATATTCCAAATTACTACTTTAACTGTCATCATTTTCTATGGTGATTACATTTTTGGTGTTCCATCTGATAGAAATCTTGAACACTTCATGTGGAATAATGTTAATGGTTATCACTTCACTATATTCTTTAATATATTCGTCTTTATGCAAGTATTCAACTCAATCAATGCAAGAAAATTACAAAAAGATGAATTAAATGTTTTCACTGGTATTTGTGGTAATTGGTTATATATTTTAATTCAAAGTATTATTATTGTTGGTCAAATTATTTTAGTTACTTTCGGTGGTAGAGCAGTAAGAACTCACCCATTAAGCTTAAGACAACATGCTGAATGTCTTGGTATTTCTGCTATGACTTTAGTTTGGGGATTCTTTATTAAATTACTTCCAATTGATGTTACTGAAGAATCAACTGAAGGTGAAGAACAAGTCAAGAAACCTGATACTTATAAGAAGACTGTTGGTTTAGGTTATATGAGCAGAGGTCAAATGAGGATGAACAGTGGAGTACGTGGATTAAATGCCAGCAGAGCCAAAAAGTAAAAAAGGTACTTTACTTTATTTATTAAATTCATAATGTTAAATTATATATTCTTTATTACATTAATTTCGTTAAATTTTAAAAACAATAATTATTAAAAAATCTTATTATTTTATTGATTTAATTATTTTTTTAAAAAATATTAATAATAATAATTTATATTTTTAAATATTAAAAAAATAAATAAAGAAAAATATAATTATTTATTAATTTTATTTTCATCATAATCCTAATTTAGGAATTGAATTATTTTTGATACTAGAATTTGTATTATTTTCGGCTGGTTTATTTAAATCATTTCCAGAACTATTCATTATATCAGGAGTATTTTTTAGAACTTTATTTATCGAGTCAGATGGTCTTAATAATAGATATATTAAACTTATCAGAAAAACAACAAATAAAATATATTGAAAAATATGATATTTATAAAAAAATTTAAAAAATTTTAAATATCTAATTTGAACATTAAAAATTATATTAATATCAGTAAAAACTACATAATCTTCGAGGCAATCAGCACAAAATTGAGTAATAGAACATGAAGCTAATAATATAAGAGTAGTATTAAAAATGAATGAATTCATATATGTGCCATCTTTTTTCATAGGAAATATTTCCCAACAACATAAAATTCTTACTCCAAATTTAAAATTGCCTTTAATTACGCATAATAATAAATATAAGCTTAATATTGAAAAAATCAAAAAAGAAAGAAAAGCGCAATGATGATCATTCAAAAATACATACATTCTTGCCAAAAACGGAAATCGCGGCCTACCATTTTTCCTAATAAAATAAGAGCAAATAAATTGTATTATCCATAATAATGTAAAAATCGCTGCCAAAATACCTAAAGGTATTAATAGATAATATAATAAAACTACGCAATTTCCTTGCTTTCTAGCTTCTTGTCCTGCATTTACTATTTTATATTCTTCATCAATTAACATATATCCTGCTCTAAATTGATTATATTTTCTATCATAATTTCTTCTTCTACTAGAACATTTAAATTTTTTATGATCTCCTTTTGCTTCCAATCTTTTTACTTCTTGCCCTAAAAGTCGTAATTCTTCTACATTTTTTAATAAAATAGTTTTTCTCCTATCAATTTCCAATGATTTCATATGTCTTGGCCTTTTTTTAAAAGCGCAAAATAAATCAATCGGCAATGCAGCCAAACCGATTCCGCCAAAAAAGGCAAATAATAACCATGAAACAAATAATAGAACTGCCATTGCATATATAAGAAAATTGACTTTTATTTGAATATCTCCTTCTACAGATTGACAATAATCTGTAGAAATAAATGTTGTAAATGAATTTTGCATTTCGTCTAGATAATTACAAGTTACACCTGTTATAGGTAAATCAGCTTTTCCTATGGAAAAATATAAAATTATTGTTATGAGTAAAAAAAATGAAAAATATATAAAAAACCAACACAAAGAATGAGTTATTTTTTCTCCAATTGACCAAGATTCATCCGCTTCATAATATGAAGTAGCAATAGGTGATACAACTAAGATATAAATTATTGTTAAAATATATATTATATACCAAAAAACTTTCATGTTTAATCCACCACCAAAAGTACGATTATTACTAACATCTAAAGGCAATAATAACACTTGAATCCATGATAAGGTTAAACCTATTATAACTATTATTTTCATTACCCATCCTAAACATGAACCTTTATCATCTGGATGGCAAAAATATGCTAAAATATATATATTTGTTATTATTAACGCTATTACTAATAAAATAACAACTATTATTGTAAACCAATCAGCCATAATTGTATTATTTTTTTCAAATTAAATTATTTTTTATTAATAAATTAATAAAATATTTTTTTAATTATTTTAATTAATTAATTATTTTTTTTCTTATTATTTTAATTATAATTAAATTAAT
>JAFXSE010000078.1 GCA_017525855.1 Bacilli bacterium
CAATAGAATCACTACTATCTTCACTTGTTGAACTATGACTACTATGTGCACTTGAACTAGAACTTGGAGGAACAGGCTCTGATGAACTTGAAGAAGATCCTCCTCCAGTTGAATTAAATGCTCTTATGCTATAATCATAATAGCATCCATTTGCTCTGCTATTATGTTGGCAATAAACGACTAAAATATAAT
Source organism: Bacilli bacterium (assembly GCA_017525855.1). Next base: position 193 of record JAFXSE010000078.1, read on the forward strand.
TAAAAACTGAATTCAAATCATTTAAAACTTTTTTTTCTATATTTTTATATAAATTAGCTCCATCTGAATCTAATTGAATACTTGTTTTACTTGAAGTAACTGAAGCATATGAAATGTTACAAATTGGATAATTTGAACATTGTTCTAACCATGCTTTTACAGTATATTCTGAACTTGAAAATTGTGTAACATTATATTGATAATAATCTTTGAAAATATTTGTATCTAATTCTCCTAATCTGAAAATTCTTAGACTATCATGATATAAGAAATCAGTATATTTAACACCTAATTTTAAAGCATTTCCTGGACATGGAGTGAAATTTTGATTTAAATTAGATAAAAATTGTAAAGAATAAAAAGTTAATTTTGATGATTTAACTGTATAAGTAAATGAATCTTCACCTGTATATTTAACTCCATTATCATATGTAAAAACTTCTCCTCTTTTTGCTTTTACATGTTTAACAACTGATTCAGTTTCAGTGTATTTAAATGTAAATGTTAAATCATTGTCACTAAGAACTTGTAAAGCAAATAATAAATTAAGATCTTTTGGAGCATAAATTGTTTCAGTTTTCTCTCCATCAACAAATTTAAAATCTACTGGAGAAGAACATAATGAATTTTTAAAGTATGAATCAATTATTTTATCTTCTTTTTGATAAATAGAAATTAAATCTTTTGAATTTGTACTTGTTATTAAAATAGGCAAATATCTATCTTCTTTAAACTTATTATTTTTTCCAATTTGAGAAAGATCTATATAAGTCATTTTAAAGAAAGAAGAAGATTTTCCTTTAATTTCATAATTACGTATTTTAATTTTATGTTGGTTAGTTTGTGAAAAAACATATAAATGATTACTTTCTCTATAACTATATGAATTATAAAATATTTGTCCATCAAAATTTTCAATAGGGAAAGATAACATAGTATTTTTTAAATATTGATCATCCATATCATCTTGATAAATAGCTTCAAAAAGAATATCACATTCTCCTACACATTGATTAATTAAATACAAATAACCACTTGATTGATAGATACTATGAGGAATATATAAAATAGATCCATTATTCCATGATGGAAAAATTGTATTAATACCTAAATAATCTACTAATTTAATCATATTTAATTCTCTATAAATTGTAGTAAATAATTGAACATTTAAAATTAAATAATTATAAGCTGCTAATTTATCTGCTTTTATGTGTAAAATTCCATTATTTTCATTAGTAATATAATGATGATAATTAGGTGCGTATTGGTCTATCATAATAGTATAATCTGAAAAATCTTCTTCTGGGATTTGTGATTCATATATTGTTATATCATATGTACATCCTCCAAAACTTCCTTCATGTTCGCAATAAACAATCATAACATAATTTTCTTCAGGATGTAAGGTTGGTATAAGTCTAGTATTAATTACTTTTCTAAATACTCCTTCATATCCTTTTATTTCAGCTCCACTCAAAGTTTCTTCTAAAATTTTTTTATTATATACACAAACTGGATAAGTATCACATCTTGTAAAATATACTTTTAATTCAGTTTTATTATCATCTCCGTTTGTTACTAAGAAATTATAATAATCATAACGTTTTACATCACTTGTTAATTCACC
>JAFXSE010000079.1 GCA_017525855.1 Bacilli bacterium
ATTAATTATTTTTATTTTATCATTTATTTAGAATAATATATATTAATAAAATTATTTTTTAATTTATAAAATAAATGACATCGAACACATATAGTCCAAAATTAAAATACTATCATGTTATTCTAATTTCAATATTACTCTGCCCATTACTTATTATAAATTCAAATTATCTAAATAAGAAAAGAGAACAAGAAAAAGCATTAAAACAAGATATAAAAATACTAAGGCAATTATATGCAAGAAAATTAGATTCATCTTCAGATGATGATAGTTTTACTTCAGATACAAATAAAATATGTGAAAAAGGAACTAAAGATCTTCAAAATTATTACAAAACTGGAGATGGAAGCATAATAGGAATAAAAGAAGATGAAGAAATTAAAAGTGAAAATAATCCAAAATATATTGATGCTTTAGTTAATTTAATCTCAAGTGAAGGAAGTTCAGGTGATAATATTAAAGATTATATTATGCATCTTATCCCAGTTTTAATTTTTCTTGTAATTGCTATTCTATCTCTTCCTGGTTGGTTAGTTTGCTGCATTTGTAGTTGCTGTAAATGTTACTGTTGTTCCTGTTGTCAAAAGCCAGTTTGTAAATTACCTTTTTATATTGTAACAATGGTAATATATGCCCTTGGAATTTGCATTTCTATTTATGGGTTAAGTCAATCTAATATTATTTTTGTTGGACTTGCTGATACAGAATGTTCTTTGCTCAAATTTATTGGTGAAGTACTTAATGGAGAAACAAAACAAACAAAACCTAGATGGGGAGGGATTACTAATATTGTGAATACATTTGAAGATGTAATAACAAAGATAGATGGTTTAGATGAACAAACTGCAACTAGTTTATCAAATAGCAATTTTAAAGCAGAAGGAAAAAAACAGGAATTTGAAACTGCATTGCAAACATATAGTAAAAACATATATGATGATGAAAATATTTCTGGTGAAGGTAATTATAAACATTCTTTAACTCTTTCTAATGGAAAAAGTGGTACTTATGTATTAGATATAATAAAGCAATTTGGAAAATTTGAAACAACACCTACTCCAACCGCTACAAGTGATAGTTTTGTCAAGATGTGGTATGAAGAATATAAGCAGGTATCTGAAAGTTCAAAACGACAAATGAACGATTCATCACGTTATTATGGTGATCTATTAAATGAAAAAAGCACTGGAACTTCAGAAATAAGAACAGGGATAAATTCTATTAAAGATATTCAAAAGACTTTTGATGATGTTAAAGATAAAATTTCTAAAATAATTATAGATTATTCTGATTTAATCGAAAAATATGGAAAACTTGCTTCAAAAATAGTTTTTTATGTTTTAATGGTTATTGATATAGCTATAGTTGTTTTTTCAACTTTAAAATTATTCTTTAGTTTTGGAACTGGAAATTGCTTTGTAAATTGCCTAACAAAATCCATGATTCACATATTATGGAATATTTTAGGTCTTTTAACATTTTTAACTTTATTAATTGGTTCTTTATTTTATGGATTAGGAACAATCGGAAAAGACCTTATTTCAGTTGTATCATTTTTAGTCAGTGATAAAAATCTTCAAAAAGGAGAAGATGCTCTTTTATTAGGAGATGCTGCTAAATATTTAATAGTATGTATTAATGGTGATGGGGATTTAAAAGAAGCTCTTAATTTTAATATTAGTGCCATG